>JBLHLC010000009.1:0-118839 GCA_047619685.1 Rhodothermales bacterium
CCGGCGGTGCGCCGATGAACTCCTTGCCCGGGTTGTCCTTCCGCATCTGATGCAGAATGCCGTCCTCCGTCGCGACAATGAACGTGGTCCGTGGATCCTCCACAGCGAACCTCCTTATCTGACTGGTCGAGCCCACAAAATCTGCGTGGCGCAGCACGGCCGGCTCACACTCCGGGTGCGCGAGTACCGGGGCGTCCTGATGACGCGCCTTGAGCCTCACAAGCTTTTGCTCCGAAAACGTCTGGTGCACAATACAGACGCCATCCCACACCACCATGTCGCGGCCCGTCTGCTGGATCAGCCAACGACCCAAATTCCGGTCCGGAGCGAAGATGATTCCTTGATCCTCGGGGATCTGCCGAATGATGTACTCGGCGTTGGACGATGTACAGATGATGTCGCTGAGTCCCTTGGTGGCCGCCGTACAATTGATGTAGGAAACAACCACGTGGTCGGGGTACCTGGCCCGAAAGGCGCTAAACTCGTCGGCTGGGCAGGAATCGGCAAGTGAACACCCGGCATTCAGATCCGGCAGCAGAACCTTTTTCTGCGGGCTCAGAATCTTGGCCGTTTCCGCCATGAAATGGACGCCGGCGAAGACAATGATATCGGCATCGGTCGCCGCGGCCTGACGCGCCAAACCCAGCGAGTCGCCGATGTAGTCGGCAATATCCTGGATATCCGGCTCCTGGTAATAGTGCGCCAGGATAATGGCGTTCTTTTCTCGCTTGAGACGATCTATCTCCTCAAAGAGATTCAGGGATCGATCAACCGGGCGATTGAAATAGCCGATGGCGGGGTCTACAACCGGGAGTTCCATGCAATGCGCAGGCTGGAAAGGAAGTTGGAAACGGATCTGATGGCGGTCTATTCTCCATGGAGCGAAGCGTTCCAGGAATCGTACCGAGTGGATACAATCAGCCGACGTTATGCCCCAAGAGGATGAAAAGCCGAGCGTGTTGTTTATGTGCACGCACAACTCCGCAAGATCACAAATGGCCGAGGGCCTGCTGCGTGCGCTCCACGGGGACCGGTATGTGGCGCTGAGTGCCGGCACGGAGGCGACGATGGTCAAACCTGAGGCCGCCGAGGCACTGGCCGCGCTCGGCATCGACGCATCTGCCCAGACCTCCAAAACGATCGCCGCCTTCGATGGCCAAGCCATCGACTACGTGATCACGGTCTGCGACTCGGCCCTTGAGACGTGCCCCTACTTCCCGGCCACCCGAAAGCGGGTGCACCGGTCGTTCAGCGATCCATCAGGCGAGACGTCATCACCTGAGGCCCGCCAGGAGGCGTTCCATAAGAGCTGTGCCGAGATCCGCGTCTGGATCGACGAGGTCTTCGGTCACCTGCCGCCGAACCTCTAGTCTAGAGCCTCCCCCGGGGCCCCTTAGTCGCCCGGCGTCCAGCTGGCCGTCTTCTCCAGGACGAATCCACCCACTTTCTCCGCGGGCATACGGGTCTGCTCCATGGAGTCTCTTTCACGAACGGTGACCGTCCCGTCTTCCACGGAATCGCCGTCTACAGTGACGCAGAACGGCGTGCCTACCTCGTCCATCCGGCGATAGCGACGGCCAATGGCTGCCTTCTCATCGTAGGAACACAGGAAGTGCTGCTGCAGATCCGCTTCGATCTTGTGGGCCAGCTCCGGCATGCCGTCCTTTTTGACGAGGGGGAAGAGGGCCACTTTGATGGGCGCAATGGCGGGATGGAATTTCATCACCGTGCGAATCTCGTTTTCGAGTTGCTCTTCCCTGTATGCCTCGCAGAGGAGCATGAGGACCGTGCGGTCCAACCCAACGCTGGTCTCCACCACATAGGGCACAAACTTCTCGTTGGTGTGCGGATCGCGGTACGCCAGGTTCTTCCCGGAGTGCTCCTGATGGCCGTTCAGGTCAAAGTCGGTCCTGGAATGAACGCCTTCGACCTCCTGCCATCCAATGGGGTATTCGTACTGGACGTCAAAGGCGGCATCCGCGTAGTGGGCGAGCTTCTCGTGCTCGTGCCAGCGCAACTTGGAGGCCCTGATTCCATTGTCCAGATGCCACTGCATCCGCTTCTCACGCCACTCTTGGAAGGCCTCTATCTGATCGCCGGGTTTGACGAAGTACTGCATCTCCATCTGCTCGAACTCCCGCATGCGAAAGATGAACTGACGGGCGACGATCTCATTACGGAAGGCCTTCCCGATCTGGGCGATACCAAACGGCACCTGCAGACGGGCAGACTCCCTCACATTATGGAAGTTGACAAAAATGCCCTGCGCAGTCTCCGGCCTGAGGTACACCTTGTTGTCGTCGCCGGCCAACGCGCCAAGACGGGTCTCAAACATGAGATTGAACTCCCGGACTTCCGTCCAGTCCGCCACGCCTGAGTCCGGAGACTTGATCTCCTCCGACATGATGATGTCGTAGAGCGCCTTGGCCGCATCGTCCGCATTCAGGGCTGCCACGAGTTCCGTATAGACCCGGTCCGCATCGGCCTCTTTGCCCTTTTTGCGAAGCCTGATTATGTGATTCTCGATGAGCTGATCTGCCCGGTACCTGTTCTTGGACGTTTTGTCATCGATCATCGGATCGCTGAAAGCATCCACATGTCCGGACGCCTTCCAGACCTTGGGATGCATCAGAATGGCCGCATCCAGGCCGGCCACGTTGTCATGGCGGTAGACCATGGCGTTCCACCAGCGCTGCATCACATTCCGCTTCAGTTCTACGCCCAGGGGCCCGTAGTCATAGGTAGCGGCAAGGCCACCGTAGATCTCGGAGGACTGAAAAATGAACCCCTTGCGCTTGCTCAGGGATACGATCTTCTCGAAAACGTCGGTCATGCGATTCGGGCCAGCCGCCCTGTTGGACCGCCTTCACGGCGGCCGGGTGTAAATAGGATCCCGTGAAAATAGGTCGCGCGATCCCTGCCAGCGTTGAAATACGGGTGTAAAGCGCTTCGGGTACCCGCCGGGGTCGTGGCGGGCCAAACCTCAGATCAGGCCGCGTCGTGCCAGCGAGGTGAACCCGTCACCGGCAACAATAAGGTGATCCCTCAACGGAATTCCGAGGATGCCCCCGGCCTGGACGAGTTGCCGCGTGATTGCGACATCCTCGGCGCTTGGCTCCGGATTCCCGGACGGGTGGTTGTGGACACAGATAACCGAGGCCGCTGACTCCAGAATGGCGCGTCGAAACACCGCGCGCGGCTCCACGATGCTGGCGGACAGGCCCCCGCGACTCACCAGGTACTCCCCGATAACCCGGGAAGCCATGTTCAGCATGATGACACAGAACTCCTCGCGGGCCAGATCACGGAGGTGAGGGGCCTTGAGACGCGCAATGTCCTCGGGTCCACGGATGACGACTCTGTCTCCGATGGGCTCTATGGCGATCCTCCGGCCTATCTCGAATGCCGACCCCAGACGACCCGCGATTGCCGGCCCGATGCCGGCAATCCCCATCCATTCTCTGGGATCCCGACTGGCCGCCTTTCTAAGGGACCCAAACCGCTGCAGTAGGTGACGGCCTATGGCAACCGCACTGGCCGAAGAGGACCCCGTTCCAATCTGGAGCCCGAGCAGTTCAGCATCGGTCAGGTGGCGGGCCCCACATTCAAGCAGGCGTTCGCGCGGAAGGTCCTTGACAATAGATTCGGGCATGAAGGAGAGATTGGGTACTCCCCACAGACCCCGGCTTCAGCCTTCCATAACCTCGGCCGTCTGCCTCCACTCACCCGGCAGCCTACAAGTCCTCCAGAGAGGCCGGTATGAGGTCGTTCAACAGGTCGTCATTTGTGCGGCTCGTCTGAACGTGCCGGAGTAGCGCCTGCATCGCATCGATGGGGCTGCGGCTGTTGAGAACCCGCATGAGGCGGCTGTGCTGCTCGATCTTGTCAGGCCCAATGAGGAGCTCTTCGTTTCGAGTGCCGGTCTTTCGAAGGTTGATGGCCGGGTAGATGCGCTTGTTGGCCATCTCACGGTCCAGAACGATTTCCGCGTTGCCGGTGCCCTTGAATTCCTGGAAGATGACCTCGTCCATGCGGCTGCCGGTATCAATCAGCGCCGTTGCGATAATTGTCAGCGATCCACCGCCTTCAATATTTCGGGCCGCTCCGAATATCTGCCGCGGAATCTTGAGGGAATTGGCATCCAGACCGCCGGACATGGTCCGGCCGCTGCCTCCCATGAACATGTTGAACGTGCGCCCAAGGCGTGTCAGCGAATCCAGCAGGAGAACCACATCGCGTTTCATTTCCACCAACCGCTTGGCATACGCCAGAGCCAGGGTAGCCACGCGCACGTGGTTGTCATCGCCACGGTCGTTTGACGAGGCAAAAATGGTCGCCTTGGTTGAGCGTTTGAAGTCCGTGACTTCCTCGGGCCGCTCGTCCACGAGCAACGTCACCAACTCCACCTCGGGGTGGTTCTCCGAAATGGCGGTCGCCATCTCCTTCAGGATGTAGGTCTTCCCCGTCCTGGGTGGCGCGACTATCAGGGCGCGTTGGCCCTTTCCGATGGGCGCGGCCAAGTCCACCACGCGCATCGTGAAGTTGCGCGGGTTGGAGACCAGGTTCAGTTTTTCGTCCGGGAAGACTGACAGGCCCTTGTCGAAGTTCTCAAAATCGACCCATTGGTCCGCAGCTACCCCCATGATCGTGTCGATGGCAGACACTTGCATGTCCCCTTTCCGACCCGGCCTGAGCTCCCCCGTCATCATCAATCCGTCCCGAAGATTCCACTTCTTGACGATTTGTGGTGCTACAAAGGGATCGGCATCACCCTTGGGCATATCCGCTTTGAAGTCGCGGATGAAGCCAAATTTTTTGTCCCCGATGAGTTCGAGGATTCCGTCGAAATGTCTGTCCGACATGCGTATCGGTTTTCTGTGCCTCCGCGGACCTCTTTCGGCGAACACGTGCGATGGGCTCACTGTGAGCCACAACGCCCTGTCCGACTGGGGGACGCGGGAATGATTCTGATTGCCACCGACCGGCCGTCGGCATGCGAAAGAACCTGCGGTGTCGCTCCCTGTTTTCTCCTGGACGGACAGAGTCTTAATTTCCGACTCGATTCCGGGAGAGCATGGGACCCACTCCAGCTAGCCGGGGTTCGATGCCCCCCGAAGAGCCTGTGAGCTGAGAGAAACGCGGTTTGGGCTGTGCCCGGATCGGGCGACTTCCACCGCGGGCTTCGACTGCCGCAGAGCCACTAGTACGGCTCCAAAGATAGCTGGTTTCGCCAGAAGCAACAATGACCCCTCCAAGATCTGACCGCGACCAGTCGATCCGTGTGGTTGCGGCCGGCGAAGAATCGCGCCCCCTGGTGGTCGTTCTTCATGGATGGGGGAGTAATTCCGGCCTTATGCGTGGTTTTGTGGACCGGTTGTCGGACGCATTTCGCGTCCTCAACGTGGATCTCCCCGGGCATGGGCAGGCACCAGCGCCGGCTGCGCCCATGGGTATGGAGGAGCACGCGGCAGCGCTGGCCAGCCTGATCAGGGACCAGGACCAGGGACCCGCACATGTTATCGGTCACTCCAACGGCGGCCGCATCGCGCTGTGGATGGCGGGATCGGAGACGCACTGCCACCTCATCGCCTCGCTTACCCTCATCAGCCCCTCGGGCGTTCGCCGGCCACGACGGACGGGTTATTACGTCCGCAAATGGACCGCCAAGATCCTGAAAGCTCCGTTTTCCGTCCTGCCGAGGCCCTTCAGGGAGGCTGGACTGGACTGGTTACGCCACTCGCTGGTGTGGCGCCTCCTCGGGTCTTCTGACTACCGAGCCCTGAGGGGCACCATGCGGGAGACGTTCGTCAGGCTGGTCAACACCTACGTCGAGGATCGTCTGCCTCTGATCACGGCCCCCACCCTCGTTTTCTGGGGGACAAAGGACGATGCAGTGCTTCGCCCACAGATAGACATCCTGGTGAACGGGATTTCGGACGCCGGACTGGTCCCGCTGAACGGTGCCGGGCACTATGGTTTCCTGGATGCGCCCGAGACGGTCCTTGAGGGAACGCGTTCGTTCCTCGACCAGATTGGCCAGACGGGTCCGGAGGTTGCCCGATGAGCAACTTCACGGCATTCGCCGCGCTTCTGGCGGCCGGGTTCTCCATTTGGCGAATCGGAAGAAGGCTGCGGTTCTTCTTGCATATGCACCAACTGGAGGGGTACGGCAACAGGCCGTACCTGGAACGCTGGTTCGGGAAGCCATTCGATGCCTTTGTGCGGTGGTCCCATGTGGCGGGCTTCCTCATTTGGATGGCTTTCGTGTGGCTGGAGCTGCCTGCGGCAGTAGCGCTACTGGCATGGACCGTGGCGTTTGCCTCCAGCAGGCGTTACCGGCGGGACCGTCCCAAGAAGCCCCTGGTCTGGACTCCCCGGATGAAGCGGCAGGCGGTCGCCGCGGGCATCCTCCCTGCCGTGTTGGTCGGGGGCTCGATGGCTCTGGCCGGATTCCTCTGGGTCACGGGAACGGACCCCTCGGTGCTGCCGGTTCTTTTGGTCCTTATCGGACTGGGCATGGCTGACCTGAACGCCCCGGTGTCGGTCCTCCTGGCCTCCATGCTGATGGCCCCGGTTGAATACCTCCTGCGGGAGGGTTTCAAGAGGTCCGCACGGGCCCGTCTGGCTGCGCGTCCCGATCTGACCATCGTCGCCATCACGGGCTCGTATGGCAAGACCAGCGTCAAGTTTGCCGTCGCCGAAGTCCTCGGCCAGCGTTTCCAGGTGCTGGCCACCCCCGGCTCGTTCAACACGCCGATGGGCATCTGCAAGGTCATCAACAACGACCTCCGGGATCACCACCAGATCCTGATACTGGAGATGGGGATCCGACGCCCCGGCGATATCGCAGAATTGTGCGCCATCGTGCGGCCCCACTACGCCGTGGTTACGGGCGTCGGGATTGCGCATCTGGAGTCCATGGGAAGCCCGGAGGCCATCGCCCGGGAAAAGGGCTCGCTCCTCGACTACCTGCTTCCGGGCGGCAAGGCCGTGCTGAATGGCGACGATCTCTTCTATTCGGAAATGGCGTCGAAGGCTCCGCATCTGTCGGTATCGGCCTTGCCAGACTCTTCGGTTCGCGCGGACCTGGTTGCTTCCCACGTTCAGTTTGACTCCACTGGTACACACTTCACCGTGACCTCCGGTACCCAGACGGCCGGCGTATCGTTGCAGCTTCTGGGACGCCATCACGTCGGGAATGCGCTCCTGGCCCTCGCTGTGGGGCAACTTCTTGGCGTGCGGCTGCGCTCCGGCGCCCACGCGCTGGCCAGACTCAAGCCCGTGCCTCACCGACTCTCCGTACGCGAGGAGGCTGGCCTCACCATTCTGGACGACGCGTTTAACAGCAATCCCGTCGGCGCTCGGAATGCGGTCGAGGTCCTGGGTGCATTCGCCCCGCGCGGGCGTTTTATGATCACACCCGGCATGGTCGAGTTGGGCGAAAGGGAACTGGAAGAAAACCAGGCTCTGGGTGCCTTTATGGTTGGCCGCGTGGATCAGGCCATTCTGGTAGGCCCGGCCCGAACGGCAGCGATATCGGCGGGGCTCCGTGAGGCAGGGATGCCGCCGGAACGCGTGCATATAGTCTCCACGCTTTTCGAGGCCCGAGAGGTCCTGCGGCAGTTAGCGCAACCCGGCGATGTCGTCCTCTATGAGAACGATCTGCCCGATCAGTACACGGAGGCCTGATGCTGCCGGGACTGGATAGCCTGCCACTGGACGCTCCCCTGCCCGAGTACCCGGATCACGCGCTGGAACGGATGCTTGCCTCCGCTGGCTACTCGGCGATAGCCGGCGTGGACGAGGTGGGCCGTGGATGCCTTGCGGGTCCGGTTGTCGCCGCCGCCGCGATACTTCCCCCCGACTTCAGATTCCCAGGACTCACCGACTCCAAACAAATGACCGAGGACGCGCGCGATGAAGCCGAGGCCTTCCTCAAGCAGGAAGTGGTTTGGGGCGTCGGGATCTGCTCGCCGCAGGAAATCGACCGATGGAATATCCTTCGAGCGTCCCTTGAGGCCATGAAGCGCGCGTTGACCGCGTTGTCCGAGGCTCCAGACTTCGTACTGGTTGACGGCAACCAACAACTTCCGGCCTGGCAGTCTCCTCAGCAGACGGTCATCAAGGGGGATGCCCGCAGCATCTCCATCGCCGCAGCCTCGGTTCTGGCCAAGGTGGAACGCGACCGAATTATGTACGCGCTGGACCAGGAGCATCCTGACTTCGGCTGGGCAAGCAATGTGGGGTATCCCACCACGGATCATTTCGATGCGCTGGCGCGGCTCGGCCCGACGGTACACCATCGCCGCACGTTTCGCCTCCGAATAGCCGACAAATCCCAGACCAGCCTCTTTTGAAACCGCGCGTCACCGTCATCATCCTTTCCTGGAACGCCCTGGAGTTGCTGCAGAAATGCCTCCCCAGTGTGGTGGCGTCCCGGTATCCCAATTTTGAGGTGGTGCTGGCCGACAACGGGTCTTCCGATGGCTCCGCTGATTGGGTGGCGAGTTCGTTTCCGGACGTGCGCATCCTGAGTCACGGAGAGAACCTGGGGTTCTGCGCCGGAAACAACCGCGCGCTGGAACAGACCGAAGGCGAATACGCCGTGCTCCTGAACAATGACGTGGAGGTCGATCCGGATTGGCTGACGCACCTGGTTGACGCCGCCGATTCCGACCCGCGTATTGCAGCGGCGCAGCCCAAACTGCTTCAGTTCGACAATCGGACACGGTTTGAGTACGCGGGTGCGGTCGGGGGGCACCTGGACAGATTCGGTTACCCCTTTGCCCGAGGCCGCGTCTTCTTCGATGTTGAGGAAGACACGGGGCAGTATGACGAGACCGCCGACATATTTTGGGCTACGGGAGCCGCCATGCTCCTGCGCCGTAGCGCACTCGACAAGGTCGGCCTCCTGGACGAGAAGTTCGAGTTCCACATGGAGGAGATCGACCTCTGCTGGCGACTCCGGTCTGCCGGTTACCGCGTGGTTGTGGCTCCCCTGGCGCGCGCGTTTCACATTGGAGGCGGCTCGCTTGCCCAGGGTAGTCCAAGAAAGACCAGGTACAATTTCAGGAATAACCTCCTGATGCTGTACAAGAACCTTCCCTCCAAGGCCTGGCGACGCGTTTTCCCGATGCGGCTCCTGCTGGACGGGCTGGCGGCCGTTCGATTCCTGGGCTCAGGGCAATTCCGACAGGCCGGAGCCGTCTTTGCGGCTTATGCAGAGGCCCATCGCATGAAGGGGGCGTACACCCAACCTCAAGGGGACACGGTGCACCCGTCCTACGAAGGCAGCATTGTCTGGGACTACTGGGCGCGCGGACGCAAGAAGTTCTCCGATCTCGACAAGGCCCGATTCCGACTGCCCTAGAAGGCAACGCAGCACATGGCTCTCCGCCGCCCTGGAATGGCGTGCGCCGCCTCTTTTAGTCTGTCGCCATGGGAGGCTCAACCTCCGAAGCGGCACCCTCGGGAAACGCCAGGGTGCTCCCGACGGCCACCAGAATCAAGGCCATTCCCACGTACGCCATCGGCCCCGGCCTTTCGTGGAAAAGAAACAACCCCAACGCCGCGGCGCCGATTGGCTCCAGCAGGCTCACCAGCCCCAGGAAGGCCGCGGGATAGAACTTGACGGCATAGTTGAAGGAGCCGTGCCCCAGGATCTGTGGGAGAAGCGCCATGGCCAGGCACATCACATAGACGATGGTCGGATACCCATCCAGCGGAGTCCCGCTTCCGATGGCGAACGCCAGCGTCGTTACACCGGCCACCACATAAAGGGGGAAAACGTAGGGCAGCCAATCCACCCTGCGCCTGACAACCCGGCCAATCAGGAGATACAGCGCCCACAAGACCGCCGCAAAAAGAGCCAACGCGTTCCCCAGCATGGGCTTGCCATCTATGGGAGCGTGCGACTCAGAGTCCGCCAACCCCAGAATCACGCTTCCCGCCACGGCGACCACGATGGCGACCGTAGTGCGCCTGGACAACTTCTCCCCCAGAAACAGGAAGCCGAATACCCCCATGAAGATCGGCCCGGTGGCTACCAGTACGGCCGCACTGGCCACGCTCGTGTAGTAGATCGACGAAATCCACACCACGAAATGCACACCCAGGAGTGCACCCGCAATGACGATCAGCCCCACATCGCGTGCGCCGAGGCCTCGCCAGGCCCGAATAGTGGCGGGAATTCCCACTGGAGCCAGAATCACGATCGCGATCGAAGTCCTGAGCGCGGCGACGGCCAATCCCGGCGCTGCGGATGCGTATCGCACAAGGATGGCGCTGACGGCAAAACAAAGGACCCCGGAAAGCACAAGCGGGAGAACCCAGGCCGGCTGTGCCTGGTCGGGACCGATGGTCCCCGGTCCGGGCGCCGTCAACGGAGGCGGTCCACAGACTTAATCAATTTGATATCTGCATCCACACCCTTCCGAGCGAGGCGCAGCATCAGGAAAGCCAACAGCGGAAGGACCAAGGCGAGCCAACTGGACAGCGCAAAGGTGCGACTTGAAGGAAGCGTGCCGCTGAAATACATCCCCAGGAAAACCACCACAAGGCTGGCGAGGGTCACATACTGGGCGGCCACAATTGACGTCCGCTGTCTCCTGCGATTCCCGAAAAGGAAGATGGAAATCGTGGCAGCCGCCGAGGATGCCAGCAAAGAACCTCCGGCGGCCGGAATAAACCAGGCCACAACAGTATGGGCCTCCCGGCCGATTTCTCCGACGAAAAAAGACGCGACCAGTGCGGCAGCGCCAAGGATGAGGTATACCGATTGAACGCGCTGGATCATGTCAGGATCAGTTTCTTTGGTCTCTCTCGCAGGGTCTCTCGCAGGGTGTCGCCCTACGTGTGTGCTGCCACGCGTGCAGCCAGGCGGTCGGCAAACTCTGTCGTTGATGACGGTCCGCCAACATCGCCGGTCAGATACTTGCCTTCCGTGTAGATCTCCATCAACCCGGCGTGCAAAGCATCTGCGGCGGCGAACTCGCCAATATGCCGCAGCATCATCTCGCCACTCCGGATCAGTGCGGTCGGATTGGCCTTGTTCAAACCCGCAATGTCCGGGGCCGAGCCATGCACGGCCTCAAACACTGCGTAGTCATCGCCAATATTGGCACCCGCGATGACGCCGAGTCCACCCACCAGCCCTGCCGCCAGGTCGCTGAGGATGTCTCCGAAGAGGTTTGTCGTGACCACACAATCGTACTGGTGCGGGCGCATGACCAATTGCATGCACATATTGTCGATTATCCGGTCGTTAAACTCAACTTCCGGATACTCGGCTGAGACTTCGCCGGCAATGCGCAGAAACATGCCGGAGGTAAGCTTCAGGATGTTGGCCTTGTGCACCACCGTGACCAACCCCCTCTTCTGGCGCCTGGCGAACTCGAAGCAGAAGCGGATGATGCGCTCAGACCCTGCCTTGGAAATCCGGGCGATGGAGTCTGCGATGTCATGCCGCTCGTCGTACGACTCCAAGCCCGAATACAGACCTTCGGTGTTCTCCCGGAAGATCATCAGGTCGATATCCTTGAAGGGCGTATCCAGACCCGGCAATGACTTGGCCGGGCGCACGTTGGCGTAAAGGTCGAGCTTCTGTCGAAGCTGGACGTTCACGCTCTTGAAGCCCTTCCCGACGGGTGTGGTTACCGGGCCCTTGAGTGCGACCCGGTTGGTGCGAATGGAATCCAGCACGGACTCCGGGAGAGGGATGTCTCCTGCTTCCACGGCCGCGGCTCCGACTTCTTCCTGGATGTCCCACGAGAACTCGCAACCAGTAGCTTCGAGCACGCGGACGGTAGCGGCGGTCACTTCCGGGCCGATTCCGTCACCAGGGATCAGGGTAATTCTGTGGCTCATGATCTCTAACTGTTTGGGGGGCGTTCTCCCCACAAGCTACCAAAAGAAAAGGCTCCACCGGAGCAGAGCCTTTTCAATTCTAAACCAAGGTTTGCAAGGCCGCAGGCCTTGCGCATGCGTCAAGTACGGACGAGTCGCTTGCTGGAGTAGTTAATCCGAAGTGTTCCGGCCTCCCGGAGCTCCTGCTGGACGTCAAGTACCATCCCCATTTCAGACGCCTGATCAACGCGCAGTGACACAATCAAGCGCGGCTGCTCGACGAGCTTCCGATACATGATGGCGCGCACATTGGTCACGTCCTCCACAAGCGCATCGTCAATCTGAACGGCCGTTTCGCCGATGCGAATCGCATCCAGCTTTTTCGGACCAATCCAGATGTACGAGACTAGTCTCTTCTGGTCAATCTTGGTGATGGCCTCAGCCTGAGGCAGTTGCGTCCTGACCTGAACGGTCTGCTCCCTCAACACGGTTGTCACCATGAAGAAGATCAGCAGCATGAAAATAATATCCGGAAGCGACGCGGTAGGAATGTCCTCTTTCGTCGCAGCCTTCTTAGCAAAGTGCCCCGCCATAGGTAGTCACAGGATTATTGTTGGGCGTCGTCAGGCTCAGCGATGGAAATAGCCGGCTTTATCTTGTCCCGGATCATGTTCTCTCCGCCGTTTAACTCCAGCGCCGCCTGGTAGGCGACATAGTCCGTGTAGCCCAGTTGCCTGGCCTCCCCGTCCCACATTTCGAAGTACGCCATCCACACCTGATCCAGAACCTCTATGTAGTTCTCGTACGGTGTTTCACGGGCGGTCTTGATAGAGATCAGTGCCTTTCCGGGTGCTTCCGAGTAGGCCAGATCCGCGCCATTGTTCAGAACGTGTTTCTTGACCTCGCCGCGCACCATGTTGGCACCGGACGGCTGATCCTCCAGGAGGACCATACCCGTCTCGTTGACGAGAATCTTGAGCACGTTCCGCTCCTTGATTGGTGGCGGCTCGACGTCATCCTCAAGCTTGGGTGGTAGCACCATGCCAATGCCGGTATCGACATCAATCGTGGTGGTCACCAGAAAGAAGATGAGCAGCAAGAAGGCAATATCCGCCATCGAAGACGTCGGAATTTCAGCCTCGGTGCGCTTCTTTTTCTTTATGAGTGCCATTAGCAGTTACCCGATGAGACCGCGAAAACTCGAAAGCAGAAGCGATGCGGTGGTCAAGGCCAGCGTAACCAGAACGGTCCAGATGGCCGCCACGGCCCAGTCGCCCATCACGAAACCCAGGATGATCATAATGACCACCGGGACCGAAGACAGGCCAACGGTCACCGGATTCACCTTCCCGTAGGTCAGGTTTCTGATGCCGAACAGGACGATGGCCAGCGCGCCCATGGCGCAAATTGCCAGGACCAAATAGACTGCGTAGGGAACGATCGTTTCCATAAAAACCTCCTAGATCAATGCGTGCGCGATCAGCCCTTTTCCGAAACGGGGCGGCCCGCATGGATGAGCACGAGGGAGTCGATCAGTTCAATCGAGGCTTCCTCCATGTCGATCACGATCCTGTCGATCTTGGATACCACGTAGTTGTAGAAGAACTGCAGGATGATGGCCGTGATAAGACCAAACACCGTGGTCAGGAGGGCCACCTTGATACCACCAGCCACGAGGCTTGGGGAGATATCGCCGGCGCTCTCGATGGCGTCAAACGCCTCGACCATTCCAACAACCGTTCCGAGGAATCCAAACATCGGAGCCAGGGAGATGAAGAGCGAAAGCCAGACGAGGCCTCGTTCCAGAAAGCTCATCTCAATGGAGCCGTAGGAGACGATGGCTTTTTCGACCGCTTCGATTCCTTCGTCTTGACGAAGAAGACCGGCCTGGAAGACGGCCGCAACCGGACCGCGGGTGTTGGCGCAGATTTCCTCGGCGGCGGAGACTCCTCCTTCCTCGAGGGCACCCTTCACGTTAACGATGAACTTGCGGGTGTTGATATCCGCACGGTTGAGCGTAATGATCCGCTCAAAGGCGATTGCGAGACCGATAATCAGCGATATGAGCACCGGCCACATGTACCCGCCACCCTCATTGAATCGCTGTACTAAACCGTTGACGAAGTTGTCGTCGGCCGCCACTTCTTGTGGCAGCATTAGGAGCAGACTGAGAAAATTCATGGACGCTTTTCCTTCTTGAGCGTGTGATTGTTTTGCGTTCCGACTACCGCTTGCCAAGACCAAATCGGTCAAGTCAACGGCCTTTGTGACCCAATGAGATTTTGATTGCCGCGGCGTTCAGGGTGGGTTCGCTACGGTGCTTAAAATGATATTCAAGGATTCGTTGAATGTCAATCAAAGGATTCGTCCAGAAATGTTCACAATCGCACTTCGGCTAATTGCCTCCTCGAAAAAGACACGCCGGAAGGCCTGAAGTTGCTCGCCGCCCCCGGATACCAGATCCTAGCGGCGGCGGCGTTCAATCCGTCACCACCAACGCGCTGCCAGACGCCTGCAAAGGTTTTCAGATCGGAGTCGCCGCCCGGGGCCCCCGGACTGCCCAGGGCCTGTTCACACTCCGTGCGGACGCCCGGTCCGGGGGCGATCTCGCCATTCGATAGCCGACCACGCGGAGAATCGTATGACTGCCACGCTGGCGGTCAAGCTCATTAGTTGACGGTGTACGAATCTGCCAGAGCTGAAGCCTGAAGCCACAGGCCGTTGGCTTCCTGTAGTGTCCCGTCTGCCGGCGCAAAGGATGGGTACCAGCCCGACTGATCGAAGAGACGTCGGGCGATTCTTCCCTTGATGAGCGCCTTCAAACCTGACTCGTCGATTTCAGACCGTGCGAAGGCGTCGCCCCCCCCTGCGTCGTTGACCACGATGTCGTTTTCAGCCACGAAGGCATACAGGTCCTGAAGGTCGGCGTTCGTGATCTCGAACCCCGCGGAAAACGCCCACAGGTCCTTCCCAAACGACTCGTACACCCTCGAACCGTTCAGATCAAGCCACCGCCGGACAAAGGTCCGTTCATGCCCGCCCCGTAAAAGTGCGCGCGTAAATCCGTCCAGCGTATCCACGTGAACGATAAAATCGGGCAGAATGCCACCGCCCGCGATTACCGTCCGGCCGGCCGCGGTGCGGAATTTGAGCGAGTCCGGTACTTCCGCCAGGAGGTCTTCCAACGCGAGGGCACCGTCGTGCGCCTGGCGCTCTCTTTTTTCCTCCAGATAGTCCGAGCGGTCCCCGTTTTCGTAGGCCGTCTGGATCAGTCTCCCCGAGGGGGTATAGTATCTGGCCACGGTGACGCGGAGCGAACTGCCGTCGTCGAGCATGAATTGGTTCTGCACCAGGCCCTTCCCAAACGTACGCCGGCCCACGATCAGGCCTCGGTCGTGATCTTGGAGGGCGCCCGCGACAATCTCGGAAGCCGACGCGGAGCTGGGATCAACCAGTACGATGACCGGCCCTTCTTCCCAAAGGCCGCCGTCCGTAGCGTGGAAGGACTCGTTGGTGTCTTTCGTGCGGCCCTTCTGGGAGACGATCAGTTGTCCGTCTGACAGCATTTCGTCGCTGACCCGTACGGCCATGGACATGTATCCTCCGCCATTGCCCCGCAAGTCGAGGATCAGCTGCTTCATTCCCTGTGATTTCAGCTTGGACAGCGCCTGGCGGAATTCGGCGTGGGTGGTGCGTGCAAAACGATTCAGCTTGATGTAGCCCGTAGCATCTTCCATGATGTACGCGATGTCCACGGTCACGATGGGCACCTTGTCCCTCACGATCCGGACATCAAAGGGCTCGGCAAGCCCAGGGCGACGGATTGTCACGGTGACCTCTGATCCGCGAGGGCCCTTCAGGTGACCGCGAACCTCCTCATCGTCAAAGCCGATGGACGACTCCCCGTCCACTCCGATAATCCGGTCGCTGGTAAACAGGCCTACGGATTCGCTCGGACCTCCCGGGATGACGGAGACGACGGCAATCGTGTCCTGTCCTTCGGTGCCCCGGATCAGATCGTAGGAAATTCCGATTCCCTCGAAGGCCGCGTCAAACTGTTCATTCTCCCGCCGCATCCGCTCAGCGTCGAAGTAGAGGGAATGCGGATCCAGTGCCTTCAGCATCCCGACGATGGCGTCCTCGGCCATGGCCCCGTGGTCCACGTCCTCCACATAGCGCTGCGCAATCAGAATAAAGGCGTCTTCCACCTTCTTCAGCGACTGCGACGTTGGATCGTCAAAAAACACCGATCCAATCTTGACGCCAGCCAGCACACCGGCAAGAAGTATCAAGACACCGTAGGAGAGAACTTTGCGCATTGCCATGAGCTACTTGGTTTGGACCTGCTTCGTAACGGAAAACTTGAGGTTACGGATCCCCGAGCGAGACCTACCGTGTGACCGTCCACAACGTACCTTTGCCCGATGACCAAAAACGAACACTGGATGACCGCCCAAGGCGCTTGAGGAATTTATTTCTGACATTTTTTTGGATCATGGCCGCGTTTTCGGTCCTGACAATCGTGGTTTGGCATCTGGCGTTTGGAACCGGGGGACATCCGCCCCGGAACGTTACGACAGCAATATCTGCGCCGGCCGAAATTTCCTGGCTGGAAGATGGTGACGCGTTGATTGGCCTGTCCAGGTCTGGAGACGTGGATGCGGTCCTTGGAGTTGCACATGGGCTGGGGCGCCCGTGGTTGATGGCGCTCTACCGACAGGCAGCGCTGGGCCGGCTGGCTGAGTGGTTTGGGCCGGGTGCCGTGACCTTCGACCTGCACGTCCGCGGAATGGGCATCCCCGAAGAAATCACGGGGCTTCCGGAGGCAACCGTCGGACGGCTACGGGCCTACTCGGCCGGGGTTCGGACGGCGCAATCTGGCCTGGACTGGGGCCTGTTGCCCGCGTCGGTCGCGCTGGGCCTGGAGCCCGAACCCTGGTCCTGGCAACATACCCTGGCCATCGAACGCCTCGTCACCTGGTTGGCTACCAGCGTCCCGGTGGATTCCCTTCCGACGGGTTTCCTGGAGGAACGCGACGGGCTGGCGCGTTTTCTGGGGCTGGCCGTTTCCGACCCTGCGGCCGTCTGGGTCACAGAGGGTGGCGGCCTCTACGCACGCCTGCCGGTGGGAGACTCGGGAATACCGCCCATCATGACCGTATCAATCGCTGCGGCGGGCACTGACCTTTATGAGGGCGCCACTTTGCCGGGCCTTCCGTACCTGTTTTGTGGCCGAGGGATCGATGCGGCCTGGTGCAAGCCGTTTAGTGGCTCGGCCACCGCATCGACAGATTCCACAGTGACGCCTGTGACGACCAGTTTTTTTGCCGTGCGCGTCTCCGACGGCAGCCAGGTCACGGGCAGCCGCTCGACCGGCGCCGGACATCTGGTTGTGCGCGATGACGGCGGAGCGGTGACACGCCTGGACTGGGGAGTCCCTCCGGTTTCCGACGCCGAACGCTGGTTCTCCCTCTCGGAGCCCGTGGCGCGGGCGGACTTTCGCGCCGCTTCAGAGCTTGGGTTCAAGGTGACGGAATCGGGCGTACAAACACTGGGGAGAGCTTTCCAGCGGCTCGGGTCGGTTGTCATGAGTTCCCGGGCACCCGAGAGCTCCCTGCTTCTGGCGCGCCTAGACGCGGTTGACGACACCCTGCGGCGCCCGGTCTATTTGCTGGATGACCCGGGATCCGTGGCCGCGGACTCGTTGGAGCTTGGCCTGGAAGATGACACGTCAGTGGGTTCCTACCTGAGAAACTGGGACGGCCAGTTTAGCACATCGTCGATTGCAGCCTCGCTTTTCGACGTTTCTGCCGCCTACGGTCCGCAGCGGGCTCTTGACTCGCTTCTGGTCTGGTTTGGAAGTGACCAGCGGGTTTGGCGATGGGAACGGGATCCCGCTCAACAACTGAGATACCCCGGCTGGGCGTTGTCGGGGCTGTCGAATCGCTTCGGTCCGGTGGAATGGCTTCGTGCAGGCCACCCGACCTCCCCTGCCTGGGGGCCGAGCCGCGCCTTCCAGGCAGATCACCAGGCAGCGTACCGCCCCGAGGCCGTGTGGGAAGCCTACCTTGGCAAACCGGGGGGCCTTGTACGGATCACCTACAGGCGTCCGGCCGTCCCCTACGAGGACTTCCTGGGACGCTATCGATCGGCCCCGGCAAGACCGGAAGCAACTGAGTTGGCTGGGGCTGTCCCGGTGGGAACGACCCGGGTTCTACCCGTGGGCTAGGCCTTGGGACCCGCGGCGATCACCTCATCGCTGCAACCGTCGGCAAACTGGTCGAAGTTCTTGTTGAAGAGCCCAGCAAGTTTGGCTGCGGTTGCTTCGTACGCGTTCTCATCCCCCCAGGCGTTACGCGGCGTCAGCAGGTCGGTTGGCACTCCGGGCACAGATTCCGGCACACCGACTCCGAAAACAGGATCGACAACGGTCGGCATGTCGTCCAGATCTCCGTTGTGGATGGCGTCGATGATGGCCCGGGTGTGTTTGAGGCTCATCCGCTTGCCGGTTCCGTGTGCGCCACCGGTGAGTCCGGTATTGATCAGCCAGGCGTTGGCACCGTGAGCCCCCATCTTCTGGGCAAGAAGGTCAGCGTAGCGGCTCGGGTGCATGATCAGGAAGGCGGCACCGAAACCGGCCGAGAACGTCGCCTGCGGTTCCGTCACGCCCATTTCGGTCCCGGCCACCTTGGCGGTGTATCCAGAGATGAAGTGGTACATGGCCTGCTCCCCCGTCAAACGACTCACTGGCGGAAGCACACCAAACGCATCGTATGTCAGGAAAATGATGTTATTCGGGTGTCCTCCGACGCACGGAATCTTGGCGTTGTCGATGTACTCGATCGGGTAGGAGGCGCGGGTGTTCTGTGTGATGGAGACATCATCGTAATCCACGGCTCGCGAGTCCTCGTCGTACACGACGTTTTCGAGGACCGTGCCATACCGGATGGCTCCGAAGATTTCTGGTTCTGACTGCTTGGACAGCCCGATGGCCTTGGCATAACACCCACCCTCGATGTTGAATACCCCGTCGTCGGTCCAGCAGTGTTCGTCGTCTCCAATCAGGTGTCGACGCACGTCCGCAGACAGCGTGGTCTTGCCCGTACCCGACAGGCCGAAGAAGAGGGAGACGGACCCGTCGTGTCCTTCGTTGGCACTACAGTGCATGGACAGCACGCCCTGCTTCGGCATGATGTAGTGCATCACGCTGAAGATGCCCTTCTTCATCTCCCCGGCATACTCGGTGCCGAGGATGACAAATTCGCGACTTTCAAAACACAGATCCACACTGGTTTTGGATGTCATGTGCGAGGTGTGCCGGTTGGCCGGGAAACCACCCGCATTGTACACGACGTAGTCAGGCTCACCATACGCATCCAACTGCTCGGCAGTGGGACGAATGAGCATATTGTGCATAAAGAGCGCGTGATACGGTCTGGTGCAGATAATCCGGACCTTGATCTGGTACTTGGGATCCCAGCCCGCAAAGCCGTCCATCACGTAGAGACGCTCACACGTGTTCAGGTAGTCGATGGCGCGCTCGCGGTTCACTTCGAATGTGCGCTGGTCGAGTGGGACATTGATGGCTCCCCACCAGATGTCGTCCCGGCTCTCAGGAAGATCCACGATGCGCTTGTCCGAAGGACTCCGACCAGTCTTCTTGCCAGACCTGAGCATCAATGCTCCCGTGTCTGAAATCGCCGCCCCCTTGTCGAAGTGGATCGCATGCTCGTACAACGCGCCGGGAGGCGCATTTCGAACGATGTTGGTGACGTCGATGCCGTACTGCTTGAGACTGAATGTGTCGCCCATGGCCCGAATCCCTGCTAGTTCTTTAGTGTCCCGGCCGGCCCAATGAGAAAAGCCTTCCGGATTGCCAGAATCTACCCTGCAAGCCGTTTGCCTGCATGAAGATGTTTCTGAAAAAGCCCGCCCTCGACCGAGGAATTGGTGCATTGCCAGGCAGACCCACTCCCGACGTCTATTTGTTTTTCCGATTCTCAATCAGGTCGTCCAGGACCGACGGATCAGCCAGCGTCGAGGTGTCTCCGAGATTCATGAAGTCGTTTGCGGCAATTTTTCGGAGGAGGCGTCGCATGATTTTGCCGCTTCGGGTCTTGGGCACCGAAGGCGTGAACTGGATGAAGTCCGGCCGCGCAATTGGACCTATCTGCGTGCGGACCTGATTGATCAGTTCCGTTTCCAGCGCCCGGTCTCCCCGGACGCCGGCATTCAGGGTGACGAAGCAGTAGATGCCTTGTCCCTTTATCTCGTGGGGGAAACCGACAACGGCTGCCTCGGCCACTGCGCGGTGCGCCACGAGGGCGGACTCCACTTCGGCCGTTCCCATGCGGTGACCGGAGACGTTGATGACGTCGTCCACCCTGCCGGTGATCCAGTAGTAGCCGTCTTTGTCCCGACGAACCCCGTCGCCGGTGAAGTAGCGGTCCGGGAACGCCGAGAAATAGGTGGCCACGAATCGCGGGTGGTCCTGGTAGATGGTGCGCGCCTGTCCCGGCCAGGATCCTTTCAGCACCAGAAGCCCCATGGCTTCACCCTCGAGAATGTGCCCATCGGCGTCGCGCACCTCCGGCTCAATGCCAAAGAACGGCAACGTGGCACTTCCTGGTTTTGTCGCTATGGCTCCCGGCAAAGGCGTGATGAGGATGCCTCCCGTCTCCGTCTGCCACCAGGTGTCCACGATGGGGCACCGCCGTTCGCCCACCACCTCGTTGTACCAGCGCCAGGCTTCCGGGTTAATCGGCTCGCCGACCGTACCCAGCAGCCGGAGGGAACTCCGGTTGGTACGGGTTACGAACGCGTCCCCCTTGCTCATGAGGGCCCGGATGGCGGTGGGCGCGGTGTAGAACTGGTTGACACCGTGCGCATCGACAACCTGCCAGAATCGGGAGGCGTCGGGATAGTTTGGAACCCCCTCGAAAAACACCTGGGTCGCGCCGTTCAGCAGGGGGCCATAAACCATGTAGGAGTGGCCGGTAATCCAGCCGATGTCTGCCGTACACCAGAAGACATCCCCCTCCTGGTAGTCAAAGACGTATTGATGGGTCAGCGACGTAAAGACCTGGTACCCTCCCGTCGTGTGGAGGACTCCCTTCGGTTTTCCGGTGGAGCCGCTGGTATAGAGGATGAACAGCGGGTCTTCCGAGTCCATGGACTCTGGCGTACAGACGGGCGACACCTGCTCCTTTGCCTCGTGGTACCAGACGTCGCGACCCTCCACCCAGTCAATGTCTCCTCCGCTGCGGCGCACCACGACGACAGTATGTACATCCGGACACTTCTCCAGTGCCTTGTCCGTGTTTGCCTTGAGCGGTACCCGCTTGCCTGCCCGCATGCCCTCGTCCGATGTCAACACAACATCCGATTCGCAGTCCAGAATCCGGTTGGCCAGCGATTCGGGAGAGAAGCCTGCGAAAACCACTGAATGCACGGCGCCTATTCGTGCACAGGCCAGCATGGCTGCGGCGGCCTCCGGGATCATCGGTAGATAAATGGTAACCCGGTCCCCCTTCTCGACCCCTCTGGACTTCAGCACATTCGCAAACCTGCACACCTCTTCGTGCAGTTGGCTGTAGGTGATGTGGCGCGCGTCCTCCTCTGGATTGTCGGGCTCGAAAATGAGGGCCGTCTGATCTCCGCGCGTCTTCAAATGCCGGTCGAGGCAGTTGTAGGATGCGTTCGTCCGACCGCCCAGATACCAACCGATGGAAACGTTCTCCCTCGCGAACGACGTCTTGCTGACGGTTTTCCACGGTTCGAACCACTCGATTCGTTTCGACTGGTCTGCCCAGAATGTGTCCGGGTCGTCTATGCTCTGGCGATACAATGCGTCGTACGCGCTACGAGAACCCACATGGGCTCCGTGGCTGAATTCTTTGGACGGTTCGAACAACTCGGACATGCCTTCTCCTGACTGTGCGGCCCAGAATACCTCCTATTCGGCCTCGCCTCAAAACGCATCGCTTGCTGTTTCGCGGTTTATCGTGGTACTGTACCAACACAGTATGCCGTGTGGCCCAGGCGAACCCCGACTGACATTGGCCGAAATTGGCGCCATCACGAAAGTTTGCGGAATAGCTTCTCGGGCACGATCCGGGGTCCGCGGAGCGCATACAAGTAGGCTTTCCCTCCCATTTTCGCATTGAATATGAAGCGCGAACACCTGAACTGGTGGAGCCCAAGTCTGGGCCGAAACATGGAACTGCTGACCTTCGGTCATGCAGGAACCCCTATTCTGGCCTTCCCCAGCAGCATGGGCCGCTATTTTGAGTGGGAAGACTTCAAGATGGTCCAGGCTCTGGCCCCCCAGCTTGAAAACGGTCACAATCAGCTGATCTGTGTGGACTCGGTGGACAAGGAGTCCTTCTACAACAAGAATGTTTCCCCGTTTGTCCGGATGAAACGCTACCAGCAGTACGAGTCCTACGTGACCACGGAGGTCGTGCCATTCATCCAGAAACGAAGCGGCACTGATTTCATCATTGCTGCCGGGGCAAGCTTTGGCGCCTACCACGCCAGCAATCTGGTGTTCAAGCACCCGCACCTTTTCGGCAAGCTCATCGCCCTGAGCGGGGCGTTCGACATCAAGTCATTCCTGGACGGCTTCTACAACGAAGATGTCTACTTCAACAACCCGGTGGACTATCTGTCCGGGTTGAGCGATGCCGATATGATCCGCGCTATAAATGCCAATCAAATCGTGCTGACCATGGGCGAAGGCGACCCATGCAAGGAGGCCAATTTCAGGATGAGCGGCATTCTCCATGCGAAGGGAATTGGTCACAACATCGACCTCATACCCGGGTTCGGCCATGACTGGCCGTTCTGGTGTGATCTCATTCGCAAACACATCGCCTGACCGGCACCGAAACCCTAGCACCCATGGCGAAGAAGAAGACCAATCGACGCATCGGCATCCTTCGGGGAATGGAGACCACCTTTCCCGACGCGCTCATCCCATACATCAACGAGACGTACGGGCATCTTGGCGTTACGGCCGCTTTCGTGAAAATCGACCACGTCCGAACAGACGCTGAGCCGGACTACGACGTCATTCTTGACAGGATTTCGCATGAGGTCCCGTTCTATCGCTCGTACCTGAAGTGGGCGGCGATCAAGGGCAGCTACATAGTTAACGACCCGTTCTGGTGGAGCTCAGACGACAAGTTTATTGACAACCTGATCGCGCAGGAGGCCGGGGTCGCGGTGCCTCGATCGGTGATTCTCCCGCACAAGGATCGTCCCGAAAACACGCAGGAGACCTCGTTCCGCAACCTGAAGTACCCCGTCAATTGGGATTCGATTTTTGAGTACGTCGGCTTTCCGGCGTTCTTGAAGCCGTTTGATGGCGGCGGATGGCGTGGCGTGACCCGCTGCGAAAACCCCGCGGACGTCTTTGCCGCGTACGAAGAGTCTGGCGACGACTGCATGATGCTGCAGGAGGGCATCGAGTTCGAATCTTACTTCCGGTGCTACGGCGTTGGCCGTTCCGAGGTCAAGATCATGCGGTACAACCCGCTTGCGGAGCCGCACCTGCGGTACCACGACGTACCCACCGAACCGGTCTTCCCGGAGCTATATCGGAAGCTGGAACGCGATGTTCTGGCCATCTGTACCGTTCTCGGCTACGATCTGAACACCGTGGAATTTGCGGTTCGTGACGGCGTGGCGTACGCCATTGACTTCATGAACCCTGCCCCCGACGCAGACTACCACTCCGTCGGGAAGGAAAACTTCGAGTGGATTGTGAAAACCATGGCCGAGTTTCTGGTCAAGAAGGCCAGGCAGACCAATCGAAAACGTCAGTGGTCCGGGACGATCATAGACTGACCGGGCTCTTTGCCTGACCAATCAAGCGGCCTGGAGGCCTGGGAATGCGCGCTGAACTTGAACCAGCTGTTACGTACTTCAACAGTTTGATCGAACGCAATCTGGCTGGTGCCGACGACGAGGTCGTCCGACTCACCCAGATGCAGCGCGATCAGCGTGTGCTTTTTGGCGATCGGCCGATGTCGAACAGCCTGCGGCCCACGTTTTTGGCGGAGTCCATGTACGCTGAGGTCCAGGACACGGTGTACCTCATCCGTCAGGCTGTCCTGCGCATCGCAGCAAGGTTCTTTTCCGATCCGGTCCTTCTCAAGCACGAACTCGGACTGCAGGACTGGGAGATCGAGCTGGTCTCGATTCCGACCAATGTCATCCGGCTCTCTGCTACCTCGCGGATGGATGCCTTCCTGACCAAGGATTCCTTCAAGTTCGTCGAGATCAACGGAGAGTCGCCGGCAGGCATCGCCTATATCCACGAACTGGCTGATATCTATCGCAAGTTGCCCACATTCAAGGCCTTTACGGAGCGATACCCGGTACGGTTTGTGTCGCCGCTGCATCACACGATAGACGGACTCCTTCGGGCCTATCACGAGGAGTTCGAGGGCCGTCTGGAGCGTCCGACCTTTGCGATTGTGGACCATCTGGATGTCCCCACAATCCACGAGTTCGAGCTGGTCAAGGAATACCTCGAGCGCATAGGAATGCCGTGTGAGATTGCGGACCCGCGGGCGCTTGAGTGCAAGGATGGCTGGATTTACGCCAACGGCAGGAAGATCGACATCCTGTACCGCCGGCTTCTCTTGAACGAATACCACGCCATGCGGGACGACTGTCCGGCTTTTCTGGAGGGATACAAGGCCCAGAAGACGTGTTATCTCAACACCTTCCGGACCAAACTCGTCCACAAGAAGGCCCTGTTTGCGATCCTGACGGACTCCAAGTACACCGACTTCCTTTCGCCAGAACAGAAATACGCCATCGGTGCCCACATTCCGTGGACGCGAATTCTGAGGCCGGGCCACACCTCTTTCCGGGGTCTTCCCATCGACCTCGTGGAATTTGTCCGGGCCAATAGGCAATTCTTCGTCATCAAACCGAATGACGAGTACGGCGGCACGGGAGTCAGCCTTGGTTTTGCGACCTCTCAATCCGACTGGGATGTGGCCATCGCGGAGGGTTTGCTGCACGGCCACGTGGTCCAGGAAGTCGTGGACATCAATCGGGAGCCGTTTCTCATGCAGACCGCGAACGGTTGGGAGCACGTTCCGACAATCATAGATCTTGATCCGTACCTGAACGGGCCGCTCCTTGGCGGCTGCCTGACGCGCACCTCGGCCAGCAATCTGGCCAACGTGACCGCTGGCGGAGGCACCCTGCCCATGTTCATTCTGCGTTACCACTAACGTCCGAACTATCGCGGTCACCTTCGGACCGTCAGGACATTCCATGGCAACATCCCCCATCCGCATTGCGGTAATAGACCTGTACGACCGCTTCCCGAATGAAGGTATGAGGGCCATTCGGGAGCTGCTGGCGACAAATGAGGTACTGGCTGGTCCCGCAGGCTTCCATGTGGAGTATTTCGAGACCAGGTTTGACGGGTCCATCCCTGACCTTTCTTTTGATGCCTATATCTCGACAGGTGGACCCGGTAGCCCGTTTGACGGACAGGGAAAGCCGTGGGAGACGGCCTACTTCCACTGGCTTGATGCCCTGCGCGACCACAACGCGCGAGGGGCTGAAACTCCCAGAAGCGTCTTCTTCATTTGCCATTCGTTCCAGATGATGGTCCGGCATTTCGGGCTTGGATCGGTGATCCCCAGAAGTAGCCGGTCGTTCGGAATTTTCCCGGTGCATCCGACCGCCGCCGGCTTGCGCGACCCGCTGTTCGAAGGACTGGGATCGCCCTTCTACGCGGCCGACTTCCGGGACTGGCAGGTGGTACAACCCAACCATGACCGGCTGGATGAACTGGGCGGCAGCCTGTTGGCGCTGGAGAAGAAGCGAGACTATGTGCCCCTCGAACGGGCCATCATGGCCATGCGGGTGTCTCCACATCTGGTCGGAGTGCAGTTCCACCCCGAGGCGGACCCACCGGGTATGGGCCGGCATTTCAGGAAGCCAGACCTGGAAGACAAGATTGTGATGGACCATGGGAGAGAGAAATATGACCGGATCATCCGGCGCCTGGACGATCCCGCTTTTCTGAAGCGGACGCATGACGCGGTGATCCCCCGTTTCCTCCGCGATGCCATTGGGAAGGCTCGCCCGGAGCTCATCCCCGCCTGAGCCGTGGCGTATCCGGTACGGACATACGGTGGCAACGTGCAGGCTGATCTGGCCGCCCCCGAGCACGAGGTGCTTGTAGACCACGAGGACCTGGAGGACACCGAGACCTTCCATATTCCGCCGTATCACGTGATTCTTTTCGATGACGACTCGCATACCTACGAGTACGTCATCGAGATGCTGATCGACACGTTTGGGCACTCCATGGAGCGCGCGTTCACCATGGCCCGAAAAGTGGACGCAGCAGGCTGGGTTGTGGTGGATACAACAACCAGGGAACGCGCGGAGTTGAAGCGCGACCAGATCCACGCCTACGGTGCAGACTGGCGCATAGAGACCTGCACGGGCTCTATGTCCGCGACCGTGGAAAAGGCAGAGTGAATCCTTTCGCCCGCTTGCCCGTCTGCTAGAGCCAGTAACAAGAGGCTTATGAGACAACTCGCTCTGGTTCTTGCTTTGGTGGTTCTGGCGGCTAAGCCCGGCGCCACTCCCGTGCGTGCGCAGTCCTCCGAGGTACTGAAGGCTCTGCATGCGGAGGGTATGGAGCGCTCCCAGGTGGTGCTCATGGCCCAGTACCTGGCGGATGTCATCGGGCCTAGGCTCACGGCATCCCCGGGGCACGAGAGGGCCATCGACTGGGCGATGCGGCAGCTCTCCGATTGGGGAATCTCAAGCTCCCGGGAAGTACAGGGAACGTGGCGAAGCTGGGACCGCGGACTGGTCAGCCTGGACCTGATCGAACCCCGCGCACGATCACTCGAAGGCCAACTCCTGACCTGGAGTCCCGGCACCAAGGGTTCCGTGGAAGGCGGCGCCGTCCTGTTTCCGGACGTTCGCGGTGCCGATCAATTCAAGCACTGGCTCCCCAATGCCAAGGGACGCTTTGTGCTGCTGACGGCCTACGAGCCCACCTGTCGACCGGCCGATGTGTGGGAGAACTACGGCGGCGTACAGGCGCGCAAGGCGTTCGAAGACAACCAGAAGGCGTCCCGCGACGCCTGGCAGGCGCGGCTGAGCGCGGTGGGCCTTTCGCCCCAGGAAATCATTGATGCCCTTGAGGGAGCCGGTGCGGCTGGCTTCCTGACCAACCTGTGGACTGGCGAAAGGGGCACCGACCGTGTTTTCCCGCTGACGTACTCGTTTCGCGGTGCTATGAACCACGTCGCCCCCGCCTTCAACCTCAGCTGCGAGGACTACGGACTGATGTACCGGCTGGCTGGCAATGGCCAAGGGCCAAAGCTGCGGGCCTACAGCGAGGCCAAAGAACTGGGTGATGCGCCGGCGCACAATCTCATCGCCGTCATCCCCGGAGTTGACCTCTCCGACGAATACGTGGTGCTGTCCGCACATTTCGACGCCTGGGATGGTGCGAGCGGGATGACGGATAACGGCACGGGAAGCGTCACCATGATGGAGGCTATGCGCCTCCTCGCGACGCACTATCCGCGGCCCCGCCGAACCATTGTCCTGGGCCTTTGGAGCGGCGAAGAGCAAGGCCTGAATGGCTCCCGGAGTTACTCGGCAGATCATCCGGAGGTCGTGGAGGGTCTACAGGCTCTGTTCAACCAGGACAACGGAACAGGACGGATCTCGACCATAAACATGCAGGGGCTGACCGGCGCCCTGCCTCACTTCAAGCGGTGGTTCAACAGACTGCCCAATGACCTCGTCAAGGGCGTAGAGATCATCGCTCCAGGTTCACCGGGTGAGGCCGGAAGTGACTACGTGAGTTTCATCTGCGCCGGAGCGCCCGCGTTTAATCTGGAATCAGACGACTTCGATTATCGAAACGGAACCTGGCACACCAACCGGGACACGTTCGACAAGATTGCGCCCGCAGATCTTCGCGCCAATGCGACTCTGGTGGCCATGCTGGCCTATTTGGCCGCCGAAGACGAGCGTGTGCCCCGTGCCCGTGATCCGCAGGACGCGTGGCCCAAGTGCCAGCTGCCAGACCGCGAAACCGGCGAGAGATTCCGCTAGGTGTCGAGTCGTTCTAGCAACCTTGTGGTCGGGCTCCTGGACGACCGTGCTAGTGTAGTGCGTCGTAGTTGAGGGAGCTTGTTTGGGCTTGTTCTCTCAAGCAGACGCGAGGACATCGCCCCAGCCTGAAGGTGGACATAAGCGGACGCTCGATGCGCCGGAGTGGAATAAGGGATCCCAATTCCACCCAATCCGCCGAATTGACCGCACGGAAGCGGAACACGGGCGGCAATTCCACTTTCGCACCCGGATCCCGACCGCACGGAAGTGGAATTGGGAGAACGTATTCTACTTAGGCCAACGCGTAAGTGCCAAACAGAACGGCGCACTACACTGATGACGGTCTCCGGATCGATCCGGGTGGGTGTTGCCTGCCCCGAAACAATCGTGGTGGCCCCAGCGGCTATGGCTCGGATGGTGGCCGTCATGTGGGGAATATCCAGCGTCGCCACCTCATCGGACACCTTGTGATAGTCCTCATCCACGTCGATCGGGGTAGTGGACAGCGAGTGCGCTGGCACACCTAGACGAGCAAGCGTGGCGTTGTCTGACCGGTAGAACAGATTCTGGGAAGGGTATGGGTCGGCGTAGAAGCTGAATTCCGTGCCCTGGACGGCAGCCTGCAGGATGGATCCAAAATCGCTGCGGTCGAAGCCGGTGATCCAGGCCGTATTGGGCCCGGCAGCGGCACCCTTTCCGATCATCTCGATGTTGAACATCGCCACAATCTGATCCGGGTTCATCTGCGACGAGAAATACCGCGATCCGTACCCTCCGGACTCCTCAGCCGTGAAGGCCGCGAATACGATGCTCCGCTCCTGTTTGGGCATGGCCTTGAAGTAGCGGGCCAACTCAATGACAGCCGCGGTACCCGAAGCGTCGTCATTGGCCCCATTCGCTATGGAATCGGCGTCAGCAGCCGTACCCGGCCTTATGCCAATGTGATCATAGTGTGCGGAGAACAACACCGTTTCGTCGGTGCGCTTGCCCGGCAGGATGCCCACCACATTCGTGAGCCCGAGTTCGGAGACCACCGCAGATCCGGTCACGGCATAGTCGGTCACGATCCTCGCGTCCGAGAGGACCATCACGAGACTGCTACCACCCGAGAGCTCCAGGCTCCGCGAAGGCCTGGCCAGAAAATTCGAGGCGCGGCCAAAGGCCTCCGCATGCGAAGGGTGAACGACCAAAAACGCGTCGCCCGACCGACGCATGCTCTGCAGGACCTCAATCAAATTACTGCCGACGCCGACCATGGTCGGTTCCGGACCGGCGCCCATCGACCACGAGACGTTTGCCGAGAGACTGGCTGCCGCGTTGGGCACCGCTACCCCATTCAGCAAAACCCCGAGATCGCCGGTCGCCACCGAGTAAACCTCGAATTGCTGGAGATAGGCTTCGTTGTTCTTGAGGGTTTCCAGGCCAATATCGGCGAACTCAGAGGCGATAAACGCCGCCGCTCTGTCGGCGTCCTCCGTGAACGCCCCGCGCCCCCGCATGTCGTCAGAGGCCAGGGTCTTGAGCACGCGCTCTACGCGCTCCTGGCTGATTTCCGGTTGGCTGCAGGCAGCAAGCAGGACCACGAGGGTTGAAAGAACCAGAATTCGCATTGCGAGGGACAAGTAAGGTGCGGCGTTTCCGCCAAAGAGTAGTCCGCTGGGTAGAGGCCAGATGGACCTAGTACGAATCGTCCATGGCGAAGTCCTGCTTGCGCTTCATCCACAGACCCCGCGTGAAGTCCGGGAAGTCCTGTACCTCTCCGCCGCGGGCAATGGACATTTCACTAAGCGGCGTCACGGCGCTCCAGGCGGCCGCATCGTACGCATCAAGCGGCGTTTGGACCTGCAATTTGCACGCCTCCACAAAACCGTTCAGCGAGAAGAAGTCCATTCCCCCGTGCCCGGCACCCACGGCCTCTGCCTCGTACTTCTTCCAGAGCGGGTGGTCATGCTCCTTCAGCAGAGGTGATGCTTCCTGCCAGGAGTGCGCCGGCTCCATCCCGTCCAGATAGATGCTCCGATTCACGTCCATCCAGATTCCGCCTGTGCCCTGCACTCGAAATCCGAGCGAGTATGGACGCGGCAGGTTGGTGTCGTGACTGACGATGATGGACTCGCCATTCTGCGTGCGGATGACTGTGGTCACCACATCGCCAAGTTTGAACTCAACCTTGGCGTTGGGATGGTCCGGCCCGCCGTTCTTGACGATGTAGTCGTGCAGTCCCCTGCTCTTGGTGGATGTGGAGGTCAACGAAACGAACCGGTTGCCCCGATTGATGTCGAGGTACATGCCAACCGGGCCGAGGCCGTGCGTGGGATACACGTCTGCGTCGCGGTGTACGGAGTGCATGGTTCGCCATTTTGCCTCCGAAAACCCTTTCTCCCCGAACTCCACGCCGCCGCCGTACGCCTGGGTGCCGTTGTTGAACTTGACGTGGCGAAGGTCGTGTTGATACCCGCACTCGCAGTGCAGGAGTTCGCCGAACATGCCCTTGCGAACCATATTGAGCACGGCCATGACGTCTCGCCGGTAGCAGACGTTCTCCATGATCATCACGGGGACGCCGGTCTCCTCATGGACGTTTACGAGGTCCCAGCACTCCTCCATCGTGTTCGCCGCAGACACCTCGAGACCGGCGTATTTGCCCGCCCTCATGGCCGCCACAGCCATGCGCGTGTGCCATAACCAGGGCGTGGCGATGATCACCGCGTCCACGTCATCCCTGCCCAGAAGGTCCTTGAAGGCAAACTCACTTCCGGTATAGCTAGCGGGCTTGGCATGGCCGGCGTCCACGACGAGTTTCTCCGCAGACGCCAGAGCCGCCGGGTCTATGTCGCACACGGCCGTCACGGCGATGTCCTTTCGCTGCAGAGCGAACCGGATGTGGTCGCGGCCTCGAAGCCCGGTCCCTATAAACCCAAGCCTCACCGTGTCGGATGGCGTGCGGCGTCCAATGATGGTCGGGGCCGCCTGCGTGTCTGCTGCCGTGGCAACGGTTGCGAGTGTCGATGCTCCGACGCCTGCCAGGGCGCCTGTTGTCAGAAATTTTCGGCGGTCCATGCTGTTCTACATCTTGTGGTTCGGACAATATCGGCCGCGCCCGGAAAGGGAGCACCGACAAACTCATCTGCTCGGCCCTGCGCGTTGCGCCGCGGAGGGGTGTGCCTCTAAATAGGTGGAACCGCCGCAAGAAATCACCGTCTTACCAACAGTAAGAATCATGACACCCCTCGCCTTTCACATGCCTTCTTCCCGGTTATCCAGCAAAGGCCAACTGGTCATCCCCAAGGAGATAAGGGACCGGTTGCGTCTCAAAGCCGGCGACAGGATCGACTTCGTCATGGACGATTCCGGCGTTGTGAGACTGGTGCCTTCCAGGGGCGATGTACGCCGACTGTCTGGCATGCTCAACCACCTGGTCACAGGGACAATTTCGATTGAGGAAATGGAGGAAGCGATCGGTCTCGGGGCCGTGCATGGGGAAGGCACATGACAGCGCTCGATTCCAACGTCCTCCTACGATATCTGCTGCGGGACGACGAGCCGCAGTGGGAGCGCGCACACGACTTCATCCAAGGGGCCGCCGAGCGCGGTGAGTTGCTCTTCATCTCGACGGTGGTGCTGGCGGAGGTCGTCTGGGTGCTAAGGCGAGGCCTCCGGTTTGGCAAGAAGGAGGTTGTTGTGGCTCTCCGGGAGATCCTTGAGACTGTTCTCTTCCAATTTGAGCGGGCAGATGTCTTTTCGAGAGCGATCGCGGACTACGCCAGCGGGAAAGGGGATTTTTCCGACTACCTGATTGCCGGCGGGGCAACCGCCTCAGGCTGTGACCGTATCGCAACGTTTGACCGCCATCTTCTGGAATACCCTCGGTTTTTTGAACCCGAGTAGCTACCTGTGAGTCACGCAAGCGCCAGCCCTACCGCGTCAAGACCCCACTCGACCACCTCTCCTTCTGGATCCGTTCCAAGCCGTTCTTCTACCGGCTGACCGTCTTCACGCGGATCATGCTGGCCGCTGGTTTCATCCCGACCGACACGGTCAAGCTTCTGGGTCACCGGTTCACGACAATCTCGCCAGACCTGCCGATCGGGGCCTTCTTCGAGGCAATGTACCAGACGGGCCTGTTCTGGCGTTTTATCGGCCTGGCACAAGTGGTAGCCGGAATCCTGTCGCTTTTCCCAGAGTCGCGCATCTGGGCGCCGCGCTCTTTGTCCCGATAATTCTGAACATCCTGGTGATCACGGTCGGCCTGCAGTTCGGCGGGACGCCCTATGTGGTGGCTTCCATGCTCCTTGCGGTCGTCTATCTCTGCATGTGGGACTTCCACCGGTTCCGGTCCATGTTCACCGCGAAGCCAGCCCCGCCGCACTTTCTGGTCCCCAAGCTTGACCGGTGGGAAATGATTGGCTTTATCGTCTTCGCTTTTTCCGTGATGAACTTCTTCGGCTACACCCGCAGCTTCATCAGCCCTCAGTTTGCGATGGTGTTTCTCTGGACAGGCCTACTGGCGGGCTTCCTGACGCTGGGCCGATTCCTGTGGCTGTCGGTAAAGGGGCGGCTTGCCTCCGCGGTATCGGAATAACCCGCGCAGCGGTTACCTTCGGCCCGAACCTGCCAGCGTCTCCATGCAGTTATCCGGTATCGACTGGGCCATAATGGCCACATTTTTTGCGGGCTCCCTGGTCGTCGGGTTGGCCGTGGCCAGGAAGTCCGGTCAGGATTTTGATTCGTACTTCCTGGCGGGCCGAAATCTTCCGTGGTGGCTTCTGGGCATTTCGATGGTGGCCACGACCTTCTCCACCGACACACCGAACCTGGTCACAGACATCGTCCGGACCAGCGGGACGTTCGGAAACTGGACGTGGTGGGCCTTCCTGCTTACGGGGCTCTTGACGGTATTTCTGTACGCCAAACTTTGGCGCAGATCCGGCGTGCTCACGGACGTAGAGTTCTACGAACTCCGCTACTCGGGCAAGATGGCGGCCTTCCTGCGCGGATTCCGGGCCGCCTATCTGGGTATCCTGTTCAACATCCTGATCATGGCGTCCGTCACTCTGGCCGCCATCAAGATCGGGTCGATCATGCTGGATTGGTCTCCCCTTCGCACGGTGGCCGTGGCGGCCACAGTTACCATGATCTACTCCGCGGCGGGTGGACTGAGGGGCGTGGTCCTGACAGATCTTGTCCAGTTTGGCCTGGCCATGGTGGGGTCCATTGGCGCGGCCTATTACATCCTCGGACTTCCGGAGGTCGGCGGTCTTCAGGGACTGCTGGCCAACCCGGATGTGCAGGGGGCCATGGAATTTCTACCGGACTTCTCGACGATGTCGTGGGGTGAACTCATGCCGGTCTTTCTGATTCCGCTGGCCGTGCAATGGTGGGCATCCTATTACCCCGGAGCGGAGCCCGGCGGTGGTGGTTACGTGGCCCAGCGCATGCTTTCCGCTCGTACGGAGAAAGAAGCAGCCGGGGCGGTTCTGTTGTTCAACGCGTTGCACTACGCGCTTCGCCCGTGGCCCTGGATTCTTGTGGCGTTGGCCTCGCTGGTGGTTTTCCCGGACCTCGCATCTATCGCGGCCAAGTTTCCGAATGTGCCTGAGCACGTGGTGCGCAACGACCTTGCTTATCCGGCCATGCTCACCTTCCTCCCGGCAGGGCTTTTGGGAATTGTCGTGACGTCGCTGGCGGCGGCCTACATGTCCACCATGTCAACGCAGGTGAACTGGGGCTCTTCCATCGTCGTCAACGATATCTACCACCGGTTCATCAATCGCGAGGCCACCGAGCACCAGCAGGTTCAGGTCGGCCGGATCTCGACTGTTGTGCTCATGGTGGCCGCGTGCGGTCTGGCGCTTGTCCTGGAGAACTCGCTGCAAGTCTTCAATATTATCCTCCAGATTGGTGCAGGGACGGGACTCCTTTTCATACTGCGCTGGTTCTGGTGGCGGGTCAACGCCCAGACGGAGTTGACTGCCATGCTGGTCTCGTTTCTGGTGGCCGTCTACTTCCAACTGATCAACGATCACGGGATGGCAGACTGGACGCAACTGTCCGTGGGCGTCGCCATCACTACGGCAGCCTGGATCCTTGTGGCGTTTGTCACGCCCTCCACGGACCGCGCCAAACTGGTGTCGTTCTACGAGAAGGTCCGACCCGGCGGGCCGGGCTGGGGCCCGGTCGCGGCTGATGCAGATCCGGCCATCCGGGATGCCACAAATCGCGAGAGCGACCTCGGCCCGGCACTGCTTGCCACGCTGGCGGGTGCAGCGGCCATCTACGGGGTTCTTTTCGCAACCGGTTTTTTCCTGTACGGGCGCACGGGACCGGCAGTAGCGTCCATTGTTGTCAGTGTTGTGGGTACGGCGCTGTTGGCGCGCCTCTGGCCTCGGCTTTCCTTCTCCTAGACAGTGCGTGACGCCCTGCGGTGCGGGATCAGCCTCTGAGCCCCCGTTCGTCTGCAAGAAAGGCCCCGGGCCCAGCCTCTTCGGGCAGGGCGGCCGCCCGGCGGTCAAAGCGCTTGGCATAGGCTTCCAGCGTGTTTTCGGAGACGGAGGCAAGGTCCTTTTCCTCCACCAACGCCCACACCGCTCCTCCAAACCCCGCCCCAAACGACGTTGCTGCCAGCGCGCCGTACTCCCGGGCCAGACTACATAGCGACTCCGTTTGGGGGATCTGGTTGCCGGTCAGATTTTCGGCTACGTGCTGGCTCGTGTTTATGGCGTCTGCGAACCCGGCGACGTCGCCAGCCGTCAACGCCGCCGAGGCCAGATCCACAACCCGGGCCTCCTGTCGAAACGCTTCCAACCGCGTCGCCATGGCCCCCGTTACCCGTCTGGCCAACCAGTCCAATTGGGTTTCGTCCAGGAAACCGATGCCCTGGATGGGTGCGTCGGGCTGATCCATGTTCCAGACATCCCTGAGGGCCGCAGCCAATCCCGCCGCCTTGTTGTAGTCGGCCAAGGCCGAACCTGCCTTCTCGGCCACTACGCCACTGGAGAAGACCAGCGGCACCACGCCTTCCGGCCACGCCCAAAGCCCCTCCCGCTGGGGGCTGATATACCGGTAACGTCCCACCTTACCCGCCCGGCTCTGCACAATGGCCGTGTGGTCCTGGGATCCGCCCGCGGTGCCCACGCCCAGATCCCCGAGCAGCGGACCGTAGTTGCGCCCGTTCTCGATGGCCGACACGTAATCCGCCACTGCCTGATCATCGACCAACGCGTCTTGCAATAACGGATCCTCAATCCAGCCTGAGGCATGCCCCCATCCCAGAAACAGGGCAATCATGAACGCCGAAGAACTGCTGAGGCCCGCGGCCAGCGGCACGTCGCTGTCCATCACCAACTCCGCCCCTCTCCCGCCCCTCGTGGCTGCAGCGGGCACGTTCGTCAGGATCCTCCGGATCAGCGTGGCAGGATAGGTGGCCCATCCCTCGCCACGAAGGCTGTTCTCAAGCGGAAAATCGGCCGCCAGTCCTTGCGAGCTAATATTCAGTCGGAGGACGGGTTCGTCCAGCGGGCGCGCCCGCACAACAAAACCCCGGTTCGTGGCAATGGTGAGGCTACTTCCTCCCGCGTAGTCCACGTGATTACCGACCAGCTCTATACGGCCCGGCACGAAGAGTTCTATTCCGTCCCCTCCCAAAGCCTCGAAACGCCCCGTCAACCTCGCAGCCTGGGCCCGAGAGCACCCGGCCCCTCGTAGTCTGTTGTAAATCGATTCAGCCATGCTTCGAGAATAGGTATGGCCGCGCTTAGTTTGGCCCAACGATTTCGAAAAGAGCCATGCGTCGATTCTCCCCTCTTCTGCTTCTGATTGCGTTTGCCCTTAGCTGCGCCCCACCCGAACGCTCGGACTTCGATGTGGTGATCACCGGCGGCCGCATCGTGGACGGCACCGGAAACGCCTGGTTTTACGGAGACCTGGGGATTCGTGGAGACCGGATTGCAGCCATCACTCCCGCCGGAGTGTTGAGCCGTGCCGACGCCTCGGAGCGCATCGATGCGTCCGGCCTGGTCGTGGCGCCGGGGTTCATCGATATCCAGGGACATTCGCGGAGTGACCTCCTCTACGGCGACGGCCGCGTCGTGAGCAAAGTCACCCAGGGCGTAACGACCGAGATCCTGGGCGAAAATGTCACCAATGCCCCGGCCAACGAAAAGACGCTGGCGTCCAGCGGGATTGAGGACCCGGACGCCAAGGACCGGGCGCTGCGATTTGCGGGACCTCGCGGTTTCGACAAGTGGCTTCGCGCCATGGAATCTCACGGCATGTCGGTAAACGCGGGGTCATTCCTGGGCGCCGCCACCGTTCGGGTGTACGCCAAAGGGGAAGCCGAAGGACTGGCCACGCCGGCCGAGATCGATACCATGCGCCGTGTCATGGCTGATGCCATGAAGGATGGGGCATTCGGCCTGGCCTCGGCGCTGATTTACCCGCCGGCCAGCTTTGTGGGTACCGACGAACTGGTAGCCGTGGCCGAGGCCATGGAGCCCTACGGCGGGCTGTACATCACCCATATGCGCTCGGAGGCCGACAAACTCCTGGAGGCCATCGACGAGGCCATCGAGATCGGCAGGCGCGCGGGGGTACCCGTCGAGATCTATCACCTCAAAGCGGGTGGAATCCGAAACTGGCACAAGGCGGCGCTTGCCGTTGACAGGATCAACGCCGCCCGCACCTCCGGCCTGGACGTTCAAGCCAACATGTACCCCTACACCGCTGGCGGCACTGGCCTGACGGCCGCCCTTCCGCCCTGGGCGTCGGCAGATGGGCTGCTGATGCAGAACCTCTCCGATCCGGATGCCCGCGCCAGGATCCGCGCCGAGGTATTGAATCCGACTTCCGATTGGGAGAATCTGGCCGAGCTGGCGACACCCGAAGGCGTCCTCCTGGCGGGATTCTCCAAGGAGGACAACATGCACTGGACGGGGATGCGGCTCTCGGAAGCGGCCGCGGAGATGGGGACAGACTGGATCACTGCTGCCATGGACCTGATCCTTTCGGACTCTTCCCGGATAGGCACCATCTACTTCCTCATGAGCGAGGACAACGTGGAGTACCAGATGCAACAGCCCTGGATGAAGTTCGGTACCGACGCCAGCGGCTGGGATCCGGACAGCGCCGATGGACTGACGCATCCGCGGGCATACGGGACCTTCCCCCGGATTCTCGGTCACTATGTGCGGGACCGGGGCGTCATGCCTCTCGAGGAGGCGGTGCGAAAGATGACCTCCGCGGTGGCCACCCGGCTGTCACTTCAAGGACGAGGGGTTCTGAGAGAAGGCGCTTTTGCCGACGTGGTTGCCTTTGATGCGGACACGATCATCGATAATGCCACCTACGACGCACCCCACCAGATCTCGACGGGCGTAGCTCACGTGTTCGTAAACGGGGTGCAGGTGGTCCGCGACGGGGCGCATACCGGCGCCAAACCGGGAGTCGCGGTCCGCGGACCAGGATATCGCCTTCGGTAATCGGCCTTTCCGCCTGTTTTCGCCCCCTTTTGAATAGAGAGGCCTTCTCGGGATCAAGTCAGCCGCTTGATTGGTACTAACTTTTTCCGCGCGAGGTGGACAATCCACCCTGTGCGCACCTAATACCGCAGTCAGCCCTTACGGGATGCTGCAAGTGGAATACCAAATACTATTATGGGAACGGGCATCGTCAAGTTTTTCAACGAATCCAAGGGATTCGGTTTCATCACGCCGGACGACGGAGGGAGAGATCTCTTTGTTCACGTTTCGGAATTGGCAGACCAGAACGTCATTCCAGAAGAGAATGACAAGGTCTCTTTCGAAGTGGGCGAGGGCAAGAAGGGCCCGATGGCCGTGGATGTAGCTGTAACCAGCTAAGCTCCTACGCTTTTAGAGACTAACCATCTTTACGTAACAAGCCTGCCTTTTTCGAAAGGCAGGCTTGTTTTCGTTTAGGGCGTGTCGTTCGGCAGCTTTCGGTTCAGCTGCTTTCCAGGCTGAGCCGCTTTCAGGTTCCAAGCAACTGTCCGTTCAGTAGGTCGCCAGTTGGGAGCCCCCTGCCGTCAGCCCGCCCCCGTCAGCCCGCGGGCGTCGGCTCCATCCTAACAATCGAGCGGTCTCCGCCGGCCAGATCGAGGGCGATGTAGATGAACCCGTCGGGGCCCTGGCGGATATCCCGAACCCGGCCAACGCCGGAAACCAGCGTCTCCTCAAGCGTGACCCGTTGCCCGTCCAGCTCAAGGTGCGCCATCTGCGCGCCGGCCATGCCACCCACGAACGCGTGGCCCTTCCACTCGGAGAATACATCGCCTGTATAAATCATCAGGCCGCTGGTGGCGATCGACGGCACCCAAAAGTGTGTGGGTTGCTCCATCCCGTCCCGGTGGGTGCCCTCGTGGATGGCGGTCCCGGAACGGTAGTTGACCCCGTAGCCGATCACCGGCCAGCCGTAGTTGGCGCCAGACTTGATGAGATTGAACTCATCCCCTCCCTGCGGGCCGTGCTCGACAGCCCAGATGTCCCCGGTTTCCGGATGGATCGCCAACCCTTGCGGGTTTCTATGGCCGTAGGACCAGATCGACGGCTCCATTCCGGACTCACCCACAAAGGGGTTATCTGCCGGAATACTCCCGTCGTCGTTCAGCCGATTGATGGTCCCGTGGTGATTGGAGCGGTCCTGGGCAGGATGTTTCTCCAGGTCTCCTGTGGACGGGGCCTGCCGGTCACCGACCGACACAAACAGGAACCCGGCGCTGTCAAAGGCCAACCTGCTTCCGTAGTGGCCGCGGCCCGCCGTATTGGCCACAAAGATGTCCTCGACACCCACCAACGCGTCGTTTTCGAAGCGCCCCCTTGCGACGGCTGTGGTTGATGCCGAGTCGCCCTGCGGCTTGGAGTAGGTGAAGTAGACGAGGCGGTTGCTGGCAAAGTCGGGATGGAGCACCACATCCAGCAGCCCCCCCTGCCCCTGCGCGTGCACTTCCGGCACCCCCGCAACGGGCGCGGTCATGAGCTTTCCGTCCCGGATAATCCGCAGTCTCCCGGGCCGCTCGGTCACCAGCATGTCGCCGTTTGGCAGAAACGCCATCGACCAGACGTTTTCCAGTCCGCCCGCTACCGTTGTCAGCGTGTAGTCATAATCCGCCGAGCGGTACTGCCCACAGGCGGTGGGAACGAACACTGCCCCGAAAAAGGCAACCAGGAGACTCAGATTGGCAAGACGACGCATGTGATGCTTTGCTTTTTGCGGTGAATGCGGCACGGAAGCTAACGTTTCGTCTGCCCCATCCCAACGCGAGTGGTTACACGATCTTTCGTTTCCAACTCCCTCGCCGAAACCAGATCGTCCCGACGGCAGCCAGGACCACCTGTGAAATGGCTATCGTCGCGAACACCCCCGTCGGGCCATACCCCGCCGGCACGGCCAGGTACCACGCCAGGGGCAACTGCACGATCCAATAGCTGATGAGATTGATCCACGTGGGGGTCGTGGTATCGCCGGCTCCGTTGAAGGCCTGCACGGTGATCATGCCCACGGCCCATATCGGAAAGGACAGCGCCATGATCGACATGCTCCGGGCGCCAATCCTGATCACCTCAGGATCCTGCGTAAAAGCGTGCATTATTGGCTCGCTTGCCAGGCCAATCACCAGCCCGAGGACCCCGAGGAACACGGCATCCACCGCGGCGCATATCCATACCGACCTTTCTGCACGATCCGGTTTTTTGGCGCCGAGGTTCTGCCCCACCATCGTGGCGGCCGCGTTGGCAACCCCCCACGACGGCAGGAGCGCGAAGATGATCACGCGGATGGAAATGGTGTAGCCCGCCAGTGCCTCGCTTCCGAACACCGCCATAATGCGCATGAGCGCCATCCACGACGCCGTTCCCACCAGGTACTGGATCATGCCCGGACCCGAAATCCGGAGAAGCCGCTTGATGAGTGCGCCGTCTACCATGAAATGGTGCGGCCGCAGGCGAATCTGCCCGCCGCTTCCGAACAGAATCTTGAGCTGGTAGGCCACGCCGATAGACCGGCCGATGGCAGTAGCCACCGCCGCGCCAGTAGCTCCCATGGCGGGGATGAATGCAAATCCGAAGATGAAAACAGGGTCCAGGGCGATATTCAGCAGATTGGCCAGCCACAATGCCCGCATGGCCGAAGCCGCGTCGCCGGATGCCCTGAAGACCGAATTGATCAAGAACAGGAGCAGGATGGTGATGTTGGATCCGAACAGGACGGCCGCGAAACCGGACCCCACCTGAACCACGGAAGGGCTGGCGCCCATCAAACCGAGGAGTTCCGGAGCATAGATGGCCCCGACAACACCAATCGGTATCGAGATGACGATCGAAGCCAGGATGGCCTGGGCCGCCGTATGGGCAGCACCCTCGGGGTCCTTTTCGCCAATGCGCCGCGCAACAACGGCCGCAGCTGCCATCGCCAGCCCAAGGCCGATGGCGAATACAACGATGATGAGCGAGGCCGCCAGGCCCACCGAGGCAACGGCATCTGCGCCAAGCTTGCCGACGTAATAAATGTCGACGACCTCAAACACCGACTGCATCATCATTTCGAGGACCATCGGGATGGCAAGGACCATTATGGCCCGGCCGATGCTTCCGGTGGTGTAATCTCGCCGGCTGCCGCGAATGGAATCGAGGACGTCAGACCACAGAGATGCCTCTCGTGGGGCGGAAACAGGTTCAGTCATTGGAACAGGAACGCGAAAAAGGGAGCGTATTACGAACGCGCTCAACCCCTTCGGGGAGCGCCATTAGCCCGCGAGATCCGCGGCTGCGACAGGCATGCTCATAGGTCCTGTTCGAATCGATCCAACTGTGAAACGCGCGCGGCGCCCTGTTCCTTGGACGCTCGCGATCGTTCGTCACACCCCGGAAGTGTACGGCGTACCCAATCAAGTCCGCAAATCGCTGTTTTGGGGTAATTCAAGGCTGTTCTCTTAATCTGATCTTTTCTTGCCGGGCGGCTGGCGGGTGACTAATTTCGCTTTTGTCTCGCGGTCTGTCTGCACTCTCCCGAGTGCTTTGCGAGACCCGGTCGTGCCTCATCATAGCCTGCCATCCACACTAGACTTCATGATCGGCCCGATCCTCTTCTTCCTGTTCGCTATAACAGCGATTGTCGGTGCTCTTGGGATGCTGTTGTCGCGCAGCCCCGTATCAAGCGCCTTGTGGCTGATCCTGACGCTGTTCTGCGTCGCTGGCCTCTACCTCACGCTGAATGCCACCTTTATTTCGGTGGTGCAGGTGTTGGTCTATGCGGGGGCCATCATGGTGCTCTTCGTTTTTGTCATCATGCTTCTGAATTTGGCGGAACTGCCGCGCACCCAGAACGCAGACTGGCGAAAAATCATGGGCTTTGTAGGTGCCATCGGCCTGACGGCCGTGCTCATGGGCGCGGTTGCGTCGGCCATGAACGTGATGCCGACCGCAGTCGCCGTCGAAACGGCGGCCATCAACGGTTCGGCCGGGAATCTGGCCGCGGTGCTCTTCACCCAGTACGCCTTGCTTGTTGAAGTCGTTGGGATTCTGCTTCTCGTCGCCACGATCGGCGCGGTGATGCTGGCCAAACGACGATTCGCCTAAATCCATGGAAATTGGAATTGACTGGTACCTCTCGCTGAGCGCGATTCTGTTCGTCATCGGCGTCCTGGGGGTCCTGTTCCGAAGAAACGTGATCGTCATCCTGATGTCGATCGAACTCATGCTGAACGCGGTGAATCTGACTCTGGTCACATTCAGCCAATCCATGGGAGACCCGGCAGGCCAGATTCTGGTCTTCTTCGTGATGTCGGTCGCCGCAGCGGAAGCTGCAGTTGGCCTGGCGATCGTGATCGCAATCTTCCGCAATAAGTTGACGATTGATGTTTCCCAGATCAATCTGTTCAGATACTAGAAGGCTGTCCGCCCAATGGATATTGATCTCGCCGTCCAACTGATGGTCCTGCTGCCTCTCGGCGGCGCCATTATCAACGGACTCCTTCCGCTCTTCCTGCCTTCTCTCCGGCAAAACGAGCGATTGACATCTATCATCGGCATCGCCGCCGTAGCAATCCCGTTTGGCGTGGCGCTCACGCTCTTTGTGGCGGGAGATGCCGGTATTGCCACCATGTACACGTGGCTGGGGGCCGGGGACTTTTCAGTGGACTTCGCCTACCGGGTCGACCATCTCTCGCTGCTGATGACGCTCATCGTTACGGGCGTCGGGAGTCTGATCCACCTGTACTCGGTCGGCTACATGCACGGCGACCCGGGTTTCTGGCGGTTTTTTGCCTACCTGAACCTCTTCATCTTCGCGATGCTGAATCTGGTTCTGGGCGACAACCTGCTGGTGATGTTCCTGGGCTGGGAAGGGGTTGGATTGTGCTCCTACCTCCTGATCGGGTTCTGGTACACAGACCTGAAGAACTCTGCGGCCGCCAACAAGGCGTTCATCATGAACCGCATCGGGGATTTCGCCTTCCTGATGGCCATGTTCATTTTTGTGAGAGAACTGGGCAGCCTGAACTTTGACGTTCTCCTTACCGAAGGCCCCGGCATGGATCAGACCATGCTCAACTGGGCCGTTCTGCTCATGTTTATCGGCGCCACGGGTAAGAGCGCACAGATTCCGCTGTTTACCTGGCTACCCGACGCCATGGCCGGCCCCACGCCGGTTTCTGCGCTGATCCACGCCGCTACCATGGTCACGAGTGGCCTGTACCTGCTGGCGCGCATGTCGCCGGTGGTGCTCGGGGCTCCTGGCGTCATGATGGTCATCACAGTGGTCGGAGCGCTTACCGCGGTGGTTGCGGCCACAATCGCCATTACCCAGAACGACATCAAGAAGGTGCTGGCTTACAGCACCGTGTCCCAACTCGGGTACATGTTCATGTCGGCAGGAGTGGGCGCCTTCTTCGTGGCCATCTTCCATGTGATGACCCACGCATTCTTCAAGGGCTGCCTCTTCCTGGGATCAGGTTCGGTAATCCACTCGATGCACCATGTGGAGCATGAGTTGGCCCATGATGGTCACGGCCATGAGCTGGATCCGCAGGACATGCGCACGATGGGCGGCCTGAAGAAGTTTATGCCGACAACCAGATGGACGTTTCTGGCGTCGACCCTGGCCATCGCCGGTATTCCACTCCTGGCCGGTTTCTTCTCGAAGGATGAAATTCTCTTCAAGGCGTTCGAGGCAGGATTCAACGGCGTACCGACGGCCTGGTTTGCTTGGGGCGTGGGCCTCATCACCGCGCTCCTGACGGCTATTTACATGATGCGCTGCTACGTCCTGACCTTCGAGGGCGAGCCCAGATGGCCCCATGCCGATACCATCAAACCCCACGAGAGCCCCTGGACCATGACGCTGCCGCTTCAGGTCCTCGCGGTGCTGTCGATAGTAGCGGGTTTCCTTGGTATTCCCGGGGTCATCAAGCACGGGGAGTTGAATTGGATTCATCACTACCTGGGCGCCGAAAGTCACGGCCCTGTTGCCGAAGCGCAGATGGCACACCATGTCCCGCTGGGGATTGAGTGGGCCTTGATCGTTCTGGGCGCTTCCATTGCGGTAATCGGCGTGTTCCTGGCGCGCAAGTGGTACATGGCCGAAGGCCCGGCGTTTGACACCAAGGTCGCTGCCCGATTTGGCGGCGCGTACAAACTCTGGCAAGGCAAGTACTTCCTGGACGAAGCCTACGACCGCGCGGTTGTCCGCCCCCTCATCGGTGGCGCTGAAAAAGCCTTCGCCCCTTTCGACAAATACTTCGTGGACGGCCTGGTCAACCTGGTCGGCTATCTGACCCGGGGCATCAGCTACATGCTTCGCTACGTGCAGAATGGACTCGTACAGACCTACGCGGTTGCGCTGGTTTTCGGTGTCCTGCTCGTCATCGGTCTTTTGCTATTCGGCTGATCGCCAATCCTGTTCTACATGAGCCACATTACTTCGGTCGTCATCTTCCTTCCCCTGGCGGGAGCGATTCTGACACTGCTCGCACGCGGCAACGCCATCAAGTGGACGGCGCTGGCGGTCACGTCCGTGACTTTTTTCGTCTCGCTGTTCATTCTGGCCGGATTCGATCCTTCGGTTTCCACGGCCACGATGCCACAGATGGCCGATGTCACAAGTGCATGGTTTGGAGACCGGCTGGACATCAAGTTCTTCGTCGGGATTGACGGGCTGAACATCCTCCTGATCCTCCTGACGACACTTTTGGGTCCGATCGTGGTGTTGTCGTCGTGGAACTACATCGGGAAGTACCCCAAATCGTACTACACGCTTCTCTTAGTCCTGCAAACCGGGGTGACGGGCGTTTTTGCATCCTACGACATCTTCCTGTTCTACATCTTCTTCGAGCTCACGCTGATCCCGATGTACTTCATCATCGGAATATGGGGCGGCGAAGACCGGGTGTACGCGGCTGTCAAGTTCGTCCTCTACACGCTGGTCGGCTCGCTGCTCATGCTGGTGGCGCTGCTGTTCCTGGGATACGCGGCAGGCGATGCCGTGAACGCCGGTGTCTTTACGACCGACTGGTTCAAGCTTGTCTCGTACAACATGCCGCTGGAGACCCAGAGTTGGCTCTTCCTGCTGTTCGCGCTGGCGTTTGCGATCAAGGTCCCTCTCTTCCCGCTGCACACGTGGTTGCCCGACGCGCACACCCAGGCCCCCACGGGCGGCTCGGTCATTCTTGCGGGCGTGCTCCTGAAAATGGGGACGTACGGTCTGGTGCGGTTTTGCCTGCCGTTCTTTCCGCAGGCCGCACAGGAATATGCCATGCTGTTTGCCATCCTGGCCGTCATCGGAATCGTCTACGGGGCCCTGGTGTCCCGGGCGCAGACCGACGCGAAGAAGCTGGTGGCGTATTCCTCGGTCAGTCACCTTGGATTTGTCGTCCTCGGCATCTTTGCCTTCACGACCGAGGCCATGCAGGGCGCCATCATCCAGATGATCAACCACGGTATCTCGACCGGCGCACTCTTCCTTATCGTGGGAATGCTGTACGAGAGGCGACACACTCGGCTCATGACGGATTATGGCGGCATCGCCAAGAGCGTCCCTGTCTTGACCTTCTTCATGATTTTCACTGTGCTGGCGTCTGCCGGATTGCCGGGTCTGAACGGCTTTGTGGGTGAGTTCATGATCCTGGTGGGCGCGTTCAAGAGCACGGTGATCGGTTCACCCCTTCTGATTGCGTTTGCGACGACCGGCGTTATTCTGGCCGCGGTCTACCTGCTCTGGATGGTCTACCGGATGTTCTGGGGGCCGCTGGAGTCGGAGGAGAACCGTACAATGGCAGATCTCAATGTCCGCGAATTGGTCCTTTTGACTCCGCTGGCGGTACTCATGGTCTGGATGGGATTGGCTCCCAAGCCATTCCTGGAACTCAGCGAGCCGACCGCCCAGTTCATCCTGGACACGATCGACGCAAAACTGGCCTACGACCCCATTGAAGTTCCGGTACTCGTCTATGATGGGGAACGGTTCATACCGGCCGTCGGTGACGCAGTGACCCTCCGCTAGCCTCCCACTCTCACATTCACACAATGAGAATGCCTCGCCTGCTGCCAGTTCTCCTCTTACTTCTGGCCACCGCGGTTAATCCGGGCGGTGTCCGTGCCCAGGATACCGACGCGGACCACGCGGCCGTAGAGGCTGAGCATCAGGACGCGCCGGCCGAGCACGCCCAGGAGGCAGACCTCAACGCGGCCGGAGATGAGCACGCGCAGGACGCCGAGCACGCGGCCGGCGAAGCGGGTCATGGCGAAGAAGGCGACCACGGCCCACTCCCTCCCTTGTGGCTGGTGCTGCCCTTCATGACGATCCTCTTGATGATCGCCACGGGGCCGCTCTTCTACGCCCATCACTGGCATCACCACTACCCGAAATATTCGGTCGGATTGGGTGTCATTGTGGCGCTGTATTACGTGTTTGGCATGGGGAACGGGACGCCCATCGTCCACGCGATCCAGGAGTACATGTCTTTCATAGCGCTTGTGGCTTCGCTGTTCATTGCAGCAAGCGGCATCTATGTGAGCGTGAACGCCAAGGGCAGCCCGGTGACCAACACCATTTTGCTGTTCGTGGCGTCCGTGATTGCGAACCTGATTGCTACCACGGGGTCGGCCATGCTCTTCATCCGTTGCTACATGCGGCTCAACACGGGCCGGCTGAAGGCATACCACATCGTCTTTTTCATATTTCTGGTAGCCAACGTCGGCGGCGCGCTGACGCCTATTGGCGATCCACCACTGTTCCTGGGTTTCCTCCGAGGCGTGCCGTTCTTCTGGACGATGGCGCATGTTTGGCACATCTGGCTTTTCGCCACCGTGCTGATTCTGGGCGTGTTCTTCGTCATCGATAGCCGCAACAAGGACGAGGCACCGGATCCCGACCCCGACCTGCCCCTGATCTCGCTCCAGGGTAGCAAAGCCTTTATCTGGGTCGCCGTTATCATCGGCAGCGTCTTCATTGACCCGAACATCTTCCCGGACGTGGTCCCGGATCTCTACGCCAAATTCCACATCCCATTTGGGATACGTGAGATCATCATGTTCGCTGTGGCCTTTGGTGCCTACCAGACGGCGAACAAGGAGGTCATGGAAAAGAACGAGTTCAACTTTGAGCCCATTCGAGAGGTCGGGTGGCTCTTCCTCGGCATCTTTGCCACTATGCAGCCTGCCCTCCAACTGATCTCCGCGTTCGCCTCGTCAAACGCAGATTCTCTCTCGGTTGGCACCTTCTACTGGGGTACCGGAGCGCTCTCCGGCATTCTGGACAATGCGCCCACCTATCTGAACTTCCTGGCCGCAGCCATGGGCAAATTCGGGATGGACGTGAACGCGGCCGCTTCCGTGGTTGCGTTCTCCGAGGGCATGGATTCCGCTATCTACCTGCAGGCCATTTCCGTCGCAGCGGTCTTCTTCGGCGCGATGTCCTACATCGGGAATGCGCCCAACTTCATGGTCAAGGCCATCGCGGAATCCAACGGAGTCGAGACGCCCTCTTTCATGGGGTACATCATCCGGTATTCGATCCCGATCCTGCTCCCCATCTACTTCATCATTTACCTGGTATTCTTCAGTGGCTGGCTCTAGTCCATCGCGATCAGCGCTCTCCGAGGGTGATATTCAGACTGCGCTGGCAGATCTCCCTGGGTGGAGTTTTGCCAACGACCGTCTGGAGAGGACCCTGACGTTTAATAGCTTTCGCGAAGCGGTGACCTTTCTCGTGGCCATGTCCTACGAGGCGGAAACCCTTAACCACCATCCCGAGATCGTCAATGTGTACGGAACGGTCCGCTTTGGACTGACCACCCACGACGCCGGTAACAAGGTCACTGAGATGGACCTTGAACTGGCGCGACGGATCAACCGTGTTGCCTGGGTCTGAAGAGAGACCAAATCAAAATCAATGGATCTGACGAACGCATACGCCAACCTGTCGGCGGACATTCTGGCCACGGCACCGATTACCCTGCTGGCTGTTCTGGGCCTGATTGCGGTTGTGGTGGACAGTTTTTGGAACGATCACCCCAGCGTTCCGTGGCTTGCCGGACTCGGACTCGGAGTGTCCTTTCTATTGGAGGTCACCAAACTCACAGACCCCGCCAGCACTGCGTTTTATGGCCTGCTGCGCACAGGTGGATATGCGTCGTTTGTCAACGCTGTCGTACTGCTGGGCGCCGGCCTTTCGGTCCAGCTTTGCCTTCCTTATCTGAAGCGTATTCGCCACAACTACGGCGAGGTCTACGCCATCGTTTTGTTCGCGACCGTCGGCATGATGGTGCTGGGCACGGCCAACAATCTGGTCGCGGTATTCGTGGGTCTGGAGACGATGTCCATCTGCCTCTACATCCTCACGGGCCTGGTTCGTGACGATGAGGGCGGCATCGAAAGCGCCCTGAAGTACTTCCTGCTGGGCGCGTTTGCCACCGGTTTTTTCCTCTATGGAATGGCGCTCCTCTATGGCGCCACGGGGACCTTTTACCTCCCCGAAATGGCCGCTGCCGTTTCGACCCAGGGCACGTCTCCACTCTTCTGGACGGGGGCCGGTCTCTTGCTGGTGGGCTTCATGTTCAAGGTGAGCGCGGTTCCTTTCCATATGTGGACCCCTGACGTGTATCAAGGTGCACCGACGACCATTACGGGTTTCATGTCCACGACGTCGAAGACGGCGGCATTTGGATCGATGATCCTGGTCCTGTTTATCGCCCTTCCTGCCGCGAACGTCTCCTACGCCCTGGCTGTTATCGCGCTCATCACGATGGTGGTCGGCAACGTTCTGGCACTGGCGCAGAGCAACGTCAAGCGCATGTTGGCCTACTCCTCTGTGGCGCACGCGGGGTATGTCCTGGTGGGTCTGTCGGCCGGGAGCATTGCCGGCTACTCTGGTGCGCTTTATTACACGCTGGTCTACACGCTCATGAACATCGGCGCGTTTGGCGTGATGGCTCTTCTGGAGTGGGACGAAAAGGGAGGCCGTGAGCAAACGCTGGATTCCCTGGCCGGCGTGGGTCATCGCAAGCCGATCCTGGGTTGGACAATGGCGGTCTTCATGTTCAGCCTCGCTGGATTCCCGCCGCTTGGCGGCTTCATGGCCAAGGTGGCCGTGTTCGGGCCAGCCGTGGAGTCCGGCATGGTCTGGCTGGCCATCACCGGTGTGCTTGCGAGCGCGATTTCGGCCTACTATTACCTGCGCGTACTGGTCGTCTTTTTCATGAAGGCGGAAGACGACGTCCGTGTCCCGGTAGCAGACAATGAGTTTGCTGTACCCCGTTCCTCGGCGTTTGTCCTCGTTTTCTGTGCGGCAGCGTTATTGGTTCTTGGCGTCTACCCTCAGCTTTTGGACTTGACGGAGTCCTTCTTTAGCGCGGCCGCCATGGCCGCCCTGCCCTAGGCCGCCCCGTGCGCGCACTGGCCAGAGAGCTGCTCCCTCATGCTCCAAAGCTGGGCCTATACCTAGCTCCGGACATTCCGTCGGATAAGCTGGAGAATGCTCTCAAGGACTACGCGTTTGACGTCCGCATTCCGGACGTGATTGCGCTCTATGACGGCACAATGCTGGGAGGCGCGAAGGACGGCGTTGTCTTCTGCAAGGACCGATTGGTTTTTCAGAACACCAACCTCGACCAGCCACAGGAGATCAGCTACGAGGATATCGTCCGGGTGAACGCCAGGAAGCGTCTACTGAGAGGCATGAAGATCTATCTGGATGTAAACCGGGGCCGCGCCACGACGGAAGTCATGATTGACTTCTCCGCGCACGACGAGGCCGCGAAGCACGTGGCGCTTTTCCTGGGCGAAGCCATGCTGAAGGGGGTTGACTTCGGACGCGGCTCCGGCGCCCCTCTCGAAGAAACCGCCGAAGGGTCCGGGCAGGTCCCCCGGCCTCCATCCACGGACCGAACAGCGGTCGAGGACACGCTGGACAAATTGCAGCGGGCCGGGAAGCTGACCCGCGAAGACAAGTACCGCATGCTGGAAACGCTGGACTAGAGACGTCACACCCGCGGCAACCTGGGCCCTGTCCGTTCGTTACCAGACTACCCGAGGGCACAACTGAGCCCTCATCGACTTCCGACCATTTAACGACTCCGATGGCCATGGCCTACTCGCTGCCAGACCTTCCCTACGCCCACGACGCCCTGGAGCCTCACGTGGACGCCCGCACGATGCACATCCATCACGGAAAACATCATCAGGGATACATCAACAATCTGAACGCGGCACTGGCCGATCACGACGCGCTTGCTGCAAAGTCAGTCGAGGACCTGCTTCGTGAATTTGCCAGCGTCCCTGACGCCATCAAAGGCGCCGTACGCAACAATGGAGGGGGACACGCAAACCACTCCCTTTTCTGGTCCATCATGTCGCCAAACGGTGGCGGCGCACCGGGCGGTGCTCTTGCTTCGGCCATCGACGCTGCATTCGGATCTCTGGACGAGTTCAAGGCGGCCTTTGCCAAGGCCGCCGGCACGCGGTTTGGAAGCGGTTGGGCATGGCTCGTCGTCAAGGCGGACGGAAGCCTGGCCTGCTACTCTACTGCCAACCAGGACAGCCCTTACATGGATGGTGACACCCCCATCCTTGGCCTGGATGTCTGGGAGCATGCCTACTATCTGAATTATCAGAACCGTCGTCCGGACTACGTCTCAGCATTCTGGAACATCGTCGACTGGTCGGCGGTGGCATCCAACTACGGCGCGGCCAAGTAACCAACGGCCAGGACTTGGAACGAGGGCGGCCGGTGAGTTCCGGCGGCCCTCTTTCTGTTTATGGACCTCCCCGAGCACATACGATTTCTCGAGCTTAGCCAGTCTCCTCCTTTGACTTTGGCGGCAGACTCCCTCCTCACGCCGGAGGAGGCCGAAAGGCAGGCGTCTTTCCGCAGCAAAGGTCGCCGCGAGTCCTTTGCGCTCGGCCGCTATGCAGCGCGTACGCTCCTGGGTCAGGCGTTGAATTGCGAGCCTGGCCAGGTCGGCATTGCCATACTGGAGGACGGGTCACTGATATCCCCGGGCGCTCCGTGGAATCTGTCCATTTCGCACAGTGGGCGCTTCGCCGCTGCGGCCATCTCAAAAAGTGAGATCGGATTGGACCTCGAGATTGTCAAGGACAGACCAGACGGTGTGTTTCGGTTCGTGCTCCATCCGGATGAGGTTTCCCTGCGTGATCGGATTGACCTTCCCAAGGCGCACCAACTGGCGCTCTTCTGGACGCTGAAGGAGTCCGTGCTGAAGGCAAAACGAACGGGCCTCAGAAGATCTCCGAAATCCCTGCGACTGGAGATTGATCTTGAGAATGGGACGGCCGTGATCGTGGGCCAGCGGGTCTGGAACGCGCGCTTCGATATGCGCGAAGATCATGTCGTGGCCGTTTCGTGGCTGGCCGACAACGTCCTGTGAGATCGACCCGTGTGCCAGGCGTAGCCGGAGCGGAACAGCCATCGGGAGAACCCTATCAGCCTCCATGCGGCGTGCATTTGTCGATAGCCCAGGTTCTCGACCACAGCAAACGCGCACAGAATGATAACATCCTGGATACGCGGGAAGATGTGCAGGGCGATTTCCTCCAGCAGTACGGAAGCGACCGAGAGCAGGATGGAAAGACCAAGCGCGAGGATGAGGAAAGCCACGACCGCCTCGTCCGATATCCATCCCTGACTCCAGGCAACGATCGTAACGATGTAGCCCAGTGCCTCAAAAACCGGACTCAGCCATTCGAAGAGAATCTGGGCAGGAAAGGACACCCAGCCCAGTCCCCCGCCCTCCCGTAACAGACCCTTATGGGCTACAATGCTCTCCGAGAGGCCTTGATGCCAGCGAATTCGTTGCTGCTGGAGGGCAAACCGGCTGTCCGGCACATCGGTCCAGCCGACCGGCTCCGGGACAAAGCCGATGCGGTACGGCTTCCCCTGCTTCCTGGCCCACCGGTGAAGGCGCACGGTAAGCTCCATGTCCTCTCCTACAGTATCCAATCTATAGCCACCGGCCGCCGCGACCGCGCGACGGTCAAACAGTCCGAAGGCTCCCGAGATGATCAGGAGGGTGTTGAAGGGCACCCAACCCATTCGTCCCAGCAGAAAGGCGCGAACGTATTCCAGCGTCTGGATGCGAGCCCAGAAATTCCGAGGCAGTCGAACCTCCGTAACGAAGCCTTCCGCATCCCTGGAGCAGCCATTCAGCGGCATGATCGTGCCGCCGACGGCAATGGTACCTGGGTGACGGGCAAACTCGGCCACCGTCCTGCGGATACTGTCGCGCTCGAAAACCGTGTCGGCATCGATCATACAGACCAGGTCATGCCGCGCGTGGTTAATTCCGGCGTTCAGGGCGTCTGCCTTCCCACCGTTCTCTTTGTCGATCACAACAATGTCGTGCGGGAGGCGGGATCGATAGACCTGGCGGATGCTGGCGGAATCAAGGTTTGTGCGGGGCTTCAGCGCACTGGGCACCAGTTGAAGGCCTTCCTGGAGCACATGGAGCGTCTGGTCCTTCGAGCCGTCATTCACCACTACGATCTGCAGCGCAGGATAGTCCTGAGCCAGCATGGTCCCCAGCGCGCTCAGGATCATCTCCTGTCCGTTGTAGGCGGGCATGATGATAGACACCGAAGGGGAATAGCGCCTTGACGGAGGCGGTAGTTGTCGCAATCCCCTTCCGCGGCATGCGACTCAAAATTTGGATAAAGGCCACCATCACCAGACCGAAGTAGGCCAACTGAAGGAGGCCGAAATAGCCCAGGAAGAACCACTCCACATGGTGGCAATTTGTGACATCACGCGTCTGCCCCCCCTCTTTCGTCCAGGCGGCGCCATCCCTGGGACCGGAGGACATAATCCTGCTCCCAAGGTGCGAGCCCCACTGAAGTCCGGGCGCCCGGTCCATTAATGCGTGCCTCGATCATTTCTACGTGCGTGTCATCCTTAGACCGCGTAGAGGAGGCCATTGATCTGGTCGAAGGTCTGAGCCGAATCCAGTTGGTTGACCACCAGGCTGGTGGCCCCGCATGATGGATTTCTTCCAGCGCCGCGATCACGCGCGCAACGCAAGACCCGTGGGACCTGGACACCTCATTGATAAGCGCATTGCGGGATTCTTCGTTGAGGTGCAGAATCACCTCTGCCACGGAGTGCTCAGGCCAGTCGGCATGGCCGCAGATCCGCTCCCCCAAACGGGTGGGGTCGGCTGACGAATCTATGCGAACGGATGCCTCGAACGCGGCCAGTGAGATGAATGCGTCGTCCGAGTCGGCCAGACCCAGCATCCGGTCCAGCACCTCACGCCGACTCAGCGCCCCAAGACACTGGATACCTGCGATTCGACGCTCCCGGGTCGATCAGCGAGCGTGCCGGCGATGCTGCGGACGCAAGGCACATCGTGCCGAGCAGCAGGAGCCGTCTTATGGTGTCCGTCCGCCTCAGCGCGACCACGGGGGCACCACGCCGTTAAACCGCGCGTAGGCCACCGACTGCCCCACATGTTCGTTCATGTGAGCCACCAATTGGGTCAGAACCGCCCATTTGGGGACATCACGGCCGTATAACGACGTGAATTCCGAAAGTGTATCGGCGGACAAGGCGCCCACCTGCTCCCGAACATGCGCTACCGAAAGGACCAGCAGGTCCCCAATTGTTTCTTTGTCGGACAGCGACTCCATGGTCTCCAGGTCCACGCCCTCTGGCACGGGAACGTCCAGGTTGTCCTCCAAATACATGAAATTGTATCGGGCGATGTGGGCGTACACTTCTGCGACCGTCATGAGACCCTCGGCGGGAGCCCAGTCATAAAGATCGCTCGGCATCGCTTCGGAGAGACTCACCACTTTCTGCATGGAGGCATCGAAATGCCGCAACATCTCGTCGCGGACGTCAGTCTGGGCTGAGGCCGCGGTCGCCCCGGAAAGCACTAAAAGAACAGAGAGGAGAGCAGACTTCATTGTCACGGATCGGGATGATGGACGAACATAATTGCTTTCGGGACTGCCCGGAGTATTCGTACAATAACGACCAACACATGAAATCCCCCCTATGCCCAAACTCACCGGCAGCGCGCCTGTTCTACTGGTCTCAAACGTTGAGAAATCGGCTAACTACTGGCGGGATGCCATGGGTTTCCGTTACGAGAAATTGTGGGGACACCCAGCCCATTTCTGCATCCTGGACCGCGGTCCGTTTTCATTGATGCTGGCCCAGGCGGACCCCAAGGACATCAAGCCGCACTGGAAGATAGTGAGCAATATGTGGAACGCGTATTTCTGGGTAGACGACGCGACGGCGCTGTATCACGAGTTCAAGGCCGCTGGTGCGATCATTGACTATCACCTCGCCAAGAAAGACTATGGGTGCCTGGAGTTCGGCGTTCAGGATCTGGATGGCCACGACATCGCCTTCGGAGAAAGACTATGACCGATCACGTGAGACGCCTCCTGGTGCGCGAACTCAGCACCTTTGTCGCCGAAATTGAGGCCATGCCTTCGGACAGTCTCCTGTGGGAATGCCCGCCGGGCGTCTCCAATCCCGTCGGTACCCTTGCGCTTCACGTGGCAGGCAATCTGAGGCATTTCATCGGGGCGGGTCTGGGGCAGACCGGGTACGTGAGGGACAGAGCACGAGAATTCGAGGCCCGTGGACTTGGCGCTACAGATGTCATCATGGAATTACGGTTGGCCATCGCGGACATGGAGGCCGTTCTCCCCGGCGTGGCTCCTGACCGCCTGGAGACTCCCTATCCGGTGGCCGGCGTCGAACTCCCCACCGGACTTTTCCTGCTTCATCTCTGCTCGCACGCCGCCCATCATCTCGGGCAGGCCGGCTACCTGCGGCGAATTCTGACGGGCGAAAACCGTAGTGTCGCCGGCGCCTCGATTCCCGCCCTGGTACGCTAGGCGAAGCCGCCATTTCCGGCTGAGTCAGCCCGAAACGCGCTGCCGGCCGCTGACCGCGTTTTTCCGGTAGACGGTAATTGATGCCGTCCCCGTAATGCCCCAATTGAGGCCGTTTGCGCCGTTTACAGGCCAGACTTGCCGAGATGCACTCCCGGAGGGGTTGCACGTGCTTTGCGCCCATCCCCCTGACCCGTGGCGCATTTTGTCATGGTGGTCGGTAAAACCATATATGACTTGCGCACCGCTTCCTCAATAATTCCCCTTATTGCCTGGTTGTCGCTCCTCGCGGCAACCCCGGCCCAGGCGCAGGTGCCCTCCCCTCCGCGATCTCGATCTGAGACGGCACGATCCTGAATCAGTCCGTCACGGTCTCCGTGGACGCGATCAACAAAATTGCCATTTTGGGGAACGTCACGCTGACCATCAACTCGGCCACTGCCGGTTCTCAGCCCGATTCAGACACGGACGCGACGACCACCTACAACGTCACGGTGAACGGTCCCAATACCAAACTTACCGGATCTCTCGACTCGGCATTCACGGCCGGAATCACCCTTGAGGTCCTCCTCCAGGCCCCCACCGGAGGAACGCCCACGCAGAAGACGCGCAGCACCTCTGCCCAGGACCTTGTAACGGGTATAGCTCACGTTGCCGAGTCCAGCCTCTCGATTACCTATACGGCGACCGCCACCACGGCCGTGGCCTCCAACGGGGCCGGCGTGGCCCGCACCGTTACGTTCACTCTCACCGTCGTCTGATGACGGACCGAACCATATCGGGACTTTCCAAGGTTGCCTCGACAACCCTGGCCCTTTTGTGGCTTCTGGCTATGACCAATACCAGCGCCGCGCAGAGCCTGGTGTTCTCATCGGGAGGTGGTCCGCTGACCTTGACGCTTACGACTGCCAGCGCAGGTAGCAATCCCACTGATGCGTCTGACGCCTCCACGGAGCTCACCTGGGACGGTGACTTTGGGGTCACCGCAAAAATTTCTGTGAGTACGTGCTGCCCGAGCCAGTCCTTTGGCCTCAATGTGGAACTGACGGTAACCAGCTGGGGAAGCGGCACCGTGGGTACCGAGCAGGGAGAGAAAGCCCTCACCGATGGCATGGCCGACGCAGACCTTTTTAATGGCATCCCGACAACCCGTCCAGGCCGGTTGGGAGTCGGCACCCTCACGTACCGCGCCACGGCGACGGCGGCTCAGGGAACCAGCGCCGAAAACGGCGACGACAATCACACCGTGAGCTTCACCGTGCTAGCTCAATGACAAAGACTGCTATGCGAACTATCGCCGCGCTTCTTCTGGCTCGCCTCGTCCAGACATCGTCCGCCCAGATATCGGTGCGCTCATCCCTCTCGGATGATCGAGAGCTAGAGCCCGGCTCCACGTACGAAGGCGTCATCCAGATCTGGAACGAAACCGGCCAACTTCAGGAGGCCAAAATCTACCAGACCGACTATCTCTTCTACTCGGATGGCTCAAACGTCTATGGCGACCCTGGTCTGAACGAGCGCTCCAACGCCAGTTAGACCCAGGTATCGGCGACCGCGGTCGCACCTCCTCCCCATCAGCGGGTCTCGCTCAGTTACACCGTCCAGGTGCCTGATTCGGTCGGTGGCCAGGCCATCGAGGGATCATACTGGAGCATGATCATGGTGGAGGCGGTTCCGAGTGAGTCTCCGGAATCCACGGTCACCCCCCTCGCCGACTAGCCCCAGTATTCGGTCCTGCAGCTGATGCGGTATGGAGTGCAGGTGGCCACCCACATCACTGGCACCGGACACAAAAACCTGGCCTTGCCGGACGGCAAGCTGATCAAGTCCGAAGAAGGCGAAGTCTCTTTTCAGGTAAGCCTTGAAAACGTGGGCTCCCGGATGGCGCGTCCCGAAGTCTGGGTCGAATTGTATGACGATCAGGGGACGGCGTTTGGACGACGTGAAGGTGTTCAAAACCGAATCTACCCTGGCACGTCGGTGAAGCAGGCCATAAGACTGGGCGATCTCGGAACGGGCGAATACCGCGCTCTGGTCATTCTGGATGACGGCGAGAACGACGTATTTGGCGCAAAATACCGCCTGAAGATCGAGTAGGGCCAAGACGACTGGTAGTATTCCCATGAAACGACCCCTCACCAAATCGGTCATTCTCATCGTCGGTCTCGCACTGGCGATCGGGCTGTCCTCTGCGTCTGCCCAGACCTCAGACCTGGATGTGTAGTTCGTGAACGGGAACGAGATCGCAGCCGAATCTGGCGGCGTATCGACGCTGGTATACCGCGTCTCGACCCGAACGCCCGGCCTCCGTTCTTTGGTGGCATCCCTGTCCCTCCCGGCGGGCTGGATCACCATCGGCGATGCCTTGCCTCTCGATCTCGTGGGCCCCGGATCGGCGGTTGGTTTCCTCAGTGTTCGGGTACCTGCTTCGACCATCGCCGGCGGATACCCGCTCGAACTTGCCGTTCAGGATGCAGACCGACTCTCGGCCGGGACCAGCGAGACGGTGACGGTGGTCATCGAAACTGCCTACGGACTGGAACTCTCCATCCCCGCTCCCACCCAATACGTCCGGGCTGGTGACGATGTCACCACTTCGGTCGTTCTCCGAAACCTGGGCAATTCCCCTGTCTCGGTGTGGTTGGACGTGACTGGACCTCCCGAAGCCAGGGCCAGACTGGACTCTACGCGGGTCCGGCTCGCCCCCACGAGCTCGCGCACACTTGTCCTGACCATGACGACCGATGAGCGGATCAACCGGGAGGAACTCTACGAAACCTACATTCGGGCCGAGGCCGAGGGCAACACCCGGTCGTTCGTCTCGGCCTCGTTGCGCATTCATGTGATCCCCCTCTTTGCCAGGTCGGAAGGCAGAGCGACCATCGAGCCGGTCCAGATTACGCTGCAATCCGTAGGTGACGAGCGAGGTTCAGGTGGGCAACTAGGAGCCTCCAGCAGCTTTGCTGCCCTGGGTGGAACTCTGGATTTCGACATGTTGGTCGCCAACCGGCGGGATATGCCCATCTTCGGATCCAGGGACACCTACCGAATGGCCTACTCCAATGAGCAGTTCGCCCTCCGCTTGGGCGATCAGGTGCAGTTCCTGTCTCCATTGACATCCACCGGAGACTACGGAGCGGGTGCTGGAATGGAATTGAATCGCGGACGCCTCTTCGTGAAGAGCTTTGCGCAGCGCACCAGGCATATGCTTCCGGCTCAAAGCGTGGCGGGGGGTTCGCTCGGGCTGAGGGCAGGAAAGTCTAAACTCACTGTGAATGCCCTCAATCGTGTCGGGGCCTATGCGGGAACGGTTGTGAGCGCTCGCGGAGAATTCAGTCCTTTCAGCCCCAAACACACCATGGATCTGGAGTGCGGACTCGATTCAGGCGCCGATTTCGGAGACCCGTCATGCTCCGTTGACGTGGTAGGCCGGACAAGCGGTCTCTCGTACAGCGGGCGACTGCTGGACACGTCACCAACATATCCCGGAACCAGGAGTGGCACCACTGAGCAGTCCGCTCGGATTTCCTACCGACTACCCATTGGCCTGACGGCCGAGGGCAATATTCGGCATCAGGAGATCGGCATCTCGGCGGACTTTGGAAGAAGCAGCCTTCGTTATCAGGTTGGCCTCGGTTTCGCCAACCGGTGAGGCAAGGTCCGCGCCTCCTCTCGTGTCAGTTTTCTCGCAAGGACATGGTCATTCGATACGCCAACCACAGTTTCGGATCGCTCCGAGAATGCGGTTCAGATTCAACTCGGCCTCCAGACCAAGCGATTCGACCTGCGCAGTACGGTTGATTTGGGACGTGGCTGGAGCGATTCGTTCGGATATAGTGGAGCCGGAAGGAGACACCACGTTTCGGGACGGCTGTTCTTCGGACAGCGCCTGACCCTGAGCGGGACCGGTGAGCGTGCCACTGGATACCTGAACGGGGCGACCCAACCGACTGAACGGTTGATGCTGAATTTCCGTGCAGCGACTCGCATTGGTCTGCGAACGGAGTTTTCCGCATCGGTCTACCGAAACGTCATCGGGGCATACGACCCGCAGCCATACACGTCGTTCAAGACACAGGCAAAACACACCCTCCGGAGTGGCCACCTGATCACACTGCAGGCCCAGTACAGCGCGATCGCCGGAACGAGGCCCGTGGAAGCCAGCGACTATCGCCTCTCCTACTCTTTCCCCATCGGGCTCCCTGTTGGGGCACCTGTCTCCCGCGGAGCGGACATGATCGGACGCGTCTATGACGCCGACACGGGCGCAGGTCTGGATGGAATCCTGCTCTTCCTGGGCGACGCCGCTTCTATTTCCGATCGATCTGGCGCCTTCAAGATTCCTCTCCCGCGGTCGGGCAAAGCGTACCTCTCCATTGACAAGCGGAGCATCGGCTACGAAAACGTGCCCCGGGTGTCGATGCCCTTCGAGGTCTCCCCGGATGACGATCCCTCGTTCTCGCTGGACATCCCGGTTGTGCGTGCCGCATCCGTGAGGGGCACCGTAAACCTGTTTGGGCCCAGCTCCGGCGAGCGCCTCCTGGGCGACACTGCAGGTTCGAACACCCGACTCTCTGGCCTGGGTAATGTCATCATTGGCCTCTCGTCCGCCGGCCACGAATACCGTGGGCGAACCGGCTCAGAGGGAACCTTCGAGATCAGAAATGTGGTGCCCGGAGACTACGTTGTCAGAATCCTGGCCGGGCCACAGTTGAGCCACCACGGATTCGAGCCAGATTCTGCGCACGTTTCGCTGGCGGCAGGAGAGCGAAGCAGTGTCGAGTTCCGTGCCATCCCCATCATTCCCCAGATCAGAATGATGCGACCGGCAGGAGGTGCGGTGGCGGTCCTGGAGACGGAAGCCGAACCACCAACCCCCCGTCGCCGAACGGGTGGAGCCGAATTCGGCCTGAGTGCGGCTTCCTGGAAGGCAGCCCTCTCCGAGAGCTTCCGGTATACCATTATTGTGGGGTCGTCCCCCCTCAGGTCCTATGCGGCCGGCTCCCTCAGGCGCTTCGAGCAACTGCGCCTCCCAACCGCTGTACTCTCGGAGCAGACCGAGGGTGGGGAACGCTACAGAATGGCGATCGGTCAGTATGCCTGTGCGTCCCTCGCCGATGCAGAGCGCCAGCGCCTCTCAAGCCGGATTCCCGACGGCTCCTGGGTCTACCGCTATTCGCCGGGCGACCTGAACGGCCCTGAGGCCAGCGGCTCGACCCCGCCACCGGTCGCACCCGAGCCTGCATCACCGAATCCTGCGACCGCATCCCTGGAGGGAATGACAACCGGTCTGCCGACTGGCTCCTGGGTCGTCCGTTACAAACATTGACGTTGTCACTTAAGTAGTACTACTGTCCTCCGATACTTGGATTCGACAACTGTCGGGAGACGTCTGCCTTGAAAAGCACGCTGCTACTTGTTTTGTTTTGCCTGATTGGTACGACGGCTGCCTTTGCGCAGTCGGCTACACAGTCGGTGACCATAATCGTGGAGCCTGCGAGTTCTCTCGGCTTGTCCGGCCGGGTGCAGTTGGATGATTCTGCTACGACTAAAGGTGAAGTCTCGGGAAGCAGTTCCTATTCGCTGTCCAGTACCGAGCCCACCAAAATCTCGGCCGCCCTTCAGTCGGGCGGACCCGCTCTGACGTTGGCGATGGACTCCCCCGCTGGCGGTCAAGGCCTTGGTGCCACAGAGCTCGATCGCACCTCGCGAAGTCAGGCTACCGGTATTCCCGCGTCTCAGAAGTACCTGAAGATGGTATACCGGACCGCTCTCAAAGCGGACTCGGCGCAATTGGATGAGCTCGAGCAGACCAGAGTAGTCCTGCTGACGCTGACCAACTGAGCCGCGACTGACGCCCGCTGTTCGTTTTCGAACACCGTCTGGGCGTTTCTGAGCACCCGGACGACCAGCTGCACCGAAGCCTGGGGTAAAACGCCGCGAAATGGCGGTTCCGATGTGTGGCACGGACGTTGCCGAATTGCGTGTCAACACGCACTCAACTCCGGCACCTCTCGTGATCCGACACTACCTCCGAACGACCATTCGGGTGTTGACCCGCCAACTGACGTTCTCTGTCATCAATCTGGTCGGGCTGTCCGTAGGAATTGCCACGGCAATACTCCTCCTGCTTTTTGTCCGCAACGAGATCAGTTTCGACGGCGCCCACCAGAAGGCGGACCGGATCTATCGGGCGTGGGTGCTGGAGGACTACGGTGAGAACCAGCAGCATTTCAATACGATCACGCCGGTGCGCACGGGGCCTGATCTCCAGGCGGCCTTGCCCGAAGTTGAAGCCGTGGTCCGCTTTGACCGCAAGAATGGCACGGTTCGTTATGGAGAGGCCAGCCACGACGAAAGCCTCTACATGGTGGACGAGGCTTTCCTGGACGTGTTCGATTTTGACATCGTCACGGGCCAGCGCGCAAACCTCTTCGCAGCACCGGATAACGTCGTATTGACGCAGTCTGCGGCGTCCAGATACTTCGGTGGGGAAGAGGCCGTTGGCGAGGTGCTCACGGTCGATTTCGGTGACGACCAACACCAATTCCAGGTAAGCGGGGTATTGGCCGATGTACCGGAGAACTCGAGCCTCCAGTTCGAGCTACTGCTTCCCTACTCCGTATCCGACCGGTTCTACGATGAGCGTGCGCGCTCGGCTTTTTTTAGCGTCAGCCCGGAGACCTATGTCCTGCTGCGGGAGGGCGCTTCCATTGAGGAGGCCGAGGCAAAAATTCCACCCATGCTGACATCGCTCCTGGGCGATCGCGTGGAGGAGGGACAGTACAAGGTTGGGCTTCAGCCCCTGCTGGACGTGCACATGAATACGGAATTCCCGCAGGGGTATTCAACGGTTGTGAGTCCCCTGTATGTCAGGATTCTTCTGGCGATTGCTCTTCTGGTACTCGGCATAGCCTGCATCAACTTCGTGACGCTTTCGGTGAGTCGAGCGATGGGACGCGCGCGGGAAATTGGCATTCGGAAGGCCATTGGTGCCAATCGGACCCAGTTAATGTTGCAGTACTGGGGTGAGGCGCTGGTTTTGACGGGAGCCTCCCTCCTGCTTGGTTTTGCGCTGGCGGCGACTGCGCTTCCCGCCTTCAACGGACTTGCCCAGCGAGAGCTATCACTGGCGTTCGACTTCGAAACCGTCCTCCTGGCTATTGGCGTCTTTGGTGCTGTTGGCCTTCTCGCAGGTCTCTACCCGGCGGTGGTTCTATCCGGATTCAGCCCGGTCGAAGCGTTCCGCGGGAAGATTGCCGGAAGCGGCAATCGGTCCAGGGTCCGACAGGGTCTTGTGATATCCCAATTCGCGCTCTCCATCCTGTTGATGGCCAGCACACTGATCATGAGCCGCCAGCTGGACTACCTGCAGTCCAAGGACCTGGGATTCAATCGAGAATCCGTGATCGCAATTCCCACCAACCTGGGAATCGACGAGGGAAAGGAGGCGGCGGATCGCCTGCGTTTCTGGTCCGCCAATCGCCCGGACGTGGTGGCGGTCAGTTCAGCGGCCATGCTCTTCGACACGAACGGTTGGTTGCAAATCGGTTATCCGGCGGCCGACGGCAGCTATAGGCGCCATTTTGCCAACGTGGTCGACTTCGACTTTGTGGACGCCATGGGTCTCAGGGTCGTCCAGGGCCGAAATTTCGATCGAAGCCAGCCGGGCGACCAGGAACGGGCTGTAGTGGTGAATCAAGCCTTTGTGGCCTCGCATGGCTGGTCCGATCCGCTAGTCGAGACCATCCCGGGCGAATTTGACGAGCACCAGATCATCGGGGTCGTGGAGGATTTCCACTTTGCCTCGTTGCACAACCAGATCGAACCGGCCCTGATGGTCCTCACGCCCAACGTGGCGTTTTCAGGGGCCCAGGACGTTGACTATGCCGGATCGTTTTCTACAGATCTGGCCGTTCGAATCGCGGGCCCTGACGTCCGGGGAACGATCGCCGCGCTCTCTGAAGCGTGGGCGGAAGTCGCACCCGACAGCCCGTTCACCTACCAGTTCCTGGATGAGAGCATAGCCGCGCAGTACGGCCAGGAAGAAAGACTGTCGGACGTGGTTACCCTCGGGGCGTTTCTGGCCATTCTGATTGCAGGACTCGGCTTATTTGGGCTGGCCGCCATGTCCGTGGTTCGCAGGACGAAAGAAATCGGTCTCCGTAAAGTTCTGGGCGCCAACGTCGGCGGGATTGTGGTCCTTTTCCTTCGTGAGTTCGGTGCCCTTGTGGCCCTCGCCTTCGTGGTGGCCGCACCCGCCGTCTGGTTCGGAGCGCGGGAATGGTTGGCGGGATTCGCCTACCAGACTGAGGTCGGGCTGCTGCCGTTCCTGGCCGCAGGATTGGGCGCGCTGGCCGTGATGGTCATCGCCGTGAGCTCCCAGTCCCTTCGAGCAGCCTTCGCCAACCCGGTGGACTCTCTGCGAGACGAGTAAGTAGCCCACCGTCAGTCGTCAGCCCAAGACGACCTTCGGATGGTGCACCCGCCCGGGGCCGCCTATTCGTACCTGAGTGAGCGGACTGGATTGGCCCGGGCTGCCCGCACCGAGTGCAGGCTAACGGTCCCAAGGGCGATGGCCAGAGCCGCCAGCGACGCTCCCAGGAAGATCCACGGGGTAATGGGCACCTTGAATGCGAAGGTCTCCAGCCAGGCAGCCATGGCGAAGTAGGCCAGCGGCGTCGCCAGAACGCTCGCCACGACTACCAGAACCGCAAACTCGCGAGAGACAAGCGCGGTCACGCCCGGAACGGAGGCGCCCAGGACCTTCCGGATTCCGATTTCCTTGGTCCGCCTTCCAACAGTCAGAAGCGCCAGTCCAAACAGCCCCATGCATGCGATGAGGATCGCGAGGGCCGAGGCATAAGAAATGATCTTCTGCCAACTCTGCTCGGTTGCGTACTGCGTGGCCAGATCCTCGTCCACAAACGAGTAGGTGAACGGCCTTCCGCCGGCTGCTACTTTCCAGGCGTCCTCGATGAGTGTCAGCGACGACTGAACGTCGCCAGGCCGCACGCGAACGAGGAGAGTCCCCATGTAATTGTAGTACTCTGGGTGCATGTTCATCACCATCGGATCCACCGCGTCGCGCAGAGACCGAAAGTGGAAATCCTTGACGACGCCGACAATGGTTGGCGACTCTTCGTAGATGAAGCTCAACCAGTTGGTGAGGACGTGGCCAACGGGATTCTCGATGCCGAGATCGGCCACCAGCGCTTCGTTCACGACGATGGAATTGATCTCATCGCCCGGGAAATCGGCGGACAGGAAGCGGCCTTCGACCATCTCCATTCCCATCAGGTCCAGATAGTCGTAACCGACGCCCATGTTGTAGGCGCTCCGCGTCGTGCCGTTTGCGTCCGACCAGGTATTCCGATCACTCCCCCGCGTAAAGCTTGACCCTGCGCGCTCGATGTGCGAGATCTGCTCGTAGGGCAGGAGTTGATCGCGCATGCGCTCACGCACACCATCGGCCTCGCTGCGGGGCACTCCGGCCGAGTTCACGGCGACGATGTAGTCTTCATTGAACCCCAGATCCTTCTCCAGCATATAGCGCAGCTGGCTCGTCATGATGCCAGTGGAGACAATCAGCCCGATCGAGATCGTGAACTGAAGGACCACAAGGGACTGGGTCAGAAGGCCATTTTTGGGCGATGAGACGCTGCCCTTCAGGACGAGCGCCGGCACGAATCGCGAGAGAACAAGCGCCGGGTAACCACCTGCCACCAAACCGACCACAACGACTACGACGAGGAAGGCAGCCACAAGAGGAAGAATCGAGATGGAGGCCAACTGAATCTCGGTCCCGATCAGACTATTGAATGCCGGCAACAGCGCCAACGCTCCGACCACGCCGATCAGGAGGGAAATAGTCGCAATCACGACGGACTCGCCCCAGTGCTGGCGCATGATCTGCTGCCGATTTGCCCCCAACACCTTCCGAACGCCGACCTCTCTGGCCCTGATGGCCGATTGACCCACCGAGAGGGTCATAAAGTTGATGCACGCAATCAGAAGGATCAGGATGCCGATCCCGAGCACGATGTTGGTGTAGAGCGGGTTAAAGGGATTCGCTTCATAAGGCGTGAAGACGCTCTCGTCCCGGTGCAAGGCCCTTAGTGGCTGCAGGACAAGCGCATAGGCATCTTCGCCCGAAGCCATCAGATCTGCCCCCTGCATGCCTTCGATGAAGCGCGCAAACTCCGTTGCTGTGAAAGCCGGGGCGGCGGCCATAAGGTCTTGCGCCGAGTAGCCGTCTCTCAGCCTGACGTAGGTGCTGGTTCTTCCCCCCCAGTTATTGCCACCCAACTGAATGGTGGTGTAGTTCTCGAAGGAAGCCGCGAAATCAAACGAAATGCTGGAGTTCGGTTGGAAGTCCGCGATGACCGCAGCAACGGCAAAATCATACTTGTCCTCCCCCGAGTTCACGCTGAGTGACTTCCCCAGTGCGCCGGACCAATCGGAACTGGACGTTCCAAAAATCGCGGCCGCCATGCTCTCGGTGAGCACCACCGATCCCGGGTCGGCGATAGCGCCGGCGGCATCCCCGGCCAGCACCTCGAAAGAGAACATCTTGAAGAAGCCCGGGTCAATCTCGGCCATCTGAAAGGCGTAGGTGTTCTCCCCAACTTCCACGTTTCGTCCGCTAGAGACCAGCCGCGTGGCCTCCTCTATTCCCGGGAAAGTTGCCTGAATGGACGGGGTGAAGTCCGGAGTCATCATCGGCTGGATGCCTGGCTCGCCTTCGGGGCTGTGATAGCTCAGATACACCCTGTGAATCGAGTCCTGCTGCTCGTGAAAGCCGTCATAACTCCACTCGTTGTACACGAGGAGGAAAATCAGCGAGCACGTGGCCATGCCGATGGCCAGACCTGCGACATTCACGACGGCGTAGGTGCCCCCTCTCCGAAATCGGCGCAGGGCAACAGTCAGGTAACTCTTCAGCATACCACTATGGGGGTTTGGGTTATGCACTGGTGCAGTGCATGTCAGACAATCCAGACGGCCCTTTGGTTTGCACGGGAAGCGCAAACCTGACGCCTGGAGATCTACTCCTGCCTCAGGCTGGACACGGGGTCCGATAGCGCGAGGCGGTTCGCCTCTCGGCAGCAAAAGCCGCCAGTCCGTACAGGCCAAGGCACGCGATAATTATGGCCAACGCCGCAAGCACACCAAACACACGACCGAATCGTGTTTCGGCCTGGTACTGCCGATTAAAATCGTCATCGAGGTAGAAGGGATCGAAGGGCCGGTCTGGAAACACCCGCCCCCATGCGTCTCCTATCGCAGCCATAGATGCCGACGCCTCCGAGGCGCCGAGGCGAACCGATACATAACCAAACCAGGACGGCCACATGGCCAGCGCGACCGGTTCCACGGCCGTCTGGGCTCCCACATAATGGAAATCGCGAAACACGCCAACGATGTGTCCCGGCCCGTTCATCCTGACCTCTTTCCCAATTGCCTCTTCGGGCTCCCAGCCCAGAGCTCGGGCGGCTGTCTCATTGAGCATGAAGGCGTCGTCCCAGTCCGTCGGATGGTCTCTTGAAAAGTCCCGGCCGGCAGCCAGCTCAAGGCCATACGTCTCTGCAAAGTCCGGGTCTACGACCAGCGCGTTGGCGCCGATTGAGGCGTCTTTAGCCATCCCTTCTGCCCAGATGGACATTGATGTAAACATGCGCCCCAGGACATCCCCCGAGGCAGTAACGGCCTGGACGTCTGGCACCTTCAATAACTCCTCGCGCACCAGGTCATATTGATCCTGCACCTGGGCTTCCCAATAGAACGGGATCACCACGATCTGGTCAGCGGCAAGTCCCATCTCTTTTTCCCTGAGATGGTCAACCTGGTTGGAGGCAATCAGCGTACCGCCGATCAAGAAAATAGAGGCCGCGAATTGCACGACCACAAGCGCTTCGCGCAGCCGCACGGTGCTTTGACCGCTCGGGGAACGACCCGTCTTCAGGACTTCCGCGGGTCGGAATTTCGAGAGGTAAAGGGCGGGGTAGATCCCAGACACCAGTCCCGTGACCAGCGCCAGGCCAAGACCGCCGGCAAGTACCCATGGGGACAACAAGACGGCCATTTCGAAGGCCTTCCCCGCCAGGATATTAAACGCCGGTAGCGCGGCTGCCGCGAGTCCCCAGGCAATCACGAATCCCGCCAAACTGGTCGCCATCGCTTCGGTCATGAACTGCACGACCAAGTCCGTGCGACCTGCTCCCACCGACTTCCTGACGCCAATTCCCTTTGCCCTGGCCATTCCGCGGGCGGTGGCCAAATTGATAAAATTGATCGCGGCAATGACGAGCACACAAACACCAACAATCCCGAAGAGGAACAGGTAAGCCGGATTTCCCGGGCTTCCCATGTCTTGCCTGAGATCCGATCTGAGGTGTATATCCGTGATGGGCTGGAGCCGGGCATTGAAGCCCGATCCGTCCTCGTTCACGCCCCTGACTTCAGCAATGGCCTGTTTGATCTGCTGGTCTACGACCGCTCTCTTGGATTCCGGTCGTAAGAGGACGTAGGAATAGAAAGTGCCCCACGTCCAGATTTCGTCCAGATCAACGCCTCGCATAGCCTCATACGTGGCAAACGAAGCAAGGGCAGAAAACTGAAGGTGCGACTGGGCAGGAACGTCCTTGGCCACTCCCGTGACCGTCAGCGCAACGGTGTCGGCCACAACCACTGTTTCGCCCAGGGCCTCCGTTGTGCCGAAATACCTGAGAGCGGCAGACTCCGTAATCACCACGGAGTTAGGCTCTCTGAGTGCCTTGGACGGGTCTCCGTGGCTCAGCGGAAACGAGAAAATGTCGAAGGTCTCCGCGCCGGCGAAATAGAAATTTTCTTCGTGAAAGGACTCCTCTCCTACCCGCAGTGTAGCCGACCAGCGTTGGAGCCTTGTGCCGGCTTCCACGCCAGGGACAACGCGCTTGCGGAGCGAGACAACAGCCGGAGGAATCCTCGCGTAGGACCGCGTTGCGCCCTCGCCCGTGTAGTCACCGGCGAGGCGATGAATCTCATCTTTGCGCTCGTGAAATTGGTCGAATCCAAGTTCGTCCGAGATGTAGAGGGCCACCAGGAGGAACGTGGCCAGACCCAGGGCCAGGCCAGCCGCATTGATAAACGCCTCTGCCCTATGGCCCCGGAAGGCGCGGAGAGCATGGCGAAGGTGGACTCCAAACATTTCGACCCTCCTTATTCCTGGGACACTGCCACATGTTGGCGAAAGGTGATCGGCACCGTTTCTCCGTTTGGTGGGCCGATCTGGACCAACTCCCAGTCTCCGGTTTCGTACTTCAGATAACTCTTCAGGAGATCGATCCGGTCTTCCGGGCCCAGAACGGCCGGCCAGGGAAACGACTCGACCTTGTAGTGCACGGCACTGCGGACCCCGTCCACGGTCACCTCGAGCTCCACGGTCTTGTGCTCGTGGAGGTTTGGAATGGGAATGCAAATATTGCTTATGACGCTGTCTCCGTTGTCGAGGTCATTGTATCACGTTCTATCCGGCCGTCCATCAGCTCGATCACCCTATCTCCAAGGGCGGCATAACTCTCATTGTGGGTCACCTGCACAATGGTGACACCCTCCGTTTCGTTGAGCTCCCTGAGGACCATCATGATGTGGTCCCCTTGGCTGGAGTGGAGATTTCCTGTGGGCTCGTCTGCAAAAATCACCTTGGGGTTGATGACCAGTGCCCTGGCAATGCCTACTAACTGTTGCTGTCCGCCGGAGAGTTGGCTCGGAAAAAGGTCCTTCTTGGCCACCATGTTGAACCGGTCCAGCAGGTCGGCCACGATGCTCTTTCGCTCCGAGCCTTTGATCTTCCGGTAAAGCAGCGGCGTCTCGATGTTTTCGTAGACGGTCAGATCGTCAATCAGGTGATAGGCCTGAAAGACGAACCCGATCTTCTCCCGGTGGAGCTGGGTGGTGCGCCGCGAACTCATGCGGTGCACCGGCTCTCCGAAAAACGTGTATTCACCGCTCGTCGGCTGATCGAGGATACCCATGATGTGGAGCAGGGTGGTTTTCCCTGATCCCGAGGGACCCATGATCGAAAGGAACTCACCCTCCATGACATCCAGGCTAACCCGCCGCAAGATGTGCGACTGCGAAAGCCCACGGTCGTAGGACTTCGTGATGTGCTTGAGTTGAATGACGGGCTCGGCCATGGGCTAGACCGCGTAGGTCTTCGACATGAAATTCTCTGTCACAACGTGGCCGTCAAACAGATGGATCGTCCGGTGGCTGTACTCCGCGTCTGCCGGGGAGTGCGTGACCATCACGATGGTGGTTCCGGCCTCGTTAAGCTCAGTAAGAAGCTTCATGACTTCCTCGCCGTTGGTCGAGTCCAGGTTTCCCGTGGGCTCATCCGCCAGGATCAGTCCGGGGTTTGCAACGACAGCACGGGCTACAGCCACACGCTGCTGCTGACCACCGGAGAGCTGCTGCGGGAAATGGTCTTTCCTGTGCATGATCTGGGTCCGTTCCAGCGCAGCGCCTACGCGCGCCTCGCGCTCGGCACCCGAGACGCCCAGGTACAGCAGCGGCAGCTCCACATTTTCGTGCACAGTCAACTCATCGATGAGATTGAACGACTGGAAAACGAAACCGATGTTGCCCTTGCGGAGCTGGGCGCGCTGCCGCTCCGAGAGAGAGGCCACTTCATGGCCATCAAATTGGTAACTGCCACCCGTGGGTGCGTCAAGCAAACCCATAATGTTCAGCAGGGTAGACTTGCCACAGCCCGAGGGACCCATGACGGAGACGAATTCGCCGGACGCGATGTTGATCGAGACCTTGTTGAGCGCCGTGGTCTCGACTTCGTCGGTACGGTAGGCTTTGGACAGATCTACTGTCTTAATCATAACTATTTCGGTTGCGGCCAAATGGCCTAGTTCAGTTGAGAATCAATCGTTCTGCATCTCCGAAGGACTCATAGCTTGATGTAATCACACGGTCACCCGGCTCGAGGCCCTCCAGGACTTCCAGGAACTGGGGGTTCTGGCGCCCGACGCGAATGTCACGTCTGACGGCCTCGCCGGAGCTGTCCACGACGAACACCCAGCTTCCTCCAGTGGTCTGAAAAAACCCGCCGCGCGGAAGCAGAAGGGCATCACTTGAATCACTCATTTCCAGGCGAAAACGGACAGTCTGACCGCGGCGTATTCCGGGGGGCGCCTGGCCGGTAAATTCCAGATCGACTTCGAACCGGCCATTGAGAACCTCGGGGTACACGCGGGTCACGCGCATGGGGTACTCAATACCAGACACCGGAAGTGTCTTCGCGGTTTGCCCGGAGGCCACCCTGGCGATATAAAATTCATCTACTCCCGCCCGCAACTTGAACCCGCCGAGTTCATCGATCTGCCCAAATCGGAAACCCGGGTTTCGGATTTCGCCTATCTCGGCCACCAGTGAGGTCAATTGTCCCGTTACGGGGGCACGGACGGTAAGGTTGTCAAGGATGCTCTGAATGATGTCAAAGTTGGCGTCCATCCGGCTCACCGATGCCTCCATTCGCACAAGCTGGCCGGAGGTCCTGAGCGAGTCCTGCCGGTATCCCTCCAGGGTGAGCTCCTTGGTGCTAAGCCAGTAGGCATACTCGTCCGCTGTGGCGTCGAACTCCTGCTGCGAAATCAGCTGCTTCGAGAACAACTCCCTGTTCTGCGCATCCAGCTTCCCGAGCCGACCGATCTGATAGTCCATCTGGGCGATTTGCTGGCGCAGATCCAGCGCGTTCTGCTCCATCCGGAATTGCGTGTCCTGCACCCGATTGATCTGCTCGATTCTCTGGGCGTCGGCATTGATCAGGCGGAGCTGCAGGTCATTGTTGGATAGTCTGAGCAGCGGTTGGCCTTTTTCAACCTGCGTGCCTTCCAGTACGAAGATGTTCTCAACCCGTCCGCCTTCGACGGCGTCCAGGTACACGGTTGTCCGCGGGAGCAGATTGCCCGTTACCTGCGCATACTCCTGGAACGGACCGTTTTCGATGGTGGCGATGGTCAGGCGTTCTTCCTGGACGCGCAGCTTTCTACCGCCCAGCGTAGTTGAGAACGCGTAGCCGAGCATAGCCAGCACCACGATCACACCAACCACGGTCGCAATGCGCTTAGGCGTGAACCGATCGGCTTTCACGCGTCGGTCCATTCCCTCTCCCGAGCTCTTGGCTCCAACTTTTTGGGTAAGAATCGATCCCGCTGAGGGGGGTGTTTCGATTGACGGTGACATCGACAGGGCTCTTTGGGGTGAGGGCGAATACATATCCCTTTTACAAGCGACGTGCCACGAACCGATAACCCCCTTTTTTGGTCGTCCTGAGCCGTTGGATACCATTCAGGTGCACGATGCCGTCACAGCGAGTGTTCGGTTTCGAACACTTTCGAGCGACCGGGCGCAACCCCGCCGCCCGAGAGGCGGTACTGGCTTCGGGATGCAGTAGTCGTATTTCCACCTGCGCACCATCGCACAACGCCTCACAAGCGCCCCCCCGCAAAGCCCATGAGCAAACCCTTAGGCAACATCCTGATAGTGGATGATGACGCGGACGTTCTTCACGCCCTCCAGTTGTTGCTCAAGAAGCATGCTGGCCAGGTCCATACGGAGAAAAACCCGGAGAGACTGCCGTCGCTGGTGCGCAACGGCGACTACGATATCATCCTCCTGGACATGAACTTCAAGGAGGACGTCACAAGTGGTCGCGAGGGTTTCCACTGGTTGGGCCAGATTCTGGACTATGACCCCGCGGCCGTCGTTGTGCTCATTACGGCCTACGGTGAGGTTGAGACGGCTGTTCGCGCCATCAAGGAAGGCGCGTCTGACTTCGTGGTCAAGCCCTGGCAGAATGAACGCCTGCTCGCCACGCTCACCTCGGCAAGCAGACTTCGGGCGTCTCGCCAGGAAACCTCGAGGCTGCGTTCACGCGGGCAGGTTCTCAGTCGGGACCTCGCCCAGCACCACAAGGACTTTGTAGGCGGAGCCGCTCCGACCATGCGGCGGGTCTTCGAGACCATCCAGAAGGTTGGGGGCACGGAGGCGAATATCTTGGTGCTGGGAGAGAACGGGACGGGGAAGGAACTGGTCGCACACGCCCTCCACGCGGCTTCCAAGCGGGCCGAAGATGTCTTTGTCACCGTCGATATGGCCGCCATCTCGGAATCGCTATTCGAAAGCGAGCTCTTCGGGCATGTCCGCGGCGCCTTCACGGACGCTCGGGACGACCGCGCCGGAAGATTCGAGGTGGCATCCGGGGGCACGCTGTTCCTGGACGAGATTGGCAATCTGTCCGCCCAACTTCAGGGCAAACTCCTGACGGCTCTCCAACGAAGAGAGATCATCCGTGTCGGCTCCAATCGGCCGGTCCCCTTCGATGTCCGTCTGATCTGCGCCACGAATATGCCCATCTATGAGATGGTGCGGTCCGGCACGTTTCGGCAAGATCTGCTCTACAGAATCAACACCGTCGAGATCAGACTACCTCCCCTGAAAGACCGCGTAGCCGACCTCCCACTCCTGGTTGATTTTTTCCTGGAGCAATACCGCACCAAGTACCAGAAGCAGATCAGGGGTACCAGTCCTGCCGCGCTGGCCAAGATGGAGAAGTATCATTGGCCCGGCAATGTGCGCGAACTGCAGCACATGATCGAGCGCGCCGTCATCATGACGGAGTCCCCCGTTCTTCAGCCTGAGGACTTCTTCTTTACCGGACAGCACCAATTGGACTCGAACTTCGATGGCTTCCAGTTTGACACCTACGACCTCGCCGAGGTAGAAAAGACTGTCATCCGCCGGGCGCTGGAGAAGCAGGGAGGAAACATCAGCCAAGCCGCTGAAGAACTGGGGCTCACGCGGGCATCGCTCTACAGGCGGCTCGAGAAATACGGGCTTTGATGATTCGGAATTTCCGCTTCCAGGTCATTCTCCGGGTTTTCGGGCTCCTGCTAACTCTGGCAGGCGTGACGTATCTGGTTCTGGTTACCGCGTCGTATGGGGCGGCGGCGTTGCTGTTCGTCTTTGTTGTCTACCAGACGGTGGGTTTGGTCCGGTACCTGGAGAGGACTACGAGAGACCTTGCACGGCTGCTCATGTCCATTCAGTACTCGGACTTTACGCAGAACTTTGGTGGGACCGCGCGCGGTGGCGCATTCAAAGAACTGGGCGGGGCCTTTCAGACCGTAATGAAGGACTTTCGGGCCGCCCGGGCAGAGAAAGAGGAGGGCTTCCGATACCTCGAAACGGTGATGCAGCATGTCGGGATGGGCCTGATCTCGTTTCGGGAGGATGGTGGCGTGGACCTGATCAACACGGCCGCCAAACGCCTTCTCCGGCGACCTCATCTGAAGAACGTGAGGGACCTCACCGAATTCAGCCCGGAGCTTGTGGCCGCACTGTTCGATCTGAGTTACGGCTCCAAGGCGCTCGTCAAGGTGGTCACCGGAGACGACATCCTCCAGCTCTCCATCTACGCGACAGGATTCAAGGTCAGGGAAGACCTGTTCAAGCTGGTCTCCATCCAGGACATTGGCGGGGAACTGGATGAGATGGAGGTCCAGGCCTGGCGCAAGCTCACGCGGGTGCTGACCCACGAGATCATGAACTCCATCGCGCCCATTTCTTCGCTGGCCTCTACCGCCGCCGACTTGCTTGACGAGGGCGAGGAGGGCGCCATAGAAGATGTACACGGCGCTGTGCGGACGATCGCGCGCCGCAGCGAGTCTCTCCTGGCATTCGTGGATAACTACAGGCGCCTGACGCGCGTACCTCCCCCTGACTTCGAAATCTTCAGAGTGGCGCAGCTTTTCGATGCTGTCGGCAGCCTCCTGGACACCGAACTGTCCAGCGCCGGCATCCATCTGGTCGCGACTGTCAGTCCGGACGACCTGCAATTGACCGCAGACCAACAGCTGATCGAGCAAGTCCTGATCAACCTTATCAAGAATGCCGTCCAGGCTGTTGCTGGCGTCGATGACCCTCAGATCAAGCTGGAAGCGTTCATTGACAAGCGGTCCCATGCCGTAATTCGTGTGGAAGACAATGGCCACGGCATCGTGGAGGAGGCCATGGGCAAGATCTTCGTTCCTTTTTTTACGACGAAAAAGGAAGGTTCCGGTATCGGCCTCAGCCTGTCTCGGGAGATCATGCGTCAGCACGGCGGATCGATCAGCGCGGTTTCGCCCCCGGGAGAAAGGACCGTCTTCAGACTGAGATTTTAGGCTTTTTCTAGCCGCCCAGCGCCCACCCCCTGCTTTACACCATCTCAAGATTACCATGCGATCTCGTATCCCTTCGATCTCCCACGCTGTTTTGGCGTTCTTGCTGGCCGCCGTATTCGGTGGCTTCCAGACTGCCGATGCCCAGGACGGCAGAGCCATCCTGGTTACCGGGGCCAGCTCAGGCATCGGCTTGAAGATGACCGAGGTCCTCTCGACCAATGGCTACTACGTCTATGCGGGCGCCCGAAAGGACTCAGACCTGGAACGCCTGAACGCCATGCCCAACGTCAGAGCGGTCCGGCTGGACGTCACCGTCTAGAGCGATATTGATGCGGCTGCAGAGATGGTGATGGCCGAGGGCCGCGGCCTCTACGGGCTTATAAACAACGCGGGCGTGGCCGTCGTTGGGCCGTTGATCGAGATGCCGAAGGAGGACATGGACTTTCAGATGAACGTCAATCTGTTTGGCCCCTTTCGCGTCACGAAAGCCTTCGCTCCCCTATTGATTGAAAGCAAGGGACGAATCATGACTACCAGTTCCATCTCCGGAATTCTGTCCGGCGGTTTTCTGGGGGCCTACTCCATGAGCAAACACGGCGTTGAGGCGTACACCGATGCACTGGCTGCTGAAATGGCCGGTTTTGGGGTGAGCGTCGGCGCCGTCGAGCCTGGCAACTACAAGTCCAGCATAATCGCCAGCATGAAGGACCGGATGGAAGCAGCCGGTTACACGGCCGAGACCTCTCGTTATGACCGGTCCATGTATGACGTTTTTGGAGGACCCCAGGACCGATCGCAATATCCGGAGCCGGATGACGTCGCTCAGGCTGCCCTTCACTTCATGTCCAGCGACTCCCCGCAGCGGCGCTACCTGGTGGTGCCCAATCAGCGTGAGGCAGAAATAACCATTCGAAAGGCCATCGAGGAACTCGTGCAGTTGAACGGAGATCATGCGTTTTCCTACGACCGCGAAGCCCTGATTCGAATGCTGGACGAAGCCATCGAAAGCGGACTCTAGCCCCGTATTCCCTCTGTGCCCAAAACACCAACTATGATCAAGACCTTCCTCTGTTTCCCTCTTGTGGTGCTGACTTTCGCATCAACCTATTCGGCTCTTGCCCAGTCCCCCAGCCAGCCCGCCTACCTGTTTCAAGCCGGCGTCCCGGACAGCCTTTACTCTGAGGTCCTGCAGGAGCAACGGCACATCTGGGTGCATCTTCCCAACGGCGGCAATCTTCGCGAGGGCGACAGGTATCCGGTTACCTACCTGATGGACGGGGGTGTTCACCTTGGCGCGCTGGCCGCTCTGCAGGAGTACTACGGCCTCGGCAAGATACCGGAGATGATCGTGGTCGGGATTTCAAACAGGACCAATCGGACCAGAGACCTGACCACGTCGGAAGTGGAGACGCGTCGGGACAACGTGGTCCCGGAATCCGGAGGGGCCGAGCAGCTGACGCGCTTCATGGAGGAAGAGCTCATGCCCTACATAGACGGCCTCTATCCCACGTCCATGCACCGGACACTGATTGGGCATTCTTACGCGGGTCTCTTCACCGTCAACATGCTCGTCAATCACCGAGAGTTGTTTACCAACTACATCGCGATTGACCCGAGCCTGGACTGGGACGATCAGAGGATGCTGAAGGAGGCCACCGCGGCATTGGCGGAGGAAGATTTCCATGGCAAGGGTCTTTACGTCTCCCTGGCCAACGAATTTCGGCGCTTTACGGAGACGCTGACGGTCGATGATGTGATGTACGACACGACTGAGTTCAGCCTGGGAATCCGTTCAACCCTTGAGTTTGTCCATACCGCCGAGGCCAAGAAATCCAACGGCCTGCGCTTTGCGTGGCGCTACTACGAGAAGGACAGCCATTGGTCGGTGCCGCTGGTTTCCATGCGGGATGGGCTGACGTTCCTGTTTGACTGGTGGGAATTGGAAACACCGTCTCGCTACAACAATCCTGAAACGCCGGTTGAAGACATTGTCACGCTGATCCGGGCGCGCACCGAGAGTTTGACCAGAAATCTGGGGTATCCCGCGGCCATGGAGGAAGAACTACTGGGGATGCTGGGTCAGATGTCCATGGACTCGGGCCAACCCGCAAAGGCACAGGCCGTCTTGGAACTAACCGCCGAATTCTATCCTGAGAGCGCGAGTGCGCACGATGCACTGACGGACTTCTTCGTGGCACAGGAAGACTTCGAAAAAGCTCTTGTGCACGCCAAGCGCGCGTTCGCGATCAGCGGAAGCGAGGCTCACCGTCAGCGAGTCGAAGAATTGAGCCGTCAGAACTGACCGGCCGGGAGACGCCTCCCGGCCGGCTGTCCCAATTCAGATCCCTTCGGCCAATAGGCGCGACACTTCGCCAAGTGCTCCGCCTTCGGCGAGTTCTGCTTCGTCCAGGAGGAGCATGCGCAGGTCCGCGCCTTCACCCTTGAGGAATTTTCCGGAACCCTTCGCATCCCAGTTGGCGAAGGGCGTCCCTCCCACTGCGATGAAGCTGGAGAAGTACTGCCGGGACATCCCTGCCCAGGTACTCGCTATGTCGGTGCCGTCCTGCTGATAACCCAGGATGTGGAAGGTGTGGCCCTCAACCTTGTGGGTATCGCGAACATGATCCATCAAATCGTTGAGCGCGTGATGATTGGGGTGCGTTCGCCAATCTTCGCCCGGCGTCAGCGGTATTACCACTATCCAGCTGGCCAGGTGAGACTGATCGCTCAAAGGGCGTCAATCATACTGCCGGCCTCGGTCTCCCACATCTTGGGGCTGGCGAACGCTACGGCCGTGGGATACGCATTGTCTTGCGAATAACCCTCAGGCAGGAGGACGGTGTAGTCTATTGAAACGTTGTTGTGGGCCTTGAAGGTGGTGAAGTCCTGCGCCCTGGCTCCGCCGGCAAGGGAAACTAGTGTGAGTGCCAGGGCAAGCCCCCGAAGAGTTGTGTTGGTCATGGCTGGTTTGTCGTGTTCGTTTTCACCAATATCTGACGGTCTTGGGGAGACGTTCCGGCCAAATAGGTCGACGAAACGGACGAAATGAGGCGGGTTCGGCGATTATGTGCCTCGGCGCGGGCAGACTCGAGGCTTTTAGTCGAGCCGCAGGTATGCTTGTCTGTGATTCATCATACCAAACACGTCTTATGAAAGTGGTGCTCTTCGGTGCAACCGGAATGGTGGGGCAGGCCGTCCTTCGCGAATGCCTCCTGGACCCGGATGTCGAGAGGGTTCTCTCCGTCGGACGGCGAAAGTCAGATAGCGGGCACGAGAAGCTCCGTCAATTTGCCCTCCCCGACGTGTCGGATCTTTCAAGCCTGGAATCGGAGCTTGATGGCCTGGACGCCTGCATGTTTTGCCTGGGGATCTCATCCGCGGGGATGTCCGAGGAGGCATACACCCGGATCACTTTTGACCTGACCTTGGCGGTGGCCGGGACGCTTGCCCGGCTGAATCCGGGAATGACCTTTGTCTATGTCTCCGGGCTCGGCGCCGACAGCAGTGAAAACGGCCGCTTCATGTGGGCCCGCGTCCGGGGACGCACGGAGAACGCCCTCCAGTTGCTTCCTTTCAAGGCCGCGTACTCCGTTCGGCCGGGTGTGATTACCCCTCTCCACGGGATCACATCGCGTACGAAATGGACCCGGCTCGGGTATGGATTGACCCGACCGCTTCACTCCTTTCTGAGGACCGTCTTTCCCAACCAGGTAACGACCACAGAGCGCCTTGGTCGCGCCATGCTCAAACTGGCCCGGAGCGGATACACCAAACCGATCCTGGAGATGAAAGACATCGAGAGCGTTTAGCGGCCGCCAGCATTCGCCCAGAAACTCCTCCACCGCCACCTTGGCGGCCGTACTTTGAGACACCACTAGCCTGAGATCCCGCGATGACTGAAATGGTTGAATGCCCGTCCTGTAAGAAGGAGATCTCCAAGCGAGCAAAGATGTGCCCCAAGTGCGGGCGTAACACCAAGGAGATGCTGCACCACAAACCGGACAGCAAGAAACAGAAGTCCTCATCTCAGGCAAGCGGCCAGTCCGCGACACTGACCAAGGAGCGCTCCACGGCCTCGCGCCGCACCGGTTAACTGGTTGATGGAGGATCGGACTTGAGCCGGACTGCGGTCGGCATTCTGCTCTTTGACGACGTCGAAGTGCTGGATTTTGCAGGCCCTTATGAGGTATTCTCGCGGACGCGCCTGCTGCCCGGCGTTGAGTCCAGGCGCTCCGAGGAATCGGCGCCCTTTCGTGTCTTTACAGTCGCCTCTGGTCTGGATGCTGTCGCGGCTACCGGAGGACTGAGAGTCCTTCCCGATTTCGACTTTGAGACTGCTCCTCCGATTGATCTCCTGGTGATTCCCGGCGGCTTCGGGACGCGCGCGTTGCTGAAGGATCCGGACACGATTGCCTGGATCAAACGCGCCGCCCAGAGTGCGGCGCGCGTCACCTCCGTTTGCACCGGCGCGCTTCTTCTCGCCAAGGCTGGGCTGCTGGCCGGACGCCGTGCAACCACCCACTGGGGGGCGCTTGATGGGCTCGCGAACCTGGATCCGTCCATTCTGGTTCAGCCCAACCACCGGGTTGTGCACGATGGCATCGTGACGTCGGCGGGGGTTTCGGCGGGCATCGACATGGCGTTTGCCGTCGTTGAAGCCATCCACGGGAGACAAGTTGCCGACGAGACAGCCAGGTACATGGATTACCCGCGGACGCCGCGACCCGAGGCCAACCAGTAGGGGGCGATTCCCCACAGCCATTCGACCAAGACCAGACCAGAGCCCGATGTCCACAAAGATCCTGATGAGCGTTTCCGCAGCTGTCCTCGCGGCGCTGGGCTTGGCTACCCTGTTTGCGCCGCTGGAAGTGGCGTCTCTGGCCGGCCTTCAGCCGTCGACCGAGATCCCCCTCCAACTGCTGGCCGGAGGCTTCTTCGCGTTCGGCATGCTTAACTGGATGGGGCGCGGTGCCATCTACGGGGGTATCTACGGGCGGCCGATGGTCATGGCTAATGTGGCTCTGGGGCTAGTGACATCGACCACCCTCGTGTCGGCCGTGTTGGACGGAAAGCTCGGCGCCTGGGCGTGGGTCGTGGCTGCAATCTTTGGTCTTCAGACGCTCGCCTTCGGGAGGCTCATGTTCTCCTCGCCCAAACCAGCGAACCCCTAAGGGATTGGTGAGCCGGGAACGAGCCTAGCGACGACGCCCCTTTGCGAAGACCTGGATCCCGTCGGGCCTGGGATTGATGTACTGGATTCGAATGCGGCCGTCGTCCGTCTGATCGATGACCCCCGGGATGGAGTTCGCGGTCAGGTACCAGCCCGCGGGCAGGACGATGGTATTGCGGGCCCTGCCGAAATTCCTGTCCCAGACGAATTCCTCGCCGTTCAGTACGTATCGCCCCGCATCGGTATACGTCTCCCAAATGCGGAGCCTGACGGAGGCCCCGTTCTGGACCGGGTCAAACCAGATCACGACGACCTCGGTCTCGGGGGCCGCCTCTTCTCCGATCTCAATGCCCTTCGCCGCGATCTCAGCGCCCGTCAATTGCTCGACCTCCAGGCGCTCTCCGGTGTCCAAGTTGTGGGCCTCAGGATCAGAGGCAGAACTCCCGGCGCGCACCACATTCAGGTAGCGGTCCATTCCTTCCCGCGACTCCGTGTAGTCGTGAAAGAGCCTGAAGGAGTGGGTTTCGGGCTGCTGCAGATAGTAGGTGATGTCGCGGTCTTCAAAAGCGCGTTCCCTTACCAGATAGCCGAGGCGCGCCTGGTCGGGCGATCCGCCACCCGAGGTGGCCGCCCGTCCAGCCTCGGACGATGGCGCAGGCAGCGGATTCGGCGGTACCCAATCAGGAATGGCCCTGGCGCGAATGAGCAGAGGTACGCTTCCTGGACCGGGGTTCATGAAACTCGCCCGCACGCGGCCGTCCGCTTCCGTCGCTATCTGGACCGGGTAATTGGCTGCTGTAACCTCGTACCCCAGCGGCATCACCACCGCGTTTCGCCGAATCCCCAGGGACCGGTCGAACACGATCACGCTTTCCCCATCGCCGTAGTAGCTCTCGTGATCCCAATAGGTTTTCTCAATCCGCACCCGTCCCTGCCCGCCCTCCGGGACCGCCCGAGCAAGAGAGACTTTGATGTAACGACTGTCCGCGCTAGCCCGGGGGTGCCCGTTGGCCTGCGCATGGGTCCCGTCCACCAGTTCCCATTCCAGGGGAAGTCCCGTGTGCAGATCGGTAACACCATGCACCTCCTCCTCGGCCCCGGCCCGGATGGTGTTGTAGTAATACCGAGCCCCTGCAGTGGTGGCCGATACGTCGTAGAAAATGCGAAACGCGGCGCTGCCCGGTTCCTGCAACTCGTACCGGGTGTAGTCGTCGGTCTGGGTCTGGCGGGCCGGCTGGGCGATGGCCGCGGTTGCCGCTATGGCCATCAGCAGGGTGGCGGCGGTGTAGCTGAAGCTCAAGCGTGTCATGCAAGTGCGAGTGGGGTGAGCGCAAAGTAGGCGGACCCGGGCGGACGCTACTTGTGCGTAAACCGTTCGGGCGCTCAGTAATATCACCCAAAACACGACAACAGACCTCGAAGTCGACATGATGCCTGAATTCGGTATTGAACTGGAACTCTCTGCTCTTCTCGCCCTGCTCCTCTTTGGCTCCGAAATCTTCGCGCCCTTTGAAATAGAGACAGCGGCCTGGCGCAAAATCGTCAAGTGGTCGGTCATGATCGGCCTCACGTTGACCCTTTATGCATTCGTCGGTCATTGGGCCCTGGCCGCCCCGGCGATTCTTGGGACCTTGGGTCTGACGGTTCACTTTGGGTGGTGCCGGAAGAACCAGATTCACCCTTTTCGTGCGACCCCCCGGCGGCGCTATTACGAGTTGCGGGGCTGGGACTGGCACGAGTAATCGTCCGTATCCTCGAGAATGATGACACGTCCTTTGTTTACACTCGGCCCCCCAATAGATCAGAGTCGGGTGAGGCCCATGCGGCCTCTTCAATTTCTTGCGGTTACGGCCGTCCTAATGGTCACCCTGACCTCGTGCAATGAGGGCGGGAAGCACCTCTTCATCCTTTCGGGGCAGTCCAACATGGCTGGCCTGGACCCGGATGAATCGTTCACGCCGGCGGTGGTCGCGGCATTCGGCGAGGGCAACGTGATCGTGGTAAAGGACGCGGCAGGCGGCCAGCCGATCCGGCGATGGTACAAGAACTGGAAACCGGCCGAAGGAGATGGGCCGGAGGCAACCGGTGATCTGTACGACCGGTTGATGGCCAAAGTGGATTCCGCGACGGCACACACGCACATTCGAAGCCTAACCTTCGTCTGGATGCAGGGAGAACGTGATGCCCGGGAGGCCCATGGCCAGGTCTATGGCGGCTCCCTGCGCGGCCTGCTCGATCAACTACGCGGGGACCTGGGGCGCGAGGACATCAACGCGGTGATCGGTCGGCTCAGCGACTTCGACATGGACAACGCCCGTTATCCCCACTGGACGATGATCCGGGAGGCGGAGGTTGCCTTCGCGGACGAAAACCCGTGGGGAGCGTGGGTTGACACGGATGATCTGAACGATGGGAAGAACCGCCAGGGCAACGATATTGAGAACGATCTCCACATGTCGGGCAAGGGGTACCGGATCCTGGGTGAACGATTTGCACTGGAGTCCATCGCACTGATCAAGAACAACGGAATCAGGTAGGCTCGTACAACCTCTTCACTTCCTGAGCCGCGGACGCCCAAAGACGGCGTAAATCGGCAGACCGGCGGCAAACAGCAGCAGGCCATAGATCGATGTCTCGATTCCCGAGCCCAGGATGGCGAAGAGAGAGAAAATGACCGCGCCGCCGGCAGCGGCCAGCGTGCCCAGGCGCAGTGCCTGGCCCCCTTTGCGTTCGCGGTACTGCAGCACGGCTTCGGCCGCACCGGATGCCGCATAGGGAATGAGCGTGGCCAGCGTTGTGAGGGCCAGGAGCAACTGGAAGGCTGCCACAACGCCTTTGGTGTAATTCATCAGGATGAGACCCGTCGCAACCACGCCCGAGACCAGAATGGAGGCGTACGGCGCCCCATGCGAATTTAGACGAGAAAAGACCGGAGGGAAAAGTCCGTCCAAAGCTGCGGCCCTCGGCATCTGGCCTGACAGAAGCACGTTTGCGTTCAAGGCACCAAGGATCGAGATCATGGCGCCGATGGCCACCAGACGGGACCCGCCCGGCCCGAGGAGCATCTCTGCGGCGTCTGCGAAGGGAGACGATGAGGCAGCCAGAGCATCTCCGGGCACCAGCGACATCACGCCCGCCGTCGCCAGCATGTAGACAATCGTCGCCGTAATGGTACCCCACATCAGCGCGCGGGGAATGGTCTTGGCCGGATCCACCGTGTCATCGGCGGGAACGGTCGCTGCCTCCACGCCAATGAACGCACCCATAGTCAGAATGACTATTCCCGCCATCATCAGTATGAACGACTGATCTGTGGCTGCCGCGGGCGAAAAGGCCATGGAGATGTCGCCTGCAACCAGCCCCATGGTCGATATCAGGACCAGCGGTGCCAGCTTCAGAAGCGTTGTGACCAGCTGGACGGTACCTGCCGTCCGGAGCCCGGCCATGTTGATGCCAACCAGAATCCAGGTCGCGGAAATCGCCACAGCTGCCTGCCACAAGGGTGAGGCGCCGATAGATGGCACAAAAACGCCGAAATAGCCCACAAAAGCCACCGAGATGGCGGCAATGGCACTCCAGAGCGCGATCCAGTACCCCCAGGCAATCAGGAACGCGGGGAGGCGCCCAAACGCGGCAAGCGTGTACGCATAAGGACCGCCAATCTTCGGGATGCGGCGGGCCAGCGCGCTGAGTGCAAGCGCGATACACAGGGTGCCGGCGGCAGAAATGGCCCAGCCAACCAGGCTGAGGCCACCGTACGGCGCCAGAACGGACGGAAGCATGAATACCGCCGAGCCAATCATCGTCCCCACGACCAGGGACCAGCTTCGCCACACGCCCAGAGGTTTGCTCACGCCTTCAAATGTCAAGTTGACTCAGGATACTGTGCAATCTTGCTAAGAATTCGCGCTAAGACATCGCGCTAAGAAATCGCGCGCGGAAAATGGTCCATGGATGGGTCAGGCGCTTTCTATCGCTGGTCTTTTGCGCTTTCTTGTTCGGACCACGCCAGAACGAGACTGCTTTGACCAGACCAACCCTCTTTTTTCTGTTTGCCGGGCTCTTCGGGGCGGCCACGCTCTCCGCACAAAGCGGCCCGGAGGTGGCGCGCGCACATCGTCAGAACCACGAAGCCGAGATACTCGGCAACTTTGCCGAGCTCCTCTCCTACCCCAACAGGGCGCGGGATACGGAGGACATTGAACGCGCAGCCTCCTTCATTCGCGATCAACTGTTGGAGGTCGGAGTCGCCGCGGAGTTGCTGAGTCTGGAGGACGCCCCCCCGATCGTCTTTGGAACGCTGATGGTGCCTGGAGCCACCCGGACGCTGGGGATTTACGTCCACTACGACGGTCAACCGGTGGACCCCACCCAGTGGACCCACCCCCCCTTCGAGCCCACCCTCTACACGGCGTCGATGGAGGCCGGCGGGAGCCCAAGGCCCCTGCCGGAAATCGGTGAAGCGGTTGATCCGGAATGGAGACTCTACGCCCGCTCGGCCGGCGACGACAAGGCCCCCATTGCGGCCATTTTGCCCGTCCTTGCCGCGTTTGCGGAAGCAGGCGTAACGCCGACTTCCAACCTGATCTTCTTTCTGGACGGCGAGGAAGAGGCAGGGTCGCCCCATCTCGGGGAGTACATGAAGCGGTATCAGGACCTCATTGCGCCGATTGATATCTGGTTGTTTTTCGACGGCCCTGCCCATCAGAGCGGACGTCCCCAGATCACGTTCGGGGTTCGTGGGGCCATGGGGATGGAGGTCACGGTGTACGGTGCCACCCGAAACCTCCACTCCGGGCACTACGGAAACTGGGCGCCCGACACGCCCTCGCTGCTGGCGCATCTGCTGGCCTCCATGAAGGATGCCGATGGCCAGGTCCTGGTTGACGGCTGGTATGACTCCGCGGATCCCATTGGCGATGAGGAGCGCGAGGCACTCCGCCAAATGCCGGATTCCGATGCGGCTTTGCAGCGCGAACTCGGCATTGCCTGGACGGAGGGACAACCGGCAAGCCTGTCAGAGCGGATCCTGCTTCCGGCGCTGACCATCAGGGGAATTAGCAGCGGGAATACCGGGGCGCTGGCCAGAAACGTGATCCCCAACACGGCCGTGGCGTCGCTGGGAATCCGGCTTGTGAAAGGAAATGTGCCCGCGCACTTGCGTGATCTGATCGTGCGCCACATAGAGAAACAGGGCTACCACGTCGTGGCAGAAGACCCGGATCTGGAGACGCGTCTGGCCCATCCCCGGATTGCCAAGGTGACCGGCGGCGGTGGAGATCCCGCCGCGCGGACGTCCATGCGTAACCCTTTTGCTAGACAGGTCGCCCAGGCCGCGTCCGAAGCCGCCGATAAGGCGTTCGGGCCAGGCTCCCTAGTGGTGGCCCCGGGCATGGGCGGTACGCTCCCGCTCTACCTCTTCACCGACGTTGCAGGCAAACCGGCCATCATTGTCCCGGTCGCGAACCACGACAACAACCAGCACGCCGCGGACGAGAATCTGCGTATCGCCAACCTCTGGTACGCCATCGACCTCTACGCAGCCCTGCTTACCATGCCGCGCTAGATAACCGGCTGCTGCGTCCGGCGGGCAATCTTCACCACCGGTCTACGAGATCAGGGACGGTCTCGACCGGGGAGTTTGGTATCATTCCGCCGGTAGAATTCCCATTGTATTTAGAGAATCATGAAGAAGACCTTGTTTGTGGCCGTCGTGCTGGCTGCGGCCGCCTGTGCCCCCGCCGACTCAGGGATCCACTGGAGCTACTCCGGCCAGGACGGCCCGGAAAACTGGGGTTCGCTGAGTGCTGATTTCGAGGCCTGCTCCACCGGCCAGCGCCAGTCCCCGATAAACCTGACAGGCTTCAACGACACCGATCTCCCCGCCCTGAAGATCGTCTATGAAACTGGTGGATCGGTCGTGCTCAACAATGGTCACACCATCCAGGTCAACTACGATGCGGGTAGTCAAGTAGAGATTGACGGGACGACATTCACGCTGCTTCAGTACCACTTTCACAGCCCGAGCGAAAACCAGATTAACGGGGTCTCCTATCCCATGGAAGTGCACTTGGTGCACGCCGACGCCCAGGGTAATCTGGCGGTCATCGGCGTGATGTTCGAGGAAGGCACTCCGAGCGCATCGCTGGCTCAGGTCTGGGATGCAGCGCCGGCAACAGCGGGGGAAAGTGTGCCCCTCACTCAGGCAACGTCGGCCGGCGACCTGCTCCCCATGGAGCGTGAGTACTACCGTTTTGACGGATCGCTCACAACCCCTCCCTGTTCAGAGGGCGTCAAGTGGGTCGTCATGAAGGAGGCTGTTTCGGCTTCGGCGGCGCAGGTCGAGCACTTTTCGGAGCTCATGCACCACGCCAACAATCGGCCGCTGCAGCCGGTCAACGGGCGCGAAATCCAGGAGTAACTATTGGAAGCGGGTGGCACGATAGCGAACGATCAACCAGGCGCCGAAGCACGGACCGGCCGGCTCGTGCTGGTCCTTCTTGGCATCTGGCTCCTGACAGCGGTGGCGGTTGGGGTGTCCGGTGCATTCCAGCGGGTCCCCGCACAGATGGTCGGCCTTACCAATGCCGTACTGATTGCGCTGTGCCTTGTAGGCCTTTATGCCGTCCCGAGCCTGCGCGCCTGGGTCACCTCCACTTCGTTACGCCCGCTCGTCCTGTTTCACGTCGTTCGCTTTGTGGGGATCGTTTTCCTGGTCCTCCATGCCGCGGGCGAGATACCGGGCGAGTTCGCCATCAAGGCTGGATGGGGTGACATTGCCATCGCCGTGACCGCCCCCATTGTGGCCTACGCCGCGTTGCCCGTCAGTAGTCAGAAACGATGGACCGCAGCGCTGGCCTGGAATGTATTTGGCCTCGCCGAGATAATTATCGTGCTCGGCACGGGCAATCGGCTGGGGTTTGCCAACTACGAACAGATGGCGTGGATCACCGAATTCCCGCTCAGCCTCCTGCCAACGTTCCTCGTGCCACTCATCGTCGTCACCCACCTTGTGATGATCCAGCGGCTGCGGAAGATGCTCAAGGATCCGGACGGCCTCTTCCTGGGAGACCAGGCAGCGGCCTGATTCAGCCGCCCGGGAGGCTATCCACCAGTTCAAGCATGCGTCGTGTGTGCTCTTCGGTGGGCAGCGCACCCCGGCCTCCGCCGAGATTGTCGACCATGTGTCCTGGGTCGCCGGTACCCGGCACCGCGACCGTAACCGCCGGGTGCGCGACCACGAACTTGAGCATGAACTGAGCCCAGGTGTGGGCGTCGAATTCCGCCGCCCATTCGGGTAGGGGTCGGTCACCGATTCGCCCCCACATTCGGCTGCGCCCAAACGGGAGATACACCATGACGGCGATGCCCTTTTCCAGCGCCAGGGGAAAGATGACCTCTTCTGCCACTCGATTGTCGATGGCGTAGTCGATGCCGATGAAGTCGATGGGGTACTCGGCCATGACCTGTGCCAACGCATCATACTGCCGCTCGCTGGTGGTCGTGATGCCAATGTGGCGGATGCGGCCGGACTCCTTGTATTCCTGGAGAATCCCGAGTTGGGTCGGGGGGTCTCCCATGTTGTGAACCTGGTTCAGGTCGATAACCGGAACTCTCAATCGTTCGAACGACCTCTCGATCTGTGCTCGAACCGCCTCGGGATCGGCCAAGCCCGTTCCGCGACCGGCCACATTCACCTTCGTTGCCCAGAAGATGTCCCCGGTGAAACCGTCTTCCTGGGCCCATTCGCCTGCGAACGTCTCAGAGCCACCTCCGCCGTAGCCCGCCGCGCTGTCGAAGACCCGCCCGGCGCCTTCGGAGTCCTTCGCAAGGGCGTGAAGAACCGCACGATGGTCGGTGAGCTCCTCGGCACTTGAGTTCGTCGAAATCCATCGTCCCCCGAGTCCGATTATCGGGATCTGGACGCCCGTGGATGGAATGGCACGAGTGAGGACGGGTCCTGATTGCAGAGCCAGAAGCCGCCGCGGTGTCAGGCCAAATGCGATGCCAGTGCCCACGCCGGCGCTTATTCGGAGCCAATCACGTCGATTAATCATTGCCTTACTGGTGTTGCTTGTCAAAGCCAAGTCCTAAGTAGCGACTCGGCACAAAAACTGCAAAGGGGCTTCCCGGGAGACCAGGCAGAGGCCTAATTCTCGGGCAGTACACACGAAGGACCCGGAAAAGCGTTTCCGACCGCTTTTTGAGCACAACCGCAGGCCGATGCCAGACGTTGGAGGCGGCCGGCAAAAGCTGAACGCCGGCCCGAAGCTGTTTCAGGAATGACGCGCACTGCACTTCTTCGCGTCAGGACAGCGCCCCGCCCCTAATCCGTCTGTATGAAGCAATTATTGAATCTGTTTGACCTGCCGCACAAGGCCAAGGTCACCACAGAAATACTCTCCGGTCTCACCGTCTCCCTGGCCCTGGTTCCGGAAGCGATAGCGTTTGCGCTCATTGCCGGACTTTCGCCCCTCACCGGCCTGTATGCGGCGTTTACCATCGGCCTGGTCACATCCGTATTCGGCGGCCGCCCGGGCATGATCTCCGGTGCCACCGGCGCGGTCGCGGTGGTGATTGTCAGTCTCGCGCAGAGCCACGGCGTGGAGTACATCTTCGCCACGGTCGTTCTGGCGGGGCTCATCCAGATGTCAGCCGGGTTTCTGAGACTGGGCAAGTTCATTCGCCTGGTGCCGCACTCGGTGATGTTCGGCTTCGTCAACGGCCTGGCCATCGTGATCTTCATGTCCCAACTTGGCTCCTTCAAGGCGGCTGGCCCGGGTGGCGAGATGGTCTGGATGTCTGGCGTGTCTCTCTACGTCATGCTCGGCCTGGTGCTGCTGACCATGTTCATCATCTGGGGACTCCCCAGGCTGACGAAGGCCGTTCCAGCGTCGCTGGCGGCCATTCTGACGGTGACCGCCATTGTTCTTGGTTTCGGCCTGGAGACAACAAGTGTCGGAGACATCAGCTCGATCAAGGGTGGCTTTCCGCCCTTCCACATTCCCGCGGTTCCGTTTTCACTGGACACCCTTCTGATCATCTTCCCGTACGCCTTCATCGTGGCGGGCGTGGGCCTCATTGAGAGCCTTCTGACGCTCAATCTGATCGACGAGATCACGGAGACGCGGGGAAGGAGCAACAAGGAAGCCGTCGCTCAGGGATTGGCCAACGTTGTCACCGGGTTCTTCTCCGGGATGGGCGGCTGCGCCATGATTGGGCAGAGCCTGATCAACATATCGGCAGGCGCCAGGGCACGGCTGTCCGGGATTGTGGCGTCCGTGATGCTGCTGGTCTTCATCATGTTCGGCGCCGAGTACATCGAACAAATGCCGATAGCGGCACTGACTGGCCTGATGATAATGGTGGCCATTGGCACCTTCGAATGGGCCAGCATTCGTGCCATCGGGAAGATGCCGACGGTCGACAATCTGGTCGGTATTCTCGTAGCCGCCATCACCGTGCTTCTGCACAACCTGGCTCTTGCCGTGTTGATCGGCGTGGTGGTTTCCGCGTTGGTTTTTGCGTGGGAGAACGCCAAACGTATTCGGGCCCGGAAGTACGTGGACGACGATGGCGTCAAGCACTACGAGATCTACGGACCGCTGTTTTTTGGCTCCACGCAGGCGTTCGCCGACAAGTTTGATGTCCTTGGCGACCCGTCGACCGTGATCATCGACTTCCGCGAAAGCCGGGTCAGCGACATGTCTGGCATCGAGGCCTTGAACAAGATCACCGAGCGCTATCTGCGCGCCGGCAAGGAGCTCCACCTGAGACATTTGAGCCGCGATTGCCGCCAACTGTTGCGGGATGCCGAAGACATCATCGATGTCAACATCATCGAAGATCCGACCTACAAGGTGGCGGTTCAGCTGTAGCGGTTTCTGGTTCCTTCTGGCTGTATTATCCCGAGTGACGTGGTCGATCAGCATTAGTGGCGGGGACGATGGAAAGGGTTCGAATTGCGCTGTTACTCTCCTGTCTTGTAGGATTCGTTTGGATGCGACCAAGCTGAACCGGTGGTGGCCTGGGGCCAGAGGAGCCCAGCCGAAGTCTGGCTGAGCGATGCCAGCGGAGCCTTCAAGTTTGCGATGGGCGCCGCCACGGCGGAGGCCGATTCGATTGCCGGCGCGGAGACCATCCAGCTGGATCCAGGCTTCATTGGCCAGGAGATGGACGGTTTTGGTTTCTCGCTGACCGGCGGAAGTGCCCTGCACATTCATAACATGTCTCCGGCCGCTCGTGCCGATCTCCTGACAGAACTGTTCGGCCTGGTCGGAGAGAGCATCGGCGTCAGCTATCTGCGGGTCAGCATCGGTGCTTCTGACCTGGATTCGGAAGTCTTCTCCTATGACGACCTACCCGCCGGACAAACGGACGTCGGACTGCAGCACTTCTCGCTGGACGAAGACCGGAAACACCTGATCCCGGTGCTCAAAGAGATCCTCCAGATCGTGCCGGATCTGAAAATCATGGGGTCGCCGTGGTCTCCGCCGGTCTGGATGAAAACCAACGGCAGTAGCATAGGCGGCAGTCTGGATCTCGCGTATTACGATGTGTATGCCGATTATTTCGTGGCGTATGTCCAGGGAATGGCCGCGGAAGGCATCACCATCGACGCGGTTACCGTGCAGAACGAACCGCTACATCCGGGAAACAACCCGAGCCTGCTGATGCTGGCGCCGGAGCAGGCAGCGTTTATAAAGAACAGCCTGGGTCCGGCCTTTCGAACAGCCGGCCTCCAGACCAAGATCATCATCTATGATCACAACGCGGATCGACCGGATTACCCCATCTCCATCCTGGACGACCCGGCGGCGAAGGAATACGTCGATGGGTCTGCTTTTCATCTGTACGGCGGCGATATCAGCGCGCTGAGCTCCGTCCACAATGCCCATCCGGATCGAAATCTCTACTTCACCGAACAGTGGGTGGGGGCTCCTGGTAATTTCCCGGAGGATCTGAAGTGGCACGTGCGCGAGTTGATCATTGGTGCCTCCCGCAACTGGAGCAGGACCGTGATCGAGTGGAACCTGGCGGCGGACCAGAACCAGGATCCGCACACGCCGGGCGGATGTACCCAGTGCCTTGGAGCCGTGACCATCCAGGGGGACGCGGTAACCCGCAATTCCGCGTATTACATCATCGCGCACGCGTCCAAATTTGTTCGCCCGGGCTCCCGAAGAATTGGATCTTCGTCATCGAGCCGCTTGCCAAACGTGGCGTTCCTGAGAACCAACGGCACCATTGTCGTCGTGGTTTTGAACAACGGCCCGTCTCTGGCCTCGTTTAACATCCGGGACGGAGCGGCGGTGATCAGTTCGCGGCTCCCGCCCGGTGCAGTCGGCACCTTTGTCTGGCCCCAGGGGTCCTAGAGTGTAGTGCGCCGTTCTGTTTGGCACTTAAGCATTGGCCTAAGTAGAATGCGTTGTCCCAATTCTGCTTCCGTGACCCGCAAACGGGGGGCGAAAGTGGAATTGCCGCCCGTGGTCCGCTTCCGTGCGGTCAATTCGGGGGATTTGGTTGAATTGGGATCCCTTTTTCCACTCCGGCGCATCGAGCGTCCGCTTATGTCCACATTCAGGCTGGGGCGATATCCTCACGTCTGCTTGAGAGAACAAGCCCAAACAAGCTCCCTCAACTACGGCGCACTACTCTAGAGGCCCCTACCGGTCCAGAACTGCGCTCGGGACTCCCCGGCGCTACGGCCTAGCGAACTTTCGCTAAACCTGTCGGTCCAAAGCAAGCTATCCCCGCACCAGCTTCCAGTGCCATGCAAGCAGAGGTCTACCAGCTCAAGAACCCTGTCCGGTTCGTAACCGCAGCCAGTTTGTTTGACGGCCACGACGCGGCCATCAACATCATGCGACGGGTCTTGCAGGCCAGCGGCGCCGAGGTGATCCATCTGGGCCACAACCGCTCGGTTCGCGAAGTGGTCGACACCGCCATCCAGGAGGACGTCCAGGGCATCGCCATCTCGTCCTACCAGGGCGGGCACATGGAGTACTTCAAGTACATGTACGACCTCCTGCATGAGGCAGGCTGCGGACATATTCGCATTTATGGCGGGGGCGGCGGGGTGATTGTCCCCACCGAAATCAAGGAACTCCAGGCATACGGTATCGCCCGGATTTTTGCGCCTGAGGATGGTCTGTCGATGGGACTTCAGGGCATGATCAACATCATGCTTGAGGAGTGCGACTTCCCGCTTGAAGGCACGCGAGACGGGTCATCGTTAGGCACAAGAACTGCCAAGGTGATGGCGCGCCAGTTGACGGCGGTGGAAGCCGAGGCCGTTCACGCGGATGCCATTCCGGCCGGGTCGGGCGATGGCGGCATGTCCCTCGGGATCACCCTGAAGCCCGTTCCGAGCATCGGGATCACGGGCACAGGCGGCGCCGGCAAGTCCACGCTGACCGACGAAATCGTCAGGCGCTTTCTGAACGACTTCCCGGACATCGAGATCGCGGTGATCTCGGTAGATCCCACCCGTCCCCGGACAGGCGGAGCGCTGCTGGGAGACCGCATCCGGATGAACGCCATCTACGGCGAGCACACCGCGCGGGTGTACATGCGCTCGTTTGCCACGCGGCAGGCGCACCGGGCCACGTCGAGGGCCCTCAAGGACAGTCTGGCGGTCTGCAAGGCCGCCGGATTCGATCTGGTGATTCTGGAGACCGCCGGCATCGGCCAGTCCGACACCGAGGTCACCGAGCTCGTTGATCTCTCGCTCTACGTGATGACGCAGGACTACGGGGCGTCAACGCAGTTGGAGAAAATCGGGATGCTGGATACGGCGGACATCGTCGTTCTGAACAAGTTCGAAAAGCGCGGAAGCGCCGACGCGCTCAGGGACATCCGCAAACAGATGCAGCGCAACCAGACGGCGTTTCACCGGGACCCGGCCACCATGCCGGTATTCCCCACCATGGCATCCAAATTCAACGACTCCGGCGTCAGCAGACTGTATCTCTCGATTCTGGATACGCTGAACAGGGACTATGCGTTTGACCGCGAGACCACGCTTTTTGCCGGAGTGGATTTGCCGGAACTGCCGGCGGTCGAGACCGCGGTAATTCCGCCCCGGCGACAACGCTATCTGGGAGAGATCAGCGAAGCGTGTCGCGGGTATAGGCTAAACGCTGAGAAGCAGGTCGCCTTCGCCCGTAAGTGGGGTCAGGCCAAGGGAGCCCGCGCGCAGCTTGCCGAGTGGCCCAAGGAAGACCAGTCCGACCTTGGCGCACGCCTGGACGAAATGGCGAGCCACTGGTGGGATCACCTGGACATCCACTCCAAGCGGATTCTGGAAGGTTGGGACGCCGTAGCCGAGCGCTACACAGCCGACACATTCACGTACCAGGTCCGCGGCCGCGACTTTGAGGTGCCCCTCTACCGTGAGTCACTCAGCGGGACCCGGATACCCCGCGTGTCGCTGCCTCGCACAGAAGATCCGGGCGAGCGCCTTCGTTTCGCCCTGCTGGAAAACCTCCCCGGCTACTTCCCCTTCACGGCCGGCGTCTTCCCGTTCAAGCGCGAGGGCGAGGACCCAACGCGCATGTTCGCCGGCGAAGGGAATCCGGAGCGCACAAACCGGCGGTTCCACCTGGTCAGCGAAGGCCTGCCCGCCAAGCGGCTCTCGACGGCCTTCGACTCGGTTACGCTCTACGGCTTCGACCCCGACGAACGCCCTGACATCTACGGTAAGGTGGGCAACGCCGGCGTCTCCATCTGCACGCTGGACGACATGAAGCGGCTTTACTCGGGTTTCGACCTGTGTAACCCCGCTACGAGTGTGTCCATGACCATCAATGGCCCGGCGCCGATGCTGCTGGCCATGTTCATGAACACGGCGATTGACCAGCACGTCGAGCGACACCTGCGCGAGGCGGGCACCTGGGACGCAGTGGAGTCCGAACTGGACCGGAGACTGGGCGCGGATCGCCCCAAGTACCGGCCCACGGGACCCAGCGGGCCGGAGAAAGACCTCCCCCCCACGCACGACGGTTCAGGGCTCGGCCTTATGGGCGCCACAAGCTCCGACCTGGTGGCATGGGGACTGCTCAGCCAGGAAGACTATGACTCCCTGTCCGCGCACGCCATGCGCGTGGTGCGCGGCACGGTCCAGGCGGACATCCTCAAGGAAGACCAGGCGCAGAACACCTGCATCTTCTCCACCGAGTTCGCCATGCGGCTCATGGGCGATGTCCAGCAGTATTTCATAGACCACGCCATCCGGAATTTCTATTCGGTCTCCATATCCGGATACCACATCGCCGAGGCCGGGGCCAACCCTATCAGCCAGCTGGCGTTTACGCTCTCCAACGGCTTCACCCTGGTGGAGTACTACAGGAGCCGGGGCATGGACGTGAACGCGTTTGCCCCGAACCTGTCGTTCTTCTTCTCGAATGGCATGGATCCGGAGTACACCGTGATCGGGCGCGTGGCGCGGCGCATCTGGTCCGTGGCCATGCGCGACCTCTACGGGGCCGATGAGCGCAGCCAGATGCTGAAGTACCACATCCAGACGTCCGGCAGGAGCCTGCATGCGCAGGAGATCCAGTTCAACGACATCAGGACCACGCTTCAAGCGCTCCTGGCCATCAACGACAACTGCAACTCCCTGCACACCAACGCCTACGACGAGGCCATCACGACGCCGACCGAGGAAAGCGTGCGGCGGGCGATGGCCATTCAGCTCATTATCAACCGCGAGTTAGGCATTGCCAAGAATGAGAACCCGCTGCAAGGCGCGTTCATCGTCGACGAACTGACCGAGCTCGTAGAGGAAGCTGTGCTGACGGAATTCGAGCGGATCAACGACCGTGGCGGTGTGCTGGGGGCCATGGAGACCATGTACCAGCGTGGGCGGATTCAGGAGGAGTCCATGTTCTACGAGCGGCAGAAGCTCTCGGGGGAACTGCCTGTGATCGGGGTGAACACGTTCCTGGCCGATGTCAGCGAGTCCGGGTCCGGGAGCCCCGAACTGATGCGTTCATCGACGTCTGAGAAGGACAACCAGATCACGTCGCTGCGCTCGTTTCAGGATCGGAATGCGGACCGCAGCGCCGCGGCGCTTGAGCACCTGGCAGACGCAGCCAGAGCGGGTGAGAACGTGTTCGGAGTCCTCATGGAGGCGGTGAAGGTGTGCTCGCTCGGGCAGATTACCAGCGCGCTGTTTGAGGTAGGCGGGCAGTACCGGCGGAATATGTAGGGCCTCTGGGCAAGGCCTTTGCCGGACAGCGGTAAGAATCTCGGCACTGTTCGCACGTCTGGCCTTGAGGCCGAGGCCGCACCGGTCGCCAGGGAGGCACTCCGTTCCGGGAGACGCCCCGCCGGCTCGCTGCATATGGTCCTCCGGGCCGGCTTTCGCCTCCGGGGGAGTTTGGCGCGGTCCTTGAACAGGGAGTAGACCCAGTATATCCAACTACTCCTCTACCGGCTTGAGATCGGCGCCGCATCGGTAACCCGGCCCAGGTTGCTTCAACGGTGACTGCATCTTCGACATGCCGGGAATCCCCTCCACGGCAACGGAGGTCCCGCTCCGCTACTTGTGCCTCGCAGTCCCGCATCTACTTCATCAGAATCATGCTGCTGGTCAGCACATGCCCTGCCGTCTCCAGACGGTAGATGTACATGCCGCTCTGCAGCCCGGCTGCGTCGAAGGTGACGGCGTGGTTGCCGCCGGCGAGCTTGCTGTCGACCAGAACTGCCACCTCACGTCCCAGGACATCAAAGACCGAGAGTCTCACTGCCGTGGCCTCGGGGAGGTCAAAGGAGATCGAGGTCGTCGGGTTGAAGGGGTTGGGGTAGTTCTGCCCGAGGGCGAATCCGTCCGGAAGCTCCGGAGACTCGTGTTCGTTCGCGGTCGCTGAAGCAGCGATCGGGATTTCGTGCATGCCCTGGCCGTTGGTGCCGACGAACAGTTGTCCGTTGTGCACGAGCAGAGCCGACGTATCCATGTTCCGAAGAAGGACAGGATCCCAGCCGTTGTTGTAGAAACGGTCGCCTTCCATCTTGAAGATGCCGGCGCCCCAGACGGCCGTGAAGAGGCTGTAGTCGAAGAGTGAACTGCCGTCGTTCGGCGTGGCAAACGCGATGTCACGAGACTCTTTGGTCACGAACGTGACGCCGTTGTTCCCCCTGATCTCCAGACCGTCAGACTTTTCGGCCCATGAGTAGCCTTCGTCCTGGGTGAAGAAGACACCTCCCGCCGTAGCCGCCCAGAGGGTGTGCGGCATCTTCTCCGGATCGAACTCCAGGTCGAAGATGTGCATGGCTCCGTCTCCAGGGATGCCATTGTTGCCTGTCCTCTCCCATAATTCGCCGTAGTCCCCGCTCCGGTAGAGGCCATTGCCGAAGGTTCCGGCGTAGAGGACACCTTCGTTATTCGGATCTGCCGCCAGCGCCCAGGGAGTGTCTGCACTGCCGCCGGGGAGAGACATGGTCATGTCCCACGTCAGGCCGCCGTCAAGAGAGCGGAAGACACGACCGCGGTCAGCGGAGGCGTACAGGATGGAGCCGGCAGGACCACCAGGACCACGTGTAATGGCATAGACGATCTTGAAGGGGTCGTCGTGCTGCGCCATACCCGGGAAATCAACGGCCGCCCACGTGCGTCCACAATCGTCCGTCCGGTAGAGACCAGCGTAGCCCCAGACTGCCGCGAAAACTGCGTCAGCCTGACCGGCCGTGGGATTCGGCACAACGATCAGGTCGTTGACCACCACGTTCGGAGGGCCGCCCAGGACGCTCGCCTGACCGGGGAGGCCGGAGACGGAAGCGGACCAGCGCCGCCCACCCAGAAAGTAGCCGTCCGGTACAGAACGAAGGATGGGGCCATTCATCTGGCCAGCGATGACGTGGAAGTCACCGGCCTCGTTGCGACAGGCTACCAGGGCCTGAACCGCGCTCTGGGCCGGGAATTTGATCGGCTGAAGCACGTCCAGCGGGTAGCTGACCGTGTTGTTCGTCAGGTCCGGATCCGGAGGATACGTCACCGTCGCTGTGTTGATGTACGCGCCCTCGAAAGGCGTGACCACGGCAACGTCGTACATGAGGGTCATGACCGCGCCCGGAGCAAGGTCAATGTCGGTTACCGTAATGGTATGGGTGCCGGCGTCGTATCTATAGACACCGTGCGTGTTCATGACGTTGACCGGAACTCCAAAAACCGCCTGACCCAGACTGAAGTCCTCGGGCAGATCATCCGTGATCTCTATGCCACGGGCAGCGACGGTCAGACTGTTGTTGGTCAACGTAACCGTATACGTAGTTACATCGCCCGGGTAGGCGACCAGGTTGGGAGTATTCTCTTTACCAATGGCGAGATCGACGACCGTCCACGAGGGTGAGGTTGTGCCACCATCAAAGTGGGTGACGCCGAGTTGCTCCTCGAACGGAGTCAGCACGTCGGGGAGCGAGGAAAACCCGTAACGACCCACCGCCGGAATCTCGATGAAGTCCGTGGTCGCTTTTCCGGTCCCGTCGTCCCAGACCTGCGTCTCATCACCTTCATGCCCGTTGGGAACGAACAACTGGGGATGGTCGAAGGGTGCCTGCTGTAACCGAACCCGCTCATCGGTGAGCGTGAGCATAAAGGCCACGAGGGCCTCCTTGTCGTATTCCGACAGGTAGAGCGGCAGCACGGAGGGATGAAGTTCGTCGGCGTTCTCGTTTACGAAGTCTCCCCCCCGATCGAAGAAGTCTACCACCTGGCGCAGGGTTGCCATGCCCCCGTTCCGCATGTAGGGCGCCGTCAATGCGATGTTGCGGAGTCCCGGGGTTTTTATGGCCGCCTCGACCGCCACCGGGTTGAGAGCGCCGTAGAGCGGCTCATCGAACGTGGCCGGGTTTACATCAAGGTTATCCAGATCGGGGCCACCCGCGAACTGCTCGGCGAACGAGAGATCGTTGCCGAAGTCGTCATCCCTGCCAAGTCCGTGATCGTCCCCAGCCAGCCGGAGACCAATATTGAAGAAGCCGCGGTCATACAGGGCGACCTGCCCGTCTCTCCGGCGAAACGTGTTTACGAGGGCATCGGCCTGGTCGGCGTCCTGGAGAGACAACCCCGCGTTGGTGAAGTCCGGACCCGCGTGACAGTCGATACAGCGACCTTCATTGAGAAAAACATCGAGCCCGCGCTGCTCCCGGGCATCCAGCGCATAGGTGTTTCCGTTCACGAACTCATCGTAGGGCGACTGATCGGAGACCTGGGTCGAGATGTAAAGCATGATCGACACGCCGGCGAAGAATGAGAAGTTCTCCTCCGACTGCGTAAACGCGTAGGTCGTGCCTTTGAAGTCCTCTGATCGCACCACCAGATCGCTCCAGAGGTGTGACTCAAACGACGCCTCCACCAGTTGCTTGTAGGTCTTGCTCAGCCCACCGGATGCCTGCCTGATGGAGCCGAGGTGCGAGTCTGACGGGTCCACAAGTTGGTCGCCCAGTGCGCGGGCCGTAAGAAGCCGTTTCCCGATGAACGGCCAGGTCCGTCCGATGGTCGAAATCTCGACGTTGTCCGTTGGGGGGCCGACCGCCACCGAAGCCATCGGCGCATTGTCCAGCAGGACTCGCTCGGCCCGCAGGCTGGCACCACTTCGCATCCAGACCCGAGCATCGGAGTCACGCGGACCGAATGGGGTTCTCCCGTTGAACCGGTTGTTGGCGCGCCCGTCCCACAGTCCGCGAAAACCAAAAATGGCGTTGACCACACTGGGGGCGTTCCTGAATGCCACCTGCCGGGTGTTGAGGCCGTTTACGTTGAATATCGGGTCCGGCACGACCTGGGTATCGTCCTCGCCTGCTCCGGGAGTCGTGCCCAGGAAGACCGAATGGAATGTGCCCTGAGAGCCGACTACCTCGTTTTCGGGCTTCGCGAAAGGGAAATCACTCGCGGAAAAGGTGTAATTCGGACCGCCGAAGGAAAAGACCGGCTCCGGATCGTCCTTCCCGGCCGGACGCATCTGATTCTTGATCCGGTTGTCCGCGCCAGCAGCAAAATGACAACTTGCGCAGGTCTGCACCCCGTCCGCCCCGAGTTGCATGTCCCAGAAGAGGGCCTTTCCGAGGCGAATGGCGGCGTCGCGATCCGACACGAAGTCGTCGAGATTCGGAGGCAGCGGGACGACCTTCCCCTGCAGCGTGTCTGGCGGAGCGCCGTTGGACGAATAACGCCAGCCGACTACTCCTACAAGGAGTACGAACAGCAGGAGGTTGGCGAGGACGGCCCGGGATATCCGGACCGGACTGCGACGGAATCGGAATCCGGAGCAATTCTCCATGATAGTATTCGCTGGTGCTCGACCGGGCCACCCGGAGGGCGGTTGGATTTTGCAGCCGGACAGAGATCAACGGGCACCGCGGGGCGCGCGAGGGGTCCAGGCCGGGGGGCCTGACGTCCGTATTAGGAGTACGGAACGTTTGGCGTTTTTAGGGCAGGCTATTCTGGATGCGCCCGCTCGCGCAACCTTCACAAAACAGTATTTAAGGTTTTAGGCCCCCTGCCCGCTACACGCCATCGTTCTGTGCTGAATCGGGTTAGGCGACGACTCACGACGGACGACAGCCGGCCAGGCCGGTCTCTAAACTCATCCGCAGCCGATAGTCTATAGACTATGGTCATGAAACGAACCTTCCGCATTCTTCTTCCCGCCCTACTGCTGGCCCTGGTGACCGGCTGCTCGGACGGCCTCGTTTCCAATGACGCTGACCTTCTGGTAGACCGCTCTCTGTGAGGGCTCCAACCAGGTCGCTGGGGCGGCGTCCAAGTTCCGCGGGCACGGACGAGTCGGTCGCCTCGAAGGGCGGCAATCGGGAGGCGCCTGAGGCCGAAGATGACACAGAGAGCGAAGGCTCGTACTTGATCGGCGTGCAAGCGGGCGTGGACGCTTTCGCCGGGATGGAGCGATACGCCACTTCCTCCGCGATGAAGCCGAAGCGCGTCTTCAGACACGGATTCAACGGCTTTTCAGCCGAAACCGACAACATGATCGGGAAAGAGCTCAGTGCGTGGAAGAGAGCCCTGAATGCGGATCCGGACATCCGGTGGTACGAAGAGAACACCAGGTTGCATGAGCAGTCCGAAGGCGCCAAGAACATGCACAAGGGACAATGGGTGCCGGGGAGTCTGAGAAAGGTCGGAGGGGATGTGAGTTCCGCCCAAAGCGGGGATGGCGCGGGCACCATCGACGTCGATATCTACATCATCGACTCGGGCGTCGATCATCCGGACGTGAACGTGGTCGAGCGAATCGACTTCACCCTGGACGGTACTGACCTCACGCCGTTCAAGGTGCTCGAGCGGTACTCCCTCCTGGAGCGCTATGCTCTCGTAGAGCGTTATCTTCCTTGAGCGGCTGCGCCGCGGATCGTAGTATCTTGCAGCCATGGAGGAGCCCATCAACATCCAGGAATTTGAAACCGCCGCGCGCTCCGTCCTGGAGCCCATGGTGTTTGATTATTACGCTGGCGGGTCGGAAGACGAGCATACCCTCCGCGAGAACGCGTTGGCCTGGTCCAACTATCGACTCGTTCCGCGTGCCTTCCGGGATGTCCGCGCAGTGGATTCCGGCACGAAGGTCCTTGGCCAGGAATTGGCCTTCCCGGTTTTGACCGCCCCGTGCGCGTTCAACAAACTGGCCCACCCCGACGGGGAAATTGCCGTGGCGCGCGCCGCCGAACAAGCTGGCATTGTCCAGATTCTGAGCACAGCCTCCACGACTTCCCTGGAGGATGTCGCCGAAGCCGTCCCGGGCGGGAATCGCTGGTTCCAGCTCTACTGTTACAAAGACCGCGAGATCACACGCTCGTTGGTGCACCGCGCAGAAGCCGCCGGTTACCAGGCGCTCTGTCTGACGGTGGACGTTGCGGTAGCCGGAACAAGGGAGCGCGACGTCCGCAACCAGTTCCACCTGCCCGGGGACATCCGGTGGGCGAACCTGGATCACCTCATGGGAACGGCGCCCGACGGATCAGCGCTGACGGCATACATCAGCGACCAGTGGGAGCGAAACCTGTCGTGGGACACGATAGCGTGGTTGCAGTCGGAGACCAACCTGCCGATCCTGGTCAAAGGAATTATGGCACCTGAGGACGCGGCGGAGGCCATGGAGCATGGCATCGCCGGCGTGGTGGTCTCCAACCACGGAGGCCGCCAACTGGACGGCGCCGCATCAACCTGCGAAGTCTTGGCGGACGTGGCTACCGCCGTGGACGGCCGTGGCGTGGTGGTAGTGGACGGGGGCATCCGCCGCGGAACGCACATTCTCAAGGCCCTGGCGCTTGGAGCCGACGCCGTACTCATCGGCCGCCCGTATCTCTGGGGCTTGGCCCACAGCGGACGGGCCGGTGTGGAGGCCGTGCTCGAACTGCTTCGAGCCGAACTCGTCAGCGCGATGGCCCTTTGCGGGTGCACAAGGATCCAGGAATGCAGGTCAGTTCGGCTGCTCGGAACCTCCTGAACGCCGCGCCCGCTTAGCTACTCCACGGTGGCACAACCCCGTTTACGCGGGCATAGCCCACGGCCTGTCCAAGGTGCTCATGAAGGTGGGTGCTGGTGAACATGAGGTACCCGAGGCCGGTCCCAGGCGTGCCGAACATGTTCACGTCGGCATTCAACTGCTCGTCCGAGACTCCTTTGACGCAGGCCTTCAAGTGTTGGAACGATGCCGCCAGTATCGCAATCGCCTCCTCCCTCCCGGTCTGCGCTTCGAATTCCACGACACTGCTGTAGTCCGCTGTGAATCCAGTCTCGGCGGGGACCTCACAACCCACCTGGGTCATCATCCAGTAGTTGGTGCCGGCCACGTGCCGCATCACTTCCTCGACTGACCGAACGCCCGCGCCCGGACGCCAGGTGTACTGCTCGGCAGAGAAGACTTCGGCCAGCCCATTCATTTTTCCCTCCGCCACTTCAAAGGACGAAACGGCCTCGTCGCGGAAATCCATCTGGCCAAAGGCGGGGCCTCAGATGAGTAAGCTGGCAACGAGGGTTCAGGCAATTCTCATGGTATGTCGGTCTGGTAGAGTCGAAATAAAGTTAGATTCTCGCAGACAATCTATGAGCATGCACATGAATCGTCGCGATTTTGTAGGCACGGGACTGGCCGCCTCGATTGGAGCAGCGGCACCGAAGTGGATGGGCAAAACGGGGATCAACGTGACTTCAGAAGACTTTCGCTCTCAGTTTCGGCGTGGCGGGTCGCGGACCTATCTCAACGCCGCCGGGATGATGCCTTTGGGAGATTTCTCCAGAGCGGGGCTGAAAAGGTTCATGGAATATCAGGCGGGATCCGAGGACCAACTGGAATACACCCGTGAGGTGCGCTCGGGAGTCCGCGAACTGTTCGCGGGGCTGGTCGGAGCCGCCGAGACAGAAATCGGCTTGGTCCATTGCACCAAAGCCGGCGAGCAGATCGCCCTGGACGGACTGGCTCACGAGTTTGCACGCGGCCGGGGAATTCTCACGAATGACCTGCATTTCGCGGGTTCGCTTAACAACCTCATGGGGATGAAGCGAACTGGCGTGAACGTCAAGGTAGTCCGGTCTCAGGATTGGGCCGTCCCGGCGGACCTGCTCATCGAAGCCATGGACTCCTCCACGGCCCTCGTGGCCGTCAGCCTTGTGTCCAACATAAACGGACACGTCGAGGACATCCGCAGGATTACCGACGCCGCTCACGCCCACGGAGCCCTTGTCTACGCAGACATCATCCAGGCCGCAGGCATTGTCCCGCTGGACCTGTCGGAGTCCGGCATTGATGTGGCGGCCTGCAGTTGTTACAAGTGGCTGTATGGGGTCCACGGGACCGGGTTTGTCTACGTCCGGAAGGACATTCAAGGCGCCCGACTCCGAGACAAACTCTTCCCCGGACAAGCCAGGCACAACTACCAGCCCTGGATTTCTTCGCCGGACAGTGCCGCGGATGCCCTCCTCTATCAGGCTCCGACTGACGCGACTCGCTACCAGCCAGGACACCCCTCCTACCTGGGGTACTGCGCTAGCTATGAGGGCATGAAGAAACTGCTCGAGGTGGGCGTGGAGGCTGCCCAGGCCCATTCCGCCCGGCTCGGCCAGCGGCTCCGAGACAACCTGGACGCGGACCGGTACCGGTGTATTTCGCCCACCGCATCGCACATCTCCACCTTCATCCTGGACAATCCCGCCGCGGCCCGAAAGGCCGTCTCAGAGGCGAATGTCGTGACGTCGTTGTCCGGAAGTCGGCTTCGCGTGTCGACGGCACTCTTCAATACAGACGAAGACGTGGACCAGCTGGCCGACGTGCTTCGAACCGCCTGAGACCGGGCGCTCGGTGAGCCAGTGCTCAGACCCAAAGCGCCAGAATGGCTCCCATAATCAGGAGTCCGACCAGGCTGGCGGCGGTGTCCAGAAGCCAGTGACCGACTTCCTTGCCTGCAAAACCCACCTCGTTCCACTGCGCGGTGACCACGAAACCAAGCCACACCCAGAAACCTCCCTGCAGGCCGGCCCACAGACCGACTTCGCCCGTAGCAGAGGCAAACGCCAGCAACGTGTGAGCCAGGACGTACGCCGTCAAGATGGACATGACCAGGGTTACACCGTAGGTCTTGAGGGGATTGATTTCAGCCTGAACCTCCTCGGCCGTCTTGCCCTGGAAGGCCAGCCATTTCTTTCCGAAAAGAGGACCGTACCAAACGGCGCCGACGACCATGGGGATGAGACCGGCGACGAGGACTGCCAGCAGGTTGGGCTCTTGCATCTGACGACTGTGTTTGTGTGAAGGGATCGCTAGGTTACGCAACCGATTGAATTGGGGGCAAGCACCTTGGCCTTGGCTGTTGCGTTTTTTGCTCGTTCGGGGTATTCACTGGTGGATTCCCCCGGGGTTATTTGGGGGCCCCTCTGTCCCACTCGGCCGGGCCACTTCCCAACCGCCGCCTCTCTAAATTTGATTGGAAACAAAGCAAAGCAAGGTGATACCGGATATCCTCATCATTGGCGGCGGCGTGTTTGGCGTCACGGCAGCGCTTGAACTCAGGGCGCGCGGCTACTCGGTCAGCCTGGTCGATCCTGGCCCTCTGCCTCATCCCCTCGCTGCGTCCACGGACATCAGCAAAGTGGTTCGGATGGAGTACGGCCCGGATGTTCAGTACATGGCGATGGTGGAAGAGTCCATTTCAGGTTTTCTCGGCTGGAACGAGGCGATCGGCGATGAAGTCTACCACAACACCGGCGTCACCATGTTCATACAGAACCCTATGGCGGCAGGCGGTTATGAATTCGAAAGCTTTCAGGCCTTGATCAAGCGCGGGCACCGTCCGGAGCGGGTTGCCGGGCGCGCATTGCAGGAGCGATTCCCCGCTTGGTCCGAGTCGTACGTGGACGGATTTTTTAATCCCGAGGGTGGGTACGTGGAGAGCGGCCGGTTGATGTCCGGCCTGGTCAGACTGGCCGAGGCCCAGGGAGTCTCGCTGATCAGGGGCACGGCAGAGCAGGTTTCGGGCGGACAGGTGACCCTGTCCGACGGCCGCGTGTTCTCGTCAGGACTGACAATTGTTGCCGCCGGCGCCTGGACATCCTACCTGGTTCCCGCCGTCTCTCCCTACATGAAGTCCACCGGGCATCCAGTCTTCCACCTGAGGCCTTCGAACCCTGCTGCCTTCACAGCGCCCGATTTTTGCACGTTTACCGCCGACGTCTCGCGCACGGGCTGGTACGGATTCCCGTTCAACCCGCGGGAGGGCGTAGTCAAGGTGGCCAACCACGGGGTGGGCATTGCGGTCCATCCGGAGAACGACCCGCGCGAGGTCTACCCGGCCGACCACGCGGCGCTCCGAAGCTTCTTGGCGGCCACATTCCCGTCGCTGGCGGACGCTGAAGTCGTGTACACGCGCCGGTGTCTCTACAGCGACACGTTAGACGAACACCTCTGGATTGACTTTCACCCCGAGGACGACCGCCTCCTGGTTGCCGCCGGTGGCAGCGGCCACGGAATGAAGTTCGCACCGGTGCTGGGTCCGCTCATCGCCGACGCTCTCGAACGGCGCCCGAACCCCTGGCTGGAGCGCTTCGCGTGGAGGCACCTCGCCCCCGACATGCGGGGAGAAGAACCGGCCAGGCACCACGCAAAGTAACCGGGCCCGACGCCACCGAATTTGCCATCCCATCATCCCGAACAATCCCATGAACGGCAGCGCGAGACTTCTTACTGGCCTACTCTTTCTCATCCTTTTGGCGGGACCTGCTTCGGCCCAGACGGGCAAGAAGATCTACATCTCCGCCGACCTGGAGGGCGTCGCAGGCGTGGTCAACGACGCGCAGTTGAGTCCCACGGGGTTCGAATATTCGCGATTCCGCGAGTTCCTGACGTCGGAGGTCAATGCGGCCATCGAGGGCGCCCGGGCGGGCGGCGCCACGGAAATACTGGTCTCGGATTCCCACGGCAATGGGCTCAACCTCCTGATCGAGCGCCTGCCTGAGGATGTGCTCGTTGTACGGTCCTGGCCACGGCCGCTTGCCATGATGGACGGGATCGACGAGTCATTCGACGGCGCCATTTTCCTGGGATACCATACCAGCACGCACAACATGGACGGCGTCCGGGCCCACACCATGTCCAGCGCCAACCTGACGCGCGTGAGCCTGAACGGCATGCCGGTTTCCGAGGCAGTCTGGAACGCCGCCATTGCCGGACACTTCGACGTGCCCATCATCATGATTACCGGGGACAACGCAATCGTCGCCGAGGCCAGGGAGACGCTCCCCGACATAGAAGGCGCCGTGGTCAAGCAGGCACGCGGTTTCCACTCGGCCATCACCATGACACCCGCGGCCGCGCTCAATGTGATTCGGGACGCCGCAGAACGGGCGGTCCGCCGCATCGGGGACTTTCAGCCGTACAAATTGGGCGCGGGCCCGGTGCAGGTGGACCTGAGCCTCAAGAACTATCAGCCCATCGAGCTACTTGGCTACCTCTCCATTGTGGAGCGCATCGATTCGCATTCCGTCCGCTATATGGCCAAGGACATGACAGACGCGGCCATGTTCATGCAGTTTGTCCTCAATTACAGCGTCTCTATTTCGCCCTGACCACGCCCTGGTCACGCCTTCGTGCGAAAGACCCGCCACGAGCCGAGGGTCAGGACGGGGATCACAAACACCAGCCAGTACCCCCAGGTGAGCGTTCCATAACCGGAGGCGATGATCTCGACGAGGCCCACGGCATCGGCCAAGAAGATGGCGATCGTCAGCATGCCGGCCGCAACGACCATCCTGAGTTTGCCGCTCAGTTCTCTGCCTCGTTCGCTCAGGACGGCCGAAAGCCGTTCGTTGAACCCGTGGACCAGGCCGATGCCCGTCTCGATGAACGTCCCGAAGAGGATCACCTGAAAGACCAGCCGGAGAACCGGGGAGCCGAGCGCGGCCAGGAGAAAGTCGGAGGGCACGGGCTCGGCAAGCACCTGCGGGTACTGGCCCAGCATGGCCACGTAGATCAGGGCTCCGGGAGCCATCGCCAAGAAGCCGGCCAGCACGCCTGAAGTAAGGGCTTCGCGCCTGGTTTCCAGATGACGGGTCACAAACAGCATGGCCGGGACCAGGCCGACGTTGTAGGCGGCATACTCGGCCCCGCTCATCAACCAGGTTCCTGCGCCCGCACCGCCCGCGGCGTCCGCACCGGCTGGAGCGTTCTGGCTCAGCGCATCCGCAATAGCGGGCCCAAACACATCCAGGCTGCGAATGACGACGAGAGCAAAGACGGCATAGAGGGCGAAAGACCACACGGACATGACCCGCTCAATCAGGGATGACCCGTAGAAGGCCAACACCCCGACCAGGCCGATGACCGCCACGTTGCCCACTATTTCCGGGAGGCCTGTCATCTCGGAGGCTATCGTGCCGGCCGCGGATCCGAGGACGGACACCACCAGAATCAGCCCGATCAGATAGACCACTTCGTAGGCAATCCATGCCCGCCCCAGCAGGCTTGAGACAAACGAACGGTAGTCGTAGAGCCTGCCGGCCCGCGCCAATTCAAAACTGAGCGCCAGAACCACGCTCCACACCACCATCGCAACCGCCATGCCCTTGAGCCCGGCAGCGGGCCCATCGCGCATGAAAAACTCCACCAACTCCCTACCCGTACCATACCCGCCGCCGATGATCACCGACTGAAAGACCAGTCCGGGAAGGAGGTATTTGCGGTAGGCGCTCAGTGGGATAGGTAGTTCCTGAGAACCGGGATAAGGCTGTCAACGCCTTCCTCAAGGGGACTGACCACCGGGATGGGCAGCCGGGAGGCCAGACTATTGTGATAGTCCTTCAGTTCGCCGGCCGTCATGCCCTCGCCGTTGAGCGTCACGGCCAGAACTTCCGCACCGTACATCTGGATGAGGGCGATTTCCTCCTCCGGCGTTGGCACTCGAAGCTCCACTTCTTCGTGGTCCACGAAGCAGCTACGGCCCGGAGCGTGCTGAAGAATGATGCCGCGGGCGTTCCCGGACAGGATGATCTCGGAACCACACGGACCGGAAGGGTTGCGCAGGGAGCCCTGACCCTCCACGAGAATCAGATCGGGGCTCTCCGCCGCGTTGCACTCCAGAATGACGCGCTCCAACTCGCCGCTGACAAAGTCGTTGAGCGTGGAGTCGAAGATGAAGCCGTGCCGATACCCCTGCATCCACCCGGTCTGGCCGGTGTAGATCATTTCCGCCCGGATTCCCGCCCGGGTGGCGGCCTCCCACAGGAATCGGGCAGTGGTTCGTTTGCCGACGGCACAGTCGGTCCCAAGGACGCCGACAACCCGCGCCCGGATGGACCGGGCTTCTCCCGTCCAGAAGCGCAGGTCGGGCGTGGGGCGAGGCCGGCGAATGTCCATGAGCACCCCGCCGCCGGCCGCCGCGGCCGCGGCCAACTCCGGGTCTTCGGAGAGCAGTTGATGCAGCCCGCATACCACGGTCATTCCGCGGGCCAGGGCCATCAAGATCTCGGGGCGACAGCTGGCCGGCACTCTGCCGCCGGAAAAAGCCACGCCGACCACGAAGTATTCAGGGCATGTCCCACCTGCCGCGACGAAGGCGTCCAGGGACGGGACCACCGGCACTCCGCGAGTCCGGCCGTCCATCACCTCGCCCGCATCTCGCCCCGCGTGGAGCTCATCTATGACCGCGACTGGACGAAAGCGGGCGCTTCCGCGGAGAAGGCCGTGGCAGGTCTTGGCGAAGTCCTGACTCAAGAGACCGTTTGTAAAGACAACGGCCGGCGCAGGAACAGCAGGCACCTCCATCATGCGATTCGCTCCACGGTGCATCCGGAAACGAACTCCGCCGTCAGTCCCGCACCCAAGCCGGGACCATCCGGTACGTGGACCATCCCGTCCGTAATGGTCATCCCGCCGGTGACGGGATCCACGGTGTGATCGACGTGGCTGTCCAGATCGGCGAAGCGGACAATGGGGTGGGCCGAAATGAAATGCGCGGCCGCCGTGAGGCCAAGCCTGGTTTCCGACATGCAGCCCACCATGCACGCCAGACCGGCGGCTTCCGCAACCGCAGCAATGCGCACGGCCTCCGCGATGCCGGCGGATTTGGAAAGTTTGATGTTGAGAAAGTCGCAGCACCGGCCTCGCACCAGCGCGAGTGCGTCTGCGGCGTCAAAAACGGATTCATCCGCCATAATGGGGATGGAGACCTTGCTACGGATGTCGGCCAACCCGGGAAGGTCGTGGCGCCGTACCGGCTGCTCACAGTATTCCACATCTTCCTCGGCCACGGCCTTGAGCACCTTGATGGACGTGACCACGTCCCACGCCTGGTTGGCATCGATCCGGAGCGGAATCCCCGGGCCAATGGCCGCGCGAATGGCGCGTACCCGGGCTACGTCGTCGGCGAACCCTGTGCCGACCTTTGCCTTGATTGCAGGGAAGCCATCGGCGATAAACTCGGCAGCGGTTTTCGCCATGACGGCCGGCTCATCCAGGCCGACCGTGTTGTCCGTCTCAAACGACCGGCGGGCCCCGCCGAGGTATTGGTACAGGGGCATGCCCGCGGCCTGTGAGGCCAGGTCATGCAGCGCGAGGTCAAACCCGCCGCGGATGGTAGGATGCCCGTTGATCAGAGCCTTCATCATGCGGGCGGCACCCAATACGTCCCGGGCGTCCCGGCCAAGCATCGCCGCACCGTAGGCTCGTCCTGCGGCCAGCATGGTCTCTGCCGTATCACCCGTAATCGCGGGCGACGGGCTGGCCTCTCCCAAGCCCACGTGGCCGGTGTCGGTCGTGATGCGCACGAAGATGTTTGAGGTCGCGGCCGCCACGGAAATGGATATCCGAAACGGTGCGTGGAAAGGAAGTTCGGCTCTGATGAGCTCGACGGAGACGATGTTCACGGGCTGCGGGGTATTGCTGGCCTAAGGTACATGCTGATCATACTTGCGGTCACGTCTGGGCCGACGGAGATTCTCTCCGAACAGCCTGACCACATGACGCCCGTTCGCCACGAGTACATTGCTCCCGTCCTCCACCTTGGATCCATGATACCCCGAATGCGCCCCAGCCATGAATAGCCGCCTCAGCCGGGTTCTGGTCGTAATTGCTCCCGGGATGCTCGTCGCCGCTACGGGTGTTGGAGCGGGAGACCTGGCTACGGCTACGTTCGCCGGCAGTCAACTGGGCACGACGGTGCTCTGGGCGGTCCTGGCCGGTGGCCTCTTCAAATTCGTACTCAACGAAGGGCTTGCCAGGTGGCAGTTGGCCACCGGCACTACGTTCATTGAGGGCGCCATCAAACACCTGGGATCGGCGGTTGGGTACATATTCCTCCCCTATCTGGTGCTCTGGTCGTTTTTTGTGGGGACGGCCCTGATGAGTGCGTGCGGGGTGGCGCTCTATGCCATCCTGCCTCTCATGAGCGATCCAGCGGACGGGAAGATGGTTTTCGGGATCGCGGCCAGCGCCACCGGCCTCGCCATGCTCAGGCTGGGAGACTTTCGGTTGTTTGAACGCGCCATGGGCGTACTGGTCGGGTTGATGTTTCTTACGGTGCTCGTCACGGCCGCAATGGTCTGGCCGGGCGCCGGGCCGGTCTTTACAGGGTTGTTCATCCCCCAAATCCCTGCTGGCGGTGGAACTGGCCTCGCGTGGGTTGTCGGGCTCATCGGCGGTGTCGGTGGCACGGTCACCATTCTTTGCTACGGCTACTGGATTAGGGAAAAGGGACGCAACCGGGCGGACCAGATGGGCCTGTGCCGATTGGATCTGGCAGCCGGCTATGCCATGACCATCATGTTTGGAATCTCCATGGTCATCATCGGGAGTACGGTCTCGCTGGAGGGTGGCGGCGCGGATCTTCTGGTTCGACTGGCGGAGTCACTCGAGGGAAGTGTCGGGATGTTTGGGAAATGGGTCTTCCTGGCCGGCGCTCTTGCAGCGGTGTTCTCCAGTCTGCTTGGCGTGTGGCAGGCCGTCCCGTACATCTTCGCGGATGTCTGGGAGCGCCTGAACAACCGAAGTGCAGAAACGCTGGCCACCACGAAGTCTTACCGGCGTTTCCAGGTCGCACTTGCGGTGCTCCCGGCGGCCGGTCTGGTTGTGAGTTTTCGACAGATCCAATTGTTATATGCCTTGGCAGGAGCCGCCTTCATTCCCCTCTTGGCCTGCGGGTTGTTGATCCTGAACTCCAGGAAGTCACTGGTCGGATCGTTGTCCAATGGTTGGCTCTCACTTCTCAGTTTGGGGGGCACCCTTCTGTTTTTCCTTTGGGCGGGGCTCATGGCGTAGCAAACTTTTGGGAGTTGCGAGTGTCACTTTTTTAGCGTGCTGCCGTCAACCCTATCAAAGCCCGACCACCCCACGCCATGCGCCAGACCCTAGCCGTTGCAGTTATTCTATTCCTGATTGCGGGATGCACTCAGGATCATGAGCACGACCAGCGTAGCCTGGAAAAGGCTGAACAGCGTCTGGAAGAGGTGCGTGAGCAGGCTGAGGAGCAGCTTTCTCGCGCTCAGGAACGTCTGGAAGAAGCCCGCGAACGCATCCAGGACGCGACTCAGGAAGTTCGGGAAGAGAGCAGATCATGGTCCGACGACGCCGAACGTGAGGCGGGTAGGGCGCTGCGGCAGACCGGATTTGCAGAAGCGCTCGGTCAGGTTATGGAAGACGTTGGTCAGGCCCTCCAGGACGAGTCCGAAGTCAACATGGTGAGTGAAGAGGACCTGCGAGACCTGCTCCCAAAGGAACTGCTCGGATTAAAACGCTATGACACGAACGCAGAGACTTCAGGACAATGGGGAATCCACGTGTCGCACGCCAAGGGCAAGTACCGAAATGACCGCGGGGACGAGATTACAGTCGCCATCGTCGATCCAGGAACGCTCAGGGGCCTGCTTTCTCGAAGCACCGACCTTCTGGACGCCAGCGGGTACAAGCACTCGGACCGCGGATACAGCCGCGCCACGCGGATAGAGGGACACCCCGTCAAAATCAGTAGAGAGAGCCACGCCCGCAGGCATGAATTCCAGGCGGCCATGGTGGTATCGGAACGTTTTGTCGTTGTCGTCGAGGCCGAGAGCGACGCATTTGACGACGACTTCTTCGAGGACGTGTTCGACCAGATCAATCTCCGAAAACTTTCGCGGATGGCAGAATAAAATGCCCTGCACAATTTTTTCCAGTTAAGAATCGTCTAGGGATTACCCCGCCCTATTCCCCAAGTAAGCCAGCCTAAACCGTCATGGGATTTCCGACAGAGCGCCGAGATCAAATCGTCATGGGACTGAGCATTTTCGCGCTCATCCTTTTCATGGCCAACATGGCGACGTTTATCAAACAGAAGTTCTTTGATAGCAGCAGCGAAGGGCATCACGCCTTCGTGATTTCGGGGACCAACCACGCGGGGACGATTCACGTGCACTCGGACGGGGATCAAGGCGACCACACGTGGGAGATGCACCAGCTCGACAACGGCGATGTGGCATGGTCCGTCTCTGGCAACGAGACACTCCTGCACATGGACGAACTCAAAATGCACTTTGGGGAAGCCGGCATGCGCTTCGACGATGCGCGGCTTCGGGAAGAGTTGGGCCGCATGAAGGTGGAACTTGGACTGAACCGGGACGATATCCGCAACACCGTACGCAACACCATCAGGGGCAGAAGAGGCCGCTTTCAGTGGAAACATCACGTCGGCCAGATGAGCGTTTCCGAGTCCAGCTCGGAATGGGATTCTGGGGACTTGATGCAGCAACTTCGCGAAGCCACGGAGGCCGCCGCCAAGATCGAGCGGGACCTGGGGCTGACCTCAGACCCGGTGATGCTCATGGAGACCGTCGAAGGCGAGGGAATCGAGGTCACCGAATCTCAGGACGAAAGTGGCCGCCACACCTACAAGGTCGTTGTCCGGCCAAACCGGTAGGACCAGGCAGGGCGCGCCATGGGGGTGCCAGTCTGACGTTGAGGTAACCGGCCGTCTGGCCTCGTATCTTGGGCCACCAAGAAACGCGCCCCGATATGCTTGACTGCCGGTCTGATGACTTCTTCCTCCCTCGGGGACATCACTACCTGAACTGTGCCTACATGGCGCCCATGTCCCGGGCGGTGGAGCAGGCAGGGATTGAGGGCATCCGGGCAAAACGAACACCTGCGGCAATTACCCCCGCAGATTTTTTCGCGACGAATACCAAGCTCCGCGCGACATTCGCCCGACTCGTGGGCGTCCCGGACGCCAACCGCATCGCCATCGTCGCGGCGGCCTCCTATGGCCTGGCGGCGGCGGCCAAGAACCTGCCCTTTTCCCGAGGTCAGCATGTCCTGGCTCTCGCGGAGCAATTTCCGAGCAACGTCTACACCTGGCGAAGACTGGCGGGCGAAAAAGGCGGCTCCCTGATTCAGATTGACCCGGGCGAAGGGCCAGGCAGAGGCCGACGCTGGAATGACAGGATTCTAGAGGCCATTGGCAGGGACACGGCCATCGTTGCCCTGCCGCAGGTCCACTGGGCGGATGGAACGCTGTTTGACCTGGAACGCATCGGCGCTCGCTGCAGAGACGTGGGTGCCGCCCTCGTGATCGATGGCACGCAGTCGGTGGGCGCTATGCCCTTTGACGTGGGATCCATTCAGCCTGACGTGCTGGTCTGTGCGGGATACAAATGGCTTTTGGGGCCGTACAGCATCGGGCTTGCCTACTACGGACCGCGGTTCGACCAAGGCACTCCGCTGGAGGAAAACTGGATCTCACGCCGGGACAGCGATGATTTTGCGGGCCTGGTCCGCTACCGGGACGAGTACGGACCCAGCGCCACGCGCTACGACGTTGGCGAGCGGAGCAACTTCATCCTGGCACCCATGCTCCTGGCAGCGCTGGACCTGTTGGAATCCTGGGGAATCGACAACATTCAGGCCTACTGCGAAACCATCGCCTCTCCCATCGTTGAGGCAGCACTTGCATTGGGGTATCGAGTAGAGGATGCCGCAGACCGGGGTGCCCATCTCTTCGGCCTGCGCATGCCCGAGGGCACCGATACCGAGTCGCTGCGGGACGAACTGGCCAGGCGAGACGTTTCCGTTTCTATTCGCGGCGATGCCATTCGCGTTGCCCCGAACGTCTATAATGACATGTCGGATGTGGATGCGCTCGTGTCCGGCCTGACCGCCCACGCCCGGACGCACGCACCGACTTCCGTCTGATTCGGGGCACGCCGCTTGCAACAAGAAGGGTCAAAGACCAGATAGCCCGAGAGAACCGTGAAACGACAGATCCTGCTTGTCCTGGCCACCTTGAGTGTCCTCCTCATGCTACAGCCCGCCACAACCCGGGCGCAAACGAGCGACATCGTAGAGCGGGTGCTTGCCCGCTACGCGGCTATGGAGACCATGCAGGCCCGATTCCAACAGCGCATGACCTCCGACCTTTTTGAGGACGAAGAGGTCATCACGGGCTCCCTTTACATGCGGGGTCCGGCCTACCGCATTCTGACCGGGACACGAACCATTGTCACGGACGGTGAAACCTCCTGGATACACGACGCCGTCGAAAACCAGGTCTTGGTGGACTACCAGATCGAGGACGAGTTCACGTTCTCCGTCCACCAGTTCCTGTACGCGTTTGACGAGCGCTTCGACGTCGCTGGGGCCGTGCGCACGGGCAATTCATGGCGCATCGCGCTGTCTCCCAGGGATCCTGACGACTACTTTCGATCACTGGAACTGGTTGTTCGAGACTCGGACGCCATCATCACCGAAATTCAGGTGGATGACGCCAATGAGGTTCGCCTTCAGATTCAACTGACCGACATTCGTGAGAACCCCCCGCTATCCGACGATCTGTTCAGCTTTGAAATACCCCCAGGAGTTGATGTCGTGGATCTGCGCTCGGACTGAGACCAGGTGACGGATAAGACCAAAAGCTTGTTGGTCCGACTGGGCAGCTTCTTGCTTGCAGCAGGATTGCTGTATTTCGCCCTGCGCAACGTGGACCTCAAACAGGTTGGCCGGGATCTCTCGCAGGCCAACTACTGGTGGGCCTTCCCCGTCGTCTTCGTGACGCTGTTCAGTCACTGGCTCCGCGCCTGGCGGTGGACGTTCCTTCTGGATCAACTACCCACCGGCCCTCCCGACAAGCGCGGTAGAGAACCCAAGAGAGTGGACATTCTTGGGGCTTTTGGCGCAGTGATGATCGGTTACCTGGCCAACTATGTGGCGCCGCGCGTGGGCGAGGTAGTCCGAACGGCCAGCGTATCCACGCGCTTCCACAGGCCTTTCACCGCCGTACTCGGAACAGTGATCACGGAGCGGATTCTGGATGTGGTGACCATGGCCCTGGCCCTCCTGACCATTCCTCTGGTGTTTTCGGGGCGCATTTGGGAGATTCGCGACCTTCTGGTCGCTCCGCTTCAGGATAAACTTCCCTACGTCTCGCCCTGGATTATCCTGGCCACCACATTGGCTGTCGTGGCCGCAGGTTTTGCCCTCTTTAGATGGATTCAGACCGGTCACGGAGCCCGCATCGCCCGAATCCTTGCGGCTCTCCGGGATGGCCTGGCCACGGTGGCCTTGACGCCCCGCCGCGTTGAACTCGTTGTCTCAACCTTGCTCATTTGGCTCTGTTACGGGACGATGGCCTACCTGCCGTTTTTGATGTTTGGTTTCGACGTCACCTACGGGATTGGCTATTTCGACGCGTGGGGCATCATGCTCCTGGGTGCCATCGGTGTGGTCATCCCTTCCCCGGGCGGTTTTGGCTCCTTCCACTACATCACCATCCAGTCGCTGGTACTCCTGTTTGCGTTCTCGTCCGATGCGGCGGCATCGTATGCCATCCTGACGCATACGGGGCAACTCTTGATCTATGTGATTACCGGGGCGGTTTTTGTGCTGGGCATGGGCCTGCGCTTTTCGGGATCCGCCGGTGAACCGGCTCTGGAATGAGGACGTGGATCCTTCTACTGGGATTGATGATCCTGCCGCACACGGCCGTCGCGCAGGATATTTTCGAGGCTCCGATCAGGCTCTATCCTGACCGGGCGGTTGACCTCGAAAGCCTGGACATCCACGGCACGTTTCAGGCGTCAAGCCGGTCATTTCGAATGGAGGTTCGGGCCTCCATCCGAGCGACAGAGCGCAATGTGCTGCAGTTCTCGTGGCCAACACATGGGCTGCCGCTGGATTCGATTTTCGTCGAGATGGCCACGGGAGACACGGCTATGGTTGCCGTGCGGGGGGATTCTCTCACCATAAGCCTCGCCGGTCCACTGAGCCTGGACCAGTTGTCCACGGTCCGACTCGTGTATGACCTCAGACCGGGCGCGGGACTCATAGCTCCGACCGACCCCGCCATGGAAGGGAGCTGCTGCCTCTCTCCGGCCAGAGTCTGGCTTCCCGTTCCCGATGACCCCGGGGATCGGGTCACCGTATCGTTATCTCTGTCGGTCCCGGATTCCTGGACCGTGCTGGGTGTCGGCACCAAGAGGAGAGGTGACGGCACCTGGCACTACGCCCCCAGGCGCACCGTCCGCGTCCAGGATCTGACATTTGTGGCCGGGCACCTGGAGAAGCGCAACCTTGGCCGGTTCGAGTACCATGTTCCCGCAGATTACAACCCTTCCACTGGCCTCCACGCCAGCCTATCGGATGCGTTTGACTTTTTCCTCCAGCGGACTGGATATAGATTGCCCTGGGACACGCTACGAGTAGCCATACTTCCCTCCCTCTCCCCGGCCTCTGGCCCCTCCAACCAGGGATTCCCGGGCTTGCTCGTCATGGATGCCGCCCCATCCGGCTCCGGTCAATTCGACCCTGCCTCGGCTGATGTCCTGCCCCGGGCTGTCGCTCGGCAGTGGACCCACGCGGTGCTGTCTCCCGACTGGTGGAGTGAGTCCTGGGTGAACGAGGCGCTGGCCGGCGCCATGGCGGGTGCTTACCTGGCAGACCGCACCTCAGATGCGGCATCGGCCGCAACACGACTGGCCCAGTTGGATGCCTACCTGCAGGAAGCGCAAACCTATCGCCGACCCCTCGTCTGGGATCGCTATGTGGTTGCCTCCGATCTGGACGATCAGCATGTTTTGTCCAAAGGGCCGCTCGTCCTCACACAGGTCATCGGCGAAATTGGCCCGACTGCTTTTTGGACATCAATCCGACGGCTACTGGCCCGCCACGCGTTCTCGGGCATAGACACCGAGGCGTTGTCAACCGCCCTGGAGCCGGGTGGAGCCGGACCGGTATCGGCAATTTTTGACACCTGGGTGTTCGGGGCAGGCCATCCCGAAATCACGGTGGAGAGTCTTCACGATGTGGAATCTGAGACCCTCCATCTGAGGGCTTTGCAAACGCAGGATGGGCCGCTCGTCCCCGCGACGTTTCGCTTCCGGACCGAGGCCGAGTGGCTCCCGTTCGGTGGACCCGCCCGTGAGACGCTTCAAGTGGAGGAAACCGAGCAGGAATGGGCCATCCCATCCATTGTAGGGCCCCGGTATGCCATCATCGATCCGGAAGGCCTGGTGGTCGCGGACATCACCCTACCGGGGGATCTGGCGTCCCTGTCGGCGCAACTCCGGTATGGTTCGGCCAGCACACGCCTGCGTGCCGCCCGGAAACTGGCCGCTTTCGGGAACGACCCTGCCGTGGGCCTATCGATCCGTTTGACCTTTGCGAGTGAAACGTCTCCAGAAGTTCGGGCAGAGCTGATGCGAGCGGCTGGTGCGATGCCGTCGTCTGGTTCGGCGCATGAACTGCTGGAACAGGGACTTGGGGATCCCGACCACCGGGTCCGTGTGGAGGCCATCCGGGCGCTCCGGGGACTCTACGCTGCCGGGGAGGCAGACGTACTTTTTGAACAGGTTGCTCAGGGCGATACCGTACAGTGGGTCCAGGCCGAGGCCGTGCTCTCCATGACCGGGCCAGGCGCCGAGGCCCTGGCGCGGGCCGCCCTTATCACCGCGTCTGACGGGGACGTTATCTTCAAGGCCGGATGGAAGGTGCTCTCCGGAAAGGGACTGATCACCCGTGCAGATTTCCTGACCCACACCACACCTTCCGGCACAACCGCACGAATCCTGGGCGCCCTGGAGTTGGTTCAAGATGTCCCGTCCGACCGTCAGACCAGGCTGCGCGTCCTGGCTCACATGTCCCACCCCGCGGTCGCAGTCCGGTCAGCCGCAATCCAGTGGGGCGGCAGCCTCCTGAGAAAAGGCAATGACCCGGCCATTCGGACGCTTCTGCGCAAGGAGTGGCACATCGGGGTCCAATCAGAACTGGAGACGCTGTCGGACAAGCTCGGGTCCGGTTCCTGGTAGGAGCCCCCGCGGACCTTCGGGCCATCCCTGATCCTGTGCGGCTCGCATGGTGGGAAGGACCATTCAGGCCATTTCATTTTGTAGGGCCAAGGGGCATCCCTACCCTCTATTCGAGGCGACGCCGCAGGTTTGGTGTCTCCCGTCATCTCCATATGAATCGAATCGATATGCAAGCCGTGGCTGATTCGGACGTCAAGAACCCGCTCTCAGGACTTATTAGCGATGAGGTCTACCATGTCCTCCACGATCACAATCTTCTGAGCGAAAAGGGCGTGCGGGATTTCGAGATCAGAAGCCGTTTTCGTGCTCTGCGTGAGAACCAGGTGACCGCGTTCGATGCGATCGAGAATCTGCGCAATCTGTATCCGTATCTACAGTTCGATACGATCCGAAAGATTGTGTACCGACTGAACGGCAAGAAAGACTAACGGCCGGCGCCGAGCGCTGTCTGCGGCCTAACCGCGACTTCGCGCCGCGGCAAAAAGCAGAATTCCCGCTGCTACAGAGACGTTCAGCGATTCCGCCGGACCGCGCATGGGAATGGAAACCCGGTAGTCGCATGCCTTTGCGACGCCGTCTCTGATCCCGTCGCCCTCACTTCCCAGGACAATGGCCACCGGGCGGTCCCAATCCATGGACCAGACGCTCTCTTCGCCCAGCCCATCGGCGCCCGCAACCCAGTAGCCGCGCTCTTTCAGTTGCGTTATGGTCAACTTGATGTCGTCCACCCGTGCGATCGGCATGAGTCGGGCCATACCTGCGCTGGTCTTCAGTGCAGCGTCATTCACAAAGGCGGAACCCCGCATGGGAAGAATCACCCCTCCCACACCGGCCGCCACGGCGCTTCTGAGTATTGCACCCAGGTTGTGCGCGTCCTGAACGCCGTCCAGAATAAGCACGATGGGTTTCGTTGCCCGGACCGTATCCAGATCCGGAGCGATAGCACGTAACATGTCGTCCACATCCAGGTACTCCACCTTCGCGATGATGGCGGCAATGCCCTGGTGATTCAGACCGGGTGCCAGACGTTCAATCCGCTGCGCAGGCACTGATTGGATCGGTACACCCGCATCCTTGGCAAGACGACGCATTTGACTGGCCACTCGGCCGTCAATTCCGTTCAGAAGGAATACCTTCTCTATGTGCATGTCGGACTCAAGGGCCTCCCTAACGGGATTCCGCCCTACAATTACCGACTGACCATCTGACTCTTCTACCATTTCAACCGTCTCCCGACCGCTCGTCTACTCGATCCATGTCCAAATCTGAACATACGGTCTTCTGTTGTTCGAACATCCTCACTCTCCGCGAGGCCCTGGTGAAACATCCGCGTGATGCATTCCGGTCTCAGGATAATCTCCGCGACTCCTGCCCAGGTCTGGGCTTTGACGGTGTCCCCGACCTCGCACGGGCCATAAGCGAGTACGACGCCTTTGCCGCGCTACTGGAAGCAGAGGGGGTGGCATTGACCTACCTCTCAGAGGACGATTCCACCGATCCGGATAGCCTCTACACGCATGATCCCGCGGTCTCAGCAGCTGGAGGAATAGTGCTTTGTCGGATGGGCAAAACCACGCGCCGAAATGAGGCAGCCGCGGTCGGGCGTTGGGCCAGCGAGGCCGGAGTGAAGGTGCTGGGTTCGATTGAGGCGCCGGGACTTTTGGAAGGAGGAGACCTGATCTGGATTGACGAAAGCACCGTTGCCATTGGCATCGGATTCAGGTCTAACTCCGAGGGCGCGCGGCAATTCGGGCATATCACAGGGACGGACGTCATTGAAGTCAGCCTCCCTTACTGGAACGGCCCGTCGGATGTGCTTCATCTCATGTCGCTCATCTCGCCGCTGGACACGGATCTCGCACTGGTATTCAGAAGACTCCTGCCGGTAGCGTTCGTCCAGCAGCTCCAAACCCGCGGAATCCATCTGGTGGATCTGCCAGAATCCGAGTACGACTCTCTGGGATGTAACGTGCTTGCCCTGGGCCCTCGCCGATGCCTGGTCGTGGACGGCAACCCGGAGACACGGCGAAGGCTGGAAGCTGCCGGATGCGAAGTCGTCAGCTTCCAGGGCGCAGAAATCGCCCGGAAGGGCCAGGGCGGGCCGACCTGCCTGACCAGACCGTTGGTGCGCCGGTAGCGGCTTCTAGAGGTTAAAACAGACCACGCGTTCCTCGGTCATCGAGTGCACGGCCGCCTCTATGCCTTCACGGCCTATCCCGCTTCCCTTCACGCCGCCAAAAGGCATGGAGTCTAACCGGTAGTCCGTGGAGTCATTGATGATGACGCCACCCACGTGGAGCTGATTGATTGCCTTGAAAGCATCGGCAATGCGCTGCGTGAAAACAGCGGCATGCAGGC
>JBLHLC010000010.1:0-117806 GCA_047619685.1 Rhodothermales bacterium
GGTTCGAGTTCGGGATAGTCCAGCGCACCGTAGAGATCCAGGGCTTTGTCGAAGTCCTCCATCACATAGTGCACAACTCCAAGCTGGTAGCCGTAGTAGGCGCGGTGCGCGTCCGTATCTGCGTTCTCATACTCTGCCTCCAGCAGATGGAGGCGTACGCTGTACTTCTCCTTCATTTTGGAGGCTTCGTGTGCGTAGCCCGTATGGATAATTTCAGCCTCGATGGTCGCCCGGACGTGGCCGGTGCGCTCGGCATAGGCCACAATACCCTTGGAGTGCTGGTTGTGCACGCGACCTTCGTATCGGATTTCCGGCGCATTTCGAAGCACCCGTTCCTGCCACATCCGATCTGCTGCAATCAACTGCCCTTCCGGCAGCAGATTCCTGACCGGTAGGCGGACGCAGGCAATATTCTCGCCGAGCGACTTCCGTATGCGACGCCAGTGTATCGGGTCCGGCAGAAACTCGTCGCCATCCAGAATCAGGATAAAATCGCCTGTCGCCAGGTCCAGACTGTGATTGCGCGCCTCGGAAAATGAACCCGGCCACTCGATTTCCTCGAAGACATCGGCATACCGCTTTGCGATCTCCTGCGTGCCGTCGGTCGAGCCCGTATCAACCACCACAATCTCGTCCACGTGGGGACGGGCGGTGCTCAGACATTTCTCGAGCCCCTCTGCTTCGTCCTTGACGATCATGCAGAGCGAGAGCGAAAAGCTGCCGTTCTTGCGTTGAAGTTTGCGTGTCGTATTGCTCATGGTAGAGCCTCCTAATTTGGCCAGTGTGCCCGCTGCCGGGCAGTGATTAGCTGTTGGCGTCTACTTCCGTTTCGTCCTTTCTAAGTAGTCGGAGCGAGGGGCTGGCCTTCTTGTCGTGCACTGGCTCTGTCGGCCAGACCTGTAGCGGCTGTATGCGACCCTCGTCATCGAACATTTCCTCGTCGGACAAGGTGGGAGTCAGATCATGTATCCACTCCGAGGGGTCCTGACGTTCGTCTCCTGTCCCGGGTTGTGGACTGATGCGGGCTGGCTGTGCCATAATTTCAGATTTCTTGAGTGCTTGGTACGCCTTGCCTAGCGGGAAACGTGCCAAGACACCAAAAAAACACTCTGATCACAAAAATGGAGCCCGGGGCTAAAGCTGCCCTGTTTTTGGCCGATCCGCCGCACGTCAACCCGGGATCACTGGCGGGAAAGACTCTTCCACTCCCGGAAGTTCTTTCCATTTCGGTGTATCCAATTACCCACACCCAGCCCATAATCCGTGAGGAGTGGACGCGGACCCTCTCCGTTCTTTAGAAGGTGCCTCAGACGGCCGATACAGGGTTTGAGAGTCCTCCCGGGTTCCATTCCCCCAGGAAGCTGCCGCCCGCCAGATTTGGCGGCACGACTCTTGATACCGCCACCTAAGACACATGCCATCGAGATTCCATGTCGACCCAGAACAGATTCAGCTCTTATCAAGCGCAGGCTGTCATGTCTGCCTCGCCCGAGCAGCTGATAGTCAAGCTTTACGACCTCGGTATTTCGGCCTGCCACCGGGAGGACCGATTCAAGGTGCGCGCCGTGTTGCGCGAGCTGATTTCGTCCCTGGATATGGATAAGGGCGGAGAGCTGGCCGGGAGGCTATACGCCCTCTACGCGTTCTGCATGGATCACTCCAGTTCGGAAGAGCTCGAGGTCATCGCTGATCTCCTGAGCGGCCTCCGGGAAGTGTGGAAATCATCGGTAGTCGGGTCAACCCGCGCCGCGTGAGCAAATGCTGAGTTCCATTAACAAGGCGCTTATGGCGAACAATCCATACGAGCAACTGCTTCAGCAGATCGTACGGATTGAGAGTCAACCAAGGCTGGACCTTGAGCAGCGCCTCAAGACAACTCAGCGACAGTCAGACATTCTGGGTGATCTGGACAGCGCGATTTCGGCGTTCCACGGACTTGCCGAGACCTTCACCGACACCATCTCCAGCCCCCTCGATGGACGGGCGGCGGCGGTCGCAGACGACTCATTCTTTACGGCCACGGCCGCTGAGGGAGCCGTCTCCGGGAGTCATACGATGAAGACGGAGCGCCTGGCATCGACCGATACCAGACTCAGCGATCGGCACACCAGTACCGGTACATCCCTCCGATCCTTCTTCGACACGAATGGAGCGCAGACCTTTACCATTTCCGTGTCAGCGCCCACCGAGGTGGACGACGATAATCGAGAGGACATCAGCATTACGGTGAACCCTGCCCTGGACGAGGATGAGGACATCCTCCAGGAGATCGCGACGGCAATCAATGATGCCATGGACGCGGCACTGGGTGCCGAGACCATCGAACGCGACGACCGCTCCGTAGCCTCAATGGTAAACGAGACTACCGACACCGCACGCCTCACCCTCCGATCAGGCAGGACCGGTTACTCGAACCGGATGACCTTCACCGACTCGGCCAACAGTCTCCTTACCACATTGGGGCTCAACACGGCCGCCGTTGCTGCCGGTACCGGCGGCGGATACGTCACCGACCTCGGAACCAGCGAGGCAGACTCCGAGCTCAACAGCAAGTTTGTGCTCGATGGCCTCACGATGTACCGGGCCAGTAACCAGGTCTCGGACGCACTCTCCGGAGTCACCCTCAATATGAAGGACGTCCAGACGGCAAATCTGGACTTCACCGTCGGACCGGACACCGCTGGAATCAAGTCCCAGATTTCAGACTTCATCACGAAGTACAATTCCATTGTGACCCAGCTCGCCGGATCCACCATGGTGGACGGCAGCCTTGGACTCCGCGGCGTGTTTGCCGGCGATGCTTCAATCCGCGGCCTGCGATTCAATCTTCGCAACGACATCGCCACGGCGGTCACAAGCCAGGCAGCTGGGTCGGTACAGTCGATTGCCGAATTGGGTATCTCCATTTCCGAGGACGGCTCGCTCTCCATCACGGATGACGAAGTCTTCAACGACATGCTGGAATCGGACCCATCGGCCTTCAAGGAACTGTTCACGGGGTCGGACGGGATCGCGACGCGCGTCCAGGACAGGCTCGAATCCTACCTTGGTGCAGACGGCATTCTGGACAACCGTGTCGACCTGCTGGACGAGAACGCCCGACGCATCAACTCCCAGATGGATAATTTCGACGACCGGATGCAGCGAAGAGAGTCTCAGTTGCGCCAACAGTATGCCAAGATTCAGGAATCGATTTCCGCTTTCCAGGGACAACAGCAGATGCTGGCCACCATCTCAGGCGGCGGCGGCAGCTTGTTCTAGCCCTTCTGGCTCAGTTTGCCTCCAAAGCGGGACTGGCACGCTACTTGATGTATGAAGGATCGAACAGCAATCCCTTCTCATGCATCTCTCATCTATCCAGCCGCTGATTGAGCTTGGCGATGCCATGCTCTCCGCCCTTGAATCCGGAGACGTTGAACGTTTCTCCGAGCTTCTGGAGCATCGTGGTGAACTCGTCCGGTCTCTGGCCGCCGAGCTGCAGACCGATGGATTGACGGAGAAATCGACAAGCGCACTGGACGCCCAGAGTGCTCGATTGGAGGAAGCCATGCGCGGTTCAAGAACGGGCCTGGGTGCCGCAGTCAGCGCAGTTTCGCGATACCGCTCCGCCCGCCGCTCCTACCGCACCAAGCCGGGCATGCCGGACGGTAGACTAAACAAAAGCCTACACGGCTAGTAACGCCAAATCTCTTTTCGCTACGGTTATGGATATCTCTCGCATCCACAATGCTTCCTCCACCGCCCTTCAGCAGGCCCGGACGGAGGAATCCAATGAAGCCCGCGAAGCGCGCAAACAGGCTCCTTCCAAGGCAAGAGTCGCTGGCGGGGAGTCCGACGCGATCGAACTACAGTCCAAAGCATCGGAATCGCCAATAATGATGGCGGCACGAACTGCGCTTGGCCAGGTGGACACCCTGGGAGACGCACGCCGGTTGGAGATCAGGGAAAAAATCCAGAATGGTTTCTATTCCCAACCTGAGACCATTGAAAAAGTCGCCGGCGCCATGGCAAACGCGCTGACCAACAAGGACAGGGAGTAGCCCCCGCCTAGTCCGTCAGTCAATCAGTCCGTCGTCCCGATACCGCTTCAGTTTGTTGCGGATAGTACGGGCGCTGATTCCCAGTTTGTGAGCCGCTTGCTGCTGGTTATTCCCGCTGTCCTCGAGCGCTTGAAGGATCATGTAGCGCTCCATGTCCTCGATCGTCTCGTTCTTCGGATTCGGTCCTCTCCCCTCTTCTGAACGCGTCGGGTCCGCGTCCGTAAAGAAGTCGTCGAACACGTCATCGACTTCGACGACCGCCCGCTCCGCAGAAAGAAGGACACCGCGCTGGACCAGGTTCTCGAGCTCGCGAACGTTGCCTGGCCAACTGAATGCACGGAAGCGATCAAGAAGGTCCTTGGATACCGTCTTCTTTTCCTGATCGTACAGACCGCAGTACTTCTTGACGAAGTGCTCAGCCAGGATCGGCACGTCCGAGATTCGTTCACGCAGCGGTGGCACCGTCAAAGGAAAAACTGCCAGACGGTGGTAAAGATCTTCCCGGAAGACCCCCGAGGAGATGGCCGAGCTCAGATTGCGGTTACTGGTCGCAATCACGCGGACGTCAACCTTCTCCACATCATTGGAGCCGATCCGCGAATACTCGCCCTCCTGGAGGACGCGGAGAAGTTTGGCCTGAACCGACAGATCGATTTCCGTTATCTCGTCAAGCAACAGCGTTCCGCCGTCCGCGCTTTCGAACGCGCCGGTCATGTCGTCGATGGCTCCCGTGAACGATCCCTTCTTGTGACCGAAAAGGTGGCTCTCTACCAGTTCTCGAGGCAGGTTTGCGCAATTCAGCGTGAGGTAGGTCTTATCGGACCGATCGCTCATTTCGTGAATGGTGCGAGCCAGAATCTCCTTACCGGTACCGCTCTCTCCTTGAATGAACACCGGGGCCCGGTTGGACGAGATCCTGGGTAGAACCTCTTTGATCCGTTTGATGGAAGGAGCCTCACCGATGTAAATGCTCTTGCCTGCCTTCTTTCGGCGCCTCGGGCGTCCCTTGGTCTGGGGAGAGTCATCTCCTTCATCCACATCTCCCGCGTCCAGGGGTTTGGCGAGGGAAGTCTTCACCCGCTCCACCAGCTCGGCGGTGGAAAACGGCTTCGGGATGTAGTCGATGGCCCCGTGCTGCATCATTCGCACCGCATGCTGCACGTTGGCGTGCGCGGTGATCATTATCACCCGGGTCCCCGGATAGTTTTCCCGCACATGACCCAACAGCTGAAAGCCGTCCATGTCGGGCATCATGAAGTCAGTGACGACAAGGTCGAATTGTTGTACCGCGAGCAGCTCCAGAGCCTGGGAAGCGCTTGAACAACTCGTAACGGTCATCCCATGTCTGGCAAACAGGCGCTCGAAAAGGCTGTGGAGCAGCTGTTCGTCGTCAACGAAAAGAATGCGTGCGGTCGGGTCCATTGATGCGGGTCCTGCGTGATCGTAAGGAAGCAATATAGACCAAATTCGTCGCGTCTAAAGGGGGGCAAGATTCTCCCTGGCCCGAAACGAATTTCCTTCGGCTCACGGGGCATGCGTCCTTTTCGGGTCCAAACAGGCCTGTCTCGCGGATGGCACGAAGCTTGGGTTCGTCTGGAGAGCGTGCAACTCCATTTCCAGATGATCGACAACAAGGTAGGCCTGCTTTCCAACGCCATGGCAACTTATGCCAGGCGAATGGACGCTATTTCCGGCAATATCGCCAACCTGGATACTCCCGGATACCGCAAAGTATCGGTCAGTTTCGAGGACCGGCTCCAGCAGGCCATGCGCGGACCCCGGAGTTCGGAGAACGCCAGCCAGATAGGTCCGACCATGGAGTTGGGTGACGATGCGCCTGTGCTTGAAGACGAGCTCATGGACATGGCCGACACACAAATGCGCAACCAGCTCGTTGTTCGCGCTCTCAAAGACCACTTCGGAATGGTCCGCACCGGCATCACCGGACGAACCGGCTAAGGAGGTAAATGACCATGGATCCTACAGGTAGAATTCTGTCGTTCTTCCGTACCGCAGGGCGTGGAATGCAGGCGCAACGCATCGCCCTTGCCACGGCAACCGAGAACATTGCCAACGCCGAAACAACCCGGTCGGCCAACGGCAAGGCCTACGCAATCAAACGTGCCGTTCACAGAACCGAGGCCGACCAGTATCAGCAGTTCGGAAAGATGCTGTCCTCCGCTCAGTCGCAGCTGACGGGATCAAATGGCCTACACATAAACGGCTCCAGGGGCGCCAACTCCATGGGGAACCTGAATCTGGGCCCACAAACCGAGGTCGTGGAGACGCTGCGCACACGTGCAGAATACGACCCCTCTCATCCGGACGCGGACCCGGGGGGATACGTCCACTACCCCGACATCAATGTCGTTGAAGAAATGGCCCGGATGGTTTCGGCCAACCGGCTCTACGAGGCCAACCTGTCCTCCGTTCAGGCTGCCAAAGAAATTGTCAAGCGCACGCTTGAAATGTGATCGCTTCCAAACAAGCCATGATCAGACCTACCACAATGAATACGATCAGCTCCCTTCGGAGGGATGCCGCTGCCAGTCGGATGCCTCAAGGTCCGAAGCAGCAGCAGGCCGCCGATGGAGCAGCCGCTCCGAAGAGCGGCGTAGCGGCCTCTCTGACTGGCGACGAGAAACGGATGATCGAAAGTCAATTTCCCTCCACAGCGCGCATGTCCCTTCGCCTGTACGGCCCGGCCCGACCGGCCATGTCAGGTTCGGAGGCACTTGGTTCACGGATTGATCTGAAAGGCTAACGCATGTCCATGTCCATCTCCATTTCCGAACTGCAACGAGCAAGGACTGGCACCATCGGGATCGATGGTCCGGGATCCCTCCCACAACCGGGAAGGACCAGGACAGACCCGTCAGAATTCGGTGATCTGCTCAAGAACGCCATCGACCGTGTGGATGATGTCCAGAAGCATGCCGATGGCGAAATGACCTCCTTTATTGCTGGCGAGACCGAAGACCTTCATGAGGTCATGATCGCCATGAACCACGCCCAACTATCGTTTCAGCTCATGACTGAAGTGCGTAATCGCCTCCTGGACACGTACCAGGAATTGATGCGCATGCAAGTCTGACCCCTCCTGATTCATGAACGGTTTCTTCCAACAATTTCAGGCCTTCATCCTGCGGCTGCCGGTCCAGCAAAGACTGGTCATAGGTGGCGTACTTGTGGGCGGCGTTCTCGCGCTGAGTTCCATTGCCTACTGGGCAAACCAGCCCGACTACGCGATGCTCTTTACCAACCTGAGCCAGAAGGACGCGGGCCAGGTCATAGAAAACCTGCAGGGTCGCGGAGTTACGTACGAGTTGCGCGGGAACGGCAGCTCCGTTTACGTCCCGCGGGAAGACGTATACGAGCTGCGCATTTCCATGGCGACAAACGGCGTCATCAGCGACGGCCCTGTGACATACGAGGGCATCTTTGGGGGGGGAACCCTGGGTATGACGCAGGCCATGTGGTCGCTGAACGCCAAACGCGGTCTTGAGGGGGAATTGGCGCGGAGCATTAACAGCCTCCGACAGATCGAGACTACCCGAGTTCACCTTGTGACTCCCGTGCGGAGCCCGTTCCGCGAGACCCAAGTGGAGCCAAGCGCCTCGGTCATCGTGGAGCTCGCCGCCGGTGCCAGCCTCACCCACGCGCAGATTGACGGTATTGCTTCTCTGGTGGCCGGCGCCGTCGAGGGCCTTCAGGCCGGGGACGTTACGATCGTCGACACCAAGAGCAATGTCCTTTCCACTGGGGGCGAGGAGGACACTGAGGTTATGCTCTCCTCAACACAGCTTCAGATTCAACGCGCCGTGGAAGACGGTCTGGTCGCGAAGAGCCAGGAGATGCTGGACAAGGCGCTTGGGGTGGGCAATTCCATCGTCCAGGTTTCTGCCAGTCTGGACTTCAGCCGCACCATCTCGAACCGCGAGCTTATTGACCCGGAAAGTGCGACAGTCGTCTCGGAAGAGAAGATCGACGAGCGCATGAGTCCGGACGCGGAGGCCAACAGCCAGGTAAGGAATTACGAGTTGAGCCGCACGACCGAGACCCACGAAAAGGGCATCGGCACGATCGAGAGCCTTACAGTCGCCGTTATTCTCAATCAGAAGGTGCAGCCGGCGGCCCCCGCTGCCGACGATGCCGACGATGCCCTCCCGGTGTTCGTCGCCTACACGGGCGCCGAATTGGCTGAGTTCGAGAACATCGTCAAGAATGCCATTGGGTTCAATGCCAACCGCGGAGACCAGCTGGCCCTCCATCAGACCCACTTCGAGCCTCTGGCGGCGGACCCGCTGCTGGAAGAAATGCGGGCAGTCGACAAGTCGGACAGGATCGCCATGTATCTGCGCTACGGCCTCATCGCCTTGGCCCTCGCGTTCGCCTTCCTGCTGGTTCGGAAAGCCGGCAAACAGGTTACTGAAATGCGCGATCCATCCCCTGCGGGCCGCCTGGACGGTGGCGGTCGCTACGACGCCGGCGCAAGAGTCCTTGGTGCCGGAGAGCGGCACGCTATCGGCTCCAACGTATTCCCAGGACGGTCACTCACCGCTGCAGAAGGTGGTGCTGGTGGCCGGAGCCTGGACCAAAGGATGACCGCCGGCCTCGGTCCAGAGGAAGCCGCCATCCTCGCCGCCGACAGGCAACTGACCGCTGCAGCGGACGCTGCGGCTGCCGACCTCTACGCCGAAAAACTTGAACTCGAGGCCCGTGCTTCCAGGTCCGAGGACCCCGTCTTCGCGCTGGTGCGCAAGATGGTCGACGCATCTCCTGAAGATGCGGCATCCGTGATCCGCACCTGGCTCACGAAGGACGGAATGGCCATCTAACCAGACTACACCCCATGGACCCTAATTTCCCACTCGACGGACTTACGAAGTCGGCCGTTTTCCTGGTCTCTCTCGGCGTAGAGACGGCAGCTCGCGTGCTACAAAAACTCAACGAGTCGGAGGTTGAGAAACTCTCCATCGCGATCGCTTACCTCAAGGGGGTCTCGGCAGATACGGTCAAGGGTGTGTTCGAGGAGTACCTCAGCCAGGGCCAAAACGCCCGAATAGTGGGAAGCGGCGGCGCCGCTTTTGCGCGCCAGGCGGTAGCCTCTGCTCTGGGAGATGAGCAGGCCGAGGCCATGTTATCGAAGATGGAAAAGGCCGGAAGCGGCTCCGCATTCCAGATGCTGAACGCCATCGAGAACACCCAGCTCTCCGGCTTCCTGCAGGGCGAGCACCCGCAGACCGCTGCCTTGATCCTGTCCCATGTCACGGCCCGAAAAGCCGCCGAAGTGATCGCACTCCTCCCGGATGAGCAGCAAGAAGAAATCGTATTCCGGCTTGCCACGATGGGCAAGACATCGCCGACCCTCATGGAGGAAATCGAAAAGGTCATCCGAATTCAGGTTGGGTCTTCACTTGGCGCAGAGTTGAGCAATTCCGGCGGCGTCGAACTCGTCGCGGAAATCCTCAACTACTCCGGTCGCTCTACCGAGCGCGCCATACTGGACTCCCTCACCGGACGAGACCCGTCATTGGCCGACGGCATAAAGGCTTTGATGTTCACGTTCGACGATCTCATCAAGGTTGACGGCCGTGACCTTCAGAAACTACTGTCACAGATCGACCAGCGAGATCTCATCCTCTCCCTCAAGGGGGCCGCCGAAGAGTTGAAAGCGAAGCTTATGAGCAACGTGTCTGATCGCGCTGCCGTCGCCATCACCGAAGAGCTCGAACTCCTCGGTCCGGTCAAGATGACGGACGTCGAAGACGCCCAGCGTCGCATAGTCGAGGAAGCACAAAACATGGAGGAGCGGGAAGAAATCTCGCTTGGTCGCGAAACTTCGGACGAATTGATTCTCTGATCCATGAGCATTATCCCGGCCGCGCTATTAGACGGCACTTCGTTTCCAAAGAGGCGCACCGCTTCGCGACACATCCTCAAGTCTGGCAACCTGAGCGTCGATGCCGAATCGGTGATGGTCACACCTCTTTACGGAGCCGCCGCTCTCACCATGGGATCTCCGGCCCTCCCGGTCTCCCCGGCGGCCAACTCTCCCGCCCCCTCGGACAGCGCCAGTCAGGCGCTCGCAGCTGCAGAACGCAATTTTGAACGCCGCCTGAGTTCCGAAAGCTCACGCGCCGACCTTGGAGGCTACGAGCGCGGTTACGAAGAGGGTCAAGCCGCAGCCATGCTGGCGTCAAACCACCAGACTGCCCTGCTCGGTGCGGTCGCGGACGGTTTTGATCAGGCCTGGGAATCGCTCGCAGGCAATTCGGAGCCACTTCTGGTGGAACTGGCCTTCCGCATGGCCGAGGCCATTCTGGAGTCTCCCCTCCCGGAATCCGTCAGAACCCTCTCAACCACAGCCTTGACGAAGGCGGTCGAGAAAATGGCAGAGGCCCGGTCGGTTCAGGTTACCGTGCATCCGGCAGACTTCATGATGCTGGATGAAAGTGCCATCCTCGTGCCTCTTGGTCGGAATCATCCGAATCTGACGTGGCGCACAGACGCCGCCCTGGAACGCGGAGACTGGGAAGCTCGCTCTGACGGGGCTGTGATCCGGCGCGTCGCCCGCGAGATGCTTACCGACCTCAGGGATAGCCTGAGCAAGGCATCAGACCTGGGAGGTCTCTGAGATGTCCTATCTGGCCTCCTGCATTGAACAGGTCTCCAAGACACCACCGAAAGCGGCGTCCTACGGTCGTATTTCGTCCGTGGTGGGCATGTTGATTGAGGCATCCCACCTCAACGCGGCCATGGGTGATCTCTGCGAAATTTATGACGAACCCGACGGCCAGGCCCGCATGACGGCCGAGGTTGTCGGCCTCCGGGGCGCCACTTCCCTCCTCCTCCCGCTTGGGCGGGCTTCGGGTCTGGAAACGGGCCACCTGGTGCGCCGGTCCTCGCACCCGCTTACAGTCCAGGTGGGCGATGCCATGCTTGGGCGAGTAATCGATTCGAACGGGCGGCCAATAGATGATCGTGGCCCCATCCTCACCACCGGCGAACGCCTGGTCCATTCTGATCCGCCACCGGCGCTCCGCCGACACATGGTTACGGAACGCATGCTCACGGGCGTCCGCTCGCTAGATGCGTTCACCACGCTCGGAAAGGGTCAGCGCATCGGCATTTTTGCCGGATCGGGCGTCGGAAAGAGCACACTTCTTGGCATGATTGCCCGGCGGGCCGAAGCGGACATTAACGTTATCGCGCTCATTGGCGAACGAAGCCGAGAGGTCCAGGAGTTCATTGTGGACAACCTGGGCGAAGAAGGCCTGCGCAAGTCGGTCGTCGTTGCCGTTACCGGTGATCAGGCAGCCATGAGTCGGGTCAAGGGTGCCTTCGTGGCTACAGCCATCGCCGAGTACTTCCGGGACCAGGGCAAGAATGTCCTGCTCATGATGGACTCGATCACGCGCGTGGCCATGGCGCAGCGCGAAATTGGGTTGGCCGTGGGAGAGCCGCCTACGACTCGCGGTTATACGCCCAGCGTGTTCTCCATTCTACCGCAATTGCTGGAGCGGGCAGGACCGGGCACCAATGGCTCGATCACGGGCGTTTTCACGGTCCTCGTTGACGGTGATGACATGAACGATCCGGTAGCCGATGCCGCTCGCGGAATCCTGGATGGTCACATCGTCCTGTCACGTAAGCTGGCACATGCCAACCACTTTCCGGCCATCGACGTGCTCCAGAGCGTGAGTCGAGTGATGCCGAGAGTCTCCGACGAGTCGGCTGTTGCGGCCGCAAATAACGCGCGATCGCTATTGGCATCCTATCAGGAGGTCGAAGATCTCATTCGTGTGGGCGCCTACGTGCAGGGTACCGATGCCCGGGCAGATCGCGCGATCCGAGCCAACGACTCCCTGCGGAGTTTTCTGGTGCAGACCACCCTCGAAAAGGTCGCTGACGACCCCCAGAAAACGTTGATTCAACTTGTTCACGGACCAAACTCATGAGCGTCATGACCTGTTGGCCGACATTTTGCATGTTGTCTGCAGGACCCGAATAATCTCCTTGAAAGCGGCTACAGGCACATAATGCTGGGAAATAAATTCCAATTCCGACTCGAAACGGTGCTCAAGCTGCGCCGACTTGAGGCAGAACAGGCCAAGGCCAGACTGGCCAAGGCTCTCGGGGACGTTGCGTCCTGCCGAGAGACCCTGCAGAGAGACGAGGAAGAGTTGAACTCCCTCCTGTCCAGAGCAGCAGCCGGTAACGTCGTCAACGACCTGCGCCGCTTCGCCGAAATGCGGTCCGCCGCGATGGATAGATGTGCCACCGTTCGCCAGCGGATGGTCGGGCTTCAGCAAAGTGAACTCAAGGCCCGTCACGCATTGGGCGCCCGAATGCGGGATGAGCAGGCACTCGAAGACCTGCGCACAAAACAACTCGCCGACTTCGTGGAAGCGCGGCAACAGCGCGAACAGAAAGCCCTGGATGAAATGGGCCTCATCGGCTTCGGCCGGACCCAGTCCACACTCCAGCTTCCATGCGAATAGTCCTCCTTATAGCGCTATTTGTTCTCGCCTTTGGCGGCTCCTTCGCAGGCGTCTATCTGAACATGGACACCCCGACCGAACCGGCAGAATCAGTGGCAGAGCCGGGTGCGGAAGAAAGCACCCCGTCTGCGGCGACCCGACCACCCGCAGCGACGGTCGCACCCGCAGGCGCTGGAGCAGTCGTTGCGGCGGCAGCCTCAGCCGGACGGGATGTCGGCGCCCTGACCGACTCCCTCGGCCGCGAGGCCTGGGAAACCACTCTAGATTCGCGATCCGACTTAGTTGGGGGGTTGCTGGACTCGTTGTCAGCCGCTCGTGGTCAGATCATAGCCATGACAGCTCGGACGGTTGACCTGGAGGATGAGATAGATTTCCTCAAGGAGGCACGCGACGCCCGACAGTCCAAAAAGGAAGTCGCAACTGCAATGGCATCCACGCTTCCCAAGCTGGACCAGAAAGAACTCACGCCAATCCTGGACGGCCTGGATGACTCGAGCCTGGACGACCTCTATGAGGCCGCGTCCTCCCGAAATCGAACAGCCATCCTTCAGGCACTAAAACCAGAAAGAGCCTCCGACCTCGTGGAGAGATTTATTTCGGCTCCGCAAGGCGCGCCCTTGACCCCTGTTTCCTCCAACTCCCAACAGAACTCATCCTTGTGACGCCAATCGCACTCACATTACTCTTTGGAGCACCAACCGCGACGGGAACACTCAGGGTGACCGGCGGGCCGACTCCGTCGCCATCCGGGCTCCGGAGTGCCGCTGGATTTGCCAGTGCCCTCGAAGGGGCCGGTATGGCATCGCCAGACGTGCAATTGGATTCCCTGCCTGGACGCCCTCAAACGCCCGTTCATGGCGAAGGCGAGCGCGACAATCAGGGGTATCAGGCTTCCGGGGAAACCACCGATTCGGAGGCGGAGGCAAGGGACCTGAAATCTCCCCAGGATGGGCTTTCCGGTTTCGATGGCGAAGAGACGCCCGTTCCTCAGGATATCGGTGGTATCGACAGGCGCGCTTCGAACTATACCATCCTGCGCGATTTTACCATGATGTCGCGAGCCACCTCGGCGTCGCGTGAGATGCTCGTGACCCCGCCCTCCGCGCAAGGAGAGCCTACGCCCGGCGAATCCACTCCGCCTCTGGTTGCTCAAACTGACGCGCCGGTCCAGGAAGTGACCACATTGTCACCCTTAGTCTCCCAGACTCCGGCACCGCTCCAGTTTTCGGCCAGCGACACCGGCGTAGCTCCTCTACTCTTCCTCGAGACCACGAGTGACCTTGCCGGGGTTGCGGTCGTGGCCGACGAAGAGCGAAAACTGGAATCCGATACCACTTCGGCTGCCACCGCACCCGTGAGTTCGGGTGAGCCCGAGGTGCGCCCCCCGACACCGTCCCCGAGCGACAGCCAGTCCCCGACCGCCGCGGAGCCTGCCGCCCCGGCCCCGGTCGATGGCGCAAACCTTGGACTGACACCGCAGCCCACCCGAGCGGAAGGCGGTCCTCTCTCCGCCCGGTCGCAGACCCCGAACGAGACAGCCGCACCAAGCCCAGCCGCCGTGGAATGGTCCAGTCGGGGTCGCGCACGAAGAGCGCCCTTCTCCGGAAGCCACCTCCCTGGTTCGACATCCGGCGATGCGATTGGCACGCAAAGGCGCGCCACCAGTGAAAACCCGGTTCAAACAACTTCCCCATCCGCCGATCAGACATCGGTCACAGCCCAGGAAGCACCGGGTGTTTCCAGGGAAACTCCAGCCACGCCCTCCGCAGTTCCCTCAGGTTCGGGTCTGCTTCCAGCTCCCGTCGGCCAGAACGAGGATGCGGCCGTCGCAACCGGGCACGCGGCAACAAATCTTTCTGGCCAAACATCCCCGCCGCCTGGCCATCCGGCGGACTCGTCGCACTCCGTGTCAGCCCCCCTCTACCAGGGCAGTCCTGCGCCAGGAAACCCCGATTCTTCGCCTGTCCCGGGTAGCGCCCCGCAGTCAGAGCCGACCCCATCTAGCCTTCCGGGCGTAGTCACCTTGACCGACGGTCGTTGGACCGAAACACCCGCCGGTCGTGCTGCCCAGACTGTTGTTTCGACTTCGAGTGACGCCGTCGCGCTTGCGGCCACAGATCCCGAGACCGACCCGGCCACGATGAACCCAGCGCAGTCAGTAAGCGAGAAGCCTTCCGGAGAGACGCCCGAAGGCTCACGCAGACCGAGGCCGGACACCCCGCCCGTCTCCGGTACCCGTGCCACGAGCATCGACGCCGCACCAGGTCAAACACACCGTACCGCTGGCGTACGCGGCGACATCCGGCATGCCCAACCCGGCCCCACGCCGGGTGACACGCAAGGCTTGGCCGCCAGCCCTCGACGCGAAACAGCGCACGATCTGGAGCAGACCTCGGCATCCACAAGGAGACAAGATGCTCCGTCGGGAGCTCGGCCCGAAGTCAGCACCCTGCCGGATGCGAGACTCGGTGGAGATTCCGACGCGACCCCACAAAGCTGGACCGGAGCAAGAAGGGCCGCGACACCGCCTCCAGCACCGACAACAGCTTCAGCTTCAGCACCAGCACCGGCAGCAGCTCCAGCTCCGGCAGCAGCTCCAGCACCGGCAGCAGCACCGGCAGCAGCTCCAGCTCCGGCAGCAGCTCCAGCTCCAGCAGCAGCTCCAGCTCCAGCTCCAGCACCGGCAGCAGCTCCAGCACCGGCAGCAGCTCCAGCACCGGCAGCAGCACCGGCACCAGCTCCAGCACCGGCAGCAGCACCGGCAACAGCCTCGGCACCGGCAGCAGCACCGGCAGCAGCACCGGCAACAGCCTCGGCACCAGTCGCCACACTGCGCCCGTGGTCTGACCCTGCGCCCGCTCCGAGACCAGATGCAGCGGCGCCAGTGAACGCAAGTGGGAACACCATGGTGCCCGTGGTTTCAGGTGCGGCGGAACGGACCACATCCGAGATCAGCGCGCCTGGGGCCCGCCCGGCGCCCGTTGCCCTCTCTTCCTTGCCTGGAGCCCGGAACCACGCACGGCTCCAACCGCAGCCGACATCGACCCAGACCCAGACCCAGACCCCGCCGGCGCCAGTAGATGGTAATCGTGACTCCGGCCAGGTGCCTACGCGGCCAGTCGACGAGAAGATTGTAGGCACGGCAACCGAGACCCGGACACCGGCACCGCCCCTCACCGCCACAAACGACCTTCGCCCGACCCTCAGCCCGCGGCCCATCCTGCCCGCTCTTCAGACCACACCGGCCGCACCAATTCCGGCACCGCAGACTGAAGCCCGCGAATTGTCGGCTGTGCCGGCATCAGAAGTTGATGAGGTGCAGACCATGCGGGCACAGGATGTCCCGACAAGCGACCGGGCTCAGACTGGGTCGAAATCCAGGGGCAACCACCAGCAAGCGACACAGCGAATCGGCAACCCGGAACCGGCTCGTCCCAATTCTGGAACAGTAGCCTCGCCGCAGGCAACCGGGGTTCCACAGGAATTGTCGATGCCCCGCGGCCCGGATCAGGCCTCGCTGGAGTTGGCTACGCAGGCGATGAGCTCCGGAAAAAGCGCAGAACGAACGGGACAGACCAACCAGAGCGACCGGACGGAAGGCCCCTCTACCAGGACCGAGAGCGGCCAGAACCAATCAGGAGGCTCGCAGGGCGGCTCGTCCTCATTCTCGGGGTCCGACCAGAAGAACCCGGGCTCATCATTCGGTGCCGAAACCGTTCACGCCGAGATGCTGGGCGGCCCCGATGCCCCCCCCTCCTCGATCTTCGAAATGCCTTCCGTTGAACCTGTCGGGCCATCCAATGGCCCTGCCACCGCGCTCGACGCCCGGGTCACGGATGTGATGGAACAGTGGTTTGCGGATGGCGGCCGAAGCAGCGCCGAGCAGGCATTGGCAAATGGCCGCGGCCGAATCGGCACGGTTGCTTCCGCGTGGCTGCGCTCCGTGAGAAGCAGCCTGGCCAACCAGCCTACCAAGAATACCTCGGAATGGAAGGAAGTAACCATTGATCTCGAGGACGGCCTTGGCTCTTTGAATATTCGGGCCCGCCGTGGTGCCGAGCAGCTCTCCGTGCACATTCTGGCTTCTGATCTGGGAACGCAGACGGCCCTGGCTTCTGCCACGGAGCGCCTGGAAAGCGAACTGCGAAACCGCTACGGGGCGGATGTAAACCTCTCTTTTGGCACGCAGTCCGGCAGCCAGGACGGGGGCCAGTCGGGCGGCAGCAGCTCAGGACCACAGACCAGAAACGGTGTATCGGCAGACGGATCTATTCCAGCCGATCAAAGCGAAACCTCTTCACTCCGGGGCGCAGATCGCGTCTGGGTGGGCTAAACAGGAACTCACATGTCTATTGATCCACTTGGAATCACGCCCATCAACCTTCGCGGGACGCCCGGGGCTCCTCCCAAGGCCGCCAGCGCAGCCCTTGGCAAGGACGAGTTCCTGAGACTGCTGGTCACTCAGCTCAGTAATCAGGATCCCCTGAATCCCATGGAGGGACAGGAATTTGCGGCTCAGCTCGCTCAGTTCACATCAGTCGAGCAGCTCATCAACATTGAGCAGGTCCTCACGGCCCAAGGGGATGCCAACGCGGTCCTTGCCCAGAGCATGAACAACGGCGTAGCCGCCGGTCTTATCGGCAAAGAAATCGAGGCGCCGGGAAATGGTCTCAACTGGGACGGCGAATCCGGCGCGGCCGGGAGGTTTGAACTTGAGGGCAACGCCGCATCAGTCACGGTCTCAATTAAGGACTCGACAGGATTTGTCGTCAAGGTCCTCGAAATGGGCAGCCTTGAATCCGGCGAACAGAACTTTACCTGGGATGGCACCGATGCCTCGGGTAACAGAGTCACCGCGGGCGCCTACACCACCGATGTGGTTGCGCTCGACGATGACGGGAATTCCATTTCATCCACGTCCACAGTTCGCGGACAAGTCTCAAAAGTCACCTTCTCAGCTGATGGCGTTTTCCTGTGGATAGGGCTCTTGCCTGTCAACATGGGTGACGTCGAATCCGTCGGGAAATCCTCCTGACGGCACCAGCTAACACACTACCGCACCAGAAAACCGCCAAGCAACACCATGATAAACTCGCTCCGCACCGGTGTCTCGGGTCTGAAGACACACCAGACCAAGATGGACGTTACCGGTAATAACATCGCAAATGTGAACACAATTGGCTTCAAGAGGAGCCGTACCGCCTTCACAGACGTCCTCGGTCAGCGGATGCTCGGCACCAGCCGTAGCTCACGCGGCGCGGCCGTCAATACCTCATTCGTGGGATTTGGGACGCAAGTCTCGTCAATCGACCGGAACTGGAACCAGGGCGCTCTTGAGAACACCAACTATGCCACTGACCTCGCGCTGAATGGCGATGGGTTCTTCATCATGAACAATGGCGAGCGCGATCTCCTGACCCGAAACGGTCGTTTTGAGTTCAGCGCGGACGGCTTCCTGGTCAACAAGGCCGGCAACACGGTTCAGGGCTTCAACATTGATTCAGACGGAAACGTTGACCAGAGTGATCTTGTTGATGTCGAAATCAACTGGGCCTCCTCTTCGAGCGCCAACGCCACCGCTGAAATAGTCAGCGGCGGAAACCTCTCCGCAGACGCCGCGGTGGGCGATCAGGTGAACATCTCGACGGTCATCTACGATGATCAGGGAACGGCACACACCGCCTTGGTCACCTACGAGAAGACAGCAGATGACACCTGGAGCTACGACGTTTCCTACGGTGGGAGCCTGGTTCCTCCTGCCTTCGCAGACTCTACGGGCTCCCTGTCGTTCGAGACAGACGGTACCATGACGTCGAATACCCCGATCTCCGTGACCTGGGACCCCGAGTACACCTCCAGCAACACCTCGTTCGCGATCAACATCGGGAACATCACTCAGAATTCCGGCAATGACACGGCCATCGTCCGTTCCCAGGACGGTTACCAGTCCGGAAAGCTGGTAGGCTATAACATTGCCCCCTCCGGGATGATCTCACTCAGCTACTCCAACGGAGAAAGCGAGAACATCTACCAACTGGCCGTGGCTACAGTCAACAATCCCAATGGTCTGGACAATGTCGGAGACGGCATGTACAGCACGACGGCTTCGTCGGGCAACATGATCAAGGGACGGGCCGGTCGCGAGATCGAGACCAGCGTCGTCGCCGGTGCTCTCGAGATGTCCAATGTTGACCTCGCAACCGAGTTCACGGACATGATCGTAGCCCAGCGCGGTTACCAGGCGGGCGCCCGAGTCATCACGACCTCGGACGAAATCCTCCAGGAAACGGTCAACCTGAAGCGATAATCTAAACTGACTTAGGGACGGGCCTCCACCTGGCCCTATCTAGGCACCAAAGGGCTCTGCGGTCTCCGCAGAGCCCTTTTTTTTGTGCCCCAAACCCGCATTTTTTGCTTTACGAGGCTTATCGGGCGTCCGCCGATGCCGATACAAACTGTATCGCCAGCCACGGATACCGATGCCAGAGCACCACCTTTTTCTCGCCTTCAACAGTGACGACGATTGTTATCGCGTCCCCCTTGAAGACATCCAGGAAGTCATCCAACTGGATGGACATTTTGGTAGCCTGGACGCGGACCACCCCTCCGTGAAGATCCGGCGCCGCACGGTTCATATCGTGAACGTACACGAGCGGCTGGGTGTCGCTCCTGACTCCCCGCTGAAGCTCGTTGTATTTGAGAAGAACCACCGCCTGCACGGTATCCCGGTCGAGCGCGCGGACAGGGCGCCAACCCGGCCCTTTCGTGATTTGAGGGTCAAAGATCTCGTCACGACCGCCTGACTCCTTGAATCGTATCGACCACTGGCCGATAACACGAAGAAGTCACCTCGTCTTGGTTCGCTAGAGCGCACATGGAGAAAACAACACCTATAGGATTGGTCGCGGGATTCGTCCTCATCTTTGGCACCATTATGATGGGCCAGGGATGGACTACGTTCTTCGACGTTCCATCCATGATCATGGTAATCGGCGGCACCATATGCGGACTTATGGTGGCCACGTCCATGGAGGACATCAAGGTCTCCCTGGCCGGGATCAAGGCCATGTTCGGTTTCCAATCCCCCGACCTCCCGAGCCTGGTTGGGCAATTCGGAGACCTGGCTCGAACGGCCCGGCGCGAAGGTCTGTTGGCCCTTGACCGTGCACTTGAGGACGTGGACGACCCATTCATGGCTTTCGGCCTGGAAATGGCCGTCGACGGCGTCGACGAGGAAGAGATCGAGGACCTCATGAATGGAAGGGTCCGCACGGAGTTGACGGACTACAACACCACCGTGAAATTCCTCAACAACGGGGGGACGTTTTGCCCGGCGTTTGGGATGGTCGGCACGCTCATCGGCCTCATCCAGATGATGCAGAACCTGTCGGACCCCGCAGCCATCGGTGCGGGCATGGCTGTGGCCATGATCACCACTTTCTACGGAGCCTTCCTCTCCAATATTTTCTTTCTTCCGGCCGCTCAGAAGACCAAAGGACAGCTCTACGAGGTCACGCTGGCAAGAGAAATCGTTCAGGCCGGTGTCCTCGGCATTGTTCGTGGCGAGAGTCCAAGCATGATTGAAAAGCGCCTCAGTTTGTTCCTCAAGGAAGGTTCAGATGCGGGCGCAGAGGCTGATCCTGTACTCAAGAAAGCCGCCTAGGTGGAAACGTAGTGGCAAAGAAAAAAGCTTCGGCCCCAGAAGAAGAACCGGACCCGTCGGCTCCGTTCTGGATGACGACATTCAGTGACATGGCCACCCTGTTGCTGACGTTCTTTATCATGATCGTGTCGATGTCCACGGTCGAAGTTGAGAAGTTCAAAGATGCGCTCTCCTACTTCCAGGGGCGGACCAGCTTTCTTCAGCAAGACGCAATGATCCCTCCTACCACGACGCAGGTGGTTGCGGTCAAGTCCTCCGCTGGCCAAGAGGTGACAGCCGTGGAGCATGCCGAGCGGTTTGAGGCACTCCTGGAATACCTCGAGCGTGAGGGACTGGAAGACAAGGTGCAAGTCAACCTGACCGAAGAGGGCCTGGCCGTTGTCATCGTGGACTCGATCATGTTCTCGTCCGGTAGTGCAGAACTGCTGCCCCAGTCCAAGGACATCCTTCTCCGCCTGGCGGACGTCCTTAGACAGAGCGCCAAGGGCATAGTGGTGGAAGGCCATACAGACGACCGACCCATCGCAACGAATTGGTATCCCACAAACTGGGAGCTTTCTGGCGCGCGGGCATTCTCTGTGGTCCGATTCCTGCTAGGGTATTCCTCAGCGCTGGATCCGTCTGGCTATGTAGGGATCGGACACGGGGAGTTTTCCCCGCTGGAAACCAACTCTACAGCCACTGGACGCTCAAAAAACCGGCGTGTCGAAATTCTATTCAGCTGGGAGCCATGGAAGAAGAGCAAGAGTCCACCGATGCAGTCGACGGAGCCGAAGGAAAGCCTTCCAAAAGAGGCGGCAAGACCTTCCTGATCTCGATCGTTGCCGTAATTTTTATTGCGGTCGGCGGAGGCGCGGGCGCCGCATACGTGTTCTTTCCTCAGGTCTCCAGGATGATCACCGGGACCGAGGTCGCGGACGATGCAGCCGAGGCCGTTGAAGAGGCAATTGAGTACGGCGAGTTCATGAGGCTCTCGGGGTTCATGGTCAACCCGGCCGGCAGCGGCGGACGACGCGCCCTTGTGGTGGACGTCGGACTGGAGGGCCCCAACCCCAAGGTGCTTGAAGGCGTCACACAGAAAGAAGTCGTGATTCGTGACCGGATTCTGGGGAAGCTGAGCAAACTGACGGTCAGCCAACTATCAGACATCTCCATTCGTGACAGTCTGAAGACAGACCTGCTTGAGGAAATAAACGGCGTTCTCGGGGAGGAGAAGTTTCATCTCAGCCGCCTCTACTTCACAACATTCATGCTGCAATAGGACATGCAGATTTCAGCCGAAGAGATCGCAATGGTTGCCAACGCGGGGGCACCGGCTCCCCGCCGGCGCGCCCGCGCCTACAACTTCCGAAAGCCCCGCCTCCTGTCCCAGGATCAGCTGCGGCTTCTGAATCACGTCCACACCGGATTTGCCCGAGATATCTCGGTCTACCTTTCGGCGCAACTGCGGTCCATCGTCGAGATGACCCTCGTCACGGTGGAGCAGGTCCACTACTCCGAGTACGTCGATTCGACCCAGGCACCTTCTGCCCTGTACATAACAGAGTCCGCAGGCCAGCCTCACAAGATGATCCTGGAGTTCGATCCTCGACTCGTGCTATACACCGTCGAAAAACTGTTTGGGGGTCAAGGCTCCTTCCAGGCTGACACGCGGGAAATATCGCAAATCGAGCAGCGGGTGATGACCCGAATCGTGGAGCGGACATACCGAGCCCTGGAGACGGTCTGGGAGCCCATTTCCCCGCTGGCTCTTTCAACTTCTTCCTTTGAGACGGACGCCGAATTTGTCCAGGTAATTCCAGGCACCGAGCCCGCAGTGGTGGCGTCATTTGAAGTCGGACTGGGAGAGCATCGCGCTGTACTGCGGGTGTGTTATCCCTACGTGCTTATTGAACGCATGCTTGGCCGCTCCGGGATCAGGCAGATGCTTTCCCGTCAGACCGAACCACTGGACCCCAGGATCAAGGCCCAGTACGAAGAAACGCTGAGACAGACCGAGGTCGAGCTTAAGGCCGAGCTCGGCCGCACTTCCCTATCGATCCAGGACATCCTGGATCTGGCCGAGGGTGATGTCATCACCCTGGACCGAAAAACGACCGAGCCCATCCAGGTGGTCGTTGGCAACATTCCCCGGTTCCGAGCCATGATTGGCAGGTCCGGAACCCGAAAATCCCTTCGAGTGCTCGAAGTGATCAAACCTCCCCCGAGCGAGTCCGAAGAAGACGGCGAATCCCATGACTAGCGATATGCTCTCAAAGGCCGGAGAGGCCGCGAAGGCGCTCCTTTCAACGATGTTGGGTGATAACGCACCGTTGAAATTCAGCACGCTCCAACCGTGCGATATCGAGGAATTGCGCGAAAGCGTGCCCGCACTTCTCGGAATTTATCCGGAGGACGGAAGTTTCGCGGTACTGCTGGACCCCGAATGGTTGCCGCTGATCGCCGGACTGAAGCTGGGTGTTCAGACCCGCGTCGGGGACGAACACTACGAAGAGATAGTGCGTGAACTGGGTGGTCTCTTTGTCGCGGCCGTCCGGTCTCATTTATCCGCCGTCGGTGAAGATGTATCTGCGCCAAGTCTCCATGTGAAGGCCCCAGGCGACGAGATTGATGATGTAGTATTCCAACAGACCTCGAGCAGACTCCCCTTCTTTATGGAATGGGACGGGACGATCCTCCACGGTTTTGTGCTGGCTGATACCGTCGAGATTCAAGAAAGTGAATCCTCGGCCGAAACCTCCATTGAAGAAACCTTTGCCGACCCAGAAACCACCTCGATGAGCGACGCACCAGCAGAACCGTTTGGCGCCTCTCTATTGGGGCACACGCCCCGTCCAGAGTCCCAGGCTCCAGAAAGTATCAGGGTGCAATCCGCAGCATTCCCGGATCTTGGGGCGGAATCGATCCCGGAGTCCGGGTCCGGACACCTCGGCCTTCTGGCGGGAGTTGAACTGGAGGTGACCGTAGAACTCGGCCGCCGTCGAATGCCCCTCTCAGAAATCCTCCGACTGACCAGCGGCAGCGTACTTGAACTTGAAAAGCTGGTCGGTGAACCGCTTCAGGTTTTTGCAAACAATCGTCTGATTGCCGAAGGAGAGGCAGTCGTTATCGACGAACAATTCGGCGTACGCATCACGGCGTTGGCAGCCCGAGGAGCGGAGAAGCTACTCCGGTAGTCTCCCCCCCCTGAGCGACGGGGGTACTGGCATCAATTTGGCATCTCAACCTGGCAGGGCGCCAGAGGCACCGTTTTGGTGGTCTCAACCCGGACATGTTGTAAACGATGCCAAGCATGCGCACATTCTTTCCTCCCGCCAAGAAAGCGCCCTCAGCACGCGCGAGCCTCCAACGAGCGCTTCTGCTGGGAATTCTACTGGTTGTTGTCTGGACGGCAGTTGCCTATCTCCCTGAGCCACAGGCTCCTCCCCAGACCGACGTACAAGCCGTCGCGCTGACGGCTGACCCGCTCCAATCGGACGCCTCGCAGGCAGGTCCTACTACCTCTGGTATGCTCCCCACAGAGGATGGAAGCGCCGCGCTCAAGCCCGTCTCATTGATCGGGCCTGGGTACATGATGGTCTTGCTCCTTCTGGGATTCGGCGGTGTAGGCGCCCTCTGGCTGCGCCAGAAAAAGGGCGGCGCTGCGTCCGTCAGGTTCCTGACCGAGATAGGCCGGCATCGTGTCGGACCCCAACAGGAGATCCAGCTGATCCGATGCGCGGGCGAAGTGTTGCTGATAGGGACATCCTCGAGCGGCGTGTCACTGTTGAAGGCCTACCCCGCGTCCGTTTTTCCAGTCCAGGCGCCTGTGCAGGCGCAACCTGGACCAAGCGCCGACACCGTTCCCGCCCTCCCTCCTGCGGACTCGTATCCAGAGGGGCCCGTGAATCCGGCTCCGGCTGGTACGCCGGAAGAAGACATTCCGGAATGGACCGTGGCTACCGCCTCCGCGATCTCGGACGGCCCCGATTTCATGCACGTCCTTAGACGCTACGCGGGAAAGAAGACCTACAAGGCCAACACCCTCTATCCTCCGACAGGAGCCACCAACTGATATGTCGCGAGCCCGCTTCCTCTCGCTCCTTCTCCCGGCCATCCTTCTTGTAGTAGTCGGATCCGCCCCGGGCCAGCTCGTGAGCGCCCAAGCCGTCCCGATCCCAGGTCTCGGTGCGGGCCTCCTATCCGCCCAGGGTCTCGGCGCAGGTGCCGTTCCGGGTGGGCTTCAGGCCCTTGGCCTGGACCCCACGCAGAACGCCTCTCAGTTGGTGGACCAAGCAGCGGCTCGGGCCCGAGCCGCTGCGGGACCGCCCGCGACAGGCGGCACGGCCTCGAGTCTGCTCTCCCAACTCCCGTCCATTTCTCTCGGCGACCCCGACGGCGAAGGCTACGCACTGCCGATTCAGCTGATACTGCTGCTGACGGTGCTGTCCCTGGCGCCCTCCATCGTCATTCTCATGACGTGCTTCACCCGCCTTGTGGTGATACTCGGGATTTTGCGCCAGGCCTTGGGCACAGGTCAGTCTCCCCCCACTCAAGTGCTCATTGGACTCGCCATTTTCCTGACGCTGTTCATTATGGCGCCGGTTTTTGGCGAGATACAGGAAGGAGCTCTCACACCCTATATGGACGGCGAAATCTCGCAGGAGGTCGCATTCGACCGGGCAGCCAAACCCATCAAACGGTTCATGCTGGCCCAAACGCGTGACAAGGACCTGCTGCTGTTCATGGACATGGCGTCCGTCAGCCAGTTCGATAGCGGGGAAGACACTCCGCTCTACGTGCTTGTCCCGGCCTACGTGATTAGCGAACTGAGAATCGCCTTTCAGATCGGCTTCATGATCTTCCTCCCCTTCCTGATTGTGGACCTCATTGTGGCGTCCGTCTTGATGAGCATGGGCATGATGATGCTTCCACCCATCATGATCTCACTACCCATGAAACTCCTGCTCTTCGTCCTGGCAGATGGTTGGTATCTGATAGTGGAATCCGTTGTTCGCGCCTACATCGGCGGTTGAGCCAAAAAAACTCGAAATAATGACTATCGACATCGCGCTTTATTGGATTCAGCAGGCCATGCAACTGGCCGTCATGTTGGCAGGGCCCCTTCTCATCGCGGCGCTCTGCGTGGGCGTGACCGTATCGCTCTTCCAGGCCATCACCTCCATGCAGGAGATGACACTCAGCTACATCCCCAAGATTGTAATCGTTGGCGGAACGTTGCTGTTTCTGACGCCCTGGATGCTGCAAATGATGACTGACTTCACGACAAGAGTGTTCCAGTTTCTCCCGAGTGTGGCGCATTGAGACCCGAGGACCTACTCGACCCGGTCCGCATTGCCGGCATTTTCCTGATCTTTGTGCGGATTGGCGGCATGATGTCGGCCGCGCCGTTTTTCGGTCATACCGGGGTCCCCGGCAAAATCCGTCTGATGCTCGCCATCCTCCTCTCGTGGGTGCTGGTCGGCTTCGTGACCCCTCCCCCGGCGAACCTCGTGATGCGTCCCCTCGGGCTGGTCGTGGCGATTGGCGCGGAGGCCCTGACGGGTATATCGATAGGGTTTGCAGCGCAATTTATGTTTTGGGGTGTACAGTTCGCCGCCCATGTGATGGGCTTCCAGATGGGACTGGCCATGGCTGAGGTCTTCGACCCCTCCACGAAGGCCACCACGAATCCACTTGGAAGATTGATTATGACGCTCTTCCTGATGGTCTTCATCCTGTTGGAGGGGCATCACATTCTCCTGGAGACATTGGTGGTCTCCTTTTCGGCGATTCCCCTCGGAGGCGGAAAGCTGGATGCGCTCGCCCCGGAGTTTCTTTCGCTCGCGGGCGGCCTTTTCCTGACAGGCCTGCGTCTGGCTTCACCCTTCATGGTGACGTTCTTTCTGGTTGAATCCGCGATGGGCATCTTCGCCCGCGTCGTCCCCCAGGCGGATCTGTTCTCGCTCGGTCTCCCGCTCAAACTTCTGGTTGGCCTGAGTCTGGCCATCGTGTTCGTCCAGAATCTGGTGCCTTTGATTCCAGACATGGTTGACCTGATGGCCACCCAGCTTCTGGCAATCGTAACCGCGTTGGGGTCGTGAGCGATAAATCAGACAAAACGTTTGACCCGACCGCGCAAAAGATCCAGAAGGCGCGGGAGGAGGGAAATCTGTTCAAGTCACAGGATGTGACTTCGATTAGTCTACTTCTGGTTGGGATCACCATGATCTCGGCATTCCTGCCGAGTGCCTTCGGTGTAATGAAGAATCTCGCCAGCCAGCAATTTCTGGCCGCGGCCACAACCGAGGTCACCCTGACCTCCGTCCCCGCCATTGTCAGGGATCTCGGCTACCAGATCGGTTTCGTCCTGCTTCCCTTCCTTGGAACGCTGGTGGTGGCATCCGTTGCCATTCAGCTTTCCCAGAGCGGCCTGAACGTGACGATGAAGCCGCTGGAGCCCAAGCCGGACCGCGTCTCGCCGGCGAAAGGACTGAAACGCATTTTTTCTGCCGAAGGGGCCTTCAAGACGCTGAAGGCCGTCATCAAGATTGCGATCGTCGGCCCGATTGCCTACCAGACAATCAGTGGCCTGATGCCGGAGATCCTGATGCTGCCGGCGCTGACCATGGCCCAGATCCTTGGGAAGGCGGGGGGCTGGATGGCCATCCTGGCATTCAAACTACTGGGTGCCCTTGTCATCATTTCTGCCGCAGACGCTGCGTTCGAGAAATGGAAGTACAAGAAGGATCTCATGATGGACAAACAGGAGATCAAGGACGAGTCCAAGCAATCGGAGGGAGATCCGCACGTCAAGACAAGGCGCAGGCAACTCGCCATGGAGATGAAGCGCCGCCCCCGTCTGGATCACGCCATTCTGAAGGCCGATGTCATCATCACAAACCCGACTCACTTCGCTGTCATGCTTCGGTACGACCCCGAGGAGGCCACCGCACCGTTCGTCCTTGCCAAGGGAATCCGAAAACGAGCCCAACGCATCAAGGCGCTGGCGCGGGAATTTGAGGTTCCGATGGTCGAGGACCGTCCTTTGGCGCGCGCTTTGTATCACGCCGTTCCGGAGATGGAGGAGATCCCCGCGGACTTGTACCCAGCCGTAGCCGCGGTTCTCGCCGAAATCTACCGAGAGAAGAGTCTCAGCCTGTAGAACCACCCCAAACGAATAGACGAGTTGGCCACACCTGGCGCCCAAATCAACCCTGACGCCCCCAAGACGGGTGGTACCGCAGAAGCGGCGATTGCCACCACGGTAGTCAGCGTTCTCTTGGTATTGGTGATCCCACTGCCGTCCTTCATGCTGGACCTGCTGCTGGCAACCAATATTGCCATCAGTCTGGCGGTCCTCCTAACGGCATTTTATGCCGAGAGGCCGCTGGATTTTGCCGTGTTCCCCGGCCTGCTCCTGATCACCACGCTTTTCCGGTTGTCCCTGAACGTGGCATCCACGCGGCTGATTCTGAGCGAAGCTAGCGCTGGCGCACTAATCCAGGCCTTCGGTGATTTCGTGGTGGCCGGCAACTATGTGGTAGGCACAATCATCTTCCTAGTGCTGGTCATCATCAACTTCGTTGTCATCACGAAGGGGTCTGGTCGCATCGCGGAAGTCGCAGCCCGGTTCACCCTTGATGCCTTGCCGGGTAAGCAGATGGCCATCGACGCGGATCTGAACGCAGGTTTGATCGATGACAACGCCGCCAGAACCCGTCGTGACGAGGTTGGGCGTGAGGCTGATTTCTACGGTGCCATGGACGGTGCCAGCAAGTTTGTTCGCGGCGACGCCATTGCCGGTCTGGTAATCACCGGCATCAATATCGTTGGCGGCCTCATTGTGGGAATCGCGCAGCACGGCCTCAGCCCTAAGGATGCAGCTGCCACGTTTGTGCTCCTCTCCATCGGTGATGGCCTGGTATCCCAGATTCCGGCGCTGTTGATCTCGACCGCTGCGGGTCTCATCGTTTCCAGAGCCAGCGGTTCGACAAACCTTGCGACTGACTTTCGTCTCCAGCTTTTCAATCGTCCTGCTCCCCTGTTGATTACCGGTGGATTCCTGGGAGTTCTTGGGCTTGTGCCCGGCCTCCCCCTTTTCCCGTTCTGGACGCTGTCGGGCCTCCTCATTTACGTCGGGCGCAAGCGGCTGGCTGAGCAATCTGCGGCGTCCGCCCGCGAAGTGGAACAGGCCACCGCCGACAACAAGGAGGAGGCTCCGCCGGAAGACAAACCCTCCGACCTGCTTCTGGTTGATCCGCTGGAGCTTGAGATTGGGTATGCATTGATTCCCATCGTCGACCCCAAGCAGTCTGGAGACCTGCTGGAGCGCGTACGACTCCTCCGTCAGCAACTCGCCATGGAGTTGGGCATCGTCGTTCCGCCAATTCGGATCCGCGACAACGTCACGCTCGGGTCCAACAAGTACGTCATCAAACTCAAGGGCAATCCGATTGCTGAGGGCGAAGTCCTCCCCGGCTATCACCTGGCGCTGGTGCCGGAAGATGCTGGCACCATGCCTCCCGGTATCGAAGTCAAGGACCCAACGTTTGGCCTGCCCGCCATCTGGGTGTCGGAGCGGCACCTTCCGGAAGCTGAGCGCCTTGGCCTCTCTCTTGTGGAAGCTCCGGCGGTCGTCACCACACACTTGCTCGAGATTCTGCGGAAGTCCGCCTACCAGCTCCTGGACCGTCAGGAGGTGAAGAAGCTGATTGACAAGGTTCAGGAGACCGCGCCTGCACTCGTCGAGGAACTGGTACCCAATCAACTGAGCATTGGCTCGATCCAGAAGGTATTGAAGCGACTCCTGAGGGAGTCCATTCCTATCCGGGATCTGGTCTCGATCCTGGAGGCGCTTGCCGACAACATCGGGGCGACCAAAAATATCGACGTGCTGACCGAATACGTTCGTGCCGCGCTCGCTCCCACGATTACAAGGCAGTTCTCGGATGCAGACGGAGTCGTTCGGGCGCTTGTCCTGGAGCCTGCCGTAGAGCAGGAATTGCTTGGCCGTGCCAAGACGGGTGAATTGCACGCCGGCACATTGGGCCTCCCCTCCGCCAGGGCAGAGAATCTGGTGGCCTCGGCCCGCGGGTTTGCGCGCGAAATGCTTGCCGAAGGTCACACACCCGTTCTTTTGGCCTCACCGGTCCTGAGGCCCACTCTTTTTGGTTTCCTGGCTCCGATGATCCAGGAAATCGTGGTCCTGTCTTACCACGACCTGCTCTCGGACGTGCAGGTCGAGATCGTCGGACAGGTCACTTTCGAAGCACTTGAAGCAGTAGCCGCCTGAGCTCCCCATGGAAATTCGAACCGTAACCGGTGCAACCATCGCAGACGCTCTCAGCGAAGCCCGCAGCCTCTGGGGTGATACGGTCGTGATGATGCAAGCCGAGCCCCCGACGGATGGCCGGAGGGCGCGCATTGCCGTCGCGGTGCCTTCTACGAACCCATCGCAAACCAGCTCCGTCGACGTCATGGTACAGGAGAGACCGCAACCTCGCCCGGCCTTCCCGGCTGGTCCCCCACCGGGCGCACTTCGTCGCACCTCGCGCAGCGCGGGCCTCTCGCTGGACCGACGCATTCGGCCCGCAGCCGAGGTTTTCGCGCGCGTCAACCGCCAGGGGCAGGACCTGCCCGCTGAGCCCTTCGAGACACCCTTTTCCCAGTCGCACCCAGGACCAGACCTGGCGCCTGACTCTGGTTCTCTAGACCAGGGAGCCGAATCTGACCGGGGTCAAGAACTGGATCCGCTGTTCATGCGACTCGTCCGTCAGGGACTGCGTCCGCATCGGGCAAAATCTGTCGCAGGAGCGGGAGAAGGATCGGGCTCCGCGGCCTCGGTTGAGAAACTGGCTTCGTACCTGCCTCCCTCGGTCTCCGGCAGTGCGCCTTCCAGAGTAATATTTACAGGAGACTCGGGTTGCGGAAAGACCTCACTGGTCCTCAGGAGCGCGCTGTCCAGGGTACGAGCGGGCCGCTGGGCACCTACCATTGTGGTTGTCCCTCCTCCTCAGAATCAGATGCGCGGGTGGCAGGACCCGACCGCCATGTTTGAGGATTTCGATCTTGAAGTAGTTCGGTGTAGTGAGGAAGCGCTGCCTTCCGCACTCGAAGCGATCCAGGGAGATGTTCTTGTTGACACGCCTCCCGGTTTCGAGACCCCGGCCAAACTTCGCCTGCATACCAGACTCGTCGTGGACGCCCGTTCAGCCGGATCGGCTACGGCCCGAGAAGGCAGTTACGCCGATTCGGTCGTCATCACCCATATTGACGGTGCGGCCATGCTGGGATACGTCACGGAGCGAATTATTGCCATGAGCATCCCCGTGGCGGCCATGGTCCGCGGCTCCCGCCCCGAGCGCGGAATAGAGGCATACACGCCCACGAAGCTTGCCCGGGCGGTCTGCGATGTTTGACGGGTCTGCTGCGGCGACGGTACTAGCCGTCGTGAGTGGAAAGGGCGGCGTTGGCAAGAGCATAATTGCGACCAACCTGGCCCTCACATGGGCAAGAACCGGATCTCGTGTGGCGCTCGTTGACGCCGACGTTGGGCAGAGCTCCTGCCCTTTTCTTTTGGGTCAGGGATCGGAAGTTCGACTCGTAACCGCCCCGGACCATCTGGTAAACGCCCCTTCGGAGGCCTTGTCCGCCCTCGACTGCGAGTTGGCCTCCCTCAAAACCACCTGCGACTTCGTGGTCGTGGACGCCCCCGCCGGAATCGGCCTTGGTGTCCAATGGGCGCTGGATCGGGCAGATGCCAGCCTGTTAGTCCTGGTGGACGAGCCCACCGCCGCGGCGGATGCGTACTCCCTGTGCAAGATGATCTGGACGCTCGATCCCGACTATCCGTTGGCCGGCGTGGTCAATATGACGGACACCCAGGAAGAGGCGACTCATGTGATAGCTCGCTTCTCAGCGCTCACCCATCACTTCCTGGATCGGAAGATCCTGTACGGTGGCTGGGTACCTTTTTCCGGAGAAATCCGGCGTTCCGTCCGGAAGCAAATTCCTGCCGTGAACACTAGCCCCTTCGTTGCAGACGTATTTCAGGGGCTGTCGGCCCGCGTACGCTGTGGCGTTTTCGAAACCCGCATACCCGTTGCAATGAACTGAGCCTTAAGGCACACTAGTTGCAACAACCCGAATCGGACCAGTCACCCAAAGTTATGCGAGCCCTTTTTTCCCAATTCAGCGCTCTGGTCGGCATTCTGACTTTCGTTAATCAGATGCTCGCCGCTGCGCAAATAGAAAAGGCCCTCCTCACTGGAGTGTGCTCGGGATTGGCCGTATACGTGGTCCTTCTTCTAGGCGATGTCGCCATCCAGCGAGTCGTAGAACACGCGGCTACGGCTCAAGAAACGGCACAGGCCGCCGCACAGGCGCCCCAGGCCAAATCCGCAGCCGCACCCGGGGCCCCCACTTCGGCTTCAAAGGAACAAGACTCCAAGGCAGCCTGACGCGACTTTTAGCACCAAGTTATTATGGCCATAGATCTCCAGAGCCACGCCGTTCGATTTACCGAAGAGCCGACACCGGCCCATCGTGAGGCGGTTGTCATGGCAGCCGTCCCACTGGTTCGTTCCATCGTTGGGCGGCTCAGCGTTCCAGACCACCCCCTGGCCTCCCGCGAGGATCTGGAAAACGTCGGGCTTCTGGGTCTGCTCCAGGCCCTGGACGGTTACGATCCTGAGCGCGGGACACCCTTCGTCTCCTACGCTTATGGCCGCATTCGGGGCGCACTGGTTGACTATCTGAGATCCATCGATGCCCTACCCCGCGAGCGGAGACGCCGGTTGGCAGAGGCACACAAGGCGATGGACACTCTACGGCAGGTCGTCGGCGGAGAACCGGTCGATGGCGACGTGGCCGACTATCTCGGAATATCCCTGGTCGACTATCACAGCTTGTTGAGAGACGCCCAGTGCCGCTTCTCGCTCTCCCTCCACGCCCCGAACGACCAGGAAGGAGATCAGACCATTATCGAGTCGATTCCCAATGAACCGACCTTCGAGGCGTTCGAAAAAATCGATCGCGAGTCGCTGAAGAGCTATATTCAAACGCTGATCAACGATCTGCCGGAACGAGAGCAGACCATCCTGGCCCTGTACTATTTCGAGAACCTCACACTTCGGGAGATTGCCGGTCTGATGAGCCGGACCGAAGCGCGAATCTCCCAGATCCTCGGCAAGGTTCTGATTCAACTCCGGTCACACCTCGAGAAAATGGGAACCAGGGCGGCCTGATCTGCCCAAAGGGGCCGTTTTTTGAACCGAACAATTGGTTCGAACCCAAGTATACTTGAGGATATTTTCGTTGGGGTTCTCAAGCCCCATTTATTCTGCTAACGAACAATCGGTTCACAATGGGTGTGATGAACCGGCTCCGGGAAAACACCGGCGTCGTCCTCTGGATTCTAGTATTTGCCTTTGGCGTCATTTGGGTTCTTCAGGACTCGGGTGGACTCGACGTGGTTGGCTTCTCAGGCAACACGATCGGTACGGTCAACGGTGAGTCTATTTCATTCGAGGAGTACAGTCAGGCCCTAGACGGCCAGGTACAAAACTATCAGCAGCAGACGGGCGACAGTATGCCGCCGCAGATGCTGGACCAGACGCGCGAGCGCGTTTTCGACAACCTCGTCGAAACCAAACTCCGTGAGCAGGAAGTGGGCCGACTCGGCCTCTCCGTCTCGGATGATGAGTTGGTTACCATGATTCAAGGCACGGAGCCGCACCCGATCATCAAACTCTATTTTGGTGATGGAAACGGTGGCGTGGACCGGAGCCTCCTTCAGAATTTCGTCGAGAACCCGGACGCCCGGGAAGACTGGCTTCAGATCGAGGACTACCTCAGACAGGAGCGTCTCCGCGAGAAGCTGGACAAGTTGGTCGCCGGTTCTGTGCGCGTGTCGGACGCCGATGTCGCAGCGGAATACGTCCGGCGCAACCGTTCGGTGGATGTGCGTTTCGTATCCCTGCGATATGCAGCGATTTCGAACGACTCCGTGACCGTCTCCGACAGAGACCTGCAGCGGTTCTACGACAGTCATCGGGACGAATTCGCGCGCAAGCGCTCGTACACGTTCCGCTACGTGTCGTTGGACAAAAACCCCACAGCTGCGGACACGGCTGCCACGCTTGATGACCTGGAAGACCTGCGAGCCTCTCTGGGAGCTTCGCCGGACGATTCGCTCTTCCTGGCCCGCAACGGCTCGGAGCGCCCCTGGACGGACGCGTATTTCCGGCCGGATGAGTTGGACGAAGCTATCGCCGCCGCAGTGTTTGCCAATCCGGTCGCCGGACAGGTTGTTGGACCCGTAGTTGCAGGCAGCGAGGCACACCTTATCAAGATCGTCGATGTTCGGGCGCCCGAGGAGACGGCCGTCAAAGCACGTCATATCCTCTTCCGGGCCGCGGAAGGTGACGATGCCGCACGGGCGGAAGCCCGCACGGAAGCGAACGACATCCTTCGCCAACTGCGTAGCGGAGCAGACTTTGCTGAGATGGCCCGCGAGCATTCCGCAGACCAGTCAGCCGCGCAGGGCGGTGATCTGGGATGGTTCGGTCCCGGCCGCATGGTGGCGCCCTTTGAGGAAGCCGCCTTTGGCGCGCGCACCGGCCAGGTGGTCGGTCCGATCTCAACCCAGTTCGGTTTCCACCTCATCGAGGTAACGGAACGTGCCACGCAGGAGGCCAAGATCTCGGACTTCGCGTTGGGACTGCGGGCATCGGTTGCCACGCTGAATGCGGTTCAGACCAGACTGGACGACCTCCAGTACTTCACCCAGGAGAACGGAGAGTTCGAGGCCGAAGCTGCAAGGACCGGAATGAACCCGTCCACAGTGCAGGTTGAGGACGGTGCTGCCTTTATCCCCGGCATCGGGAATAGCGGCACGCTACAAAACTTCCTGGTTGACGCAGAGGTCGGGGGTGTCAGTCCCGTCATCGAGCTCGACAACGAGTTTATCGTCGGTGTGGTCGAGTCCGTTCAGGAAGCTGGTTTCCAGCCCTTTGAAGAGGTCCGGTCGCAACTCGAGCCACGTGTTCGCAACGAGAAAAAGGCCGCCCTTTTGAGAAGCCGGATGTCAGACGCCCTTGCCTCCTCCGGTGGCTTTGAGGGCCTGGCAGCTGCACTCGGCGAAACCGAGCGGAACGCGGCCAATCTCTCATTCACCAATATGGTGGTGCCCACGCTTGGCCGTGACCCGGAGTTTGTCGGCAAGGCCCTGGGCATGACAAGCGGCAGCACTTCTGAGGTGATCGATGGCGCGAACGGCGTCTTCGTCCTTCATGTCTCGGCGATCAATGAGCCCGGCGAGCTTGCAGACTCCGAACGCGAGAGTCTCCGCACGCAGATGCAGACCCAGAATCAGAATCGGGTCCGCACGCAGTGGCTTGCGTCTCTCAGGGAGGACTCGGACATCGTGGACAACAGGCGCCGAGTGCTGATCAACTAGGCATTCCAGGCGGCTCAGCCGCTTGCTTACACAGGTATCTCGAGGGTCCCGCGGAAAATGTATTCCGCGGGACCCTCAAGATATCTGGCCCTTCCGTCCGGGCGGAAACCAACCAGCAGATCGCCTCCGCTCATTCTCACCCGGACCTCGCCAGCATCCAGGCGGCCCGTCAGCCGGGCGGCTGCCGCGGCTGCCGTTGCACCGGTACCGCAGGCCAGGGTCTCCGCTTCCACCCCCTTCTCGTAGGTCCTGACCAGAAGGTCGGGGCCTGAGACCTGTACAAAATTGACGTTTGCCCCGGCAGGAGGATTTGTCTCTCGTAGCGCGGGGCCCAGCCGCTCCAAGTCCGCGGCCGCCACATCGGGCACGAACACGACCAGGTGCTCGGTACCGGTCCACAAATAACATCGGTCCGGCCCCTCCCCGTCCGCAGGCAACATCGCAAAGTCTCGGTAGTCGGGAATGGTCAGCCGTACCGTCTCCGGGGAAACCTCCGCCTGGTACTCCCCGGCGGCGGTCTCGAAAACCAGCGGTGTTTTCTCAATACCTGCATCGAACGCGTACCTGGCCAGACAACGGGCCCCATTGCCACACATGGTGCCAACCGAACCGTCGGCATTCAGATAGACCATCCGAAAATCAGCGGTCTTGGAAGGATGCAGGGCCAGGAGGCCGTCCGCACCTATGCCTGTCCGGCGTGCGCAGTACCGGATGGCCAGGTCAGACAGCTCCGCCATCGAGAAGTGGTAGAACCGGTTGTCCAGGAGGACGAAGTCGTTACCGGCGCCGCTCATTTTCGTAAATTCAACCACGAGAGTTTTCGGGCGGACCTGCATCATTCTGTTCGCATCTTTCGTTGATCCCTCTTCCCAGCACTTGTCAGCGAAACAACATACACCTTGGCAGAAAGGCGCATCCTGATCGACCGAGCCGAACCGCTCCTTCTTTTCGGCTTCAACGACGTTTACCTCAGGCGAATTGAAGACGCCTTTCCTGACACCGGAATAACGGCGAGGGGCAATCTGGTGATCCTTAAGGGGGATACCGGGACCCTGGATATTATCGCCAAAATGCTGGACGAGATGACGGTTCTGGTTAACCGGAACGGGCAACTCACGGAAAATGACATAGACACCTTGCTGGCCCTGACCGATGCCGGCGACGGCTCCTCAGCAGGCACGTCTCACGGTCAGAATGCCGTCGTATTTACACCGTCGGGCGGGGTGGTTCGCGCCAGGACACCCAATCAGGCCGTCCTGGTGAGTACGGCCCGCCTGCACGATATCGTCTTTGCCATAGGACCAGCCGGGACGGGGAAGACCTATACGGCCGTTGCCCTGGCGGTAGCCGCGCTGAAGTCGCGCCAGGTCAAACGAATCGTGCTGTGCAGACCGGCCGTCGAGGCCGGGGAACGGCTGGGATTTCTTCCGGGCGACATCCGCGAGAAGGTGGATCCGTACCTCCGGCCGCTCTACGACGCCCTTGAAGACATGCTCTCGCTAGAGAAACTGAACTCTTTCATGGAGCAGAACATCGTCGAGATTGTCCCGCTGGCCTATATGCGAGGGCGCACTCTGAATTCCGCCTTCGTGATCCTGGATGAGGCGCAGAACGCCACTACGGCCCAAATGAAGATGTTTCTCACCCGGTTGGGCGCGGACAGCCGTGCCATTGTGACGGGCGACGTAACGCAGACCGACCTTCCGCGGAGACAGGACAGCGGCCTGGTCCAAGCGGCACAGATTCTGTCTGGCGTCGATGGCATCGAATTCGTTCAATTCGATGAGGGGGACGTCATCAGGCACCGCCTGGTGAGAGAGATCATCAAAGCGTACGAGCGGTTCGAAGAGTAGCTTTTCCGCCGCGGGTCAGCGGTTCGGCCAGACAATCTCCCCAGTCCGGGTGACGTACATCTCGGCCCCGTTCTCAACGACCCTCGCAAGCGGTCCCTCGAATTGGCTGGCCACCTGAAACCGACCGGGAATTACCTGTCGTCCTTCGGTGTCCAGGTAGCCCCACAGTCCATCCAGCCGCACCGCCGCCCGACCGTTGGAGAAATCGGTCGCGGCTTCGAAGGCCGGGGCGATAACCACCTCACCTGAACGGTTTATAAAGCCGACCTGGCCACCCTCGCCGACCCTGGCCAGGCCCTCGGAGAATGGATGCACGATGGGAAAAGGGACGGTCAGCAGCGTATCTCCCAGTGGCCCAATGAACCTCCCGGTGCGACCGTCCGAAACGAGCGCCGCGCCCTCGGAGAATGATCGGACCGAGGTGAAAACCGGATCGATCGCCCATTCGCCGCTGGAATCCACGAAACCCCAGCGTTTCTCCAGGCGCAAAAATAGCAACTTCCTGTACCTCTCGGCGGGTATTCTGCCGGCATGCGGCAGACCGGCGCCGTCGAACGACGGGCCGCTCAGTTCGACACCATCGGCAGACAGCACACCCCACCTTCCGGGCTGTCCACGCGGCGTTGTGGACGCGTCTGCTTGGTAAGCCGCCAGCCCATCACCAAGAGGCGTCATGGCCACATAGGCTCGCCCGGTCAGCTGTTTTCCCTCGGCGTCAATCAGAATCCAACCTTCCCGCGTGAGAACCCTGGCCCTCCCCTCCTGGAAATCGTCCACTTCCTGAAAGACGGGCTCAATAACCCAGGTGCCCTCCCCATCCACAAATCCCCAGAGATGATCCCGGCGAGCGGCCCCAAGGTGTCCGGCAAACGGTCGGATGGCGTCAAACTGGGCGCCGGTAATCAGGTCGCCGCGCTCGTTTATCAGACCGAAAAATGCGCCCTGGCGCACCGGATAGCGCCAGGGCTCGGGGACCTGAGCCTCTTGGCCGGCCTCAACCCGCACCTGAACCTGGGCGGTTGCCGAACTCTGCTGAGCCAGGGCAAAACGCGGGGCCAAGAGGCCCAGGAAAACAAGAAGCAGTGCCTTGGTCTTAGCCATGTGGGACTTCAATAATCGCGTTGTCTATGAGGCGAGCGGGGCCCAGAAGTGCGGCAACGGCCGCGATAACCGTGGACCCTCCTGTTAATTCAGGTGCCGGTTGGAGAAGGTCTCCATCTACGAGCTCGGCATATTGCAGGCTTGCCAGCGGCGCCGTCCTGAATGGCGCACTCAGAATCTGACGCACGATCTCCGGATCTCGTTCGCCGGCCAATATGGCGTCTCGCGCACCAAATACGGCTTTTGACAGAACCGTCGCCTGTTTCCTGGCGTCATCCTTCAGGTATCGGTTTCGGGATGACATGGCCAGGCCGTCACTCTCCCGAACGGTATCGACGCCGACCAGGCGGATACCAAAATCCAGATCGAGGACCATCCGACGGAGTACGAAGAACTGCTGTGCGTCCTTGAGGCCGAAAAATGCCACGTCGGGCCGACACGCGTTGAACAGTTTGGAAACCACCGTGGTCACGCCGTCGAAGTGACCCGCTCGGTGTGGACCGCAGAGACCATCAGTCAGCCGGGCTACCCGAACCGAAGTCAGGCTTTCCAGGCCGTTTTCGTACATGGCCTGGGGCGAAGGTGCGTAGACGACGTCCGCACCGTCCGCCTCCGCCAGAAGCTGCATGTCTGCCTCAATATCCCGTGGATACAGAGCGTAGTCTTCGCCCGGGGCAAACTGCGTCGGGTTCACGAAGATCGACACCGTGACGTGATCCGCCTGGGCCCGGGCTCGTTTTGCCAACTCCAGATGCCCCGCGTGCAGGGATCCCATGGTCGGCACAAGGGCCAAGGTTTGCCCCTGACAGCGCGCATCGCGAGAGGCCGCCTGCATGGCGGCAACGTCCGTAATCAGTCTCATACCATCCGGTTTGGAGCCCGCTAAAGTACGATTGCTTTGACTGGCGACGCATTAATCCTGATATGGGTTTTCAACCCGTATCAACAGGACGACAGCAGTCTCCAGCCTATATTTCCGGGTAGGCTTGAACTCACGACAACCGGCTTTTTCCGATGAGCGATTATAGAATTGAGCGAGATTCTTTGGGTGAAGTACGCGTGCCTGCAGACGCCGCTTACGGAGCACAGACCCAACGCGCGGTGGATAATTTTCCGATCAGTGGTATCCGGTTCCCGCGAAAGTTCATTGCCGCTCTTGGGACCGTGAAGCGCTCCGCCGCCATGGCCAACACGGAACTGGGGCTACTGGACGCAGTCAAGCGTGATGCTATTGTTGCGATTGCCGACCGCGTCATCGCGGGCGAACTGGATGACCAGTTCGTGCTGGACATCTTCCAGACGGGGAGCGGCACCTCAAGCAACATGAACGCCAACGAGGTCATAGGAAACCTCGCAAGCCAACTTCTGGGAGGGGACTTCGGCAGCAAACTGGTTCACCCCAATGACCATGTAAACGCCTCCCAGTCGTCCAACGACGTGATTCCGACGGCCATGCACGTGGCCGCTCGCCTCGCGCTGCTCGAGGACCTTGTCCCAGCCCTGAAGGCTTTGGAAACCAGCCTGGAGGCCAAGGCTGCGGAGTTCGATGACGTGGTCAAGAGCGGACGGACGCACCTCATGGACGCTACGCCCGTCCGCCTTGGGCAGGAATTCGGGGGGTATGCAGCCCAGGTAAGAAACAGTATCAAACGACTCAGAGCAGGGGCCGATGAACTTGCTGAGCTCGCGCTGGGCGGCACGGCGATTGGCACTGGCATAAACTGTCCGCCAGGATTTCCGACTTCTGCCATCGCGCATATCTCGTCCTACACCGGGATCGAATTTCGGGAGGCCGACAACCACTTCGAGGCGCAGGCTGCAAAGGACGCGTTCGTCAGTGCCTCCGGTGCGCTCAACACCACGGCTGTGGCCCTGCTCAAGATTGCCAACGATATCCGGCACCTCTCCAGTGGACCGACAAGCGGCCTCTCGGAAATAAGGCTTCCCGTGGTTCAGCCTGGCTCATCCATCATGCCAGGAAAGGTCAACCCCGTCCTCTCGGAGGCCATGATGATGGTCTGTGCCCGTGTGATGGGCAATCACGCCACGATAACCGTTGGCGGGCAGCACGGGAATTTCGAGCTCAACGTGATGATGCCGGTCATGACGCATGCGATGCTGGAGTCCATCGCCATCCTGACCGGCGCCTGCGACGCATTCCGCACCAAATGCCTGGACGGCATTCAGGCCGACCGCGAACGGTGCAAGGAATTGCTGGAACTCAACCCGTCCATCGCCACCGCACTCAATCGCACCATCGGGTACGACAAGGCCTCCACCGTAGCCAAGACGGCCGCGAAAAGCCGCCGCTCCGTGCGGGACGTCGTCCTCGAAATGGGTCTGATGTCAGAAGAAGACCTTGATCATGTACTGAATGTCAGAGACATGACCGAACCCGGCGTTCCTGGTGCTTGACCGTGCTGAGCGGGCTTCTGGTTGTTGAGCTGGCCTCTGTACTTGCCGGCCCCAGTGTAGGTCAGTTCCTGGCGGAGCTGGGCGCAAGGGTCATCAAGATTGAAAACCCTCGGACCGGTGGCGACGTAACCCGGTCCTGGACCGGAGACTATTTCCACTGTTGCAACTTCGGCAAGGAGTCGCTGACCCTTGACCTCGGGCGCCCCCTTGGCAAGGATGCCCTCAGACAGCTCGTGGAACGCGCCGACATCGTCCTGTCCAGCTTTGCACCGGGTGCCGACAGGCGGCTCGGACTGGGGGACGACGTCCTTCGGGCATGGAACCCGGCCATTATACACGCCGCTATTTCCGGGTATGGACCAGAATCCGAGCGAGCGGGCTACGATGCCCTCATTCAGGCAGAATCGGGGTTCATGGACATGAACGGGCAGGAAGACGGCCCCCCGACCAAGATGCCGGTGGCACTCGTGGACATTCTCGCGGCGCATCACGTCAAGGAAGGCATCCTCCTGGCGCTATTGCGACAGCGGTCTGGAAACGGCCAGGGTGCGTTCATCCAGGTGTCGCTGATGGACGCCGCGCTTTCGTCACTGGCCAATCAGGCCACGGGCTGGTTTGCGTCAGGGGCAGTGCAAGGGCGCCATGGCTCGACCCATCCGAACATCTCGCCATACGGGACGCTGGTGGAAACTTCCGACAACGTCACGCTGATGCTGGCCATCGGAAACAACCGTCAGTTCCAGAGGCTCTGTGATCTACTGGATGTCCCCGGTCTGGGGGCTGATCCTCGGTTCGCCTCGAATGCGGCCAGGGTAGAACACCGGGACGCGCTGGAGCGCCTCCTGGTCGATGCGTTCCGAACGCGGTCCAGCCCGGAGCTTCTGATGGACCTTCAAGAGGCCGGGGTCCCGGTGGGTCCCGTTCGGACGCTGAAGGACGCCCTTGCGGAGGGAGGCAAGAACGTCATTCTACCCAATTCGTCTGGTACGGATGGCTTGAAACAGTGGGTCGGATTGTCCAGCGCTGACTCCGCGGGCCCGCTCTGTCCCCCGCCGGCACTGGGTCAACACTCCCGCCAGATCCTGCACGAGTTCACGACTCTGAGCGAGGGCAGCATCGAGGACATGATCCGTTCGGGCGCACGCTCGCGTTCACGGCCAGGCGCCACCCATCCCCACTCTTCGGAGTGACCACAGCCTTTCCCAACCCAATGACATCAGCCCCCCTTATCGGAATCACCACGTCGTTCAAGAATGGCGAACAAGTGCTGGACACCCGGTACGCCGATGCCGTGGAACTGGCTGGTGGTATTCCGGTCATCCTCCCGGCCACCACGCGCCAGGGTGTTGCCGAGGATCTCGCCAGACTGATCCAGGGTCTGGTGATCACCGGCGGCCCCGCGATCACCCAGGGCCTACTGGGGCAACTCCCCGGGGACATCTCCGATACAGACGACCGCCGCAAAACGTCGGACCGGTTGTATCTGGCCGCACACCGTGCAAAAACGGCTCCGGTTCTGGGTATCTGTTACGGCATGCAGCTCCTGAATGCCGTGGCCGGCGGCACCATTCACGCCGACGTCCAAGGCGTCACGTCCGAGGGCCTGGTTCACTCGAGCGATCGGGGCGGACTGGCCCATGGTTTTCAGCCGATGCCGGAGACCTGGATCTCGCGAATCCTCGGGGCTCAGCCGAGAGAGGTCAACACGTACCACATACAGGCCGTCGCCTCTGTCGGTGCGGGGCTGCGCGTTTCAGGGCGGGCGTCGGACGGGGTCATAGAGGCGGTGGAAAACGAAGACGGATCCGTCATCGGCGTACAGTTTCACCCGGAGCGACAGGTGGAGGACCTGTTGCCCCTCTTCATTCACCTGGTCGAACGGGCCGGGCGGACACCGACAACTCGGGCATAGTCCACATCGGGCCCGCACCGAAATCCCTCCGCTCCCGGGCCACGCTCGACGCGCTGACTGAATCGCCGGCACCGAACTCGTTTCGAACGTAGCTGAGTACCGCAGCCAGTTCCTGGTCCGAAAGGAAAGCATGAGGCGGCATCACGTTGTTGTATTGTCTGCCCACGACAACAAGCGGTCCTCGAAGTCCCCTCAACGCCAGGCGAATGAGTAGCGTGTCCGGCAGTGCAACCCAGGAACTGGACTTCAGCGGCGGAAAGGCCTTGTTTACGCCCATTCCATCCGGTCCATGACAGGTCGAACACGTCGCGGCATAGATCTCGGCACCCGTGGTGCCCATGGATTCTGGAGACCCGCATCCAGGCGTCACAAGAAGCACCGCCACAACTACCAAATACCTCATGCGCGTTCTACCCGGATCTGGTCGTTGATGCTGAGCGGGCCACCGCGTGCGACAAAGAAGAGCGCTCCTCGATGCCCTGCCGCCGCCACCGCGAAGGCCGCGGCTCCTGCACGCTGCCTGAACAGGGCACACGGTCGGTGGGTTTTGGGCCCCCGGACCAGCGTAACCGGGCCCATCACCAACCGGTCCCCCTCCTGCAGGGCCGACAGGTCAATCCCGCGCGTCACGAGATTGTCTCCGCTGACGTCTGGCGCCAGACCCATTGATCGAAGGACCTCAATCGAAATGGCGGACACCTCGCGCCCGGGAATCACCTGACCTTTCCAGAAGGCCTTTTTTTCGTGATCTCCTGCAAAACCGCGTGCCACCACAACCTGGACCTTCTCACACGGCTGATGAACGCCTGGTGCGGGCTTGCCGACCAGATAGGCCACCGTACCCCGGTCGGACCAGGTGCTTGCGGCGATGTCCGTCAGGATTTGTTCTTCGGTACGCATGGAGATGGATTGTCCCGCAACAATACGGTCCGGAGACTGGTTGGTGGGTGAAATACAGGGGAAACGCCGCTTGGGGTTCTTTGGAAGACGCCCTGCGTTCCCCAGGAAACAATGAATCACTGCTGACGGACCGAACGGGAATGCTGAATACTGCTTGGAAAGAAGCGCGGGCGCTGCCCCGAGACGCGGCCACGTTGAGGCGTTTTGGGCTGGTCGTTGGCGGAGTTTTTGTTGCTATCGCTGCCCTGGTTCTCTGGCGCGCAGGTTGGGTCTCGGGAACCGCGGTCTACATTCTCGGAGGACTCGGTTTGGGCCTTGTCCTGGCCGGCGGCCTGGCGCCCGGCTCCCTCAGGGCGGTCTATCCCGCCTGGATGGCCGTTGCCCTGGTTATGGGTACGGTCATGACCACCATTCTGCTGACGGCGGTCTTTTACGTGGTCGTCTCACCAATCGGTGTTCTCATGCGCCTGGCGGGCAAGGACCCACTAAACCGGCGCCCGGACCCCAAGGTCGCCTCGTACTGGATCGACAGAGCGCCGGAGACCAACGATCCAAAACGCATGGAGAAGTTCTACTAGCGTCACTGGTTCAACAGCGTTCTCTGCCGCGCAGCACGAATGCACGCGGGAAGTCCCCTTCAGCCCGGCCCCTCAACTCAGGGAATGTCCCAGGATGCATCCTGGCCGCCTTTGAGGCTGAGCGCCATGAGTCGCTGCTGGTAGTCGGGCTGGTCCGGATCGGCTGGCATGCGCAGCGTATACTGCCCGTCCGATCCCAGGTCCCAGGCAGACCGATTGTCGGTAAGCGCCATCTCCAGGGTGTCGACCAACCTCTGACGCGCCGCGCGATCCTCGACTTCGAGCGTGGCCTCTACCCGGTCGTCCAGGTTTCGCCTCTGCCAATCTCCGCTCCCGATGAACACCCGGTGCTCATTGTTATTGCGGAAATAGAACACGCGGCTATGCTCCAGGAATCTCCCCAGAATTGAAATGAGTCTGATGTTTTCTGAAAACCCCGGAAGCCCGGGCCGGAGTCGGCAGTGTCCTCGAACAATCAGGTCAATCTGCACGCCAGCCGCCGATGCCTTGTACAACTCCTGGATCATTGTCAGGTCGTCCAGGGCATTCATCTTGGCGATAATGCGTCCGTTTCCAAACGCGGCCTGGTTTTCAATCTCCTGACGCACCATCTCCAGGAAGGACCTCCTCAGGTCTCTGGGAGCAATCAACAGACGTCTGTAGTGCTGCTCCGGGGAATAACCGGTCAGGTAGTGGAACAGTTGGATCAGATCGTGGCCCACATCCGGACGACAGGTGAGTACGCCAAAGTCCGTGTAGAGCTTGGCCGTCTTCTGGTGGTAGTTCCCCGTTCCGATGTGGCAATATGAGATGAGGACCTCTTCTTCCTCTCGAATGACGAGCGTCGTTTTGGCGTGCGTCTTCAGACCTACAACACCATACGTCACATGGACCCCGGCGCGCTCCAGCTTGGCACCCCACTCCATGTTGTTGGCCTCGTCAAAGCGCGCCTTGACCTCCACCAGCACGGCAACCTGCTTGCCCAGTTCGGCGGCCCTGACCAGGGCGTCCACGACACGAGACTCGTCCGAGGTGCGGTACAGGGTCTGTTTGATGGCGAGGACCTTGGGGTCAACAGCCGCCTCTTCGACAAACCGGAGAACGCTGACCGAAAACGCTTCGTAGGGGTGATGAAGGAGAACGTCCCCGGCTCGAATGATCGAGAATATATCCTCACGATCCTTGGACTCGCCTTCGTGCATGAGCCGAGGGGGCGTCACTGCCTCCCATGGCGGAAACTGGTGAGCCGGCGCATCAATCGAGGCGATGGCATGCAGATCGGTCAGATCCAGTAGACCCTCTACGTCAAACACGTCCTCGGGCAAGAGTTGTAGCTCCCGTCTGAGGAGTTGGCGAACGTCCTCCGGTGCCTCATTTGCAATCTCAATCCGCGTAACGGGCGCAAAACGCCTCTCTCGAAGCTCGTCCGCAATCATCTCGATGAGGTCGTCTGCCTCCTCTTCATCTCGCAGGATGTCCGCGTTTCGGGTGACCCTGAACGGATAAACCCCGACGATCTCCATCCCCCTGAACAGTTCACCCACATTCTCGGTAATCACCTGCTCGAGTGGCACAAAGGCATTCTCTCTCCCGGGCACCTTGATCCATCTTCCACGCTCGGTCGGGACCTTCAGCCGGGCGAAGTGTTCGGTGCCGCGCCCGGGGTGACGAAGCACGACGGCAAGCGAAAGGCTCAGATTCGATATGAACGGGAACGGATGCCCCGGATCTACCGCCAGCGGCGTGAGAATCGGGAAAATGCGGGTCCGGAAGTGGTCGCAGACGAAGCTGCGTTCTTCACCATCCAGATCGGCGTAGTCCAGAATCTCAATCCCTGCCTGCTCCTTCAGCGCTGGCCGCAGCGTCCTCATCCAGTGTTCGCACATCGCCTGGTAAAGCGGTCTTACCGCCAACTCTCCCAGTTTGATTTGCTCGGAAGGCGTCCGGCCATCCGGACTCAGTGCGATGACCCCGGCTGCGGCCTGTCGTTTCAGACCCCCAACGCGTTTCCGGTAGTACTCGTCCAGGTTGCTGGTCGTTATGGCCAGGAACCGTACCCGTTCCAGAAGCGGCGTTCTTTCGTCCAATGACAGGTGAAGCACCCGCCAGTTGAAGTCCAGCCAACTCAATTCACGGTTGAAATACAGCCTTGGGTCATCCAACGCGGCGGTCTTCGGGACCGTGCGAGGAGCGGTTGACCGAGGAATTGGAGTACGCGCACCGGGAAAGCCCGAGGCAGAAAGGTCTGCCTGGCTCGATTCGTCGGGGGCGGAGTCTCCTCCGGTTGAGCTGAGTCGTGTGGTAGCCATCAGTTGAGAAACTCCCTGTCTTTGATGCGCCGGCGCAAGTGTTGAAGGCCAACAAGCTCCTCTTGAAGGGGCCGTACGTCCCGTCCCTCCTGTTCGGCACCGAGCACACCGTGTCTGAGCTTCGTAATCATGTCGTCAAGCCGATCCAGCTTCAGGAGCGTCATCGCACCCGCCGCCGCCGCTTTGGCGTCTTCATTCAAGGTAGGTACGACTATACGCCTCTTACCCCAGTTATCGGACGGTTCATCCCGATCCGTAAGGATTTCGGCCGCCAACCGTTGAACCTCCGGCCCTAGTGACCCATCAAGAAATACCCGGGTCTTGATTTCGCCGGCCTCGAATTGCTCCACGAGCGCAGCAGCCGTGTCCCTGGAGGGGCCGAATGTGAACTCGTCCAGTGCCGTGCGCGAGAGAATGAACGAGACCATGGGCGCCCCTTGGTCCAACATCAGTCGGAGAAGCGTTTTCTCTTCAGGCAAGGGCTCGATGGCCTGGATGGCAAGCGCCGGCTCAGCTTGTTCGGGCTGGGAGGTGGGCGCGGTACTCTCCGTTTCCTTCTCCTTTGCGATGGCCCTCGATCTATCGCGCTGACGATCGGTGTTCATGGCGCGCCGCAGGTAGACGTCCGGAACACCCAGCACGCTCGCGGCTCGCTGGACGTAAGACTCCCTCATCAACTGATCGGAGATGCGAGCCACCAGGCGCATGATCGCGTGGTGTGTCTCCGCGCGGGAATCTGGCTGATCGAGACTTCCCTTGGCGCGAGCCCGCGCATGCAGGTACGTCACGAAGTCCGTCCTTCGGTCTTTCAGGGCCGTTTCGAACGCTTCTGCTCCGAACTTCTTGACATAGGTGTCCGGGTCCTCACCGTCGGGCATCGAGACCACGTAGGGGGCCAGTCCGGCCTGGAGCAGCAGGTCGATCCCCCTTACGGTGGCCTTGGCGCCGGCTTCGTCCCCGTCATACAGCATGATCACCCGGCGGGCATACCTGCCTATCAGCTTGATCTGGTCTGTAGTCAGCGCGGTCCCGGAGGAGGCCACCACGTGCTCCACGCCCGCCTGATGGAGCGCTACCACGTCCGTGTAGCCCTCGACCAGCACCACTTCCTCCCGGGACCGAATGGCGTTTTTGGCGCGATAGAGGCCGTAGAGTACCCGGCTCTTGTGATAGACGTCGGTTTCAGGCGAGTTGATGTACTTTGGCTGGCCCTCGATTTTCTCGAGTTGCCGCCCTCCGAAACCCAGCACCTTTCCCACGTGACTCATGATGGGGAAAATCAGCCGGTCGCGATAACGGTCGTAGTACCCCGTTGCATCCCGGCGGGCAAGAATGAGCCCGGCCTGCTCAAGCACACTTTCACTGATCTTGGCGTCCTTGGCCGCACGCTGGAGCCCGTCCCACTCGTCCGGAGCGTATCCGATGCCGAAACGCTTCACCATTTCGGGGGCAATCTCGCGAGTAGCCAGGTAGTCCCGGGCCTTGCTCCCTCCTTCTCCCTGCGTGAGCTGCTGGTAGAAATACCGGGCCGCAAACTGAAGTGCGTGCAGAATGGCCTCCCGAGCAGACGCAGCCTCATCCGGCTCGCCGGAATCCTCGATGTGGATTCCAACCCGTTCAGCGAGGGCTGTGACAGCCTCCGGGAAACTCAGCGTCTCCACCCGGGCCAGAAAGCTGAAAACGTCCCCTCCCTCTCCGCATCCGAAGCACTTGAATATGCCCAACGACGGATTGACGTTGAAGGACGGCGTCTTCTCAGTATGAAAGGGGCATAGACCTATGTAATTGGAGCCTCGCTTCTTCAGCCGGACGTAGTCCCCCACCACGTCCACGACGTCTGCCGCACCGCGTACCGCCTCAATGGTCTCTTCAGAAATCCTCATAACCGGCCGCCGAAAGGCTGTGAGCTTAGGCCAGCGCTTCAGTCAGGTCTGCTGGGACGGAGTCCGGTGCCACTTGGCTCGTCCCTTCTATCGGACCGATTTCCGGCTTGTCCGAACACTGGCAGGCTGGGATGGACAAACAAAAAAGGACAAGTGCGCCCAGGAAAAACTTCTTCATGCGGAGGGATTCTTTGGAGATAATCGAACGGTGTGCCCGGGTGGGACGCGCACAACTTGAAACCGGCGCCCGCATCCGCCGTAGCGAACGCTTTGGGACCTCCCATACAATTCCCCCAGCAACACCATGTTTCTGACCGCAGCCCTTACTGTAGGTGGTTCCATCCTCCTTGGACTCGCGGCTCGTCGTGATGAAAAGAACCCGTTCCTCGTACTGGGGGGTCTTGTCGGCATCTCGCTGGCGGGTTTGCTGCATCTGACGGGGCCGGAACCTCTCATACAATCGCTGGGATTTGCGGCGGCTGAATTGGGTACCGGCTTCCTGGTGATCGCGGGTATGGTCGCGGGCAATCGAGATCAGGCTCGCCCGTTTTTCCTGTTGGGAGCGGGCACAATAACGTTGGGCCTTGCCATTATTCTGGCGCGAAGCTTCTTTGGGCCGACCGTTACCATCTTGGTCGAACTGGGCCCTGATGACACCTATTCCGAGATCGCTGCCGTAGTCGAGGCCCATGGTGGGATCGCCGAGAAGGCCTTTCCAATGGTAGACCTGTCGGCCGACGAGGACCTGGCCCAGGTCTATCTCATCCGGGTCCCGCAAAAGTATCTGGACAAACTCCGCGAACTCCTGGGTCTGGACACCGAAAACGTCGATCACATTGAGCTGAACACAGTGTTTGAGCTCAATCTGCCAACCACTGGAGCCGGTTCGTTTCAAGCCTCTCAGTCGGTCCTGGAAAACGATCCCCTGGTCAGTAGCCAGTGGGGACTCGACGCCATTCGCGGCCACGAGGCGCACAAGATGCTCAAGGACCTCAAGCCCGTCCGAAAGGCAATTCTGGCGATTGTTGATACCGGTGTGGATGCCGCTCATGAGGACATGAACGGTATTTTCGAGGCTTCGCCTGGATCCAAAGATTTACATGGACACGGCACGCATTGCGCGGGAATTGCCGCCGCCGCCACCAACAATGCCCTGGGTATCGCCTCTCTGAATTGGGAGGGGCGGTTTGTCTCCGTAATCAGTTACTCGGCGCTTGACGCCAACGGTTCAGGCACGCTTGAGTCCACCGCACAAGCGCTCATTGAGGCGGCCCAGGCGGGCGCGGACGTTATTTCCATGTCCCTGGGCTCTCCGTCTCTCATAACCCCCAAGACCATCGTGGACGCAGTGGCCTTTGCCAGAAAGCGCGGCGCCGTTGTGGTCGTTGCGGCTGGCAATTCCAACCTGGACGCCAGGGGAAGCGTGCCCGCCTCGGTTGCGGGTGTAATCGCGGTGGGCGCGGTTAACGAGAAGCTGCAGAAGGCACCGTTTTCGAACACCACGAACCGGCTGAGCATGCCCATTTCCGCTCCTGGCGTAGACATCCTGTCCCTTAAGCCAAAGGGGGGGTATGTCAAACTGAGTGGCACGTCCATGGCGACACCCATGGTCGCCGGGCTCATCGGCGTTATGCGGTCCCTGAATCCAGATCTGAGCGATACCAGGATCTATGAAATCCTTCGGGACACGGGCCGTACAACGGGCGCCTCCAAGACGCTGGGTCAAATGATCGACGCAGAAGGAGCCATTGCCGCAGCTCTCGATGGCTGACCCAACGCGCTCCATTCGTGCGGCCACCGTCAGTGATTCCTCACGGATTGCGGAGATCTACAATCAATCCATTTTGGCTCGAGATTCGACCATGGACACGGAGTCCATCGGGCCGGCCGAAATTGCTGGTTGGCTGGAAAACCAACTGCAGGGAGAGCTCCTGTGTACGGTGTCTGAAAACCCGGGCTCGAGAGTACTCGGTTGGGGGATCGTTAAACGATACCACCTCAGGCCAGGCTACGCGCGCGCAGCCGAGACTTCCCTGTACATGGACCGGTCCCTGACCGGACAGGGGTTTGGTTCAGCGGTGCAGGCCCATCTCATCGAGCACTGCAAAGCAGCGGGCTTCCATCACCTCGTCGCCAAGATATGGGCGGCAAATGACGGCAGCATCCGCATGCATGAGCGATTTGGCTACGAGGTTGTCGGCGTGCAGCGAGAGATCGGATTCGTCGATGGCCAATGGCGGGACGTGGCGATCCTCCAACTCGTGCTGGACTAGCAGGTCATTGGACAAGTGGCGCACACCTTTCTTCGGGCGGCGCTTCGCTCAGCCGCGCTATCGATACAGGACCGAAGTTGGGCCGTCGCAGAATATGTAGTCGATGTCGTAGAAGATTTCCTCCAACTGGCCGTCATGTCCGACCTGCAGGTGAGACCTGGCGTCCAGATTTCCGGTTCGCGGATCCCAGGATACTCCCTGGAACCTGTCGAGCATTTCTTCGACTTTCTCCCTTTTGGGGCCTTCTACCCAGATCACATCGAGGCCGTGAATACCACGCCGCCCTTCTGGGTCGGCAATGTTCACGGCGAAGACGGTTCCGGGAGAGAACTCGCTGAGGGCCGTAGAAATAAGACCAGCCGTAGCTTTGGCTGAAACGTTAACGGTACGCATGTTTACCGTGGTTCAATCGGTTCTGAGGGTCATTACCGACCGGCATTAGGGGTTGCGTCGGGGAACGCCGATCCTTCCCGATTAGAGTACGCGTCAATCGTCGAGATTCGTTTTCCCCGATCAACACATTAGTTATGCCAGTCCCCAGCCCAGAAGGCCTGAGTCAGCCTGCGACGTCGCACTCGGCGCGCCCAGACAGTCGGAACCAGGCGTATGCCGACGTCCGCCAGAGGATCGACGCGTTGCTGGAGGGCGAAGATGATTGGGTTGCCGCGATGGCCACGGTGTCTTGCGAGCTTCACCATGCATTTTCCCACTACCACTGGACTGGCTTCTATCGTGTCACGGCGCCGAGGCTTCTGGTAGTCGGACCGTACCAGGGCGGGCACGGATGTCTACGCATTTCATTTGGGAAGGGTGTCTGTGGAGCCGCCGCGGAGAGCCGCCAGACCCAGCTGGTTGCAGATGTCCACGCGTTCCCGGGCCACATTGCCTGCTCCTCGTCCACGATCTCCGAAATCGTGGTGCCAGTCCTCGACAACACAGGCGTTGTGCTCGCAGTTCTGGACGTGGACTCTGACCATCCCGACGCATTTACCGCGGTAGACCAGGCGCATCTGGAAGACCTCTGCAAAATGCTGGGAGATCGGTTTGGCCCGGACCGGACCGAAGGACCCTAGCGGAGCCGGTAGGTGACCGACGTTCTGAAGAACAAGTCCGGTACCCCCGCAACGGTCACCCCAACGTCCAGACGATCGAAGAGGCTGTAGCTCCGTGCCATCGCGATGCCTGTCGGGAGCGCCCCGTCCAAGATCGTCTCCAGATCCCCGCTGATGTTCCGCTCCACGCCGGTGACCACCGGCTGCCCGAATGCGACGCCTGCTCCTATCCGATAATGCGGGTTCGAGTATCCGGACGCATTTCCCATGGCTTGAAAGAGGAGTCCGTCCAGGTCGAGGAACACAAGTCGAATCGGGAGCAAAAGCCAGCCGAGACCGGTCATCCGATCTGGAAAACGCAGGTCCAGCCCCCCTCTGATTTCATAGTTCAGGGCCTTTCCGATTCTGTACGTCTTCGGCTGCCCCCCTCGAGACCCGTATACCCCTTCGGCAGAGAGTTCCCCGTCATATAGAACGTAGTTGGCCGTTATCGTATGCGGGCCGAGCCCCAGATCCAGTCCGAAGGTCAGGGAATTCGGTTGGCGAAAGATCATCCGGGTACCCAGCGAGTCCGTGCTACGACGCGTCAGATTGGGCTTCGCGAGGTTGAGTGCCTCCACATCCAGGAGTTCTTCTTCGTGGTCAGCCGGGTCCAGCGAACCCGAAAGATTGACGAACAGGGGTAGGTAACTCTCCGCAAACGCCGCAGGGTCGTTCATGGTCAGGTCCTGGGCCCAACTCCCAGCTACCGACAACACGAGTCGCTCCGCGGGCGTTGCAAAACGGAGACCGGCGCGCGCCCCCCAGGCGCTTCCTGCGTAGCGCGCACGCGCGTTCCATGCCAGGACGTTGGTCTGGCCGGCTGCCAGATTCGGATCGGCGGGGTGGTTGAAGAAATACTGCTGGGAGCCACTGAGCACAATCATGAGCTCGGGTTCCACGTCCCAGTCGAGCCCCACGTGCATCGTTCGCCTGGAAACAGACGCCCCGGCATGCCACGACCCAAGGTCGTCCGTGCCCAGGTGCACCCCAAGACCCGCAGACAGAACGGCCATGTCCACATCAAGTTGACTGGCGGCACTGATTTGTCCCAGGACGTCGATGTCGATGGTCTGGGCACCGCTCCGCTGACCGGCGTCCAGAATTGTCTCTATGCCGGAGGCGCGGAATCCAATCCGGGATGATATCGGGCTGTAGTATCCGGCCGCCATCGTCAGACCCGGCCGGACCTCAAAGGAACCGACTATGGCGGCAAGATCACTCGGCTGTCCAGCCGTGATTCCCGCCAAGCGTGTGTAGGATGGGGCGTCCGCAGACGTGTAGCTCATGTCCGCCAGGAAGTCGTCGGTAGCGTCAACGACGACGGAGTTCGAGAGAAGCGCGGACTGGCCCATGCCCAACGAGCCGTTTCCAAGGGAAAGGCGGCCGTCCAGCACGATTCCACCTTTGCCGAGAGCCAAAAAAGCGGGATTCGAGAACAAGGCGCCGGGTCCCGAAAACCCGCGGCCGGACCAGACGACACCGAATCCGCTGGCACCCGGCGCGGCCAGGTTTATCCCGAGTCGCACATCGCTCTCCAGGACGCCGCCGGACCAGGTTTCGGCACGGAAGTCCTCGTTGCCGGTTTGGGCCCAACTCACCTTTGCCGGCCCGAGGGCCAGGCAGGCAATCAACCCTGTCAGGACGGCGCGCGCCCTCATCGCAGACTTACAGCAAGCGAGAATTGCTGGCTGTCCCCCAGAAACGAGCTGGCATACGCGTAATTGGCGGACAGGCGCATTCGGCCGCTGACCGGTGGAAGGACTCCAAAGCCCACGCTATAGCGCTCATCATCACGGCCGTTGAAGGACCGTTCTGTGCCCACCCGAATGGCAAACAGTTCGGCCAGCGTCCACTCGGCACCCGCCCGGATCAGGTGATCCAACTCAGCGGTGTGTGCCGGGCGATAGTCCATCAAGATCAGGAGGCTTCGGCCGGAAGGTATTTGGGCGCCGACCACAATCTCCATGGGAAGGCTCTCGGTATAGGTCCCGGCCCACAATCCTGACGCCGGTCCGGATGACCATGAAACGGGCGCAAAAGCGTTGCGGACGGCCACACCGACCGCCGATCTCCCCACCGCGTACCTCAAACCCACGTCAACGCCTACACCGGTGGCGTCTCCCCGGATCTGGTTCGCGAATCCGGCGGCGATCTCTCCGGGATCGAATACCGATAAGTCCTGGCCAGCCAGGTCATTTCGCCCGAATTGGGCCAGCAATAAAGCACCGGAAAGGCCCAGCGAAAGGCGACCGATCTGTTTGCCTGCGCTCAATCTGAACGTGGTCTCCCGAAGGGATTCGTCTCCGGAATCTCTCAGGAAAAGCGCCATGCCCCAAGACTGACCCAGGGACATTCCGGCGCCGACTTCTGAATATCCAAGGAGGCTGTACTGGTCCAGGTACGCAAACGAGGCCTCAATCCGGGCCAACGATGTGGCGGCCGCCGGATTGCGGATCAGTGATTCCAGTCCACGATCCGACGCGACACCTGCAAAACCAAGACCGGCTGTGCGGGCACCCACGCCGGCGTCAACAAACGCTGCGGAGACGGAACTAAGGGGTTGTGCATTCGCCTCCCAGCCGGGAAGACCGAGACCTGTGGCGAGGAAGAACAGCAGAACACCCTCCCAGTGCCGTACGGGAGGTAACCAATTCAAAATGTGGGGTGATAAAGCGGGAAGCTACTTGATGAGTACGACGGAAATCCGCCTAGTCGTTGTCCCCGTTGTATCGTCCGCCCGAATCTCGATGAGATAGCGTCCGTTTCTTGCCTGAAGTCCCTGGTCGGTCAGGCCGTCCCATTCAATGCGCCGCCGAGATGACGCTGATCCGTATCGGCCCGGCTCCTGCAACTCAGATCGAACCAGCGCCCGAACCAGCTCTCCACGGAAATTGAAGACGTTTATGCTTACCGATGCCGAAGGATCGGGTGTGGTCAACGCATAGCCGATGAGAAGCGGTGCCACCCGCGGTGAAAACGGGGATGGCAGCACGGCCACGTGCGTGAGTCCAAGGCCCTCATTGGCTATCACGGTCCCGAATTCCGAGATCCTGAACACCTGGCCCGATGTCACGGCCGTACCCGCCTCTTCTGAGCTCAGGAGATTCCATCGCAGCGTGGACGCATCAAACCGCGCCAGACTCCTGGAACCCGGCAGCAGTCGTAGCGAGGCATCCTCGGGCAACGTGAGCCGGACGGGTATCTGGAGTGAGTCTCCCGCCAGCGCGCGATCCGCGCGCAGCGAGAATCGAACGAGCCCGTTGCCCACGGTGAATCGGCCGTTCTGGCCCACTGGTGTTGCATTTCGCTTGGGTCCAACCAGTTCTGGACGCGAAAGCCCGACATCCGCCGCGAACGGGATGGCGTTGGCCGGGATTTCCAGAAACACGCCCCGCCCGTCGGTCAAGGAGGCTGGCGTCCCGCTCGGCAGTTTCCGAAACAGGGAGAAGGAAGCCGTGGCCGTCTTTTCCGAGACCCCGTCCCGAACCTGGACAGCGACGGGTCCAATAAACGTTGGATCCGTCGGGACAAAGAAGCCGGAAGAACTGACGGTGCCCGCCTGCGGCGGCGTAACGGTCCATTCCAGACTGGACCCAAGGATCTGATCAGCCCCGTCTGCACTTACCGCGCGGTAGGCCAACTGAACGCCGGCTGACTGATTGTCGATGGATAGATCCGGGGAGGCGGCCGTCATGGATTCCGGAGAAAACGCACCCGCCTGGAAGTCGGCGGCTACCGCGCTTTGGGCGGCATCCAGCCTTGCCTGCACATCGATATGGTAGGGCCCGGCTTCATGTATGGTGAGTATCGCGAGCGTCGGATCCTCAGAGTCGGGAACCGAAAGGTCCGCGCTCCGACCCGATACGCCCCACGCCACGGTTCCCCCGTTCCCGGGTCGAAACCGGTCCTCAATCCCGCCTCCAACGGCATCACGCACCACAAGACGCAAGCGATAGGTATCGCCCACTCGGACCCGGCCGCCGTCCAGCGATGGTTCGATGCGAAGCGAGGCCAGACCGCCCGGGGCTTTTGGCAGCAGGACCAGATTGCCCGTGGAGTAGCTGAGTGTGCCACCCGCCTCTTCCACGATCATTCGGTACTCGATCGGATCCGATGAGAGTTGAGCCGGCAACTCCGCCACAAGCGCCTGCCCTTCCTTGGACATGGGCACCGTGAATTCAGAACCACCCCGGCTATAGACCAGGCGGCCGGATACTGTCGACAGGTCCGCGGCGTCCGCATTCACTCGGAGGGCGGTTGCGGCAGTGGTGGAAACCGCCTGGGGTGTGGAGTGGGTGTACGGAAGCGAGACCCGAAGCGTTTTATTGTTCGATCCTGGCGAAAGTGTCAACTGAAGGGCACGGCCGCTTGGCCGCAGATACCCCGGTCCAGTGACCGAGACGCTGTATAGTCCGTCGGCCAGCGTGCGCCCGGTACCGAATCGGCCGTCGTCGCCCGAGGTGCCGGTCAAGTCAATTGCTCCGGCTCCTGTCCCTGTGCCGGAAAGACTCCTGCGAGCAGACACAGCCAAATCAGGCCGCCTTTGAAGAGGCGGTCGAGAGCAGAGGTTGATATGGTGGATGTACAGTTCACCCTACCACCTCTGGATCGGCCATCCAGCCAGATTCCTAACTACCGGAGGACCTTCACCTGCGCCACAACGCGCGTCATACTGGCGAAGAGCCCGCGGCCCCCATCCACAGAGTCGATGATATTGGGAATCTCACCCGGAGCAAGGCTGCCTCCCTGCTGCGCGGCCTGAAATCGCAGGTACTGATCCAGGTTGTCGTCTATGGCGATGATCCCGACAGAAGTCTCGCCGTAGAAGGCTACGGCGAACCACGGCATCCAGACGCGAAACGTCCCGTCGGCCTCGGTCTGGTAGTTGGCCTCGTTCAGCGGTGGAGAACTGTTTACGCGGACAGCTTCCAATTCATCTGGATCAAATTCCGAAAGGTCATCTCCCGGTTTTGCGTCGTACAGATCAAGAAGGTAGAACGGGGTCAGGTTCTCGACCGACACGTCATTTCCGACAACGGAGAAGACAAAAATCGCTCTCCGTCCCGGATAACTGGACGGCGTGATGACCGCGCTGAATTCCTCCGGGGACTGATAGACCAGCTCGGTGTCGCTCTGGCCAACCAGCTGAAATGCCCCCGGGACGTGGGTCAGGGAGGTGACTAACGTGCCGTCAGACAGCCGCGCCTCCAGGCGGTAGTCCCGGCCCGCCTCCACCACCCGATGCTCCCGGCCATTGCAAGAAAGGGGCCTATACAGGCCGAAGAGCTCCGTGTACTCGCACGGCAACACAACGGCTCCCGCCGGGTCAAGCAGACTGATTGTTACGGTGGCCCCGGAGATGCCCACCCCGAATGGATAGAATGGAGTGTTGATATCCCTCGTCCAGGTCAGCCGAACGTCGGGCAGGTTTTCACCTGCGATGAGGTATGCCTCCACGACCGGTTCTGCCACATGAATGGAGGGCTCGGTGGTGTCGCAACCAGTCACCAAACAAGCCGCAGCAAGCACAAGAATCGACGTTTTCATCCTAGAAGTGGAGGCTGAGAGAGATGTTCGGAATCGGAACCGGGATCTGCGGAACCGTGTTTCGTTTGATCGTTCCCTCCTCGAACTCGAAAAAATAGAACCAGATATTGCGCCTGGAGTAGAGGTTAATGACCTGCATCTGGAGCTCGAAGTCCGCTCCAAACCAGTTCCCTCGCCGCGTTACGCCAATATCCAACCGGTGATACGGCGGAAGGCGTGCCGCATTAAATGGGCTCACTAGCCCGATGGACGCCTCCGTACTGAGTGGAGAGTCCTGCAGTGTGTAGTAAGAGGCCGGCTCGGTATACGCCTGGCCTGTGCCATAGGTAAACGCGGTTGTTGCCCGCCACTTGCTGCTCAAGTCCAGGCTCAGCACGGCGTTCAGATCGTGCGTCCGGTCGTACTTGGGCGCAAAAAATTCCCCATCGTTGATGTTGGGGAATTGTCGCCGTGTGAAACCGAGCGTGTACCCGAGAAAGCCCGATAGTCGCCCCGCCGTTCGCTCGGCGAAGAATTCGGCCCCGTAGGCATGCCCGTTCCCGAAATGGAAGAGGTCCGCGTAGTCTACTCCCGAGGCGTCGACCAGAAAAGGATCGAGTTGGAAGAGGTCCCGCATTGTCCGGTAATAGGCTTCTACCTCCAGGCCAACGCTGTCGGTGGGCCTCATCTTCAGGCCCGCCACAAACTGATCTCCGTACGCCGGATCGACGCCGTCCGCAGTCGTGAGCCACAAGTCAAGGCCGCTAAAGGCCTCGTTGGAGATCAGGGTCACGTATTGTGCATAACGGCCGTACGCGGCCTGCAGCCTGATGGTGTCCGAGAACCGGCGCTCCAGGGAAATCCGCGGTTCCAGGCGGACGTGCCCTCCCTCCCCGAAATAGCTGGTTCTCAGGCCAGAAATCAGCTCCCACCCGGGCCCCGGGGTGTAGATGTGTTCCAGGTATCCAGATCCGTACCAACTGTGAATGGACTTCGTCAGCGTTGCTCTGCCATCGAACAGGTCCTCGAGACCCAACCTGAAATTGCCCCACCAAAAGCCGCCCTTGAAGGCGTGCGTCTCATTGGGCTGGAATTCCAGATCTCCTTTCGCGGAGATGTCGTCCACCTGATTGTCCCGCGTGAACGTGGTGGTCGCAATGATGAAGTCCGGCTGGCTGAAGTAGTGCGATGACGTCAGCGTAAAATTGGAGTACAACCTGCTGGAGAAGAGGTGTGTCCAGTTTAGGCTGAAGGTCTGATTCCCGTAGGCCAGCAGAAGTTGGGTGGAGTCAGCGATCGGAATGTCCAAAACGTCCCGCCCGGTGTATGCCGACACGGATATTTTGTCGTTCTGCCCAAGGTCCAGATTGACCTTCCCGTTGAAATCATAGAAGTAGAATCCGTCCGGAATGCCGTCCACATCTGCCGCCCTGACCGCGGCCAGCAGCGGCTCGAGCGTGGATCTCCGCACCGCAAACATATAGGACCCAGCAGGATGGGGTCCCTCAATCAACGCGCGAGACGCCAGAAGACCAATACTCAGGCGCCCCTCTGTCTTTTTGCGATTCCCGTCCTTGTTGTAGATATCCACCACGGAGCCGATACGGCCGCCGTACTCGGCCGGGAATCCCCCCTTGAACAGGCGGACATCCTTGATGGCGTCCGGGTTGAACGTGGAGAAGAAGCCAAAGAAGTGGGTCGGATTATAGACCGTCGTCCGGTCCAGCAGGATGAGCGTCTGGTCCGGGCTTCCCCCGCGGATGTAGAGACCGCTGGAGTAGTCGGAGGCTGCCTTGACCCCCGGGAGCAACTGGAGCGAACGAAATACATCGGGCTCCAGGATGGTCGGTAGTTCGCGAATGGACTCCATGCTGAGTCTGGCCACGCCAATCCGCCCATCGGTGGACTCGTCCCTGTCCGCCTCTACCACGATTTCGCCGGAGACGATACGGGTGAACTCAAGCTCTACGTCCAGACGATACTCCTGGTCCTCGGCCAGGCGTACCTGGATTCGGGAACTGGTGTACCCCAGATAGGAGGCCAGGACAACGTAGTCGCCGGCTGGCAGTCCCGTGATGGTGTAGTACCCCGATGTGTTGGTCGCCGCGCCCAACGTTGACCCGTTCAGGACAACGTTGGCCAGGATCAGCGTCTCTCCGGTTTCTGCATCCCGAACAAATCCATTGATGGACGCGCCTCGTTGCGCCAGGGCGTCCACGCCGGTCACACAGATCAGTAAACCAAAAACAACCAGACGGACGCTTGAAATCATGGACGCTGACCACGGTGAATACTGCCGGGTTTCACGCACAGCACGGCTCCCGGGTTACCCCGGCGGCGGCCGTCTCATCACTATTCATCCAGCTTTGTTGTCGGCCCGTCAGGGTCCCTCCTTTGGCGATTCCTGGCGAAGCAAAGCCATGCCTCGGTCGGGGTAGTCGGTAATGAAACCGTCGACCCCCATTTCCAGGAGCTCCTCCATGCGCGCCGGCTCATTCACTGTCCAGGGAAGCGTCTTCATTCCGGCGGCCTTGATCTTGCGCACCAGGGCTCCGGTGAGGACCGTGTGATCCGGTGAGTAGACCTCCGGCACGAAGCCAAGCCGTTGCAGGTTGTCGTCCAGTTGCTCTACCTGCTCCTCCTCGACCAGCAAAGCCAGCCGAAGGGCCGGGTCCATGGTGCGCAGCACCTGAAGCGTGCGAACGTCGAACGACTGGACAACCGTTCGATTCAGAATACCACCCTCCTGGAGGACGCCGTACACCAGCGTCGCAAAGATTTCCGGCCCGGGATGGAGCCGACCGTCTCCCGCCGGCGTGGACTTGGTCTCAATGTTCCAAAGGGCTGGAGCCCGCCCCAGAGCGGCAGAATGGTCCTTCTCGAACGTTATCACCTCTTGGAGGAGCGGCTTCCTGGCCGCCATGGGCTTCTGGTCCGGGAATCTCGGATTCCCCCTCGCCCCGCAATCGAACAGCGCTATGTCTCCGTAGGGGAGATCGAAGAGCCGGATTTCTGTGGTGACTGCTGTCCCGTCCGGATGGCTGCAGATTTCCCGAGAGATCACCGGGTCATGCGAGACGACTACGCGGTGGTCTGCCGAAATGCCAACGTCCAACTCAAGCGTCCGAACGCCTAGTTCCAGGGCAAGTCCGAAGGCCGGCAGCGTGTTTTCGGGCAGAAGTCCCCGTGCCCCCCGGTGTCCTTGAAGATCGAAAAGCCAGGTCCTTTTTGTCATGCCCAATGGCGTCTGGAGAGCGGACGGCAATGACGGTTGTGTGAAGCCATTGCGAGTCCGATTTAAAACTAGTCCTAAATCGTTTGTTTACAATGATTTACACACAATCGTTATCAGAGGCTCCAGATTGGCGTTTGGGACCCAAAAATCGTACATTTGGGGGTTGTGGGGTCGGTATTGGTGCGCGGTAGAAAGACCGGCATCCGACCCGCTCTGAAAGCTACTCTCTTTGGTCGTAACGCGCACTCTAAACACCGGTTCATGGAACAGGCTAACAGTCGGATAATCCCGCTCGACATTGAGGACGAAATGAAGTCCTCGTACATCGATTACTCGATGTCAGTGATTGTTGGGCGGGCGCTTCCAGATGTTCGAGATGGGCTGAAGCCCGTTCACCGTCGTGTGTTGTACGGGATGAGCGACCTGGGCATGACGGCGGGCTCCGCCTTCAAGAAAAGCGCCCGGTTGGTCGGTGAAGTGCTGGGTAAGTACCACCCGCACGGCGACACCGCGGTGTATGACACCATGGTCAGGATGGCGCAGGATTTTTCCATGCGCTACCCCCTGGTGGACGGCCAGGGTAACTTTGGTTCCGTAGACGGTGACTCTGCGGCCGCCATGCGGTACACCGAAGCCCGCATGACCCGTCTGGCAGAGGAGATGCTGCGCGACCTCGGAAAGGAGACCGTGGACTTCCAGGAGAACTTTGACGGTTCACTGGAGGAGCCCACAGTGCTCCCCGCAGCCGTGCCCAACCTGTTGATCAACGGGTCCGACGGCATTGCCGTTGGTATGGCCACCAAGATTCCTCCGCACAACGCCACGGAGGCCATTACCGCGGTCATCGCCTACATCGATGACAACGAGATCTCCATCGACGGACTGATGGAGCACCTCCCCGCTCCCGATTTCCCCACGGGCGGCCTGATCTACGGGTATCAGGGTGTTCGGATGGCCTATCACACCGGCCGCGGCCGCGTCGTGATGCGGGGCAAATTCCACGAGGAGGAGATCCGCCCGGGCCGGTTCGCACTGATTGTCACGGAAATACCTTACCAGGTAAACAAGAGTTCGCTTCTCGAGAAGATCGCCCTTTTGGTTCGCGAGAAGCGCATTGAGGGCATCTCGGACCTCAGAGACGAGAGTGACCGTGACGGCATGCGGATCGTCATTGAGCTGAAGAAGGATATCATTTCTGCCGTCGTGCAGAACCAGCTCTACAAGTTTACTCCGCTACAGCAGACGTTCGGTGTGAACGTGGTTGCGCTCGTGCACGGCCGGCCACGCACCTTGAATCTCAAGGAGATGATCCACCACTATGTGGACCATCGTCACGAGGTCGTGATGCGGCGGACTCAGTTCGAGTTGCGCAAGGCGCAGGAGCGCGCGCACATTCTGGAAGGCCTGACCATCGCGCTGGATCACCTGGATGCGGTGATCACCATCATCCGGAACTCGCCTGACACGGACGCGGCCAGGCTCAACCTCATGGAAGGCGTCTTCCCGGAGAAGTTGACGACCGCGCAGTTGGAGAAGCTCGGACTGCCCACGACGGGCGGTTCCATGTTCACCTTGTCCGAGGTCCAGGCCAAGGCCATTCTGGAATTGCGGCTCAATCGGTTGACTGGCCTTGAGCGTCAGAAGATCGAAGACGAGTATCAGACCGTCCTGTCGGAGATTGGTCGCCTGGAGGCGATTCTTGCCAGCAAAGAACTCCGCATGCAGATCATCAAGGATGAACTGCTTGAGATGCGCGAAAAATACGGCGACGAGCGCCGCACAGAGATCGACTACGCGGGCGGCGAGGACATCATTTACGAGGATCTGATCGAGGAAGATCAGGTGGTCGTGACGGTCTCGCATCAGGGACTCGTCAAGCGGACCAGTGTCTCGGAATACCGCCAGCAGGGACGGGGCGGAGTGGGCTCCAGAGGCCTGTCCATGCGGGACGAGGACTTCGTAGAGCACCTCTTCGTGTCCTACAATCATGACTACCTCCTCTTCTTCACGGATCACGGCCAGTGTTACTGGCTCAGGGTCTTTGAAATACCGGAGGGCTCGCGAACGGCCAAGGGGCGGTCAATCCGGAACCTCAGTCATATTGATCCCGAGGACCGCGTACGCGCCGTTCTGTCTGTATCGAAGGCCGACTTCCGAAATCAGGATTTCCTCGACAACCACTTTGTCCTGATGGCCACCGAGAACGGGACCGTCAAGAAGACGCCCCTCGAGGCCTTCAGCCGTCCCCGCGTGGATGGGATCATCGCTATCGTGATTGAAGAGGGCAACCGACTCCTGGAGGCGCACCTCACGTCCGGCAAGTCGGAAGTGGTGCTTGCTTCATCGGCCGGCCTATCGATCCGGTTCAAGGAGTCTGACGTCCGGTCCATGGGCCGAAAGTCGCGTGGTGTACGTGGGCAGTCCCTCAAGGAGGGTCAAAAGCTCGTTGGCATGGTTGTCCTCGAGGACGGGGAGCGAGATCTGCTTGCGATCAGCGCCCACGGCTACGGCAAACGATCAGAGGTGGACGACTACCGGTTGCAGACGCGCGGCGGCAAGGGCATCATCACGATGAAGGCAACCTCCAAGACCGGTGAATTGGTGGCCGTCAAGGGTGTTCTGGAAGACGATGACCTCATGATCTCCACCACCGGCGGAATCATGATTCGCATGCAGGTCAACACCATCCGAACCATGGGCCGAAACACCCAGGGCGTGCGGCTCATCAACCTCCGGGAGGACGATGCCATCGCCGACGTCACCAGGGTAATCCTGGACGATGTGGTTGTTGAGACTGAAGGCTCCGATGGTGTGCTCCCAGAGGAGGACCTGAACCGGCCAGAAGACGCGGTCCAGCCGGGAGACCCGGACGATGGGGCTGAAACGGACGACGCTGACCTGGATTGATATTTCCAGGGCGGGACGTAACGGATTCCACTCGCGTCCGTATAAAATTCGGCACACCCGCCCTTAGGAGCAGGTATGCACCCTTTACCCTCCCATTTACTACCCATTCAATGAAACGCATTTTTTCTTTTCTAGTGGTTGCGCTGGCGCTGGTATCCACGGGTTCCGCCCAAACTGCGGCAGACGTACTAGCCAAGCACATTGAGGCCGTCGGCGGCGAAGAGGCTTGGTCTGGCGTCACGGATCGCCACGCAAAAATCAGCGTCTCTGTCGAAATCCCGCAGGGCGTGCTTGTCCTGGACGTTGAAGTCTGGAACCTGTATCCGGGATACGCCTTGGCCAAAACGACCGCAGTCAGCGTTCCAGAGGGCATTCCGGATCTTTCCAGTACGGTGTATGTCACTCCGGAGGGTGGATTTGGCGAAGGAATGCAGTTCCAGGGTCGTCAGGATTTCGAGGGTCCCCCGCCTGCGGCTATTATTGCAGGCGTTCCTGGATTCGAAGGCGCGCTCGAGGAGCTAGGTATTCTGGCATCCATGGATTCAGTTTCGGTGGAGTTGACCGGCCAAGAAGAGATGAACGGCAAAATGGCTCACGTGGTCGAAGTGGGAGGTGTTTCGCCTTCCAAGAGCTATTACGATGTTGAGTCGGGACTCCTGATTGCTCGCTCTCAGCAGAGCATGATGGGCACGATCGTCATGATGGTCTCTGAGTATCAGGAATTCGACGGCCTGCAGGTCGCACTGATTCAGGAAGGCATGGCCGAGGCCGGCGGTCAGTCCATGAGCCAAACCTTCGCAATGACCGCTCACGAAACGAATACGGGGCTGACGGCTGAGAAGCTTGCTGAGCTTGCGGGGTCGGACAACTAGGGTTGTGCCTTGGCCTGGAGGGACGTCCTCCTGGGCTGGAGGAACGCCGATTAGAACTGAGGTTCACCTGGCCACGCGGGGCTGCTCCTAAGACGCCCAGGAGAACGCCCCTCCAGGCCCTGACGCGGGGAGGCTCTCCGGGCGACGGGCGGGGATTCCATCGGCGGGCCTTTGGCCCGCCTCGGGGCGTAACGCTAGGCTGGGGCGGGTCCAGCAAGACTGCAAATAGAAAGGGCCGGCCCCGTTTGGGGTCGGCCCTTTTGTATTCTACCGGGGTTCGGTTCGGCGGGCCCGCCGAACCGGTCGGCCTGCGGCCGGCCGCCTCTCGCGGCCTTGGGTTCAGCTATCGGTCAGTGCGTCGCGGTGACCTAGCTGGCCACGGTATGGGCTGAATTCCTTCTCGATGGTTTGGATGGCGTGGCGCAACACGTTGACGCCTTGATCCAGATTGGCTGTCGTGACGGTGAGCGGGGTTCGGAACCGTACGGAACGGTCTCCGCAGCCCAGAATCACGACGCCCTCGTCATAGCAGCGCTGCAACAGCCTGTCGCGGAACTCGCCAGTGGGAAGGTCAATGGCGCAAAAGAGACCCAGTCCCCTCACGTTGGTGACGGAACGGCACTCGCCGGCAAGCGCATGCAGACTTGCCATCAAGTGTTTCCCGGCCACGCGGGCGTGCTCGATGAGGTTGTCTTCCTCAATGATCTCCAGGATCCGGTCGAAGCGGACCATGTCTACCAGGTTGCCGCCCCATGTCGAGTTGATGCGGCTTCCCAGCTTGAATACGTGGTCCTCCACCTCGTCCAGGCGTTTTCCGGCCAGGATTCCGCAGACCTGCGTTTTCTTGCCAAAACAGATGATGTCCGGCTCCACACCAATGGCCTGGTGGGCCCAAAATTCCCCCGTGATTCCGACGCCGGTCTGCACCTCGTCGAAGATCAGGAGTGCATCGTGCTTTTGGCAGAGGTCCTTGAGTGCCTGCAGGAATTCCTTTCGGAAGTGATTGTCTCCACCCTCGCCTTGAATAGGCTCGATGATGATAGCGGCAATCTGATCCTTCCGAGACTGGAAGTAGTGCTCAGCCTGATTCAAACAAACCTGCTCACGCCGCTTGATGTCTTCCAGGTGATCTTCGACAGGGAAAACTACGCTGGGCGTGGAAACGCGGGGCCAGTCAAACTTCGGGAAGTACATCGTCTTCCGCGGATCGGCCGTATTTGTCAGCGAGAGCGTGTACCCGGTCCTGCCGTGAAACGCGTGGTCGAAATGCAGAATTTCCTGTCCAACCTCGCGGCGATACCCCTTCTGGAAGTTCTTGCGCACCTTCCAGTCAAAGGCCGCCTTCAGCGCATTCTCGACCGCAAGACCTCCTCCCGACACGAAGAACGCATACGGCAGGTAGCTGGGCATTCCGACGCGCGCGAACGTGTCCAGGAACCGCGCCATCAGCACCGTCCGTATGTCGGAGTTGGTGATCTTGTTGAGGCTGGCCTGCCTGAGGCGCTCCATGAACGCCAGGTCAGACTCCATCTTGGGATGGTTCATCCCCAGAGCGCTGGAGGCGTAGAACCCAAAGAGATCCAGGTAATCGCGACCCGACGCAGAGTCAACGAGCGTGACGCCCTTGCTGCCCTTAACATCAAGCACCATAGGCATCATGCCCTCGGCGTTGGTGTGCGCAAGAAAAATCTCCGCTACACGATCGGGAGTAACATCTCTCTTTGGAACCGCTTCCATACTCTAACCCGTTTTTCGTTTTTTCAGACATCAAGAGCCGGGAGGACAATCCCTCGCGGCCAGCGGCAAGATACGGGGCGCCCGGAGAGGCTTGCATTCCTCTCGCCAATATTCACCTGCTGCTTGCCCGAAGCTTTAGCTGGGATCGCCCGCGCCGGCTCTCCGGGTACCTTCACCGAACCCTCCCATCCTCTGCGGGATCAATTGCAGATTGCCTGCGGTTTGGATTGCCACTCGTTCCAGGATGCATGACTGAGCCCAAAAACATCAGAAAGCCCCTTCTTCCGGGAGATATCCGGCTCACCGCCGTCGGCGAGCAGTCGGACGAGATGCTCCTTGAACTCCCCGTTGTCCAATCCGCACCCGCGCAAAACGAGCGCGGAAAGCGCCCGGACTGGCTCCGTGTAAAGCTTCCATATGGAGAGAAGTACAAGCAGATAGTGAATCTGGTTGAGGACTTCAAGCTGAATACGGTCTGTCAGAGTGCCCGCTGTCCCAACATGGGCGAATGTTGGACCTCCGGCACGGCCACATTCATGATCCTTGGGGACGTCTGCACCCGCAGTTGCGGATTCTGCGCCATCAAGACGGGCCGCCCGGACAAGGGCCTGGACTACGACGAGCCGCGCCGTGTTGCAGAAGCCGTTCGCATCATGGGCGTTCGACACGCCGTGATCACCAGCATCAACCGGGACGACCGTGAGGATGGTGGCGCGCCCATTTTCTTCGACACCATCAATGCCATCCGCGAGCAGTCCCCGGGCTGTACCGTCGAGGTCCTGATTCCGGACTTTCGGGGCCTGCGCCCCGCCCTGCAAACGGTCATTGATGCCCGCCCAGACCTCATGAACCACAATGTGGAGACCGTGCCGCGGCTCTACAAACGCGTTCGGCCGCAGGCGGTGTACGAGCGGTCTTTGGAGGTGCTGCGCATCTCGAAGGAAGAGGGTCTGCGGACCAAGAGTGGCATCATGGTCGGTCTTGGAGAGACCGAGGAAGAGGTCCTGGCGCTCATGGATGATTTCGTCGAGAACCGTGTGGATGTGATGACGATCGGGCAATACATGCAGCCAACCCGCATGCACCTCCCGGTCGAAGAGTTCGTCCATCCCGATGTCTTCAGGCGGTACAAAGAGGTGGGTGAGGCCAAAGGCATCGAGCACGTGGAGAGCGGGCCGCTCGTTCGCTCCTCGTACCACGCCGAACGGCACGTCTAGGAGCGCTGTCCGTGCACAGCGCAACGCCTGGTCACTGAATCGTGCTCAAACGGGAATACCGGAGAGCCCGCGCCGCCGTCCGCAACCTGGACGCACAGACCGTCGTGGTCCTTCTCTCCGCGGCTTTCTTCATCATCCTGCAAATGCAGTTTGGTGACCGAAGGGTCTTCCAGCGCAATTTTGCCGAAGCGTTTGAAACACCCTGGAAAGAGCTCTTGCCCTGGGCCTGGTGGTTTGGAATGCAAGGACTGCTCGGTTTTGTCATTCCTGTGGCCGTCCTCATGGGCGTGTTCCGCAGAAAGGCATCGGAGATCGGCCTCGGCCTAGGTGACTGGAGACTGGCCATCACGCTCATGGCCGCCTACCTGCCCCTCGTGATCGTCGGCACGTGGTTCCTCAGTAACGGCGATGGGTTTCTGGCCCAATACCCACACCACGCGCCCGCCGCGCGTGACTGGAAATTATTCGTCATCTACGAGGGCTTCTTCCTCCTGTACTGGGTCGGCTGGGAGTACCTCTGGCGGGGATATGTTCTCTTCGGCACGGCGCCGCGCTTCGGAGTCTACGCGGTAATCATTCAGGCCGTGCCTTTTGCCGTCCTCCACTTCACCAAGCCGTTTGCGGAGGCCACGCTCTCCATCGTGGGAGGGGTCGCATTGGGGGCCCTGGTATGGCGCTGCCGTTCCTTCTGGATTGCGGTGCCCATTCACGCGGCCCAAATGCTCATTCTGGATACGTGGTGCTCCCTCCGAATTCGCTCGGGCGTACGCGGCGTCGGGTTTGAAGCGCTGGCAGACCTGTTTCGGGCTGCGTTCTAGGCGGACTTCCGCCCCTCAAGCCGGTATGCGGGCTCAGGAACCGCCGGAGTAGATCAGGCTGAATATGTGCCCTGGCCCACCGAAACCCTCTTCAAAGGGCAGAATGGCGTAGTCAATCCGGAAGGTCCCGGCGCTGATGCCAATCCCGGCAGAGAAGTCGCGCAGCGCGTCATTGGAGACGTATCCGAGGCGCAGGAGAACGGTCTCCAGCACGCTTGCGGCCGCTCCTATATGCATTTTTGAGCGATTGTCGACTGTGTTGCGACTGAACTCCACGGTCAAGACCGCATCCAGAAGCGTCGCGCCGTCATCGAAGGCCAGAATTCGAAACGGCGCCAACGAGACACCGGCCTTGACGGTAGTCGGGAGTTCGGTGGAGCGGTCTGCCAATTCGTCCATGGAGCCCACATTCAACAACGCCGCCCCGAGTTTTACACCACCGTCCGCAAGGCGCAGTTGCGCCCCGAAGTCTGCGGCGTACCCCGTCGCGCTGATGCTGAAGATCCGCTCAGACAGGTACTTGCCGGCAACGCCGACAGACAATGGTCCAAAACTCTGACCAATTCCCACGCCCGCCGTGACGAACTGCACGTCGAACGTGCCTGACGCAGGACCGGGGGTGTCTCTGGCGTCAATATCACCGCTTCCGCTGGCGCGCACGTAGAGGCCAATCCCTCCCCTGCTTCCTGCGTTGAAGCGTCCAGCCACACCGTACGTCGAGACATCAGAAATCCACTGATGGTGCGTGACGCCCATCTCGGAATTCCGTCCCATGGCCAGCCCGGCGGGGTTTCGCTCCGAGGCAAATGCTCCGCGGGTGTGGGCAACCCCAGCGTCCCCGATTCCCATTCCGGCCGCGTCAGGCCCGAGACCCAGGAAGGCCAATCCGCTGTTCTGCGCAAACGCCGCTCCCGGGATCAGGATGGTGAGACCGAGCAGAAGAACGTGAGCGAGTCTGATTTGGAGTTTGGCCATCCGGTTTGGGATTCCTACGGTTCGAGGAAGAGTCGGATGGAAATATAATGGGCGCTGCCCAGACCGTACGGCTCGGCAGCATATGTGTATCCGAAGTGGGTAGCCAACGCGCCGATTGGCTGTGCCACCGAGAACCCGGCCGCTGGTCTGAAGGCTCCGCCGGCTCCACCCACCGTTCGATCCAGGCCGGCATAGAGATCCAGGAAGTCAGTCGCTGCGAAGGCCGCTCCCGCCCTGAACATGTCGGAGCGGAGGGTCAGAGACTCTGATCGAACCGACTGACTCGGCGAATCACCCAATAGTCTGGTGGCGGTGACGACCGTCTCTACAGTGGAGAACCGAGCTTCGTACTCTGCGACCACCTGGAGCCGGTCGCGGTAAAACAGTTTGGAGGCGCCAAGGCGGACACGCCGTGGAAAGTTGTCCGTGGTGGATTTACCACCCGAACTGAACAGGTCCGAAGAATCCCAGGTGAAACGCGCCAGGAGGTCGTCCAGTACAAATGCGATGCGCAGATCGTCCATCAGCCGCACGGTGAAACCAAGATCCACGCCAACCGAGGTGACGGACCCAAGGCCTTCCAGTAGGTCAGAATTGAATATTTGCAGCCCGATGCCACCCGTCACCCTGCTCCCGAACTGGAGGCCGAAAGCCAGAAATCCGGCGAACTCGCTGGTCTTGTAGTCCTCGGTGTGGAACCCGTCGTTGTTGCGACCATCAATCCCGGAAACCGTGGCGTGCGTCAAACCAATGGCGATGCCAGCGCGCTGCAGCGGTGTGGCCAACTGCACAAACTGAAGATCCCTATCCAGACTCAGCATCCCCACGGATGTCGTGAGGCTCTGCTTCTTCGCGAAAGGAGCCAGTGCGGGGTTGTAATACGGTGAGGCAGACGAATCGGCGGCGAGGGCGTTGCCCATGGCCACTCCCCGGGCGCCGAAGCCTAACCTGGAAAACGCGGCCGGGGCCTGCGCGGACGCCTGCGTCACCAAGCCGAAGGCCATCAGAAACAGGGCGACTCCCGCAAAACGCATCAAACCAGTCGTGAGATTTGCCATTATTCGACCACCAGAATTTTACCGGTGGCATGAAACCCTGATGGCCCGGATATCACGTAGAAATACGCCCCGTTGGCGAGTCTAATGCCCCCGGCATCCCGGCCGTCCCAAACAGATTCGCTGAGACCGCTCGAACGGTCGTCTGTCCACTCCCGAACCAGTCCCATCCCGAAGTCCAGCACCCGGATGCGCACCGTACCGGGGGTGGATAGCTCGTACCGAAAGCGAACAAACCGGTCGATTGAAGGAGAGAATGGATTCGGATACGCGAATGCGTCCACGGTGGGGACTGCTTCAGTCGGGTTAGCCGGTCGGGTCGGCACCTCAACACGGCTGACCGTCCACGTCTCGCCTTCGTCCGTGCTCTTCAACAGGCCGTCCTCTGTACCCACCCAGACTGCTCCCCTGGTCACTGCGACCGAAAACACCGACGCGCCGGGCCTGACAAACCTCTCCGGACGTAACCGGTCCCGGAAATCCCTGACGTTTCGCCAGATCAAGCCTCCATCATCCGAGATGAACAACCCGCCGTCCGAAGCCACATAAACCGTCTCCCCGCGGAACGCGAAGTCGTAGACCTTCTCTCCCTGGAGCGTCGGCTGAAAGGTCTCTCCTCCGTCGCGTGTGACGGCAACTCCAAATTGCGCAGTCCCTCCCCCGCCTGAATTCCAGGTAGCCGCCCAGACAGGATTTCGGCCCGGCAAGGGCTGCTCCTCAATCGAAATCACCCAGTTGCCCGGCAACGAGGATGAGGTACCGTCGTGAGAGAAGCGCTGCCAACTCTCGCCGTCGTTCGAGCGGTTCAGGCCCGCCGGCGTGCCCGCCCATACGGTGCCCGTCTCATCCACCAACACGCCAAAGCCCATGTGATTGAGCTCGCCGGTCCCGCCGCGCTGGGGCTCGACACGGAATGAGTAGACAGAGTCGGGATGGATATAGTCGAAATCGTCTGGCGGAAGCACGACGCGCTGCCAGGTCAGTCCGCTATCCGATGATCTGCGGATTCCGCTGGCCCAGCCTGCCACCCACACATCGCCGGTTGCCGGGTCGTAGTCAATGTCGAAGGGCGGGCTCTGCTGAGGCACGATAACGGCCAAGGCAGAGAGCGTGTTGACCCCGTATTGCTGCGTGTCATCTTCTGCCGCATCCAGCTGAGGGAACCTGTATTCGAACGAACGCCCTCCGTCGGTGGAGACCAAGAATCCTCCGGCGGTCTGTACCGACTCGCCGGTGGACCTGTCGCTGCGGCCCAGGCCGACCCAGATCACATCGCCCTCAACATCAAGGGAAAACACCCGGTTGGCCCCTTGCCCGATGGAGTCCGTACTGACGACCTCCCAAGAGGCCCCGCCATCCGCCGTGAGATTGAGAAACGGGCCCAGCCAGAGGGAATCACCCTGGGCGTGAAGGTTCGCCACCGAGTTCGCGAGAATCCCGAATTCGCTCTCGACCAAAGCTGTGTCCTGCCCGAGGGCAGTCATGGCCGATCCTGAAACGGCCAGAAGGCAGGTGGAAAGAACCAACAGGCGGGTCAGCCTGACGGGTCTGGGCAAGGGCGTACCTGGAATGGTCTTACTCAATGATCAGGGTCCGGGTCACGGGTTCGCTGGAAAGTCCGGATCGGTCTGTGGCGATAAACTCAAGTGTGCTCGTGCTGGCCGAGGTGTCAGAGTCCACCTGGACGGTCAGGGTAAACCTGGCGTCACCGGCAGTAAGGTCACCGCTCGCAAAACCCGGATTACAGCCAGACTGGCCGCCGTCATCACAAAGGACAAGCGGAGAGCCCCCGTTAAAACGCACCTCGACACGCGCCACGTTGGCCAGACCGTCTGGGTCGGAAACAACGGCGATGAGCTGAATCGGGACGGGAGGTTCACCTGCGGCCGGGCGTACAACCGTACCTGGAGCCTCGATGCTCTCGATAACCGGCGGGCTTCCTGTGGCGGCTAGCTCTATCACGCCGCGGAGTTCGTTGCCGAGCGCGCCGCGCTGGTCGGAGGCGTACACGATCAGGACGTAAGACCCCGTGAGCGCTACCGGGAACAGGACATCCTGTGTGGCGGAATACCTTCCCGCAGACAGGGTCATCTCCCCGCTTGCGATGGGTTCTGTTGCGCCAACGGGCGACTGAATGACAAACGCCACACGGTCCAGGTCACCATCAGCATCGGAGGCCGTTGCGCTTACGGTTATCGGGACCAGCACATTGTCTCCAACACGAGCCGATTGCGGTAGGTCGTCAATCTGGATCAGGCGCGGCGTGAATACCACATCACGCACCACCGGGGGGCGCGCAAACGGGTCCTCGGCACCGGGCGCGGAATCGCATCCAGAAATTGCCAGCGACAAGGGCGCGAGAAGCGCCAGCCAGAGGGCGAGGGACAGGGTCTTTCGGGTACCGGTCATCCGGGGTGGGATCACGAGAAGGTTACGGTAGCGAAAGCGGCAATCAGGGTCCTGTTGTGGCACGACGGAATATAGCGGCAGTCTCGTCCCGGTTCACATCTCCTTAAGCGCAATTCCTATGAACGGGGCCCCAGCGGGGCCTTACAGTACATAGAGTGGCTTGAGCGAAAACGAGAGGAGGAAAATGATCATCGACGCATACGCTGCCCAGCGCCGTCGGCGGGTCAAGGGCTCGTGCAGGACCACCGGGGGGTGATCCACGCCGACCAGGAAAACGATGAGGGCAGACCAGAAAAGCCAGCCGGACCAGCCAAATATGAGGAGCGCTTCGCCAGCGCCAGCAGCGATGGCAGCGATGAGAACCACGCCAAAAAGAGGCGGCGCGATGACCTTGAGGTCCAACCCAAACATGCGCCACAGATAGGCAAACAGGATGCCTACAAGCGCGACCCATATACCGACTTCGCCCATCCAGGAAGCCGCACGCACGTCCGCCGTCGATTCCACAAATCCTATGGAGCCGCTGATCATGAGGACAAAAACAAAACCGCGGGCGAGCCTCGAATGCCACTTTGGTCCAACCAGCGCATAGAGAATGTGGCCGCCGTCCAGTTGGCCGACCGGCAGCAGGTTCAGAGCGGTAAAGAACAGCCCGAGCCACCCGGCAAACAGGTACGGGTAGTGGTACATCTCGTGCATGGGCGGCACGTTGTCCACACCCAGCGTCAGGAGCCAATAAAGTGGTGTCTGGCCGACAATCAGCGAAATAGTCCCGTCTGTGGGCACCTCGAGCATGCGGTCTGGCAACACGCCGTAGCGAAGGACAAACTCCTTGAGCGCCTCGTGTCCAGGCACTCCCAGCATGAACTCAGGCGGCGGTAGCGTGGCCAGACCGTACGCCAAGACACCCAACGCAACCACAAATCCCGCCAGTGGCCCGGCGGCCCCGATGTCGAAGAGTTTTCGCATGGAGGGCACCTGATCACGGATGCGGATAACGGCACCAAACGTCCCGATCCCGTTGAACGGGAACGGAATGTAATAAGGCAGCGATACGCCTACCCGGTGGTATCGTGCGGCTAAGTAGTGCCCGAACTCATGGACCGTCAGAAACAGGAGCAGGGATCCTCCAAAACGCAGTCCGTCCAGGACAAAATCGATGTTGACCCGCTGACCGAAGAGGGAAATCCAGCGATCCATCTCCAGGTAGTAGTCCATGCGGCCTACCATGTTGCCGCCCGCCCACACCGTGGAAATCAGGGTCAGGACAAAAAGCGCTATGTGTAGTCCGTATCGCTCATTGACCGGGGCGGAGGGCGGCACCGGCCACGAACTGGCTGACTCGCGGCCAGTCTGGCCAAGGCGAGGTTCTTCCATCCTCAGGAAAGCCCCGACAATGCCGCCTTGAAGCGAACCATGGCTTCCCGCAGATTTTCCATCGACGCCGCATACGACAGGCGTATCCCCTCGGGGTCACCAAATGGAGTGCCCGGGACCAGGGCCAGATCGTATTCCTCCAACAGGTAGAAGCACATGGCTTCGGCCGTGTCGATCAGCCTTCCACTCTCGGTTTTCCTGCCCAGGAAGGCCGCCACCGAAGGAAACAGGTAAAATGCCCCGTCCGGGGTGGGACAGCGAAGTCCCTCGATAGACTGCAGTTCGGAGAGCACGTAATCACGTCTCGCCCGGAAGGCCGTCACCATTTCGTCTATCACGGCGTGGGGCATCGCCAACGCGGCCACGCCGGCCTTTTGCGATATGCTGCTGGGCGCGGAAGTGAGTTGCGATTGCAGTTTGGACACGGCAGCCGCGACGGGTCCGCTGGCGGCCAGGTAACCCAGCCTCCAGCCCGTCATCGCATACGCCTTCGAGAACCCGTTTACGGTTACGACCTGATCCGCCAATCCCTCCAGGGAGCCCATAGACACGTGCGGCACCCCGTAGCGGATGTGTTCGTAGATCTCGTCCGAGATGACGAAGACATTCGGGTGCCTGCGAAGGACTTCCGCGAGGCCGTCCATCTGCTGGGGCGTGTAGGTCCCTCCAGTCGGATTGGACGGAGAGCAAAGGATGAGCAGCCGGGTTCGAGGCGTGATGGCTTCTTCCAACTGCTGGGGCGTCAGCCGGTAGCCCGACTCCACGGTCGTCTTGACGGCCACCGGGGTCCCTCCGGCAAAACGCACCATCTCGGGATAACTCACCCAGTATGGCGCTGGAATGATGACTTCATCCCCGTGCCTGCAGAGGACGCTGACCGCCATCGCGACCGACTGCTTTGCCCCGTTGGAGCAAACGATATTGTCGGCCGAAACAATGACACCGTTCTGCACCTCGAGTTTGCCGGCGAGGGCCTCACGAAGCTCGGGCGTACCCTTGTTGTTGGTGTACCTGGTAAAGCCATCCCGGATTGCCTGGTGAGCAGCCTCGGAGATGGGTGCGGGGGTCGCAAAATCCGGTTCACCAGCGCTCAGGCCGATTACCGGACGACCGGCAGCCCGGCGTGCGGCGGCATTGGCGGTCATGGCCAGCGTTGCAGAAGGCAGCATCGCCGCCACACGTTCGTTGAACTCTAGGGACATAAAGCACCTTTAAACTCAGGAGCGCGCCGCCCCGTGAGGTAGTTATTCAGAGGTCTTGGATGCCAGAAAACTTAGTACCGGCTCCGGGACAAAACTCGAAATGTCGCCGCCCCAATGATGGATCTCGCGCACAATTGAGGATGCAATAAGTGCGTGTCTCTCCGAAGTCATAAGGAAGACCGTTTCCAACCCACTGTTGAGCCGCCTGTTCGCGAAGGCCATGCGGAATTCGAAATCGAAATCACTTACCTGCCTGAGACCCCGTACGAGGGCTACGGCTCCCCGGTCCACGGCATGCTCCACCAGCAGCCCCTCAAACGAATCAACCGAGACGTTCGGATACGGGGCCACACACTCCTCGATCAGGGCGCAACGCTCAGAAACCGAAAGAAGCGCGGTTTTTGTGGAGTTGATGGCCACAGTCACCTCCACCCTATCGAATATTTCAGAAGCCCGTCGAACGATATCCAGATGTCCGTATGTAAATGGGTCGAACGAGCCGGGGTAAAGGGCTAGGCGCGAGGTCGTCATGGGAGTTCTCCGTCATGCGAGTGGTCTTCGGGCGAGTCGTTCTCTGGGGCGTTGCTCTCCGGCGAATCGCTCTCCAGTGCTTCGCTCTCCGGGGCGACGAAGAAGGAGACCGAGGTCTTGCCGTAACGCCGCTCGTCGACAAGGTCAGGGTGCTCCTTGAATCTATCCCGTTCCGCGTGTTCGAAGAGAAAAAATCCCCCCGGCACCAGGTGTGTCATCGCAGCGTCCACTACAACGTCCGGATGCGCGTAGTCGTACGGGGGATCGGCATAAATGAGGTCGAAACGGTATGAGCGCGCTCTTCGCAGCCACCCTACGGCCTCTGCAGTAATGACGGTCACTTCGTCCGGGATCCCCAGCGCCTCCGCGTTGCGACGAATCTGGTCTGCCACCGGAGCGGAGCGCTCCACCAACCATGAACGCTCGGCCCCGCGACTGAGGGCCTCTATCCCGACAGCGCCAGAGCCGGCAAAGAGGTCCAAAACGGCGGTGCCTTGGAAGTCCATTCGACTATGAAGCCAGTTAAAAACGGACTCCCGCACCCGATCTGAGGTGGGGCGTACGGAAAGACCCTTGGGAATAACCAGAGTCCGGCGTCGAAGTGACCCAGCAATAATGCGCATAATGAACGGCCTCCTAGAGCAGTGCTGCTCCTACCGACGGCACAAATTCAGCAGCTGAGTAATCCGGATCCAGGCTCTCGGGGTCCAGGTCCAAAAGGTTCAAAGGGTTGATCACCTGGATCTTGCCTGAGAAGAGAGATTCGAGCGTGTCCGGCGCAGGGAGCGAGCCGAAGCTGAGCACGCGCGATACGTCGCCCAGCCCCCATCCCAGGATATTGAGGGACTCCCGCAAATGATACACCGCGTCGGCAGGGTCCGGGAGGCCACGGGCGTGGGTGGCAAAACGCCAGCCCGTGGCGTCCAGTGCCGCCAACTCGAAGAGATTGTCGAAGAAACCAACCGCCAGGATACACCCGCCCGGTTGTGCCTCGATTCCCGCCAGCCGAACGATTTCTGCCGATGCCCTGAGCGCAGAGACCGCCTGGGCGTCCTCCGCATGCAGCTCTGCCACGATCACCCCCAGATTCTGCAGAACCGCCGGGCGAATAGAGGTGACGTGCAGAAGCTCCGCCCCCTCTGCCGTTGCGGCTGCGTCGGCACCTATGCCACCGCCATCGGCGTCGTTGGCAAAACCAAGCAACTCCGCCTCAAAACTCACGGCCGGAACCGGATCCTCGCCTTCGTGCGCGGAAAAGAACGACCTGCACAACGGAGGGTGGAGAGCAGCACGCACCCGGCGCGACTCTGATTGGCCCAGCGCCTCAACAAGCGCCTCGGAGATGATCTTCCGTTCCTCGACAGCGCCTGGATCGGACAGTGTGCGATTCAGATCGAAATCAAAATCGCACTGACCCAGCCGGAGGAGACGAAATCCGCGTTCCGTTTCTTGTATCTCCGCGTACCTGAGTGCGCGGTCCGAGAAGGCTATTCCGGCACTTGTTTGAGCGGCCATCAGTAGAAGGCTGTTAAATAAGTGGAGTGTGCCAGGCTACGAGCGCCGGAATGCCAGATGCAAGGCGGCGTGACGAGTAATGGCGGCGCCATTGCGAGGAGGGCCAACGCAGCAGATGGCGTACGGCCGTCGTTGAATGGCGTGCGCCACTTATTTAACAGCCTTCTAGGTCCTGCGGCGATGTCTCGCCCCGTGCAACTCTATTCCCAACTGGTGGCGTTCAGGAGCGTGACTACCGGCTCAAGCGAGCCGATGCGGTCGTTGGTATCCGGATCCTTCAGGAGATAAATCTTCACTCTGGAGGTATCGTTCACGGCATACTCAAACCTGCGTCCGGTCCGCGGGGAGTAGATCAGGGAGTCGACCATGAAACCGACCCCGAAAACGGAATCGCCCTTGGCGTTCATCAGAGAATCCAGGCCCACATACATCACGAGCGAGTCAAGCGTGCTTGGAAAGCGCGCATGCTCTCTCTCGTAGGAGGTAAGGGCAACGCGGACCTGATCCATGCGGGCGCGGGTGAGCCGCGTGACCTCCTTTTGGCGCTCAACGGCTTCGTACGGCTCCGTGATCGAGACGTAGAGGAAATAGCCGAGGCCCACGATCACGATCGCGAGGAGGAGTTGAATGGCCTTGTTGACGGCCTGGCTGCTTGCGGCCATTATTCGTGGGGGCTGAGATGAGATACCGGGAGAAACTTTACGAGATCCGCAGCAAGAAGCGCGAACCAACTATCCAAAATATACGGGACCTCCCTAAATACAAAGCCATCTCACGCAATCTCAACGTGGCTTCAAAACTCTGTTGCCTCTGGGCGGTACAACTTTGGCCCTTGGGATGCCCCGGTTTCCTCTAAAGACACCCACCACTACCTCGAGTTTCTCCTCGCGAATGGCCCTGACACGCCTTTTAATCAACATCGATCACGTCGCGACGCTAAGAAACGCACGGCGCGAGGTCTTCCCTGACCCGGTCCATGCGGCCACGCTTTGCGAAATGGGCGGGGCAAACGGGATTGTTTTTCATCTTAGGGAGGACCGGCGACACATCACGGACCGTGATGTCAGGCTTCTCCGCCAGACGGTTCGGTCAAAACTCGACTTCGAACTTTCCACGGCCGAGGAGATCGTTGAGATCTGCTGCGAGACGCTTCCGGACCTCGCCACGCTCGTCCCGGAACGCCGGGAGGAGGTCACAACCGAAGGTGGACTTGACGTTCTGGCCGGCCGCGCCAGGCTGGATACGGTCATACCTCGGCTCTATGCCGCCGGGATCGCCGAAGTCGCCCTGTTTGTCGATCCAGACCTTGAGCAAATTCGTGCGGCAGCGGATGTCGGGGCCAATGCTATTGAACTGCACACGGGTGAATTCTCCAACTCGCGCGGCGCCGAGCGCGATGCGAGACTGCAGGAGTTGGCCCAGGCAGGCGATCTGGCAAAGAGTCTTGGAATGGCTTTGCACGCCGGCCATGGGCTTGATTATGATAACTATTCGGCTTTCCGGGCGGGGATGCCGGATCTCGACGAAGTCTCAATTGGCTTCGCCGTGGTAGCCCGGTCTGTCCTGGTGGGCATGGAACAGGCCGTTCGCGATATGGCCCGGTTAGTTTATGGGGCCTCTCAATGAGTACTGAAAATATCATCCACCGCTGCGGCTATGCAGCCTTTGTGGGCCGACCCAACGTCGGCAAGAGCACGCTGGTCAACCGGCTGGTGGGCCAGAAAATCTCGATCGTCACCCGAAAACCCCAGACCACGCGGTCCCGGGTCCTGGGGATTCTGTCGGATCCGGGCTTTCAACTGATTCTTCTGGACACGCCCGGAGTCATCAAGCCCAGCTATGGACTGCAGAAGTTTATGATGACGGCAGTGACCGCTGCCGTGCGCGACGCAGACGTCGTCCTGTTCCTGGCCGATGCCTCCCATGACTCGCCGGACACGCTCACCCTGGAATACACCGGAGGCAAGCCGGTTATTCTTGTAGTGAACAAGATCGACAAGATTCCCAAGGAAAGGGCCCTGCCTCTTGTCGAGGCCTATCAGAAGCTCAAGGACTTTGCCGACGTAGTCCCGATTTCTGCCCTGAAGGGTCGAAATGTGGATACGCTCCTCGAAGTGGTGACTTCCTACCTGCCCATGGGCCCGCCGCTATATCCTGAGGACATGCTCAGCGAGCAGCCCGAGCGCTTTTTTGTGGCCGAGATTGTCCGCGAGAAGATCTTCGAGCGCTACCAGCAGGAAATCCCGTACGCCACGCAGGTCAACATTGTGGACTTCACCGAGAAACCGGGCGAAAAGGACGTCATCGATGCCGAGATCATCGTCGAACGCGACACGCAGAAAGGCATTCTGATTGGCAAGGGCGGCCTGGCGCTGAAGGCCGTCGGCATGGCCGCTCGCAAGGACATCGAAGAATTCTTGGGCAGACCGGTCTTCCTCCGGCTCTTCGTCAAAGTCCGCGGAGACTGGCGCAACTCGGAGACTTACCTGAAGAGCTACGGCTACAACGAGTAGCTGACGCTCAGCCCAAGTCAGCCCAGCCGGGCCCCCAGGGCATCCTGAACCAGGGAACGCCACCTTTCGGAAACGCCGGTCACCGTATGGCTCCTCATGAGCCTGTGCCCGGGATAGTTCGAGCGGTAGCGGGCGAACGCCACTCCCGGATCAGCTTCCCGCAAAAAACCGCGAAGGGCAACGTCGTCCCGTTGGATGGGACACATGGCGAGGGCGAGTTCGCCAAGGAATTCCAACTGCCCCGGGAACTCGGTCGAGGCCCTGTCGAACGGCGCGGCGATTCTGACATCGGGCAGTCGTTCGAGCGATGCGGCCGCTGGCCGTCCAAGAAACCCCGCGATGGCGAGGCTCATGCGCTGAGTGGCGTTCCACTTGGAGTCGTCGGCATACCCGGCTATGTGCGGCGTAGCGATATCGGCTGCGCTGACCAACGCCTCGGATGGCCTTGGCTCACCCTCCCACACGTCCAATGCGATGGCCGTTGGCCCCAGCCCTCCCCGCCTTAGTTCAAGCAAGGCTTCGGTGTCCACAACGGGACCACGGGAAGTATTGATCAGCCACCCGCTGAAATCAGCCATTCGCACTGAATCCAGCATGTGAAAGGTGGAGTCTGTGCCCTGGTGCGTCAGCGGGACGTGCAGCGATACCACGTCCGCATCGGCCATTACCTGCGCAAGGCTGACGTAGTCCCCTCCTTCATCCTTCTGGCGAGGCGGATCGCACCGCAGAATGTGCATGCCGAGGGCCGATGCCCGGCGGGCGACGCGGGTTCCGACTTCACCGCAGCCTATCACACCAAGCTTGAGGCCTGACAGCCCGAGTGCCTTCCGTTCCGAAAGCAGGAGAAGCGTGGCCGTCACGTAGTCCGCGACCGAATCCGCATTGGCCCCCGAGGCGCTCTCAAACCCGATTCCAGCGTCTTTGAGGTACTTCTGGTCCACATGATCGGTGCCGGCGGTCGCAGAGCCAATAAACCGGACTGACGTCGCATTCAGCAATTCCTTCCCAATTTTGACCACCGAACGCACTATCAGGATGTCAGCATGTCGTAAGGAAGCCGGGTTCATGGTGGACGGTGCCATCAGACGCACATCGCCGTAGGGCGAAAACGCCGTTTCTGACCACGGAATCCCCGAATCGACCACTATAACGGTGTTTTCAGCCATTAGACGCGAAACCTGACGCGATGACCGGTTCCAGGCCGCCAAATGGTGCACTCACCATCAAAATGGAAGCGCTTTGTATAGCGGGCACGAACCTTGCAAGGAGGTTGGAACAACTGCCAGTGAACCAAAGGTGAACGCCAGTCGAACGGAAGATGAATACGGTCGCAACATCACTCAAGTTCATGTTACACAACGATTTAATACACATACCAAAAACGAAACCCAGCTCAAGTCCCTCCGTTGAGGGCGGCTAGAATATCACGTGTGGTATTCGACGCTGAGCGTCTCTGGCCCCGGTCAGATGCACTTGGCGCGTTAGGTAAGTAGAACAAACTGCAAGAAACCATGATCCAGAAGCCTGTAGCCCTTTACGCTGCTTGTTTTCTGAGCTTCACAGGTGTCTTCGCGCTTACGGGTCAGCGTGAATCACTGGTGTCCGCTCCGATAAGTCTCAACGAGATTGAGATCAATCGGGTGGAGATTAGTCCGCTGAACCCTTTTGAAGAGGCATTGCTTCATCCGAAGCGACTCAAGCCCCTTCCGCCTGAGAAGATCGATTCCGAGACCCTCTGGCTTGCACGTGCCATCTTCTCCGAGACCAAACGTCCCGAGGAGCAGGTACTGGTAGCCTGGGTTATTCGCAACAGGGTCGAAACGCGTTATAGAGGTCGCAAAACCTACCAAGGTGTTATAAACGATCCCTATCAATTCAGCGCATTTCTGCCCGAAGAGCAAACCCACGAGTTTTACACCAGCCTTACGCCGCAATCGTCGGTGACCGGCTGGAAACTGGCTTTGCGCATTGCGGACCATGTCCGCAAGAGCAACCCGGATGGGCGCCCGTTCTCCGTCGACACCCGTCACTTCTACAGTGAACGGTCCATGTTGAATGGTGCGGCACCCTCCTGGGTCGGCACCCGCCGACCAGTAGAGCTTCATCGTTTGCTGGAGGTTGATCAACTTCGTTTCCGGTTTTATGCCGGGATCGTCTGATCAAACCCCACTAATTAGGATGCCACGGGGCGTCTCCAACCGGAGGCGCCCCGTTTTTTTTTACTCGAGCTGACAGCTAGAACTTCAGCCCGAGACGGAGCATGACGGCATTGGAACGCTGGTCATTCCGCTCCGCGTGAAAGGTGCGGCCACCTACCGTGAACTGGTCCTTGACGAAAGGGGTGATGCCAATCGTGTACCGGAATTCTGGCAGCAACGTCATGCCGGCGGCGCTGATTTCTACCCCAAAACCCACGTTGCCGGCCACGCTGATGGTCTCCAGAGACGCGTCATAGTCTTCATCGTTGGACCGCGGTAAACTGAATACAGGTCCGCCCAGGAGATAGGGCTTAACGACGGGCGTCGGCAGGATTGCGAACCGCAGGTCGAGCGGGAAATCCAGCGCAGTAACATCCACCACCGAGGTCACGCTCGCAACGCTGATCTCAAACTCGCCGAGCTCCCGATAGAAAGCCCCCAGCCGAAGGGCCAGCGGTCCCGTTCCAAAGTCAAAGAACACGCCCGCATGGTATCCGGTGGCACTCGTGTAGGCGGCTGACAACCCCGACGTGTCCAGGTCCGATATCGACTCGAAGTTCAGGCCGGCGGCCACTCCCAGTTGGGCGCGCGCGTTCTGGGTGCCGAAGACGCCTGCGGTAGCGAAGAGGAGAATGATGACTGCGCGATTCATATATGAACTCGTGTTTGGACGGACTTCCCAATGGGGCTTTCCATCCCGGGAATTTGAGTTACGGGCATCGGATACGAGCCCCGATCGATGCAGCAACCCGGAAATGCCCTGCAGGGTTTCGGCCGGGGTGTAACCTCCTGCAACTACCCGACTCCAAGTTGGTAGAGACCTTGGCTTCACCTAATTGAGAAAGCGCAATGCGCATTGGAATCACGTGTTATCCTGTCTACGGAGGCAGTGGCGTCGTAGCCACGGAACTCGGTAAGGCACTAGCCGCCAGGGGGCACGAAATCCACTTCATCGCCTACTCGATGCCATTCAGGCTGGGTCCGGTGAGCGAGAACATTTCCTTTCACGAAGTCAACGTCAACTCGTACCCCCTCTTCGAGTACCCGCCCTACACGCTGAATCTGACCAGCAAACTGGTCGACGTGGTGCGGTATGAAAAGCTGGACGTCTTGCACATGCACTACGCCATCCCGCACGCGACCAGCGCGGTCCTGGCCAGGCAGATTCTGGCCAAGGAAGGCATCCACATCCCGATCGTGACGACCCTCCACGGTACCGACATCACAATTGTCGGTCAGGACCCCTCTTTTGCGCCTGTGGTGGCCTACTCCATAAATGAATCAGACGGTGTCACGGCCGTGTCGGAGTACCTCAAGCTCGAGACAGCCAATTGCTGCGATGTCTGCACGGACATCAAGGTGATCCCCAACTTCATCGACACCGTTCGTTTCAGGCGTCAGATGAAGGACCACTTCAAGCAGGCCCTTTGCCCCAACGGGGAAAAGGTGCTCGTCCACGTCTCCAACTTTCGACCGGTAAAGCGGGCCACCGAGGTAGTGCGCGTTTTCGATCGGCTCCGGAAGGAAGGACATGCAATCAAGCTTCTCCTGGTGGGTGACGGCCCCGACCGCATCCCCTGCGAGCACCTGGCACGAGAACTGGGCGTCGTCGAGGATATTCGGTTTCTGGGCAAGCAAGAGCCCGTCGAAGAGATCCTGTCGATCGCGGACGTATTCCTCATGCCGAGTGGCTCGGAGACCTTTGGCCTGGCGGCTCTGGAAGCGATGGCCTGCGGCGTCCCGGTTGTCGCCACCGACATTGGCGGTCTTCCCGAGCTGATTGTGGAAGGCGTAACAGGGTTTATGACCCCTCTCGGAGATCTGGACGGCATGACGGACCGCGTCAGGGCTTTGCTCCTGAATGAGGAACTGCACGCCAAGATGGCGCAGGCATCACGGGCTCGCGCCGTGGATGTCTTCGATGTCGAGCGAATAATCCCGGCGTACGAGCAGCATTACCGCGAAGTCATGGAAAAAGCTGCTGTGGCCGTCTGATCGAATAGCGCGGTGTCAAAGCACCTTATCAGCAACAAGAAACCGGCGTATCTGGTCAGCGACTATTTCGAGTCGTACCTGCGTCGTTACGGGCGGATAAGCCCAAGCGGAATCAAGTATTCGGACCTGCTGCGTTACACAAACGCGGTTCCCGTTTACGATGAGGACGGAGCCGACACCCTGTGGTCCACGGTGCTTTACTCCCATGCCGAGGCCGCCGAGGTACACGAGGCGCTTCTTACCGCCTACGCGATCCTGAAAGCCCATGGGGATCTCTCCATCACGAGGCATCTGTCCATCGACCGGGTGGACCTGTGCGTGTACGGCAACACGCTTCCCTTTCGGATCAGGGTCATTAACCGCATCAATGAGAACTTTGACTATTTCTATGTCAAACAAGCAGATGCGAGCAGGGTGTACGGCCTGGAGTTGGAACACATACTCTCTCCAAACCGCCTCAACTACTTCCTTTATGGTGACACCATCATTGAGGAGCACGTGATTGGCGTCCCGGCCGACGCCTTCCTGCGCGACGGCATACCGATGACCGCTTTCGACCGCGTCCGGCTGGCCAAGGAATTCGTCAAGTTCAACGAGCGCTGCTTTGTGTGTCTCCTGGGCGACATGCACTCAGGCAATTTCGTGGTTGAGCTCACCCGTGATTTCGAGAAGTGGGTGTTTCGGATGCATCCCATCGACTTCGACCAACAGTCGCATCACTGGCGAAAGGAGGTCTATCTGCCCCAGTACTTTCCTCAGAATGCACCTTTTGTGAAGCTGACCATGCAGCATCTCGCGCCTGAAAACGTGATTCAGTACCAGACAGAGGAGCGCTCCCTGATTGCCTCCCGTGTCCGCGTGTCACACGGCCGCTACGACGCCCTCATGGAGGTGATGCGCGAGGACCTGATCGCGCCCGACGATCACGTTAACCGGTTGGCGACAAGCCTGGCCGACCATTACCACGTCCCCGCGTTCCTGGAGTGCTCCACCATGGGAGATCTGGTTTTCACCTCGATCAACTTGTTGGCGCGCCCGGCTCGTCACGGAGAAACGGGTTAACCATGCGTTCGCGACCAATGGTCGTTGTGGGCCCGTGACCGGAATACACCGTGACATCGTCTCCCAGGGGCAGTAACTCCTGATAGATGGACCGCATGAGAACCGGCAACGAAGCACCCATCAGGTCTGTCCTGCCGATGGAGCCCGCAAAAAGGACATCTCCCGAAATGACATAACGCTGGTCTGCGTCATAGAAGGAGACGCTTCCTGGTGAGTGCCCGGGCGTGAACAGGATGTCCCAACGGCTCTCCCCCACCTGAACCTGCTCTCCGGCCACCAGGAAGCCCTCCGGCTCGGGCGGCTGCTCGATATCGAACCCAAACATTCTGGCCTGATATTGGGCGGCCTCCAGAAGCGGGCCTTCGTCGCGGTGAACCCTAAGTCCAATCCCAAGTGCATCCGCCACCGCCCGGCATCCAAAGATGTGGTCCAGATGGGCGTGCGTCAGCAACATCTCCCGAACCTTGAGGTCGTTTTCGCGGACGTAATTCAGGACCTGACTGGTCTCAGCGGCGGACCGGCAGGACGGGTCAACTATCACGGCCTCGGATTCTTCGTGGCAGATGAAGCAGTTCGTCGAGAACGGATTGAATACAAAGGACTTTATTGTCATGCCCGAAGATAGCGGTGGCCGCCGTCTTTTGAACCGGCCTTGCACTCCTGAGTACATCCGCACCAGCCTCCGAGCCCGCACCGGCACACGACCCGAGCCTCCCGCCCAGCCCACGTGAATCAGTTCCACCGCATGGTACTCCGCATGCTCCCCGGGCCCATTCTGGCCTGGCTGGGGATGCTGATGTTCATGCTGGTGATGCAGTTTCTGATCAAGTACCTGCCCGACCTTGTTGGCAAGGGCCTTCCTGTTCTGGCGGTGACAGAGCTCGTTGCCTACAACCTGGCGTACATGCTGGTGCTGGCAGTCCCAATGTCTGTGCTGATTGCGTCCCTGATGAGTTTCGGCCGCCTGGCGGAGTCTGGAACCTTCTCCGTAATCAAGGGCGCGGGTGTTTCTTTCCTCCAGCTTGTCTGGCCGGTTTTCCTGGTCGGACTGCTCATGACGCTGGCGATGGGGTACTTCAACAACGTCGTCCTGCCCGAGGCCAATTTCCGCGCCAGAAACCTGTGGCAGGATATTCGGGTCGCGAGGCCCGGATTCCAGCTGAAGCCGGGCGTGTTCTACGATGGCCTGAACGACTACAAAATCCTGGTTCGCCACATCCCCCCCGACTCACCGAACGAACTCCACGACGTCACGATTTACGACTACACCGAAGGCTCCCGCTATCGGGTAGACATCAAGGCAAAGCGCGGTCGGCTCGAGACTGTAGCCGGCGGGACGATGCTGGAGATCCTGCTGAATGATGGCGAAATACACCGCCTTCGTCCGCCGGGAAGCGGAAACGACGACCGCTACGAACGCCTGGGTTTCAAGCGGCACCGCATGCTGCTGTCGCTCGACGACCTGAGTTTTGAACGATCGGACCCGACCGAAGGAAGGCGCACAGACCGCACCATGCGAACCGCGGATATGGTTGGACTGGTAGACTCCCTGGTCCGCGACCAGACCGCCGCCGAGGGGGCCATCGCCGGCATGCTCAAGCAATTGGGAACTCGCGACCCGGACCCCAATGACCCCACCAGGGGACCGATTTCGCTGGTCACCTCGGACAGTGACGCTTTGCCAACCGTTGCAGGAGCTCCTGCCCTGGCGCTGAGTCCGTGGCGTGCGCTGCAGGGTCTCGACAAGGAAACCACTCAGAACATACTTCAGTTTGGCCTTCAGGATGCCCGAAGTACCCACACCCGACTCGAGCGAAACCGAAGGATCATTACCAGCACTTCGGATCGGGCTGACCGCTACCGGGTGGAGATCCACAAGAAGTATTCGATTGCCCTGGCCTGTCTGATATTCATGCTGGTCGGCGTCCCTCTGGGACTCCGAATTCGTCGTGGTGGACTGGCCACCGCCGCCCTCCTGGCCTTGGGCATTTTCATGTTCTACTGGGTGACCCTCGTCAACGGAGAGAAGTTCGCCGATCGCGGGTACATCGAGCCCTGGTTGGGCATGTGGGGCGCCAACATCGTGATGGGAATTGTGGGCCTCTGGTTTATGCGCCTCGTATACAAGGACAAAGGCAGCGGCGGGTTCAACATTCCGTTCCTCAATCGTCGCCCGGCGGGTCAGACAGCATGACGACCGAAGGGAGACTCTATCTGGTGCCCACGCCAATAGGCAACCTGGGCGACATGACCTACAGGGCCGTCGATATTCTGAAATCCGTGGACCTCATTGCCTGTGAGGATACCCGCACCAGCGGAGTTCTTTTTGCCAGGTATGGCATCGAAACCTCCAAAACCAGCTTCCACATACACAACGAACACGGCAAGGCCGCCAGACTCGCCGGACAAATGGCCAGTGGCCTCCGGCTTGCCCTGGTTTCGGACGCCGGGACGCCCGGAATTTCTGATCCCGGCTATTTGCTGGTACGTGCGGCCATTGATGCGGGCGTGCCTGTGGAGTGCCTTGCCGGGGCCTCGGCGCTTGTTGTGGCGCTGGCGGCCAGCGGCCTTCCTTCGGACCGCTTCGTTTTTGAGGGTTTTTTGCCCGTCAAGAAAGGCCGGCGCACGCGCCTGGATGCGCTCGTGGAAGAAGTACGGACCATCCTGCTCTACGAATCGCCCCACCGGTTGCCCAGGACCCTGAGGGACCTTGGACAAACACTCGGGCCGGATACCCAGGCCTGTGTGGCCCGGGAGTTATCCAAGAAGTTCGAGGAGTACGCCCGGGGTACCCTGGCCGAGCTGCTGGCAGACTTTGAGAGCCGCCCCAAGGTGAAGGGTGAGATTGTGCTTGTTGTTGCCGGCAAAAATCGCTGAATCCAACGCGACCTCTTCGCGTTCACCCGCCCGGCCCATTGACCCGGTGCCCCTCGCCCAAATCAGAACTTGAAGACTACGGACATGAACTGGAGAATGGCTGAGCGCAGCACTGCCGCCGCGGTATTCGCGTACGCGCTTGCCCTCTATGTACTTACCGTTGCACCCGCGACGTCCTTCTGGGACTCCGGCGAGTTCATCGCCATCGCGAACCGGCTTCAGGTCTCCCACCCCCCAGGGGCGCCTTTTTACATGCTGATCGGGCGACTCTTCAGCATGTTTGTGCCGGTGGCCTACATAGCTCTGGCCGTCAACATGGTCTCGGTTGTGGCGAGTGCCCTGACCATCCTGATGACCCATCTCATCATCGTCAGGCTGGTTCGCGAGTGGCAGGGACGCCCCGGCGAATGGTCCGGGACCGACCGCATTACCGCCCTGGCGGGTGGTGTCATAGGGGCCTGCACCTTTGCAGCCACCGATTCCTTCTGGTTCAACGCGGTTGAGGCGGAGGTGTACGCACTTTCCATGCTGTTCACGACGGCCGTGGTGTGGCTCATTCTGAAGTGGCGAGAGCAGGCCGCCATCGAGGAGGCCGCGCTCAAGGGCGGACAACATCCATTTGGACTGGCCGCGAACCGCTACCTGGTCCTGATTGCCTACATGTTCGGACTCGCCATCGGCGTGCACCTTCTGAACCTGCTGGCCATCTTCTTCATCGCCCTGATCTTCTTCTACACGGAGTACGAGAAGGCCGACTGGACCACAGGGGAGCGGATCCTTGGGTTGGTGGTCACCGGTGCGGTGTCCTCGGCCGCCTTCCTGTTTGTCTATCCCGGCGTGGTCCAGGTTCTTCCCGGAATTGTGGGAGACTCCGGAAGCCCCGTGTTCGTGACTGTGATGTTCCTGGCGGTGGTCATTGGTGCGGTTGCCTATACCCACACCAGGCGCATGCAGGCCCTGAATCTCCTTGCGCTATGTGCTGCCGTGGTGCTCATCGGGTATTCGACCTACTCCCTGATTTTCATCCGGTCGGCATCCAATCCGCCAATTGATGAGAACGACCCGGAGACCGTCGATGCCATTGTCTCGTACCTGAAGCGGGAGCAGTACGGCGAGACGCCGATCCTGAAGGGCAGTACCTACGACAACCGGATCTCCCAGATCGATCAGCGCCGGGAAGTCTGGTTCCCTCGCCGCTACTCCCCCGACCCCAATCATATGCGGGTCTATGCCCAGTATGAATCGGATGGCCAGTTCTTCTGGCAGTATCAGGTTGGGCACATGTACCTGAGGTACTTCCTCTGGAATTATGTGGGTCGAGCCAGCGATGTGCAGGACGCACCGGCTATCACTGGCTTTTCTGATGTTGAAACGGCGCGCTACCTGTACCAAACGCCCAGCGAGGAGGCCTCCCGAAACGCCTACTATGGACTGCCGCTGCTTCTGGGGTTGATCGGCGCGTCATTCCACTTCCTGAGGGATTGGAGGCGCGCGATGGCGGTCGGGGTGCTATTCACCGTGACCGGCGTAGGGATAATTCTGTACCTGAACCAGACCCCCATGCAGCCCCGGGAGCGGGACTACGCCTACGTGGCCAGTTTCTTTGCCTTCAGCCTTTGGGTTGGAATCGGGGCCTCCGGCGTGATCTCGCTGATTGGCGATGCCCTCGGGGCACGGCTTTCGGATGAACGAAGATCCCGGATGGTGGCCCTTGCGGTCGCAAGCGTTCTTCTGGTGGCCGTTCCGCTGAATATGATGGTCGAAAACTATTTCGACCATGACCGTTCGGGGCGATACGCGGCGGGCGACTATGCCTACAACATGCTGCAGAGCGTGGACAAGAACGCTGTCCTGCTTACCAACGGCGACAACGACACCTTCCCGCTCTGGTATGCCCAGGAAGTGGAGGGTATTCGCCAGGATGTCCGTGTGGCCAATCTCTCCCTGATGAACACGTCGTGGTATGTGCGGCAGCTCAAGAATCAGTGGTCTCGAGACTCCGCACCCCTCCCCATTTCGCTCCCTGATGACCAAATTGATGACCTGACCATTGTGCCATGGCGACCCGAGAAAGTGCCGCTCCCGGTGAACAAGGAGAAGCTCTTTGGAAGCGAGACCTCGGGCCTGATGGCCGACGATTCCTCCTTGGTCCAGTCCCCCATGTCGTGGACGCTGAACGGACGGCCCTATCCGCTGGACCCCGAGATAAACCTGCTGTACGGCGTGGATCAGGTGGCCTTGAACATGGTGCTGACGAACGCCCAGCAAGATTGGAAACGGCCCCTTTACTTTGCGGTGACCGTCAGCCCGGACGGGCAGTTGGACTTGCAGGACTACTTCCAATTGGAGGGGCAAGCCTACAGGATCGTACCCATTGAGCATCAGGAGCAGCTTGGGCGGGTCGTTCCAGGCCTGACCGATGAGCGGCTGAAGGGGTTCAGATTCCAGGGATTGAACGACCCGAATGTCTACTTCGACGAAAACATTCGCCGGATGGTGGACAACTATCGCAACGTCTTCTCGCACACAGCGGCCAGCATGAGCCGAACCGGTCAGACAGAAGATGCCCAGGCGCTCCTGGATAACTTCATGGAGGCCGTGCCCTTCGAGACCATCCCCGGTGATGAGCGGTCCTACCTCTTCATGTCCGAAGCCTACCGCGCCGTTGGTGACTTCGATCGGTCTCTGAACCTCATGAAGGCGGCGGAGCCGATCGTGCTTCACCGGCTGGAGTTTGCGGGGTCTGACCGGGATATCCAGCTGGCGGCGCGGTTTATCGAACTGATCAGGCTGGCTTATCTGGACTCGGGAGACTATCAGGCTGCTGCGGATTTCTCGGTGCGTATTGCGGAGCTGATTGGGGATGCTTCTTATGGGCAGACCGCGGAGGAGTTGGAGGCTATGTATATGGAGAGCGTTGAGGCGTTCGGGGATTCTAGCAGTTCTCAGTAGGGCTCAGTCTTTTCTCCTTGCTTTGTGGGTTCTCTTGGGCTTCTTTGGTGAGTGGGTTGTGCCGGGTCCGGGCGGGTGTCCTCCCGGGCTGGAGGAACGGCAAATGGAACTGAGGTCGTTCGGGCTCCTGGGGGCTGGTTCCTAAGACGCCCGGGAGGACACCCGCCCGGACCTTGACGAAAGACTCGACGCGGGCCAAGCAGAGGCCCACAACGGAGGCAAAGGTGGGTCTCCTTGGGGGCGCGTAGGATCCATGACGGCGTCACGCCGGGGCCCGGCAATGCTCCCCAGCGGACCCTGCGGGCCGCCGATACGCGGGCTGCGCTGTGCGCGCGCATGTGGTCGGCGTGTGCTCGCGGCCTCGGGTCGGCCGGAGTCGTCGCCACAACCGGGGCTAACGGTGCGCCTCCTGTATGGCGTGTAGGACCGGCGACGGTGTTGGGCACTAGTCTCCCCTCCCAAATGGGCCGGCCTTCTTGGTGGCCTGGTGGCTACGCCATTTTAGGCCCTGCCAGGCGTCCGCAAGCAAGGCGACTCAGTACCGTTGCTGCTTCCACTGTCTGGGTGAGATGTGTACTCGCAGCGTCCTAGTAGTCGGGAGAACGGACGCCGAGGACTTCTGCGATCTTGTTTGATGAAGCGAAGGAGCGAGTAGAACCAGACCTTCGATCGATCTCCAGTACCTCGCGGCTTGCTGGGCCGCGATCCTCGACCGCCCTTCGATCAAAGAGGATGGTATTGCCATTGGGGCCCCATCGTGGGTTGTCATCCCAGTAGGTTCCCGAGGTGTGTATCACCAGGTGGTCTCCGTCTAGGCTTGACTCCATGATTCTTGATCCAGCCAGGCTTGAGTCGTGCTGAGCAAAAACGAGAAGGCCCAAGTCCGGCTCCCAGTCAAAGCTGAACGCGACTTGCGTATTGATTCCATGGCTATTGACGTACGCCAGATATGGATTCCCGACGGGGGCTATCGCCCCCCCTCTATACGTGTAAATGCCATTCCTTACACTCTCGCCACCGGCGAATACGAGGAGCGTGCCCTCGCCTAGATCCGCCAGCACTTGTAGGGAGTAGATGTCTTCTCCAACTCTTTCCTTCGTGGAATCGCTCAAATTATAGGACCATGAGCGGCTCTCGGCGCCAAAGGGATTGAACAGGTTGTAATAAAAACCGCCTCCTCCCAGAGACCAGACAGGATCAGAGCCAAACAAGGGGTCACTCTCCCCTCCGGCCCCCACGACAAGAAGTGGCGACGGACGCTTGCTCTCTAGATCGAGTAAGACCAGTCGAGGGGCGTGCGATGATCCTTGATCAAAACTCTCGAAAACGAGCTGAAGCCTGTCAGGCGAGAATAGTGGCCTCTGCGTCCGTCTGGACGGCGGGGTGAGGAATTCCGTTATCTCCCTTTTCTGGTAACTCGCGAGCGCAATCCTCTGATAAACCGCACCGGTTCCTTCCGGATCGGGCACCAGGGCGACCAACGCTACTGGGCCACGCGAAGCGCCATCCTCGTCACCCCCCAACATGAAGCTACAGCCTGTCGAAGCGAGAGCCGCCAACGAAATAATCAGCGCAAACTGGTTAAGGGTTTTCCCCTTACGTCTGGTGGGATTGGCGCCTCTTCCGCATTGACTCCATGACGAGAACGCCGCTCGCCTTTTCGATGACCTCGTCCGAGTCAAGGGTTCTTCGTTCATAGGTTTTCATTTGGCTGATGTCGGAAATGGGTGAAGCGGGTCTGAGCACTCTCCAACTGTACCCACGTCGTTCCAGGTCCCAGCTCCATGTGGCCGAGCTGGTAGAGTGGGCGCTCGTTGATCCGCCGTGCGTCACTTCCTGGAGGGGCGTTCTCCTGGGCGTCTTTGGAACAGGCCCCCAAGGCCCGGAACCACCTTAGTTTCCCTCGCCGTTCCTCCAGCCCAGGAGGACGCCCCTCCAGGCCAGGGCACAACGTCCGGACGTGGATGGTGGCTCAGGTCAGGATGCGGGGTCCGCGGTAAACGTGTATCCGTATCGCCACGCACCCCAAATATCCTCGATTCGGACGCGACCGACTTCGTCAGCATCACCTGCCTTGATCATTTCCTGGATCGGTCGGTCGGGTACTCGGAGTAGCTCGGCCCGCGTCAGGGTAATGGTGACTAGCCGTCTCTGTTCGGAGACATTCGTGAATGTGAACACGATGTCCTTGTCGTCGAATGAGACGCTCACGCATCCGACTTCCTCTACACACGCAGCTTCGGGCACCGGCACCAAGAGCCTCGTGGTCCTCCGTCTCTTGCGAGATACCTCCTGAGGGGATGGCTTGGTCAAACGCAGTGCCCGCTTTGACTTGCCGGCAGTGAACAACCCGGTAAACGGAAGTCGTTCGTTGGAGCGCCAGTTGTACAGGTCAGTGAAATCGATGCGGACCCAGCTATCTCGCTCGGAGCGATTCTCCACCCAGAACTCGATCTGACCCGGGCGATTCTCACGCTCGAACACACACAGACCATCCGGCCAGCAACTCTCGTTCATACGTTGAGCCTGTGCCGCGGCGGGAAGCAAGAAGAGGCACAGTAGAACCAGATATTTCATGGGGTGTGGCAGTCAATGACTAAAGGAGCAGTGGCCCGATATCCACCAATATCGGTCACGACTTAAAAATACACGCCGGCGCTGGAAGGTCACGCCCGCCGAGCGCTGGAAGGGGCCCGGGGGACGCCCCAAACAAGCCAAGCGCACAACTTCAGGCGCGAGAGAATCCACCACATGGCTACGCGGGGCCCGGGAGGACACCCGCCCGGACCTTGACGAAACGATCAACGTTTGGCCCGTTGCAACATGATGAACTGTCAAGAGGCAGTTGTCGCGAGCCATTTCAGGGAGACGGGGAATGCAAGACAGCATGCGAGGGCAACACCCGGAATCTGAGCGCACGGGTAGAGACCGCTGGTTTCTGATGACCTACAATCCTGTGGGAAACCTGCGGCGAGCCGACCAGGAGGTGGGACAGTGAGGGATTCGTGGCTCCTGGGGGCCGTGGGGTCTGCATCCCTCCTTGCCAAGATTCGACTGCTCGGCTCGTCGCTAGACGAAACCGCCCTTCTCAGTGGGCAAAACGCCATCATTCTGTCGCCTCAGCAGTCGCCAACGTGCCTGAGGCACCAGTCAGAGTCCCATCGTTTCGCTGTCAGCGGGACCGTGATGGTTGAGAATTCAGGGGGGGGGCACGAGTTGCTCGATTCCAGCGCTGCGGTAAAAGCCTTACCCCAGCTCATGGCCGGGGTGGCCCCAGGCCAGTTTGCCGGAGCATTTATTACGAGTGACGGCATCTCGCTGAAGTGCGACAACAACGGCCTTCGAAGTATCTATCTCCGTCGTGTCGCAGACGGAGTTGTGTTTTCGACTCATCTCCACCTCATCACCGAAGTCACGGGTAGCGTCTCCCTAAACTTGGAATTGTTCGGCTCGCACTGGCTGTGCCACAATCAACTAGAGCGTGGCATATTCGTGGAGGGAGTTGAAAGGCTGTGTGGAACCGACACGATGAGCCTGTCCATGAGGGATGGCCGCCCCGAGGTCCGTCGTGCGAGTGCTTGTCCACCTCCTCTGAGCAGCGAGGGGCCATTCGATTGGTTGACTAGGTTCTTCGACGGATTCGGTCCCGAAATCTGGCTTTCACTCTCGGGCGGGCTCGATTCTCGGTTTCTTTTGTCTCTGCTGACGCAGAAGGCAGAGCGAGGCCTCGAGACATTCGTCTTTGGCGCTGATACCTCTCCCGACGTGGTTCTTGCGAAGAGGGTGGCCCAGATCGTCGGAGTGAGATGTACACACGTGAGAATGGACAATCCAGGTCAGTTGTCCCAGGACGAACTCACTAAGTACGCTCGTGACAACTGGTGTACGCCCCCCTTGCACGCGGCCGGTCATCTCACCCAATACCGCGGTCTCGCCATACCGAACGGAGCTGTTATCGTAGACGGAGGATTCGGCGAGATCGCAAGACGCCAGTTTTATCGACGCATCGAGATACTTAGGCTCCGAGAGCGGCTGCAGTCCGTGCCTCTCGCAGCCTATCGGCGAGCCCTGGCGTTTCCGCGCGTAGATGCCTTCCGCCCGGCCGCGATCACTCAAATGAACGCGGGCATTGACGCATCCTTGAGGCTGTTTCGCGAGTGGTTGCTCGGTGTGCCCGGACCCGCACCAGAGGACGTTTTGGCAGCCACGCTTCGGCGCGAGAATTTTTTTGGACTCACACAGAGCTGGATGGATTCCCATGCACCATCAATAATGCCGCTGGCCCAAGAGCCATTTGTGTCTGGTCTCCTGAAGCTCCGGAGAAGCTCCCGCGCCGGAGGAAGTGCGTACAAGAGAAGAATCAAAAGATGGGACACACGTCTTGCCGACCTACGCTTGGCGAAGGGTCAGTACTGCATCCCGTTCTCTCTTCCGTCGGTGTTGCACCCTCTATACACCAGAGCTGTGACTCCACAATCCATCGAACCACCGACGTTTTGGAATACTCCGCAGGTTCGCGAACTCCTCTTCGACACAGTTCGCTCTGCGTGGGTGCGGGAGTCAGACTTACTTGACGACCAAAAGGCGGTTCGCATCCTAGATCGGTTCTACAATGGGCATGAGGCGTCTGCGTCAGCTGCCTCTTGGCTTGGCTCGCTGCTTCTCTGGATGAAAACAAATCATGTGAAATGACGTGCGTCCCCGCCCACGAAGGTAACGCGCGCCGAGCATTCGCAGGGGCCTGGGGCGACCTGTATGCGCATATGCTCATTAGCCGACCATAGATTCGCCATACAATGTTGCGACACAAGCCCTTATCGATCCTATTGCATCTGACTTTTAATCAGAGGGTCCTTGGTTCGAACCCAAGCGGGGTCACAACAAAGCGCTCTATTTCGTGAGTAGTGGAGCGTTTGCGGATAGGACGACTCGGAACGTGGTGCAGGGCTTAGTTCGCCACCGCGAGTTCGCCCCGGGGCTAAGGGAAACCGTGGTCGAGCAACAAGGTAGTCCGGAGCGGCTTCCGTCTCGTCGCCCACCACCGCAATGGACAATATCCGCTCAAGCATTTTCGGCTTCGCTGATGAGATCTACGCTGCCAACGGGCCAATCACTCGCGTCGCTTGCTGGATCATCTCAAGAGCCGTCGGGAATGTGTTGAGAGATTCCTCAGCTGATGAGTTGACGGAACTTGGCCCAGGAGCAACGCTGGTAGTGCGAGGAAAAGGGGAGAAGACCATCGTCGTGATTAGACAGACCCGCAAAGTAGCCGCCATCTGGCCGAGCTGGTAGACTGGCAGGGCAGTCCGAGAGATCCGGCCTAACCAATCCAGCCAGTGACGGCTGAGTTGCCGGCCTGTCGCCCACGAAGGTCACGCGCGCCGAGCGTTCGCACGCAGGGGCCCGGGGCGACCTGTATGCGCGCCTTTGCCACGCCGCCGACCTTATCGCGATCTGGCGGATGCCCCGGCGAACCCGTGTGGGGCTTGTTTGGGGCGTCCCCCGGGCCATTGGAGCCTGTACGACCCAACTCAGCGGTGAATCCAGCACATGGCTACGCGGGGCCCGGGGGACGCCCCAAACAAGCCATGGGCACCAGCTCGGCGGCGAATCCAGCACCTGGCTACGCGGGGCCCGGGGGACGCTCCAAACAAGCCATGGGCACAAGTTCTATCAGCGAGTGACGACCAGCTGATGGCTTGCAATACGCCCGGACGTGGACTGAACCACGACCAGATAAGACCCCGGCACAAGCCCAGACACAGAAACCGGCAGCTCATGGCTCCCCGCGCCTAGCGACGCATACCGCCGCGAGCTGACCTCACGGCCGAGGAGGTCCAGCACGCGCACGGTCAGCCCGTCAGGCGCAGGCAGGTTTAGGGCCACCATCGCTTGATCGGCGACCGGGTTCGGGTAGGCCGAAGTCACGGCGAAGTGGGATGGCAGCGGCTCGGTCTCGGTACCGGTCGCGGATTCTGCCAGCGGGTATTGCGCTGTGTAAATATGATCGCCCACCTGCGAGCCGCCGCCGTCGGCGGCATTCCCGGCGATGTAGAACATCACGATACCGACGGGCGAGGCCGGCGCGACCCATTCGATTTCGAACGTGCGGGAGGACATTCCCGTCGGAGCGTTGGCATGGGTTACGTAGTTCTCGGAGCTGCTGGCAAATTTGGTTTGGCTTCCGACGACGAGGTTAAACCTACCAACGTGCGCCCCGGTGCTGTTGTTGATCGCACTGACCTGAAAGCCAATGCGCTGCACGCCTTCCTCCTCCACTGTGATGGACAGAGGCACTGTTTGTCCGGCCACGTAGCTCGTTTGTCCGGCCACGGAAATGGAGCCGCTACCCGAATTGGTGGTACTTCCCGAGTGACATCCTGAAGAGTTGCACGTCAATCCGCCCTCGGCAGGCGAGCCGGTGCGGCCGGGGGGTGCCCCAGTAGAATTGGTTCTGGCCTCGAACGGAATCATCAGGGCTATCAGACAGGTCGTACCGACCAGTAACACACGTTTCATGTTCACTTGGTTTGTGGAGCTTTCACTTCAAAGGGATGCGCACCACCGTTCACCTTTACCGTGTACGGCCCGGGCGCGAAGCCACCCTCCAGCAGGAGATAGAAGCGGTAGGGTTTGATGACAGCGGCACACAGTGCGCCTTGGGGCCGGCGCGTGCGGAGGGTCACATTGACGATATTCCCGGCGCGGGTTTGACCCGCCTCGTGCAATTCTGTGCAGGAATCCGGGAACGCACCTTTGATGAGAACCTCGACCGCAACTGGCTCAGAAGACTCGGGCTCGGGGCGAACCCGGACGTCGTCTGTGAAGGCATCCGCGTATCGGTAGACCTCAGTGCCGTCCTCTGGCCCAATTACCGTCGTAATCCGTCCGTCCTCTTGCTCGGTGACGCGTGTGCCAAATTCTCCGTCGGGATCCGGGGTTTCCTGGCGAACGGATGTACACCCTGCCACCAGGCCAGCCGTCAGAAGTCCCAACAGAAGTGCTCTCATGCCCCCTCGGGGTGTAGAAGTTTGATGTCGGCCGAGGTGCCCTCGTCGCCGATTCCCTCTTGGGGCGCGTCGCCCCAGAGTCTCTCAAGGCTATAGAAGTCCCTGAGTTCCCTGTTGAAGACGTGTACGACGAGGTCCACGTAGTCCAGGAGAATCCATTGCTTGTGCTCCAGGCCTTCTCTGTGCCACGGTTTTTCGCCGTACTTCTCGCGTATCGACTCTACCACCTCGTCGGCAATCGCCTTGACTTGGAGCTCAGATTCGCCGGTACAGACCACAAACATGTCGGCAACACCGGAAACGCCGTCCATGTCCATCACAAGTACGTCGAGCCCCTTCTTGTCCAGGGCCGCGTCAACGGCTGCTGCAGCCAATTTTCTGACGGGATTCTGGGTTTGGCGGGTGGGGGCGTTTTCTTTACGCAGTAGTATGTTTGGAATTGAACTCATGGACAGGGAGTGAGGGGGCCGTCTTTTGCGGCCTCCGCGAAAGGATGAACGGCAGCGTAATCCGCGCCGATAACGATAGTAGCGTCAAAAAAATAGTCGGCCCGTATTTCCTGACGAACCCGATCTGGCCCCAGACCAACCGCCCGAGCAAGTGCCTCGGCGGCTCGAGGATTGTCCACGCGGTCCAGAATGAAGGTAGAGGACTCACCAAATGACGTATGATCGCCCTCTTCCACCACGTCAAATCCGTGGTCGCGGAGATATTCGGTCATGCGTCCGGCCAGACCCGTAACTCCGCAGCCGTTGCGGACATCAACTTGAATGATATCACCCAGATCGCCGACTGCCCGCCCGAAAGGGGCGCGGTCGGGTCCGGTCCAGCGGACAACAAATGCGTACATAAGCGCCACAGCCGCAAGGGCGGCTACCGCGAGCCCGATGTTCAGGCCCATGTTTCGTGCGCGCTCGGAAGCGATTCCCATCCGTTGCTAGGCAGATTCTCTCATGCCCATGAAACGCACGCGAGGCGGGGCGGGTCCGTGAACGTTCGACGCGCGCTTCCAGGCCGCTGTGACGCTCCGCTGAGAGCCTTTCCGACGCTGCTGGCTGTTATTTGCCGCCGGTATTGGACTTCCAGAACAATGACGCGCCAGAGCCGCGGTTGTATCCATAACGCCCACCAAATCCGGACTGATCATACCGGTTGTACCCGTAAGGTGAGCCATACTGGCCGTAGGGAGACATATGATTCCCGTACGGATTCTGCTGGATCGAGAACTGGATGATCGAGTTCTCTGTAGGGCGATAGGCCACTTCCGCATTCCGAAGGAATATGCGCCCTCCCTGACCATTCAGGGCATTGTTGGACAACATGCCGGTTGTGCTACCCTCTCCACCCGGCGCGTAGGCCATTGCCACATCTACACGCGCGGCCAGCTTGTCTGAGAACTGCCAGGCCATCGAATTGGTGTACATGCCCAGACTCCCGCCGTATGACGAGCTGGACATCTCAATGCTGTGGCTCATCTGAAAGTGGGCCGGGCTGAAGTACTTGTTCAGCGAAAACCCGCTGCCGCCGGTGTCGTAAAGACGGACGGGGGCGTCAATATGCGTCGCCTCGGTCCGCAATTGAGCTGAAGCAGGCGCGGTCCCAAAGACCAGCAGGAGCATACAGGCAACAAAAAAAGCGTGTCGCATGAGGTTATGGCGATGTTTTGGCGGCCGAATCCGGCCGTACCGTATTATAGATGGCACTGGGGCCGTCTGTCAATAACGTAACAGTTCGGCTTTTAGTTCATGGGATAGCGACTTCTCTCAGGGTATTTATCAGGCCCTTGGGCGCGGATATTTGGGCATGATTCTAGGCATAGAAACATCTTGTGATGACACCGCCGCCGCCGTGGTGGTGGACGGGGTACTCGCGTCCAGCGTGGTTTCCTCTCAACCGGTACATACCCAATTTGGCGGTGTCGTACCGGAACTGGCCTCGCGCGATCACCAGCGCTTGATTGTGCCCGTGGTCAGGCAGGCGCTTCAGGAGGCCGGGAAGTCCTACGACGATGTCGAAGCGATCGCGGTCACGCACGGACCAGGGCTTGCAGGGTCGTTGTTGGTTGGCCTGAGCTTTGCGAAAGGACTCGCTTGGGCGTTGGACAAGCCGCTTATCGGGGTGAACCACCTGGAGGGGCACCTCTTCTCGCTCTTTTTGGGTGACACCCAGCCTCGGCTCCCGTTTCTCTGTCTGATCGTTTCGGGCGGACACACACAAGTGGTGCGGGTGGAAGAAGACTTCTCGTACGAGACGCTCGGACGGACCCGGGACGATGCGGCGGGCGAAGCATTCGACAAGGTGGGTAAGCTCCTGGGTCTCCCCTATCCGGGCGGCCCCGAGGTAGACCGGCGGGCCGCGGCCGGAAATCCGGAGTTCGTCCGATTCCCCCGCACGCATCTCAAGGGCATCGACTTCTCCTTCAGCGGCATCAAGACCTCAGTCCTGTACTACCTCAACAAGTTCTCGGACGAGGACAGGGCGCAGCACCTTTTGACACATCTGGACGACCTCTGCGCCTCCTTTCAGGCAGCCACTGTCGAAATGCTGGTCCGCGGATTGGCGCGCGCCATAAAACAGACGGGAATCAAGGACATTGCGCTGGCTGGCGGCGTGTCGGCCAATACGGGACTTCGCTCCGCCGTGGACGCCCTCGCCCAAAAGGAACGGCTGACCGTGAGCGTTCCGGAAATACAGTACTGCATGGACAACGCGGCCATGATTGCGATGGCGGGCCACTGGAAACTACAGGCGGGCCGCATCAGTCCACTCTCGCTCGCCGCAGAGCCCGGCCTCAAACTATGAGCGCGAAGAACAACGAGTCCGAGATCCAGGCCAAGCTGCGCGCGCTCCTTCCCGACCGACCGACCGGGGGAATCGGCGAGGCGCTTGGCGGCTGGCGGGACCGCATCGACCTCCTGGACAGACTGCTGCTGACGCTCCTCAACGAACGGGCTACCTGCGCCAATGAGATTGGTCAGATGAAGAAACGCCTTGGCCTTCCCGTGTACGTTCCCAGCCGGGAAGAGGAGGTCATTGCCAACGTCCGGGGGAGCAACGAGGGCCCGCTCCCGGACGCGGCCGTGCAGCATCTTTTTGAGCGGATCATCGACGAAATCCGGTCCCTGGAACGGCGCTCCATGCAGGACGAACCCGGTACGCCAGACGAGCGTTCTGAAGACAAATAGACCGCAACACCCGCAGGAATGAGCCGAACGATTTGGAAGATTTTTGCCGCCCTCTTTGTACTTGGTGGTCTGGCTGCGGCAACGGGTGCCTGGATGGGGTTTGCCTCCAACACCCGCGTGTTCGAGGATGAGAAGTCCGTTCTGATCCCATCGGGCTCCTCTCTGGAGGCCGTCCAGGATTCCCTTGAGGCGGTCGGGATTTTGGATCGGCGCTGGACGTTTGATGCGGTGGCTCGCGGTACCGGCTGGGGAAACCAGATCAAGTCCGGCCACTACACGCTGGCCTCTGGCATGTCCAACATCGACATCCTCGGCAAACTTCGGCGGGGAGAACAGACGCCGGTACGACTGACGGTGCGCTCAGGAAGTAGAAAGGACTTCTTGTCGCGAGCGGCTGCCGCCAATATGGCCTTCTCCGAACAGGATTTCCGAGCCGCATTGAGCGACACCGAGTTTGCCATGAGCCTGGGTACGGACACGCTCCATCTCTTCAGCTATCTGCTTCCGGACACATACTTCTTCTATTGGGAGACCTCGCCCAAGGCCGTGATCACGGAGATCAAGAAGACGTTTGACGCCTTCTATGCCAAGGCCGCCGAGGGCGCGCCAGGGATGCCCGGTGTCCCGCTCACACCGGAGGAGGTCGTCAACATGGCGGCCATCGTGGAGTGGGAGTCCAGCCTGACCGACGAGAAGCCGACCATCGCCGGCGTATACCTCAACAGGCTCAGGGATCGTTGGGCGCTGCAGGCTGATCCCGCCATCCAGTTTGCGCTCATCGAGCTTGAAGGCGGCAAGCGCCGCCTCTTCAATCGCGACTACAAACTCCAGCATCCGTACAACACCTACCTGTTCCGCGGCCTGCCTCCCGGACCGATCACGAATCCCTCCCGGTCCTCCATTGAGTCGGTGCTCAGGCCGGAGTCGCACCGCTATTATTATTTCGTGGCGAAGGGCGATGGCGGGCACATCTTCAGCCGAACGCTTGGCGAACACCGCCGCAACGCGCAGGCCTTCTTCAGGCTGATGAACGCTCGGCGCGCCGCGGCCGCCGCAGAAGCGGGCCCTTAGGCAAAGGCGGCGGCCCGGGCGGAGGCAGGAATATTGACCTGTGCGGTAGTAGCGCGTACTGTGAGTGCTCAACACCTCCCCCACCCCCATGAACCGCGTTCTTTCCTTCGTCCTCGTTCTTGCCGCCCTGTTCGCGGTAGTCCCGACCACCTCCGCGCAATACGCGCTCCAATTTGGCTCCTCCGTCGCCATCGCCGGGGACGATGTCATTGTGGGCGAAGGCCGCAACCTGCTTCTGCCCGGCAGCAGCTACGTCTTCTCTGCCGGGGCCGACGGTGCTTATGGCCTTTCGGCAACCCTCTCTGCAGGAGGTGACGCGGCCGACGGCTTCGGGCGGGCCCTGGCGGGCGATGGAAATACCGTGATCGTGGGCGCGCCCCAGGCGTCCCGTGTGTATGTATTTCGAAAGACGGACAGCGGGGACTGGTCCCAGATTGCCGTCCTGACCTCCAAGGAGATGGGTTTTGGTGGCCACGTGGCCTATTCCTCGGGTCATTTGTTGGTGGGTGCTGGCGGCGGAAAGGGCGAAACCGGTTCGGCTCACGCCTTCAGGTCTGACGATGGGTATTCCTGGGTCCCCTCCGGCACCTTCGCGGCTAGTGAACCCGCCCCGGACGACGGGTACGGAACGGCCTTGTCGGTCAGCGGGACCCGCGCGGCCATCGGCGCTCCAGGTGTCAACGAGAGGGCTGGCATGGTCCAGACCCTGCAATTTGACGGCGCGACCGGCATGTGGACGGATTTCGGAATCGTGACGCACCCGGCCCCCCTGGAGGGTGACGGCTTTGGTTCATCGGTCCTGGTGGCCTTCGACTATCTGGGCATCGGCGCGCCCGGGCGAGACGCACTGACAGGGTCCGCCTTGTCCTTCAAACGCGCCGCCGAGGATGCGGAGTGGGCCCTCAACAGCAAGATGGCACCGTTCGATTCCCGGTCTGGCGAAGGATTTGGCAGTGCCTTGGCCTTCGGTGGCAATCAGGTACTGGTTGGCGCCCCGGGCGTTGGCGCGCGGGAAGGCGGGTTGTACCGGTTCACACCCGATCCCGAGACCGGACGCATGGTGACCACCGAAATCGAGCAGCCCGAAGCCGTTCACTTCCGTTCTGGAATGGGGGGCGCCTTGGCAGCCGCCGGCAACTTGGCCGTGGCCGGTGCGAACGGTCAAGACAACTTCGAGGGCGTCGCGTATATCTACCTGGCTACCGAGGCAGGATGGTCTTCGCCCCAGATGGTTTTCCACGACTCCGGGAAGTTCGACTCCGTGGTGGGTGCTGCCTCCGAGTGCGAGGATGACAAGGCCGGAGGGTTTGCGTGCTCCGAGGTGGACATGATGAGCTTTCTGACCCGCGGCGACGTCGGCGCCGGCCGAGGCATTCAGATGAACGATGTCTGGGGATGGGAAGACCCCGAGACCGGCGGCGAGTATGCCATCATCGGGCGCACCGACGGCACGTCGTTCGTTAACCTCAGCGACCCCTACAACCCCGTATATCTGGGTAATCTGGCGAAAACGGCGACTGCCAATCAAAGCCTGTGGCGCGACATGAAGGTCTACAAGGACCACGCATTCATCGTGGCGGACGGCGCCGGGGCTCATCACATGCAGATTTTCGATCTCCGGCAGCTTCGCGATGTGACCGATGCACCCGTGGAGTTCGAAGAAACCGCCATCTATAAGGGCGTCTTCAGCTCGCACAATATTGTGATCAACGAAGAATCCGGCTTCGCCTATGCTGTGGGCAGCGATTCCGGAGGCGAGAGCTGCGGCGGCGCGCTTCACATGATTGACGTTCGCGATCCCGCCAACCCTGTCTTCGCCGGTTGCTTTGCGGACCGCCGGACAGGACGAGGCGGATCGGGCACGACACACGACGCCCAGTGCGTCTCTTACCACGGCCCGGACCCGGACTATAGCGGGCGTGAAGTGTGTCTGTCGTCCAACGGCACCGCCCTCTCGATTGCCGATGTGACCGACAAAAGCAATCCCACCGCCATTTCGATGGCCGTGTACCCGAACGTCGCCTACGCCCATCAGGGATGGTTCGACGAGGAGCACCGTTACTTCTATCTCAACGACGAGGGAGATGAGGCTTCCGGACTCGTGGACGCCACCCGCACGCTCATCTTCGACCTGACTGACCTCGATGACCCCGTACTCAGCGACGAATATTTCGCGGAAGACAACGCCATCGACCACAATCTGTACATCAAGGACAACCTGATGTACCAGACCAACTACCAGGCGGGACTCCGCATCATCGACATCACCAACCGGGAGGCGCCCGTCGAGGTGGGCTTCTTCGATACCGTCCCGTACGGCAAGAACGACAGCTCGCCCGTCCTGGGCGCCTGGTCATCGTACCCGTACTTCAAGAGCGGCGTGATCGTGGTGACATCGGGGCGCGAGGGCGTGTTCTTTCTGAAGAAGAAGAACATCGACACCTAGCCGCCCGGGCCGGGCGGGCCTGCGTTGGGGCCCTAGAGCCCCATGCGCACACCCAAGGACACGTAACCCCTGGTCAACTCCTCGCTGACTAGCGGGGCGTTGTCTACTTCTGCGTAGGGGCTGTACTGGTCCTCGAATACCTCGGCCATGACGCCAAAATCAAAGGCGAACTGCCTGTTGACCAGGTAGCTGAAGCCAAGGGAGACTACTCCGCGGTCGCGATCAAGGCCGGCGCTGGATGTCCGTGCATCGGGATAACCCGCGAAGCCTCCCCGGAGCTGGAATTTGTCCATGCGGTACTCCGCCGCAATTCTCACGTTGACCGTGGACTCAAAACTCCGCCGGATATCCAGGTTCTGCTCGGCGAACGAGAAGTCGCGCGAGTCCAATTCCATCTGGGACCAGTCAACGAACTCCAGGTCGCCCGAGAGTGAGAACGGTCCGCTGTCAAACGCTACGCCTGCTTCCAGACGCCAGGGTGACCGGAGGTCGTAGTCGAAAGAGCCGCGGCCTTCGTCCTCGTCAAAGGCATCTCCGTAGGCATAGGAATCTCCGTTGTCGAACCCGGTGAGGAGCGTGGTGTCGAAGTCTTCCGATATCGAGTAGTACGTGGGCGTCTCGACCGAGAGGCCGACGCGGACGTTATCAGAGACCTCCGCCGAAACGCCGGCGCGCAGATTGATGCCAACCAGGCGGGATTCGAAGCTTTCCGTAAAGGTCAGGTAGTCGAAGTCCGTTGTTCCGTTGGTCCCGTCGTTGTCGTTGAAAACATCATCCTCGTCCAGGATGCGCGTGTACTGGTAGCGCCCAAACGGGACGTTGAGGCTGACGCCCACCATCACGCCTTCGGCTGCTTCCATGGCCCCGGCAAGGGCGAATTCCTGGACGCTCCCTTCTTCCGAGACCAGGCCCGACTGCTGCACCCTGCCGAACGAGACCGCCGGCGAGAACGGAACCGCGTCTCCCGCAGCAACCGCATCGGCATTCAGGTCGATGGCATAGGTCTCGAAACCGATGAACGACAATGGGCGCGAGAACTCGGGGAACGTCTCTCCCCCGTCCTCAACCAGACTGAATTCGTTTGAAAGCGGCATCAGGAAGTCTGTGAGCGAGTTCAGGCCGTTTTCCCCGTCGAAACGAAGCGAGCGCTGAAAGCTGGAAACCTGCGAGACACCGAAGCCCAGGACCATCGACCCCTGGCTTGTGGGGAATTTGTACGCGTAGGACAGGTCGCCCAGTTGGGTCGTGTTCAGCTCGGAGGTCGAGGCCGAACTCGGCCCTCCAACCGTCGAGAAGATGGCGTCGTCCTGAACACTGGTGGTGTTCAGACTCAGCGAGAATGCGCCGCGGTCCAGCAGCCCCAATCCGGCTGGATTGCGAAAGATGTCCGCGAGATCACCGCGACCCGCCGCGCCCACGCCCGCAGATCCAATCAGGATCGGTGAGGACAGCGGCAGACGCTTAGAAATGCGATATGCGTCAGCGCCCGTCTGCGCCACAGCTGCAGGGGCCAACAGACCACCGAGGGATAGAGCGAATGCCACCAGGGCGATCGGTAAAGACTTGGCTTTCATGGACGTTGAGTCTGGAAGTACCGTTGAAGGGCGGGTGTCGTAGCGACGCAACTCACCCATTGGCGTCATCAAAATAGGTTGACAGATGCTAGACTACGCGGCTGCCTAGAGCGTACCGCCGCGCGAGCCTCGCCGGGTTGTGGAACCGCTGCTGGAGCTGCTGCCGGAGCTGCCGGAGCTGCCGGAGGAGCGGGTTGCGCTTCCGCTGCTTCTGGAGGCCGGCGGCGATGATGACCGGGTTGAGCTGCCGCTGCTTCTGGAGCTGCTGCCGGAGGACCGCGTTGAGCTGCCGCTGCTGCGGGAGGCTGGCGGCGATGAGGACCGGGTTGAGCTGCCACTGCTTCTAGAGCTACTGCCGGAGGACCGGGTTGAGCTGCCCGTGCTGCGGGAGCTGCTGCCGGAAGACCGTGTGCTTGGAGCCCGTGAGGTCCGCGTGCTTGGAGCCCGGGATGTTCGCGTGCTTGGGGCCCGGGATGTTCGCGTGCTCGGCCGGGTTGAGGTTGATCGCGTGGATGTCCCTCTGCTGGACGAAGAGCGCGTGCTCGTGCCGCGGGAAGTGCTGGTGCCAGAACTGGTGCGCCTGCTGGTGCTGGTGCCCCGGCTTGAGGTCGTGCTGGTGCCTCTGGTCGTACTGGTGCCTCGGCTTGAGCTTGTGCTGGTGCCTCTGCTTGTGGCTCGCGTTGTGCCCCTCGTGCTCGACGACCGCGTCGTTCCGCTGGAGGAAGACCCAAACGTAGACCTGGTGGTGCCGCGGGTCGCAGCGGATGATCCATCCCGGGTTACCGAGCCGCGCGTCGAGCGGGTGGCGCTACCCTTGGCTGCCGATGAAGCTGAGCCGCTCCTCACGATGTTGCGCGTGCCGTCCAAAGAACTGCCGTCGCGACCGCCGCGAGTGACTCCCCGGGTGCCGCTTGTGGTGGAAGCCACACCGCCGCGGCCCATCGTGCTGCCACGCGGTCCATACGTGCCGCCATTGCGAGCAATGGCCTGACCCGTCGAGCGGTAAGGAGAGCCGAAACCACCATACCCACCATACCCGCCATACCCGCCGTAACCGCCGTAACCACCATACCCGCCGTAACCGCCATAGCTACCGTAACCGTAACCGCCGTAGCTACCGTAACCGTAACCGCCGTAGCTGCCAAATCCGTGTCCGTAGCCGAAGGGCGAGTAGCCGTATCCACCGAAACCGCCCCAAGGGTTGTACCGACCGCCGTACCCATAACCAAAGCCAATCGAGACGTAGGAGGTGGGATAGTCACACCACAGATAATCCCAGCAATTCCGGTACATCGAATCGTAGTAGCGTCCGAAGTAGTTCGAGTAGGCGCCTGGACGACTGTACCAGTTGTCGCCATCATCGTCGTAGTAGACCTCGGTGGCGATGCGATTTCCGTCGTCATCGTACTCCTCGTAGACTTCGACGTCGGCGTTATCGTCGTAGTCATCGTAATCCACCATGGCCATCTGCGTGTAGCAGCCGGTCATGAGGAAGGCCGCCAGGAGCGGCAGGATCGAATAAAGGAACCGGGGCGAGGATGTTTGCAGGGTCTGCATGGCGGTTCGTGTCATTTCTTGAGGGTTGCTACTCGGTGACATACCAAAATGTTACCGTAAACGACCGGCGATGAGGTTAATTTGCACTGCCCTACCACTTTTATCGGTCATCTTTTGGGAAACTGGTGAAATCACTTCGTTGCGGGCGTTTTCCGTGTGTAGTTAAAATACGGCAAAGACCCAGCCATTCGCTTGGATGGGCCCGGAACCACCCGTTTTGGACACCCTTGGTCTGGAGATGTACTGTTTAGGGATCAGTGAGTGTACAGTATGCCTGACGGAAGGGCGCGGGCGTGGTTGGCGTGATGCTCTGCTGGCTTGACGAGTTTTGCGCCCAGATACGGGCAGCGCGGAAGGCGTTGAAAATACGGCAAAGACCCGCCCCGTCGGGGGGAACGGCTCAGGACGCGCGTATGTATGCGACTTCCCTCACACGATGTTCTGACTCTCGTACACTATGGCCGACGCAATAACCCCTCGCGCGACTGACTACTCACAGTGGTACCTGGACGTGGTCCGTCACGCAAAGCTGGCCGACTACTCCCCCGTCAGGGGCTGCATGATCATTCGGCCCAACGGGTATGCGCTGTGGGAGAACATGCAGGCCGCTTTGGACGGAATGTTCAAGGCCACCGGCCACAAGAACGCCTACTTCCCCATCTTCATCCCCCAGTCGTTCCTGGCGCGGGAGGCAGCCCATGTGGAGGGCTTCGCCAAGGAGTGCGCCGTTGTGACGCACTCGCGCCTGATGATTGATGGCGATGACCTGGTTGTGGATCCCGCCTCCAAGCTGGAGGAGAACCTCATCGTGCGTCCGACTTCCGAGACCATTGTCTGGGACACCTACGCCAAGTGGATCCAGTCGTGGCGAGACCTGCCCATTCTCATCAACCAGTGGAATAACGTGGTCCGCTGGGAGATGCGAACCCGCATGTTTCTGCGCACCATGGAGTTCCTGTGGCAGGAAGGGCACACCGCGCATGCTACGCGGGAAGAGGCACTGGAGGAGACCGTTAGGATGCTGGACGTCTACGCCACCTTCGCTGAGGAGTATATGGCGATGCCCGTGATCAAGGGCGTCAAGACGGCCAGCGAGCGGTTTGCAGGGGCCGCGGAGACGTATTGTATTGAGGCGCTGATGCAGGATGGCAAGGCGCTGCAGGCCGGGACGTCTCACTTCCTGGGCCAGAACTTTGGGAAGGCGTTCAATTGCCAGTTCCAGAATCGCGAGAACGAGCTCGAGTATGTCTGGGGGACGTCATGGGGGGTTTCGACCCGGTTGGTCGGGGCGATGATTATGACCCACTCCGATGACCAGGGGCTGGTGATGCCGCCGAAGCTGGCGCCTACGCAGGTGGTGATTGTGCCGATTTCTCGCGGGGACGCGGATCGGGTTGCGGTGCTGGAGGCGGCTTCTGTTATTGAGGCTTCGCTTCGAGACGCGGGGGTTCGGGTTTATCTGGATGACCGCGAGGGGCATCGGCCGGGGTGGAAGTTCAATGAGTATGAGGTCCAGGGCGTGCCGGTGAGGCTGGCTATTGGACCTCGGGATGTGGCTGCGGGGACTGTGGAGATGGCTCGGCGGGATGATCGCTCCAAGTCCAGCGTGCCTATTGAGGGGCTGGCGGGGCACGTTGTGTCTACGCTGGAGGCTATTCAGACGGGGTTGTTTGAGCGGGCGCTGGCGTTTCGGGCTGCTAATACCACTTCCGTTGATACTTACGACGAGTTTAAGGCGGTACTGGACGGGCCTGGCGGGTTTGTGCTGATGCACTGGGATGGGACGGCGGAGACTGAGGCGCGGGTTAAGGCGGAGACTAAGGCTACTATTCGGTGCGTGCCGCTGGGCGGAGTCTCGGAGCCGGGCGTTGATCCTGTTAGTGAGGGGGGGTCGGAGCGGAGGGTTTATTGGGCTCGGGCTTACTAGGCCATGGCAGAGACGGGCTCGGCCTCAGCGGTCCGCCGCTTGGCCACCGCCATCGGCTACGTCATCTCCCCCTTCCTCCTCCCCCCCCTCTTCTTCTGGTGGGTGGCGGCCGGCTTGGCGTGGCCGAGCGCAGCAGTCCAGAAAGCCGCCGGCATCGCCCTGGTATTCCTCAGCATCCTCCCCCTGATCCTGATCATCCGCATGGTCCTCACCGGCCAAGCCAAAACGCTCGAAGTAAGAGACGGCACCAAACGCCTCCCCGCGTTCCTCTGGGCGATGGCCTTCGGAATCGCCGCCGTGATAGCAGCCACGCAGATTGACTGGCCCCAACCAGCAGTAATCCCCGCCCTCCTGCTGGTCTTCCCGGTCAACTCTATGCTCCTCGCCCTGATCAACACCCAGACAAAGATCTCCATCCATTCCGCCTCCATCGCAGCGACCGCCGCGATGAGCCTCTGGATAGCCACCGAGGCCGGCCTCCCAACAACATTCGCCCTCGCCGCCGCAGCAGCCACCCCACTTGTAATGTGGTCCCGCGTAGCCGCCGGCGCCCACACCCGAAACCAGGTCCTCCTCGGCGCTCTTTTCGGAATCCTGCTCCCCCTCGCCGAACTCTACCTCATGACGGCGGTAGGATGGCTCAACTTGGCGTAAGCACCGCCCACCAACATCCCAGCTACACACCGCTCCCGGACAACCGATACTGTTTACTGATTGGAACTGGTTTCGTCCTGAGCGAGGGTTTATGCGGCAGTTGGCTGCTCTGATATTTTTGGCGATGGTGTCTCTGCCCGCGCAAGCGCAGCAGTGGGGCGAGGCCATCGGCACGGTTCGCACGTCTGACACGGGTGAACCCATCCCGGGCGCCACAGTCCTGGTGGCGGGCACGAACTTCGGCACGGCCAGCAACACGGACGGCGGCTGGGTGCTGCGAATGCCGGACGGCACCTACGTGCTCCGCTTCTCCGCCATCGGGTTTGAAGCCCGGATGGACACGGTCTCGATCCGCTTCGGGACACGCTCCGAACTGAATGTCACTCTGAAACCGGCCACGGTCGGCATGGAGGGCGTCACGGTGGAGGCGTCCCGCGTTGTGGTTGCCGCTGGCGTGTTCCAACTCTCGCCCAAGGCCGCCCGCGACATCCCGACGCCGGTCCGAGACGTGGCCCGCGCGCTGAAAGTCTTGCCGGGAGTGGTGACCAACAACGAGCTCTCCAATCAGGTCTCTGTCCGTGGCGGGGGCTTCAACGAGAATCTCTTCTTTATCAACGGCTTCGAGATTTTCCTCCCTTTCCGCCCCAGGCAGGGTGAGCAGGAGGGCCTCAGTCTGATGAACGGCGAGCTCGCGGAGAGCATCACGTTTTATTCGGGGGGCTTTCCCGTACGATATGGGGGGAAGCTGGCTTCGGCCGTCGACGTGGGATACCGGCAGACGGAGGATGACCCGGTCAAACCAACCGGCTCCGTCTACGCTTCCCTTCTGGACGCGGGTATGTCTGCCGGGGGATCGCTGGCGGGCGGAAAGCTGGGGTGGCTTGCGGGAATTCGCCGAGCGCGCCCGCGCCGCTTCTTCGGCACACAGGAGTTGCAGGGCGAGTACGACCCCGACTTCTCGGACTATCAGGGCAGCCTGCGGTGGCGCCCATCCAAGGACGTCCTGGTTGAGGCCATCGGCATCCGGGCCAAACACACGTTCACGCTCGACCCCAACGCTCGGCGGACGTTCTTCGGAACGATCAGCCAGAACTCGGATCTGGCGCCTTCGAACCTCCAGTCCATGTTCATCCAGTACGACGCGGGCAACGAGGAGGTCGATGGGTACCAGACCAACTTCGCGGGGCTGCGACTTTCGAATCCGATTGGGCGGATCCGGGCCGAACATGACATCAGCATTTTCGATACGGAAGAAACGGAACGCTTTGAGCTCTCGGGATCAGCCATCCTCTATCAGGTGGACCCCGGCGCTGCCAACCCACAGCCGGGCGAGGGACTTTTCCCGCGCGGGACCTCTCGCCAGGAAGATGCCGCCGACAACCGCGTGGCCGTCCGCACGCTAACTGCCTCCGGGCGTTACACGATGCTGGCGGGAAGTCACGCTGTGGAGACGGGCTGGCAGGCCCGCGATCTGACCTTCGAAGACCGGATCGAGGAGAAGTCCGTGATCTCCGGGCGCGCCACCAACGGCCAGGCGGTTCGGATTGTATCGGACAGCCTGAGCGATGCCGCCACGCTGGGTGCGATGCGCGCGGCGGTCTACGTGCAGGATGCGGTCTCGCTGCCCCATCCGTCACTGGACGGCTTTGTGGTCACGGGCGGGCTGAGGGCGGACTACTTCGACTTCAACGAGGAGTGGACCGTCTCGCCGCGCTTTACCGTGCGGTATCGCCTGGACGCGAACACGCAATTGCTCGGGTCCTGGGGGGTCTATTACCAGAGTCCCTCCTATCGCGAACTCCGGGGCAAGCCGGAAATTGGCGAGACCATCCTGGGCGCCCTGAACCGCGGCCTGAAGGCACAACGCTCCAACCAGTTCGTGGCCGGCGTCGAATACTTCCTGCCGCGCCTCCAGTTTGTATTCAGGGCCGAGGCGTACCACAAGCGCGTTTCGAACCTGATCTCGTACGACATCGACAATGTGCGTGTCCGCTATTCGGGCGACAACGACGCCACGGCGCGCGTGTCCGGACTGGATCTCCAACTACGGGGAGAATTCGTGCCAGGGATGGAGAGTTGGGTCAACTACAGCTTCCTCCACGCTACCGAAGCGTTCCTGCCGGGCTTCTCGGACGAACACACCGTCGGCTCCGTCCCGAGACCCACGGATCAGCGCCACACCATCTCGATCTACCTGCAGGACTACATCCCGAACGACCCCACGTGGCGGCTCCACATGCGCACGCTGTTCGGCTCGGGCCTCCCGTACACGCCGCCGATCCCGGGCGCCCAGGTGGGCAACCTGCTGGTTCAGGCCCCGGGTGATCGGTATTCGGCCCGATATCCGCGGTATTTCCGATTCGACATGGGGGTGACCAAGGAGATGGTCGCGGCGGAGCGAAAAGGAGATTCGCCGCTTGGGCTGGAGGTCACATTCGAAATTCTGAACGTCTTCGACATGACGAATACGGTCTCCTATTCCTGGATTCCGGACGCGGCCGGCATCTGGACGCGCGTGCCTACGAGGTTGACGCCGAGAACTGTCAACGTCCGGGCCAGGCTGAATTTCTAGTCCGCAAACATCTGGCGGAGGATTCTGAGTGCCTCCTGGCCAGTGCTCGGCTCGATGCTTCCAAGGCGACTCAGGAAGCGCCGGCCATCCATGGTGCGGGTTTGATCGAGAGCAATCTCGCCTTCCTTTCCTTGAAACGTGCATCGGACCCGAAACGGATACCCCTTGATGGTCGACGTCAAAGGGGCCACCAAGACGGTCCGCATTCGGTGGTTCAGTTCGTTGGGTGAAACCACCAGGCACGGCCGCGTTTTCTGGATTTCGCGCCCCTTCGAGCCCGAAAAATCCGCCAGGAGGACGTCGAACCGGTTCAGCTTTTTCACTCCCATGTCCAGTCCTCCTGGTCGAACTGACCTGGAAGATCATCAGGAATGAGTGGGGCGTCTTGCATCGGGTCAGCGTCCAGAGCCTCTGCCCATCCGGCGCGGGGATTGGTCGTGGGTCTGATGACAATCGTCCCGTCCGATACCTCGATCTCCACCTCTGAAGACAGGCCGCTGTCTTCCAGAATGGCCTTCGGAATTCGGATCCCCTGGGAATTGCCTATGCGCACGATGCGGGTGCGAAATGCCATGGATACTGGACCACTCATTGTGTCTACATTGTAATTACGTCCCGGTGAAACGAAATGATCCTCGCCCTGCTGTCTCTCACCTATAGAGCGCTCTACCGCCCCTCCGTAACCACCCGAAACCCAATATGGTGGTCCCGATAAACCGGCGGATCCTCGAAGTGGTGATACGCGGCCCGCGCCACAAACGGGTTACTCCCCCACCAGCCGCCCTTCTCGATCTTGATCCTTCCGCGCTCGGGTCCCTGCGGGTCCACCATCAACGTGGGCTGGTAATAGTCCATGGTCAGCCAATCGCTCACCCACTCCATGACGTTCCCGGCCATGTCATGCGCGCCGGCCCAACTAACGCCGCCCGGGTAAAACCCAACAGCCGTGGTACCCTCCGAGTCCACCACATTCGCCCGCGAAGCATCCCACTCATCGCCCCAGGGATAGACCTTCGACTCAGGCCCGCGGGCAGCGTACTCCCACTCGGCATCGGTGGGCAGCCTACCTCCGCGCCAAGACGCGTACGCCGACGCCTCGTACCACGACACACACGCCACAGGATGCTCCGGGCCCTCGCCACACGTGTCCGGAAGGTCAGTCTGCGCTGACCGCCACGCCCATCCAGGCGCAGACCAATACGTGGAATCAGCATACCCGCCCTCGTCCACGAACGTCTGATAGGCCGCGTTGGTGACCTCAAACTTGTCCAGCCAAAATCCCAGAGATATCCGAACCGGATGCGCCGGCATTTCGCTGTCCATCACGCGCCTTGCCCATGCGGGAGGATTCAGTCCGGTGGTATCGGCAGTGCCCATGGTGAACTCACCGGCGGGCACCCAGACCTGCGTGACGCTTCGCCGGTCCACACGAATAGACCCGACGGGTCGGTCCACGCGCTCGGGTGCTCGGGACTCCGAACGGGTCACCTGTTGCACGGCGGGGCCGCAGCCGGCCAGGCTCGCTCCAGCACCCAGGGTCACAAACGCAACCAACACGAACCCTATAGCCAATCCTCTCATTCCTCAATCCGATTGTATTTCCTGAGCAGCTCCAGCAGCCGGTCATGCGGCAGCGCCGGCACGCGCATGTAATTAACGCCAGTCATGGTCTCGGCCGCCAGCATGGCGTTCACAATGGCCTCTTCGACGGCCCAGACAGTCCCCTGAAACAGCCGGTTCATCGACTCATTGGGCAGCATCGAAACCTGCTGCACGGCAACCTCTGAGGCCCCCGGATTGGCCGTCGAAAAGGCCAGAAAGATGTCGCCAGAGCTATTACCACCGATCCCGCCCATCTTTCCGACACCTAGCGAGGCCCGTTTGACGATGCGCTTCAGTTGGTGAGGCAGGACGGGAGCATCGGTGGCCACGACGATGATGATTGAGCCGCGATCGTCGTCAGCGGCGGCACCCGCAGCACCGCCCGCTGCCCCATCCTCCGATCCAAAACCCGAACCCACCTCACCGCACCTCTCCATATTCGGACGGGGCATTTCAGCAGTCGGATGATCGAAACAGCGGCGCGGCTCCTCCATCTCCAGTCCCACAGGCACGCCAGCAATCCGCAGCGCCGAACGCGACCCATAGTTGCACTGCACCAGCACGCCCACGGTGTAGGTCTCATCGCCAAGAGAAACCTCCTGGGAGGACGTCCCGGTACCGCCCTTGAATCCGTGGCAGGTCATGCCTGTCCCGCCGCCCACGTTCCCTTCTAGCACCGGCCCGCCGACGGCCGCGTCCATGGCCGCCAACGCATGCTCTGTCGTGACGTGTTGCCCGTTGATGTCGTTCAGGCCGTCGTAGGTCTCCGCGACGACCGGCATCATGAAGTCATAATTCAGCTTGCCAGCATCCACAACCCACTTGATGACGGCATCCCGCACAACCCCGACGCTGTGCGTGTTCGTGATCATGACCGGCCCTTCCACGAAACCGGACTCCTCGATCCAGGTGGTGCCGGTCATCTCGCCGTTGCCATTCAGCGTGAACCACGCGCCAAATACGGGGTCCAGGTTCTCCTTTCCACGCGGAAACAGAGCGGTCACGCCGGTTCGGATGGGTCCGTGACCCACGTCCAACAATCCCTCGCCCTCGATCAGCGTGGTGAAACCCACCTCGACGCCCGCGACGTCGGTAATGGCGTTGAGCGGACCGGTCGTCCCCTCCATGGGGATACCCAGGTCGCGGGCGCGCTGTGCCGATACCGGCATAGAAATGGCCAGTGCCAGAAGCAGAAGTGGAATTCTCATGTCGACGGTTCGGGTTGCTTCGCCAAAGGTACGCTCTGGCCGGATCCCCGAACCGCCGCCCACGTTGACCCGGCCCATGCGCAAAGCTCTGCTTACTCTAATCCTTCTGGCCATCGGCCTGACGCCGCACGCGGTGCAGGCGCAGACCCCTACCGCTCGCGGCGCGTTTCTCAGGTCTCTAGTGCTGCCGGGCTGGGGACACCATTACGCCCACGGCGGACGCTGGGGAAGATCGGGGACGTTCTTTGCGCTCGCTGACGCCGGATTCATCCTGGGTGCGGGCAGTGCCGAGTGGCGACGCGGCTCTGCCGTGGAGAGTTACCGCACGTTGGCCTCCGGACGGGCCGGCGCAGACATCGCCGGGAAAAACCGCACCTTCTTTCTTCGCCTGGCGGCCTACCGCAGCTCCGACGAATTTCTGGAAGTCAGCTTGCGCAACCGCGCATGGGGCGAAATCGACTACGTCTCAAACCCCTCCTTCCAATGGAATTGGGCCAATGAGGCCGACTTTCTGGAATACAGGGCTTTGCGAGAGGACGGCGAGAGCCTCCGGCGCCGGAGAACCGTGCTGGTGGCGACGCTCGTAGCCAACCGGTTCATTGCAGGCCTGTCCGCCGCGCGTTCCGCTCGCCGCGGCCGGGAGAACGCCGTTGTCGTGGCGCTGAGCCCGGGAAGAGAAGCGCCCATCCTGACCCTGGGACTGAACTTCTAGGCCGCGTCTACGGGGCTGCGCCTACGGCAGCTGACGGATCACCGAGGCCGCCTCTCCGCGCGTGGCGACGGGTACCTCAGAAGGATAGCCGTACCAGAACAGCCCAACCGAAAACCGTGCGGCCTGGTCGATACCAACCAGCCGAAAGAACGCGTCGTCCCGCGTGACCGGGCCCGATCCCCACTTGGATCCAATGCCCTTCTCCCAGAGACTGAGCATGAAATTCTGCGCCGCGCAGCAGCACGCCGCATAGTCTTCCTGCTGGCGAAATTCGTCGTCCACTATTCTGCAGGTCAGCAGCATCCAGCCCGGCATTGAATTCCATCTGGCCAGTTTGTGGGCCGCCGCTTTTTCGCCCTTTGTGTCCCTGAGCATCTCGGCATTCCGTTCCGAAATCGCGGCAGCCGTTTCCTCCCCGATCAACACGAATTCCCACGGCTCGGTGAGCTTGTGGTTGGGGGCCCAGCGTGCAGATTCGATGGCCTCGAGTACCAGAGACTCGTTGACGGGACGCGGTTCAAAGTTGTGAACGGTCCTCCGGGAGCGGAGCAGTTGGTCAGGAGTCATGCAGTCAAAAGCGATTTCTAATCAGAGCCGCTTATACACCGCCGGGTTCCCGATTCCTCAGGAAGCGTACCCCATCCGGGCGCCCGTAACTTCTTCCTTCATCCACAGCGGGCGGATGTCGATCATCAGGAGCGCGGAGATGACCGTTTGGCCTGGGAATGAGGGCATGGAGGCACTGTAGACCTCCTGAACGCCGATTGTGGCCTCAAAACCAAGTGAATGCGCGAAGTGATAGAGGTCGCGGCAAATTTCCTTGAGCGTGTTGCCCTGCTTGTACGACTGTTTGGCGAAGGCAGCAAGCTGGTTCTCGACGGCCGGGTCTGCTGCCGTAAGAAGTTGAATGACCGGCGGATATCGCCGGGCCACGGGGACAGGCCTTGGGCCCTCCCGCTCGGGCGTAGGCCAGGTCTTGTCGGTGGTTGCCGACCGCTGGCTCTTGCCTTCGATGATAACGTCGTACTTCATGCCTCTGAATAATGCGTAGGTGCCATGGGGAGTATCGGCCAGAACAGGGTCCGTTTTTAAGCGGGCCCCCTTCCCTCCGGCTTTCCGGCAGCAATGCAGATGGCGTGCCAAATTCGGCTTTCGGTGCTGGGCCTGGTAGACCTGGCGGATCGGTCCGCCACACACCAGGCCGCGCGACTGGAAAGTTTGGCGTCCGCCGTCAAGACCGCGTCAAGTTGTTGACGTTCGATGACCGGCGGGAGTATCTTCCTTGTCTTGCTCGTTTCGCGGCTCTGCCGCACTCGACCCGGGTTCTTAGCTCAGTTGGTTAGAGCGCTACGTTGACATCGTAGAGGTCGGTGGTTCGAATCCACTAGGACCCACATATACCCCTTGTAAGCCATTGGCCTGCAAGGGGTATCGCTTTTAGGGTCCAACATAGGTCCAACAATTCGGGTCGTCCCAGCTTCCCGGTTCGAATCCTGCACCCGTCCCTTGTACGAACGCCGTCTGCACTGAATTCAGTGAATCAGTTTATCCGCGACGAGACGTCTGTAGTGTTCACCGAGAGGCGTCAGGCGGCAAGCTTCTGACTCTATTGCCGCATGCCACATGTGTGGCGCCCCTTCAGGGACGAGCAACCCAACCCGGTTGTAGCTTTGCAACACCGCAAATACCTCCGTGTTGGCTGGGTCTGGAGGAGGTACTCCCGAAGGTCGGCCCCGAATTTCCGGCTCAAAGGATGGGTCTAGTTCGAACTTGAGGTTAGGGGAAGGAAACAGGGCCGTGAGCCGAAGGAGATTCTCCAAGGAAATGGGCGGCTCGACTCGGCGGAGAGAGACAAAGCGCTTCACGTTGGTCTTAAACACCGGGCGCTGCTTCCATGGCCCAAGGGATTGGTCGATGTGTGCATAGACACTGCCGGGCGTCACATCGCCGACCAAGTTTCCCGCAGCCCCGTTCAAGGCATCCACGAAGAGGCTAGTGAATACTCCGCTGCCGTTCTCTTCCGTCTCGTACTGATCCGCCGTTGATGCCGTCAGGATGGTGATTCCGTCTTTCAGTTCTGCGAGTTGCTGACCCGCCGGATTCCCCGCGATGCATGAATGGCAGCTATCTAGCACAATCACCCTGTTTCTGGCTGGCGACTCATTGGCCAAGGTTAGCACTTCAGAGAGAGACAGCCCGTCGTCCCCCCGCATAGTATCGCTGCCACACAAATAGCGAGAAACGGCCGAATGTTGTGTACGGGGTGAAATAGAAAAGGCGGCGTATCCTGGAGATCGACCAAGATCACCATAGCCGGCAGAAGCCGGTAGGACACGCCACCCATGAGTAA
>JBLHLC010000011.1:0-115461 GCA_047619685.1 Rhodothermales bacterium
AGACGAATGCAAACGGGTAGGCATGGCCGCATATCTGACCAAACCCGTCGATTCGAATCAACTACTCGCCGAGCTGAGAGAAGCGGAGGTGGTCCGCGCGCACTTCGGCCGGACCGGGTAACACCATGATACGGGCGATCCCAACAGTCTCCAGAGTCGCGCTTTTGGTGGTCCTCTGCCTGCCCGTCACGGTGCAGGCCCAGCAGCACCTGCTGGCCTCCTTCTCTCTGGGGGAGGGACTGCCGCAGTCCCAGGTTTGGGACATGCACCAGGACAGCAACGGCTTCATGTGGTTCGCCACATTCGGCGGCGGCGTGGCGGTCTTTGATGGCCGCGATTTCGAGGTGCTCACGACGGACGACGGCCTCGCATCAAACAGCGTCTACGGAATCCATGAGGACGCATCGGGTACGATGTGGTTTGGAACGCGGGAAGGTGTGAGTCGGATGGACGGCCGAACCATCAGGTCCGTGGCCGGAATCGGAGCAGGGACCAAGGTCTACGACCTGGTGTCCGACGCCGCAGGGCGGATTTGGGCCGCCACAGAAAGAGGTGCCTATCTGCTCCGCGGCGATGCGTTTGCCCGGGATGGACCCATTGGCGATACGCCGGTATTGAGCATCATGGCGAGTTCGACCGGTCCAGTCTGGTTCGGGACTGCCGGAGAGGGGGCGTTCATGCTCGACAACACGTACACCTGGACGCACTTTGGAGAGGATGAGCAACTCGCGGGCCGAACTGTTCTGTCTTTGGCCGAGGAAGGCGAAGGAATCGTGTGGATGGGCACAGAGCGGGGCGCCCTCCGCATTGACGGCGACAAAATCGAGTCTTTCGACGCGTCCGACGGGCTGACCAACAACAGGGTGCAGGCAATTGTCGAGGACCAACGCGGTGTCGTCTGGCTCGGGACTGACACGGGCGTCACCCGCTTCGATGGAAAGGAACTCTCTCCACTCCGGTCCAGTGTCGTCGAGGCCCAGCCTGTCTGGAGTCTGGCGAGCGATCACGAAGGTAACGTCTATATCGGGACCAGCGGAAAGGGCGTTCTGTTCTACAACCACAGCCCATTCACTCATCTCGATGGAGAGGATACGTTCGACGGCAAGACCGTCTGGAACATCGCCCAGGACAGTTCAGGAGACTACTGGTTTGGCCTGGAAGGAGGTCTGAAGCGGCTGGATGGCGAAACCATGGAGGAAGTGTCCATCGACGAAAGCCTGTTCCGCGACAGAAGCGTGCGATCCACCCTGCTGGACGACTCCGGCCGTCTCTGGTTTGGCACCTCCCGCGGCGTCTGGACGAAGACATCGGCAGGTATGATTGAGGTAATCTCGTCCGCAGGAGAACGAATCACCGACGTCAGATCCATCCGGCAGGGATCATCGGGTGCCATCTGGGTTGCGACTCTGGGGTCCGGTGCCTATCGCCTGGAAGGAGCCTCGCTGAGCCGGGTGCCGGATCTGGCGGACGTTGAAATTTACGATGTCCTGGAGGTCTCCGACGGTAGTGTGTGGTTCATGGGTGGGACAGGGATAACCGTCGCATCCGGATCCGGTCGAAGGAAACTCGGGGTGGAGCACGGTCTCAGCCACAACGAGGTTATCACCGCCGTTGAAGACCGCTTCGCTCGAATCTGGGTGGGTACCTACGGTGGCGGCGTCAATGTTCTTCTTGAGCCACTCCAGCCCGACACGGCGCCTCTTTTTGCCGTCGTCTCAACAGCAGACGGTCTCACGGACAACACGATTCTCTTCATGTCCATCGGAGCACCTGACGATCTCTGGGTGGGCACCAACCGTGGCCTCAACAGAATCAACCTGAAAACATTCTCTTCGACCGGGATGGCAGGAATCGTCCGCTACGGCCAATATGAGGGCTTCGTCGGGATCGAGGCCAACTTGCACGCGGCCTTCAAGGACGACCAAGGGGCCATGTGGTTTGGGCATGTTGATGGCGTTTCCCGATTTGTCCCGGAAGCGCATGAGCCAAGTACACAGGTCCCGGTAACGTACCTGAAGGGTCTCCGGCTGGCTCTGGAGGAACCAGACTGGAATGCGCTGAACGTTGCAGTAGATGGCCGGACCGGATTGCCGATAGACCTCAAGCTTCGCCCCAAGCAGAACCACGTCACGTTTGACTTTGCCGGCCTGAGCTTTCGCGCCGCGGAGCGGGTGATCTACCGCCACAAGTTGGAAGGCTTCGACGCCGGCTGGACTCCACCCCATGAGGAGAGACTCGCCACCTACTCCAACCTCACGCCCGGGGCCTATTCCTTTCAGGTACAATCTTCGGTAGATGGCATCAATTGGAGCGAGCCCCCTAAGTCATTCAGTTTCGAGGTCCTCGCTCCCTTCTGGCTGCAGGCGTGGTTTGTGCTGCTGTCCATTTTCCTCTGTGTCGGGAGCGTCGCGCTGGTCTTTGACTTGCGAACGCGCTCCCTGCGCCAGCGGCAGCGGAGATTGGAGGCCAGGGTAGACGAGCGTACGGCCGCCTTGATCGATGCCAAGGAGGAGGCACTTCAAGCCCTGAGAGTGAAAAGCCAGTTTCTGGCCAACATGAGTCATGAAATCCGCACGCCGATGAACGGCGTGCTGGGATTTGCCACGCTGCTCGCAGAGACCCACTTGAATGACGAGCAGGAGGAGTACGTGGACGTCATCCGGGCCTCGGGCGATTCTCTGCTGAGCATCATCAACGACATCCTGGACTTCTCCAAACTCGAGGCGGGAAAGACCACCCTTGAACGAAGCCCGATCTCTGTGCGCGCAACTGTGGAAAGGGCGCTTGAGCTTCTATCTGCTCGGGCGGCAGAGAAGAACATCGAGTTGGTAGCAGACGTGGCGCCTGATCTGCCCGATACGGTGATGGGGGATCAGACCCGGCTCCAACAGATCATTGTCAACCTGCTCTCCAACGCCGTGAAGTTCACCGGCGAGGGCCACGTGGTTGCCCGCGTGCGTGTCGAGGAGCGAACTGCCAAGGCCGTCTCGATTCGGATCGAGGTGAAAGACACAGGAATCGGAATTCCAAGGGACCGGCTCGAGAGTCTCTTTGCCCCCTTTACCCAGGCGGACAGTTCGACCACCCGAAAGTATGGCGGCACCGGCCTGGGCCTGGCCATCAGCGATCGCCTCTGCTCGATCATGGGTGGTACCCTTGCTGTAAACAGCATGGTGGGACAAGGTTCAAGCTTCCATTTTTCCCTGACCCTGCCGTTGGCGGAAGCCCAAGAAGTGGCCCCGGACTCATTGGCCCGGGCGTTCGCCGGAAAACGAGCCATACTTGGAATGGACAACCGGGCGGCCCGAAAGGCGCTTCGCAACCAGTTGGACTTCTGGGGAATCACGGTTCGCGAAGCGCGCACCCCGCAGGAGACCGCACTTCTGCTGGCCGATATCGGTCAATATGATGTCGCGATAGTGGACCTTGGAATGCAGGACTGCGACGCACTCAAAGCATCTCTCGCGAGTCCGGAATCGGGCATGCTGTCGGTGCCCGTTGTCGCGTTGCACGCAGTGGGTGACCGGCACCCGGTAGGACTTAAGCTGGACGGAGTGTCAAAGCCAGTGAAGCGCAGGAGTCTGTACAGAGCGCTCAAAACTGCTTTATCCCACATAGAGCCTGAGGAAGTGGCCAGCGCGGACGCACGGTCCATTTCGAAGCCGGCCCAGAGGCTTCGCATTCTCGTCGCGGAGGACCATCCCACCAATCGAATGCTCATCGGCCGCATGCTCTTGCAGATGGGCCACGATTCCGATGCGGTTGACAACGGAAAGGAGGCCTTGACGGCCCTGGCCCGCGAGCACTACGATGTCGTCTTGATGGACGTCCAGATGCCCGTCATGGACGGACTGGAAGCCACCCGGCGAATCAGGGAAGACATGCCGGAGTCCAGTAGGCCGCGCATAATTGCGGTTACCGCGGCCGTCCTGGAGGAAGATCGCGAACGGTGCCAAGCGGCCGGAATGGACGAGATCCTGGCAAAACCGCTGGTCATGGCGGAATTGAAGGAGATCCTCTCCAGAGTGCCCGTCTGCACTTCACGGCATGCCCAGGACCGGCCGGCTCGCGCGAAGGCCGCGAAGACGAAACCCCACCAGACGGATCGTCCAGCGGGGTCGGGGTGGAGCCAAGGGGAGTCGAACCCCTGACCTCTTGAATGCCATTCAAGCGCTCTACCAGCTGAGCTATGGCCCCGAGACCCGAAAGCTACGTCGGATAGCTCACCGGAATCAACCGACTAAGGCGTGAAGAAACGCTCTGGGCATGGCCCCGGCCCGGCCCCGAATGGCGTGTGACCTATGGGGAGCGCTTTTCTGTCGCATTTCCCGGGCGCGTCCGAACGTGGGCGAATATCGCGCGTTCAGGCACGACTCATCCTGAATCCGTCTGGCTCCCCCACATGCTGACTCGCGTTTACAAGTTCGGAGGCACGTCTGTAGGGACGCCCGAGCGCATCAGGACCGTCATCGATCTGGTTGCCAGGGAGCCTGACACCGTACGTCGGATTGTGGTGGTCTCTGCCTTTGGCGGCGTTACCGACCAACTGATCGGTGCCATGAACTCGGCCCTTGCCCGGTCGGGCGATCACGCAGAACGCGTGGAGGCCATTCGCCTGCGTCATGACGACGCGGTCAGGGATCTGGCATCCAGGGCCGATGCCGAGGATCTCAGGGAACTGCTGGGCGACCTCTTCCGGGACCTGGGAGAATTGATGGACGGGATCTATCTCCTGAGGGAGTGCACGCCCCGGACGCGCGATGCCATCATGGGTGTGGGAGAGCGGGCTTCCGCCCCGATAGTGGCCTCTGCGCTGCGCCGCGAAGGGCACAAGAGTCAGGCCGTGGACGCGCGGCATCTCATCAGAACAGACGACTCCTTCGGCGAGGCCAACGTGGACTTCCCGACCACCCGAACCCAGGTGCGTGCCGCACTGGAGGCCCTCGATCCGGGTGTTATTCCGGTGGTCACTGGTTTCATCGCCACCACGCCCCAGGGAGTCCAGACAACGCTCGGTCGGTCTGGCAGCGACTACACGGCGACAATCCTGGCCGGGGCCATGGATGCAGAGAAGGTGATAATCTGGACAGACGTGGACGGCGTGCTTTCCGCCGACCCCAGGCTGGTCCCCGCGGCATTTACGCTGCCGGCCCTAAGCTACCGTGAGGCGGGAGAGATGGCGTACTTCGGTGCCAAGGTGCTGCACCCGCGGACCATGCGGCCGCTTCTGGAAGCTGCCATTCCGCTTGAGATCAAGAACACCATGAACCCGTCCGGGGCGGGCACGCGGATCCAGGCGGAGTCCGTTCGTTCTGAGGGCGCCGTGAAGGCAGTCACTGCAGTGCGAGGGATTTCGCTTCTCATGGTCGAAGGAGCCGGAATGGTCGGAGTCCCCGGGATTTCCGGTCGCACCTTTGGTACGCTTGCAGGGGCGGGTTTGAACGTGCTTCTCATATCACAGGCGTCCTCGGAGCAGAGTATCTGTATTGGCGTCCGGGACGAAGACGGGGAGCGGGCGGCGAGTGCGCTCCGGGCGACCTTCGAACTGGAGATCATGCGAGGAGACATAAGCGGGGTCCACGTCGAGCCGGGGTGTGCCGTTGTCTCGGCTGTGGGCGACCAGATGCGCATGCAGCCGGGGATTGCGGGCCGCATGTTTTCGACTCTTGGATACGCCAATATCAATGTTCGGGCCATCGCTCAGGGGGCATCGGAGACCAACATCTCCGCAGTAGTCTCCGATAGCGATGCCCAACGGGCCATCCGTGCGCTCCACGAGTCGTTCGCCCGCTCCTACGAGCGCGCCCATCTTTTCCTTCTGGGCACTGGCGTTGTCGGAAAGGCCTTTCTGGAACTCCTCTCCGAGCACGGCCCGCGGCTTTCAGAGAGTCGCCACCTGAACCTCCGTCTGGTTGGGGTCGCCAACTCGCGGAACCACCTCGTGGACGGCGACGGGCTGGACCCTGCCACGGCATTGACACACCTGGCTGGCGCCCAGGAAACCAGCCTTGACGCGGTGGTTTCGTATTTGCGTACCTCGCATTTGGAACGCCTCATACTGGTGGACGCCACCGCATCCGGCGTCGTGGCCGATCGCTACCAGGAATTACTGGAAGGAGGCATTGGCATCGTCACACCCAACAAGCGAGCCAATACGGGTGCAATCGGGTACTACCGCGCATTGAAGAAGACGGCAGCACGCCGCGGCGTTCCGTTTCTGTACGAAACGACTGTGGGAGCAGGCCTGCCTGTTATATCAACACTGAATGATCTGGTGCTCTCAGGGGACACTGTGCATCGAATCGAAGGCGTTCTCTCAGGGACACTCGCATATGTCTTGGGCCAGGTGTCTGATGGGGTTTCGTTCTCGGACGCGGTCCTGGATGCCAGACAAAGAGGTTACACGGAACCGGACCCCAGGGACGATCTGGGTGGGGAAGACGTGGCCAGGAAGATCCTGACGCTGGCGCGCGAAGCGGGCTGGGATGTGGAGCGTGCCGACGTGACCGTGGAATCGCTGGTCCCCGCGGAGCTCGCCAACTGCACCGTGGAGGAATTTCTGGCTGGTCTTCCGGCATTCGACCAGAAATGGGAAGGACGGTCAGGACTCCGGTTCGTTGCCTCGGCCGAGCCTGGAGAGATGACTGTCGGCGTGCAGGAGGTTTCGCCGGAGAGTCTCTTCGGCAGGCTTGCGGGGACCGACAACATGGTGGCGTTTACCACGGATCGGTATTCGGACCGCCCACTGGTTGTTCAGGGCGCAGGCGCTGGTCCGGAGGTGACGTCGGCAGGCATGATGGCCGACGTGGTCCGCGCTGCCCAGGCGATGCGCTAGGCCCCAAGCGCCCGGCGCTATGCGCTAGGCGGTCAACGATCCGATACGACCGACGTGATTGTCCCGATGGCCGCGGTGTAGATACTGGATCCCAGCCAAAGGCCCGTGACCAAAAACGGGTCGCGGGAGCCCGTCTGGAGCGCCAGGAGGGTCACCATGATGCCGTTCTGCACGAGTGCTATGACCAGGCTGCCCGTAAATGCCTGTCTGGGAGCGATGAGGAGCGAGTCCCTCTCCGTGGCCGGGAAAAGCCCCAACAGGAATCCGACAATGGTCTTGACGAGCATGTGCAAGCCCCACGTGTCATAGGCGAAGTCCATCAGGAGTCCACACGCAAAACCAGACAACGCTCCCGTCCGGCGTCCTTGCCGGATACCAATCCACGCTACAAACAGCAGCACGACATCTGGATATGCGCCCCAGAGGCGTAGCCTGCCAAAGACCAGCCACTGTGCCGCGACAATCAGGATGCCAAGCAGAATGCGGCGAACGACGGGGGGCATTGGGCGAATACGTGGTGGTCTGGTCGCAGCAAAGGTACGCCCAGGTCAGGTGAAGCATCCAACAAAGCGGAACCGGGATGGCCGATTCGGATTGGACCGGTCCCACACCTGCGGATCATGGCTAAGAAGACACAATCCAGAAACCGAGGCCGACGAAGCGCCTCGATGGTATTCCAGCGGCACAACTACATCCTGTTGTTAGCAGGTCTTGGAGTTGTGGTCCTGGGCTATGTGATGATGCGCGTCGAGAACGAGGTGGACGGCTTCATTTCACTCTACGTGGCACCGATCTTGATTCTGGGTGGCTACCTGGAAATCATCTACGCCATCCTTTGGCGACCAAAGGAAACTCAGTCGTAGAGCAAGTAGGGCTTCCGGGCAATCCTGAAGGCCTCGAGTTCCTGGGCCCAGAGCGCCACAACCGCCTCGGCGGGTTCTCCCGCGACGAGCGCTTCGTAGAGACGCCCGGTGCCGCCCAGTCTGGACATGGTCCGCTCCACCAAGACGTCTGGTCCCTGCAAAGAGACCAGTCCGGCCAATACACTAACGCCCAACGCGAGCGGGCGAACCAGGGCAGGATCGGTGACCGTGATGGCTATTCCTGAGACCAACTCGTCTCTGTGCCTTGGGTTTGTGGACTTCCCTGGCATCGAGACCGGGGTGTACGAAGTGGCCTCAATCCTCAGGCCTGAGAGGCTCGCGCCGTCAATGAGCCTGGCCAAAGCTGGGCCATCCAGGCCAGGTGCTCCGATCGTCATAAACGGGCTCGCGGTGCCGCGGCCCTCGTTCACCGTGGTGGCCTCCAGGAGGCACATCCCGGCATAAACCAGCGCCGTTTCGAAGGTCGGGATGTTGGGACTGGTGGCAATCCAGTCCGAGCCGTAGGAACTCCACAGGTCGGCGCGCGCCCAGCCCTGAACCTTCTCAATCCTAAGGTCCAGGCCTTCCAGACCCTCAATCCAGCCGAGCCCCTTAACCATCTGGGCCAGTTCGCCGACTGTCATGCCGTGCTGGACAGGGATGGGGTACGCCCCCACGAAAGACTCGAATCCCTCATCCAGGACAAAGCCATCGACCAGGGTGCCTCCCAGGGGATTCGGGCGGTCCAGCACCATGAACGGCACTCCTGCGTCCGCGGCGGCCTTCATGGCCAGGCCCATTGTAGAGATGTACGTGTAGAAACGGGCGCCGATGTCCTGGATGTCAAAGATCAGGATATCCAGACTCCCCAGCACCTCGGGGGGAGGTGATCGGCGCTCGCCGTACAGACTGTAGACAGGGGTGCCGGTACGGTCATCAATTCCGTCCGTAACGACTGCGCCGGCGTCGGCTTCCCCACGAAGGCCATGCTCCGGGCCGAAAAGCGCGGCAAGTGTTACGTCCGGCGCATCGTAAATCAGGTCAGCAAGATGCTGGCCACCAGAGACCGAGGTCTGGTTGGCGATCAGACCAACGCGCAATCCGGCCAGGGACGCAAATCCGGAAAGGCGTAATCCGTCAGCACCGGTTTGCATGCCGGTTGAGGGAATGGACGTTTCGGACTCCAGCTTTGCGGCGTCCCCAGACGGTCCACAGGCCGTAAGCAGCACGATGAACAGGATGGACGCCAAGCGGGTCACGAGTTGGCGACGATGACGTGCTCCGGGAAGAAGAAGTTGGCCTCCAGGCGGCCATTCTCTACAGAGTCGGAACCGTGAACAGCGTTCTTGCCCTTGGACTCGGCAAGGTCAGCACGAATCGTACCGGCGGCGGCTTCCGCGGGGTCCGTGGCACCAATCAGGGCGCGGTAATCTGCGATGCCGTTCTCCTTCTCCAGTACCATGGGAACGCAGGGGCCGCTCGACATGAAATCAACCAGTTCGCCAAAAAACGGGCGCTCGGCATGTACCGCGTAGAAGCCTTCTGCCTCAGACCTGGTGAGGCGAACCATCTTGATGGCCCGAAGAGAAAAGCCTGCTTCCTGAATGCGACGGACGATCTCGCCGACTTGATTGTTAGCGACGCTGTCGGGCTTGCAGATTGCGAGCGTACGTTCTACGGCCATGATCCTGATAATCCAGAGTGGTATTTCGACAAGCCCGGATCTCCGGGCCCAAGTCCCGGAACATCCGGGTAGCCGCATCGATCGGCGACTGAAAAATACTGGGGAAAACCGCCCTCAGGGGGGAAGAAGAGGTGAAACGCCTACCGCTCTACCACCAGGGTTGCCGTGTAGGGGTCTTCACTGGTGCCATCAGGTCTCGGGTGGGGGGCCAACTGAAGGAGCTGGAATCGTTCATCCCGGTGCTGGACATAATCGTTCAACCGATAGGGCACCGGGACCAGCCCTGGAATCTGCAGGATGATCTGGGACTCGTCGCCTGTCCCTCGAGCGATGTCAATCAGGATGCCCGCCCGGCCGGGACTGTCGCACATGTCCAGCGTAGTCGAACAGCGGGTGTCCTCGACGAGGAGGGAAAATGTCATGGTGAGGTCGGCACCCAACAAAAAGGCCTCGTCGCCAACCCGGATGTCAAAGGGGACGTCTGGCTCAACGTCGAAAGACCTGAACCCTTTGCCCACGGCGTCTTCGCCGACGTCCACCACAAAATCGCGGCAGCCGGCAAACAGCAGAAGGAAGACTGCGAGGAGCCGCATCAGGGTTGGTGTCTTTGAATCCACAAGGTCCGGAACGTCATGGCTTATGACAAACAATGAGGGTCGGCCTGACTCGGACGCCAGCCGATCTGTCTGGTCGCCCCTGTCAGTTGTGCCGGCAGGGGACAGAGAGTTGCCCCAAGCCAATGCATATCAAACAACAAACGTGCCTGAGACTAGATTGCCCTACACCCGGTACACGCAGGCCCGCAACCGGTACACGCCGGCCCGCACCCGCTACTCGCAAGCCCGATGGAGACCATGCGCTTTCGTTTTCCAGCCCTGAGTCGAAATATTTACCTCAACACCGCGGGTGGAGCCCCCATTCCGGATGTGGCTCACGAGGCTGCAAGCGGGTACTACCGCGAGGCCTTTGAAGACGGAGACATCCACTGGAACACCTGGCTGGACCGCACCGACGCCGCCAGAAAATCAGTTGGCGAGTTGGTGGGCAGTCCAGCCGAACATGTCGGTTTCGTCGGGAATGCGTCCATGGGTCTGAACCTGGCGGCAAGCATGGCTGAATCGCAGGCGTTCGCCCACGCGCCATCAGAGTTTCCCTCGTGCACGCTGCCATGGCTGCGCCGGGGCAGCAAATCCTTTCCCTGGGGCGTAGCCTCCGACGGTTCGTTCGATGCCGATGACGTGCACAAGGCACTCAATCTAGGGGCGGATACCGTCGTGGTGAGCTGGGTCCAATTCGGCACGGGATTCCGGGCCGACCTGGCGTCTATTTCCGCCGTCTGTAAAACGGCAGGAGTTCGTCTGGTGGTCGACGCGACCCAGGCTGTTGCTGCATTTCCGATCGATGCGGCCGCCCTCGGAATAGACGTATTGGTATTCAGCGGGTACAAGTGGTTGACGAGCGGCTACGGCGTGGCCGGCCTGGTAACGCCGCGCGGACTCAAGGGCGACGGGTCTCCCTTCGCAGGTTGGCGGAGTCAGGAGAATCCCTTCGCGCTGGTAGCCGACCGGCTGGAGCCCAATCTATCTGGCCTGGCCGTTGAAGCAGGGCATCCGCCGTTTCCGGGCGTCTTTGCCATGGGCGCGTCCGCCCGCATGTGGAACGAGGCGGGTTGTGCGGTCTCCGCTGCCACAATTCTGGACTTGATGGGTCATCTGCATGCCCGGATGGACGAAATCGGGGTGCCGGTACTCTCCGCTCGGGCTGCCGGGCAGATGTCCGGGATCGCCTTGGTCGGGGTTGATGATGCGGCGGCGACAGCGCAACGTCTGTCGAGGCAAGGCATCATCACATCGGCACGGGGAGCCGGCTTGCGGGTCTCGGTCCATGCGTACAATGAGGCCAGCGAAATTGATCAATTCGCGGAGGCCCTGAATCAGATTGTCAGCGGGCGCAAGGGCGCCGGGACCTGACCCCTCTACACTTTCCGGTCTGCCTGATCCGTGAAGGGCGAGAACCAGCGTGGGGCCTGCCTTTCCCGCAGTGCCTGGCGCTCAAGCCAGAAGACCAGGATGTCGTCGGCAAAATCGGGTCCGGCGCTTTCGGACAGGATCTGCTCCAGGAGGCTGTCGATTGGTTTTGGGGCCTTGAAAACATCGGTAATGATGTCCATGAGACCGCCTTCGCCCAACTGCTCACCGTTTTTCATCTCCTGCTCGAGCAGTCCGTCTGTGTAGGCCACAAACGCGCTCTGCGGTTTGAGTTCAATCGTGGTGTCTTTGAACTCGGCACTCGGATCCAGTCCGAGGATGATGTCACTGTAGGGCACGACTTCGGCGTGGCCCGGGGACACAATTACCGGGCGACAGTGACCGGCGTTTGCATACGTAAGCGTGTTCTTGGCCGGCTCCCATCGCGCAAGCAGGAGAGACGCAAACGTCTCTTCCATGGTGGGATCGTCCATGAGGACCTGGTTGACGCGCTGCATCAACAGAGCCGGGGAGTGTGTTTCCCTCAGCATTCCGTGCAGCGTACTCCTCACATAACCCAGGAAGCTGAATGCGTAGAATTTGGCCTGTAGTCCCTTCCCCATGACATCACCGATGGTGATGTAGAAGATCCCAGGTTCAGACTCCGTCCAGTCGAACAGGTCGCCTCCTCCGTGCTCTTTGGGGCTGTTGTGGAAATGGGAGTTGTAGCCCTCCACGATTGGGAGCGTCTTCGGCATGAGCTTCTTAGAGAAGTCCTGTCCGATTTTGGCGTCCAATTGGGTCTGGAAAAGCGCAGTCCGATCCAGAAGCCGCTCGATCCGCGTCAGAAGCGCGTCGATGTCGAATGGCTTCGTAAAGTAGTCGTCAACTCCCGTCCTGCGTCCCTTCAGACGGCTCTGCTCGTCCGCCTTTGCGGTCAGGAAGATGAACGGGATCGCCCGGGTCTCACGCTGCTTCTGAAGCTCCGCCTGGAGGGCAAACCCGTCCATGCGTGGCATCATGATATCAGAGATGATCAGGTCAGGGTTTTCCTCCTTGATCCGCTCGATGGCTTCCTCACCGTTAGCTGCGGTGCGGACGCGATACAGCTTACTCAGGCGGTATTCCAACAGCCTGCGTAGCGTGTGTTCGTCTTCGACAACTAAAATGGAATGTTGAGCCATGGATCCTGGTCTGCAGAGACAGAAAACTCCAAACGGTGACAGCTTTCGCCGTCCCGGTGGTAATGCATGTACTCGGTGGCCGCGTCAAGTATGAGAAGCCCCATGCCCCTTTCGGGCAGCGTGGGAAGTGAATCGCGCTTTTCCTGGAGGTGATCACCCAGGTCGAAACCGTCGGAGTTGTCAACAATCACGCATCGTACCCGCTTGCCGTTTGGCTTGATGTCCATTCGGATTTCGGGAGTCCGACCGCCGAAGTGGGCATGTTGAACCAAATTGGCCAACCACTCGTGCACGGCCAGCTTCATCAGCATGACCTTGTCCTCGTCAAACGCTGGCGAGAAGATTCCACTGTTCCCCCAATGGTCGAACAGGACGTGAACCTCGTCGATTATCCGCTCGAGGTCGCCGAAATGCTGGCGGGTAGAATTCACGTTACTCCAGGGCAAGCGATAGTCTGGCGGATTACTTGACTGCCTCGCGCGCGGCGTCGAGAGAGGGGAACTGGCGGAAGACCTTGTAGGTCCGCGTCAGCTGTACCACTACCTGAACCGGGCGAGAGACCGCGGCGAAGACCACTTGGCCATCGAGCGGGGATACCTGTCGGTAAAGCGAGAAAATTGAACCTAAGCCGGTGGAATCGAGTATTCCCGTTTCGGAAAAGTCCAATACAAAATTGCGGACGCCCGCGCGAACCTGCTCCTGGCAGGCTGCTTTAAAATCGGACGCGTTCCTGAAATCGAGAGCCTTGCCGACGTGAACGACGACTGTCTGTTGATTCCAGGATTCCACCGTGAAGTTCATCGAGGAGACTTGCATGGCCGGATCTGTCTAGTTGTGTACATAATCACTGGCTCGTAGTATCGGCGTCAATCCGAGGGGCTAAAGGTGTTTAATGCCTCTAATAATCCCCCGCACTGAAGTGCTCCTGCTACGGGCGGTGTGTCTTCAGGTCCGTACATGAATCACGCCATTATACGCAAGGTGCCAGCGATTCGTTCTTTGTCTGCGATAACCATTGAAGCTTCTGCCGGGACCGCGGGCGCTGTTTTCGGCCTGGTTTGGGCGTTTGGGATTGATCCAGGCACCCATCCGACAAAACTGAACGATCTCATCGCCCAGTTGGTGGCGGGCAGGGCCGAAGGCCTCGGTGAGGAAGAAGATGCCGTTCGAAGGGCATCAAGGGACATCCTCCGGTTTGGCAGGTACAAGCCAACCGGACGAGGTAAGCCAGCCAGCGAGTATTTGCTCAGGGCGGCCTCCGAAGGTGACTTCCCCCGCATATCGCCGCCCGTGGACATCTGCAATTACATAAGCCTCCGGCATTTGGTGCCAGCATCGGTCTGGGACCTGGACCTGGCGGGCGTGTCTTATACCATCAGGCGGGGCCGCGCCGGAGAGTCCTACGTCTTCAACGCAGGTGGTCAGGAAATCGGTCTGGAAGACCTGTTGCTGGTGAGTCGGGAGCCCGCGGACATCCCCGCAGTCAACCCCGTAAAGGACTCTCACGCCACAAAAACTCACGCGGAGACCAGAAACCTCGCGGGCGTGGTGTACATGCCCGAGCACGCCGGCGTGGATGCCGCATCTATCTGCGAGGAGTTTGCCGCACTTCTGGGCGGCTGTGGATCAAACCCGGAAACTGGCTTTCGAGTCATACCCGGGCGTTCATGAGCATGCGCTTCCCACTGCTCGCGTGGTTGCTGCTGGTGTTTCTGGTGGGCTGCGAGAGGCAGGTACCCCAGCCGACCGTGCTGTCTGTCCAGACGGAGGATGGTCCGGACCAGGAGAGTTGGGACCCGATCATGTTTATCAGCGAAGAAGGCCGATCACGGCTCCATCTCCGGGCCTCTTACATGGCGTACTACGACCGGGGAGACAGTACCTACATGGTGCTTTCGGGGCTGGAAACAGGGGCTAGGGTGCACGTGGATATTTTCGATTCCGTCGGCGACTCCGCGGCGGTTGTCCTGGCCGACCGTGTGATCTACTTCGATCGTGAACGCAGATTGCAGGCGCGGGGGAACGTGATCGTGACGGCGCGGGAGGGGCGGCGCGTGGAGAGTGAGCAGCTGGACTGGAACGAGTTTGAGCGTTTGGTGACTACGCCGGGGTTCGCCCGCATTAATATGCCGGACCGCCAAATGCAGGGGTACGGCCTTCGGGCTGATGAGGATCTCACCAACCTCAGCCTCCGCAACGTCACTGGCACGGTCCTCATCGACGAGGAAGACCAGTGACGGGACGCCTCAGTATTCTGTGTGTGCTGGTGCTCCTGGCAAACACCGCCCGGCCGGCGGTCGGCCAGCAGCGACGAGTGGATATTGCAGCGGACTCCTCTTCCATCCGGGTGCTGGGAGGCCGGCAGGTGGTGGAGTTGTTCGATGTGGAACTGGAGCAGGACACCATCCGGCTCAGGGCCAGACACGGTATTGACTACGGAAACGGGGAGTACCTCTTCTCTCGAAACGTTCGCATCATCGATGAGGCCGACACGCTGACGGCCGATCAGGTCCGTTATAATCGGGTCTCGAAGACGGGCAGGGCCAACGGCAGGGTTCGACTCGGGGATGGAGAGGTCGTCGTAACGGCCCCGGAGGGAGACTTTGATCTGGATGCCAACCGGGCGGATTTCCGGGCGGGCGTTCGCATGGTGGACAGTGTCACGGTGCTGACAAGCCAAATCGGATCGTACTGGACGAAAGAGAAGAGGGCCGAATTTTTCGGCGAGGTCAGACTGGACTCGGACGACACCGATGTGCTGGCAGACTCGCTGACCTATTTCCGGCAGGGCCAGCGGTCCGATGCCCGGGGCAACGTTCTTGTCGTTTGGCGCAAAGAAGGGGAGCAGACCTTCATCCTGGGGGATCGGGCCGTCAATGACGACAGTCTCGGGACGGGGGCTGCGTTCGGGAATGTGCTCATCGGCCGGGTCTCTACCGATTCCACGACAGCAAAAGCGGACACGCTGCTCATTCGCGCGGACCGCGTTTCTTCCCTTCGCACAGATGATGTTGACCAGACCATGGCCTCCGGCGGAGTCATCGTCTCCGATGCGGATTTATCCGCGCTGGCGGATTCCGTATTTCAGGAAACCGGGAGAGCCACGAACCGCACCCGGAGCCTCCTTTTCGGAGACCCTATTATTTGGGTAGACGAGTCACAGGTGAATGGAGATAGCGTGCGCATTGCGGGGTCAGGCGGAAGGATAGACTCACTTCTGGTGGATGGCGTGGCCTACGTCGCGCAGCGCGACACGTTGATTGACAAGATTCAGCAGTTGAAGGGCAGGGGATTAATCGGTCTGTTCGAGAACGATTCACTCCGTGTGATGGAGGTTTCACCTAATGCTGAGGCGGTCTATTTCAACCGCGATGACGAGGATCAGATTGCCGGTGCACTGCGGGTGACGGCCGATCGCATCCGGTTTTTATTCGCGCGCGGAGAGATATCGGACTTGAGAGTCTATCAAGACGTAGACGGTACGTACTTTCCCATCGAACTCATTCCCGAAGATCTTCGCCTGGATGGCGTGGTCTGGCGCCCCCAGGACAAACCTGACACCGAGCCACTGCTGAGACGGCTCCGGGAAGCTCTGGTCCGATTTCGGGATAGGGAAGACGACCGCCGACAATAATGCCGATTCAGGAGATTGAACAGGCCCTTGAGCGCTTCAAGGAGGGCGACCCGATGGGTGCCATCCCGGTGCTGGAAGAGGCGGTAAGGCAGATCCCGTCGTACCTGCTGGCCCATGTCATGCTCGCTCAGGCGTACGAGTCCACGCAGCAGGAGGAGAAGGCTGTTCGGTCGTGGCAGCGGGCGCACAGTCTGATTCCGAATTCACCCCTTCGGACCCCCATGGCTCCGATGGAGGAGGCGGATCCGGATTTTGCGGATTTCCTGGACCACCTGCAGAAGATCGACCGAGGGGTGTTGCCATCGGCCAATTCGACTGACCCGCCTGGGCATACTCCAGTGAGGGAGGTCCCATCGCCAGAATTGGAGGGTCTGATTCCGCGCGGTAAAGGCGGATCGGTGGCCGTTCGTGGCTACGCGGTCAAGTCCATTTATGGTAAGGCGCAGGCGTCCACCGCGGCAGCGGGTCAGGTAGTGATCGGAGACCCCCACGCGGAGCCGGTCTTCACAGGCGTACCGGGCGGGGCGATTTTGAGCGCTACAGATCTTGTCAAGCGGTACCGCAAACGCAGTGTGGTCAAGTCGATTTCTCTGGAGGTTCGGCAAGGCGAAATTGTCGGACTCCTGGGGCCGAACGGCGCCGGTAAGACGACCACCTTTTACATGATCGTGGGATTGGTCGAACCGGATGCAGGAGCAGTGAGCCTGGATCTGACCAACCTGACCAAGCTGCCGATGTATGAACGCGCCCGGCGAGGCATCGGTTACCTGGCTCAGGAAGCCTCCATTTTCACGCAGTTGACGGTCGAGAAGAATCTCGAAGCCGTCCTTGAATACCAGAAACTCTCGAAGGCTCAGCGGAAGCAGCGGGTCGACGAGTTGATTGCCGAGTTCGGACTCCACCGCGTCCGGAAATCCAAGGGGTATATGCTCTCCGGCGGCGAGCGGCGGCGGACAGAAATTGCACGAGCGTTGGCCACGAGGCCCAAGTTCTTTCTCCTGGATGAACCGTTTGCGGGTGTGGATCCTATCGCCGTGGAAGACATCCAGGCCGTTGTGGCCGGCCTGAAGGCTCGCGGAATCGGTGTGCTGATCACAGATCACAATGTCCACGAGACACTGGCCATTGTGGACCGGGCGTACCTGCTTTACGAAGGCAAAATCCTGAAGCAAGGCACGGCAGAGGCGCTGGTTGCCGATGAAGAGGTGCGCCGGCGGTACTTGGGCGAGAGCTTTACGCTGCAACGGTACAAAAAGCCCTGAGGAACAGCCGTTCCTGCGGCGGGTCTGAACCAGCCTTTGCAGAACACGTATTCCGGCCCTCTCAACGATCGTTTTCCATGTCCCCTTCCGGCAGTCTGTTTGAAGAGTATCAGTGGCGCGGCATGGTGTTCGACGCCACGCCCGGCCTTTCGGAGCTCATGGCCAAGGAGTTCATGACGGGCTACATAGGCTTCGATCCGACAGCGTCAAGTCTGCACATTGGCTCGCTTCTGCCCATTATGTGCCTGGCGCGCATGCAGCGATTTGGCCACAGCCCGATTGCCATTGCAGGTGGCGGGACCGGGATGATTGGAGATCCCAGCGGCAAGACCAAGGAGCGTCAGCTGCTGAATGCGGAACAGGTCGAAGAGAACCTGGCCGGCATCAGGTCCCAGTTGGAGCCCCTTCTGGATTTCGAGACCAAGACAAATCCCGCCAGGATCGTCAACAACCTGGATTGGCTGGGCCAGCTGGGACTCATCGAATTCCTGAGGGACACCGGCAAGCACTTCACGGTGAACTACATGATGGCCAAGGAATCGGTGAAACGACGGTTGGCCTCGGACGATGGGATCTCCTACACGGAGTTCACCTACATGATGCTTCAGGCGTACGACTTCCTGAAGTTGAATGAGACCCTTGGGTGCAACCTCCAGATGGGAGGTAGTGACCAGTGGGGCAATATTCTGGCGGGAGCCGATCTGATTCGCCGTGTGCGCGGGGAAAAGGCGCACGGGCTGGTGTTTCCCCTGGTCACGAATGCAGCGGGTACCAAGTTCGGCAAGACAGAAAGCGGCACCGTTTGGCTGGCACCGGACCGGACATCGCCGTACAGGTTCTATCAGTTCTGGCTCAATACGGATGACGCCGACGCCATCAACTATCTGAAGTATTTCACCTGGCTGGATCGCGGGCAAATTGAGGAGTTGGCGGTCGAACTCGAGGAGAGACCCGGCGGGCGCGCGGCGCAGCGCCGTCTGGCGAGCGAGGTGACCGACATGGTACACGGTCCATCGGCCCTGGCTGGTGCAGAAAAAGCGTCCAGCGTGTTGTTTGGGGGCGCCATGGAGGAGCTCTCCGCAAAGGAGCTGATGGACGTCTTTGAAGAGGCGCCGTCGTCCGAGTTTGCCCGCGATGCCTTCTCCGGAGAAGGAATGGGGTTCCTGGACCTGTTGGCAGATACGGGCCTGGCCGCGTCCAAGGGTGAGGCGCGCCGCCTGGTTCGCTCCGGCGGCATCTACATGAACAACAACCGGGTCTCAGACGAAGGTTTTGCGGTCCGGGCGGAGGACTGCATAGATGGTGTACTCCTGGTTCTCAGGAAGGGAAAGAAGAACTTCCGACTCGTCCAGCTGAGGTAAGTAATGGTTGTAGTAATGGACGTAGCCGCCGAAGAGTCAGCGGTTCAGGCGGTGATCGAAAGGCTGAATCGTTATGGTTTTGATGTTCATCGCTCCAGCGGGGAGCAGCAAACGGTTCTGGGCGCGGTCGGTGTGAAGCCGGAGTTTGATACCAGGCACATATCCGTTTTGGGCGGTGTGTCCGCGGTTCACCGGGTTACCGAACCCTACAAGTTTGCGAGCCGGGGCTGGAGCCGCGAGAATACGGTGGTACGCACCGCTGGGCGCGAAATCGGCTCTGGCGGAGTGCTGGTCATGGCCGGCCCTTGCGCAGTTGAGTCCGAAGAACAGATCCACGCATGCGCCGCCCATGTGGCGGCTCACGGTGCCGCCTTTCTGCGGGGCGGGGCATTCAAGCCGCGATCATCGCCCTACAGTTTCCAGGGGATGGGACAGGAAGGACTGAATCTGTTGCGGGAGGCCGCAGATGCCCATGGTCTGGGGGTGGTCACCGAGGTCATGGAATTGGGCCAAATCGAGCAGGTTGACAAGGCTGCCGACATGTTTCAGGTCGGGGCCAGGAATATGCAGAACTTCAACCTGCTCAAGGAGCTTGGGAAGACACGCAAAGCCGTTCTGTTGAAAAGAGGCATGTCTGCAACCATCAAAGAATGGCTGATGAGTGCGGAGTACCTCCTCTCCGAGGGCAATCCGAACGTGGTATTGTGCGAGCGAGGTATTCGCACCTTTGAGACCCACACCCGGAACACGCTGGATCTGTCGGCGGTGCCGGTCATAAAGGCCAAGAGCCACCTCCCTATCATTGTTGATCCCAGTCACGGGGTGGGTATCCGGGACAAGGTGACCCCGCTGGCTTTGGCGGCCGTCGCCGTCGGATCCGATGGGCTCATGATCGAGGTGCATCCGGATCCGGAACAGGCCGTTTCCGACGGGCCGCAATCTCTGTATTTTGACCAGTTTGAATCTCTTATGGCGCAGGTAGTAGCGGTATCTGCCGCGGTGAATAAGCACCTTGTGAGTTGAACTAGAGGATCCCGTAACCGCGAAGTGGGCGTTGGTCGAAGCCGAGGGCGCGTTTGTCGAAGGTTGGGCTTTGAGATGCCTTGGCCTATGTAACGTCCGAGCCATAACCGACGAGATTTCGGCCATCGGGAGACCGATTAGTTTTGATGGCCCCGAGATTGATTTTTTCTCGCGTAGTTCGATACCAGAGGGATAGGACCCGGGGTTTGAACCCACGCCAATACAGAGTTCAACATGTGCGGAATTGTAGGATATATAGGTGAACGTCAGGCGGTGGATGTCCTGATCCAGGGACTTCGGCGGCTCGAATACCGCGGCTACGACTCGGCGGGAGTCGCCATCGTAAACGGCGCGCTGGCCGTCCACAAACAGAACGGCAAGGTGGGTGAGTTGGCCCGTCTTCTCGAAAACACCAAGGTCGAAGGCACCCTTGGAATTGGACACACACGTTGGGCGACGCACGGCGAGCCGAGCGATCTCAATGCGCATCCCCACCTGGCCAGCGACGGCAGTTTCGCCCTGGTGCACAATGGGATCATCGAGAACTACAACTCTATCAGGGAGCGCCTCTCGCGGAGTGGTTTCGTTTTCGAGAGCCAGACGGACACGGAAGTGCTCGTGAAGCTGATCGAAAACGTCCGAAATACGACCGGCCTACCGCTGCAAGAAGCGGTTCGTCAGGCGCTGACCCGGGTCGAAGGCACGTATGGCATTGCCGTAGTCGCGGAGGGCGATGAAGACCTTCTGATTGCTGCGCGCAAGGGAAGTCCGCTCATCCTCGGCGTGGGTGACGGTGAGTATTTTCTTGGTTCAGACGCCGCGCCGCTGATCGAATACACCAGGCAGGTCGTGTATCTCAACGACGGCGAGATGGTGGTGATCTCTCGGAGCGGCTTCGAAGTCAGTGATATTGACAGTGTGGTGTTGCAGAAGGAGATCCACGAACTGGAGTGGGACCTCGAGGAGATTGAAAAGGGCGGCTACGAGCACTACATGCTCAAGGAAATTTTTGAGCAGCCGACGTCCATCGCCAACTGCATGCGCGGCCGTGTTCGGGTGGCCGAGAATCTGGTGACTCTGGGCGGTTTGACCGACCACATGGATAGCCTGGCCCAGGCTGAGCGCATCATTATTTGCGCATGCGGGACCTCGTGGCACGCGGCTTTGGTCGGAGAGTACGTGATTGAGTCGCTGGCTCGGATCCCCGTGGAGGTGGAGTACGCCAGCGAATTCCGGTATAGAAACCCGGTCCTCCGAAAGGGAGACGCTGTCTTCGTGATTTCGCAATCCGGCGAGACGGCGGACACGCTTGCGGCCGTCCGTCAGGCGCAGGCTGCCGGAGTGCCCGTGTATGGTATCGTCAACACCGTCGGCTCGACCATCGCGCGGGAGACCGATGCTGGCGTCTACCTGCATGCCGGCCCTGAGATTGGCGTGGCCTCGACAAAGGCATTTACCGCGCAGGTGACCGTCCTCACCATGATTGCGACCAAGATTGCCCAGGCCCGCGGAATGGAGGAGAAGGAGTCTCGTCGCCTTTTGGCTGCCCTGGAGGCATTACCCGCGCAGGTCCAAACCGTCCTTGAGTTGGACGATGAGATCAAGAAGATGGCCAGCGTCTATCGCTACGCCTCCAATTTTCTCTATCTGGGACGCGGCTACCATTTTCCAGTAGCGCTGGAAGGGGCCTTGAAGCTGAAGGAGATCTCGTACATCCACGCGGAGGGATATCCCGCGGCAGAGATGAAACATGGCCCGATCGCCTTGATCGATCAGTTCATGCCCGTGGTGTTCCTGGCACTAAAGGACTCCACCTACGAAAAGGTCGTCTCCAACATCGAGGAGGTGGCTGCGCGCAAGGGCTGCGTGATTGCGATCACTGACAAGGGAAATGGTGAACTGGACAAGCTTTGCGAGCATGTACTCCGGGTGCCCACGACCATCGAGGAGCTGTCTCCCATTCTCACGTCGATTCCGCTGCAACTCTTGGCGTATCACATCGCGGTCATGAGAGGCTGTGACGTGGATCAGCCCAGGAATCTGGCCAAGAGCGTCACGGTCGAGTAGGGCTCCTGCCGCTACTTCATGGATGCCACGCGTGGTCTCAGTAGCCCGATTGGACCAGCCTTGGAGGTAGATACCATCTCAAGGTCAAACACCTCGTACAACTGAGGAGTCACAGCATAGTCGCGGGCCGGGTCGAAGACCAGGTAGGGCGTCTTGTCGTGGATCCACCAGATGTTGCCCTCCGTCACGTAGGCCTCCTGAACCGCCTGCGAAAGGACTTGTTCGTCGGTCATCCCGGGCGTTCTGAAGTGCTCGACGTGGACGGCCACATTGCGCGTGGCAATGCCGTCCAGTACGTAGAACACGCAAAGGCAGGCGAGCAGCCACGTCAAGACGGCTCTTGTTGCGGAGGTACTTTGAACGTGGTATCGAGTTGAGGCCAGCATATCCGGTATCGGTTCCTTGGTGCAATGACCAGATCACGAAAAGCGTGCCATGTATGACGATGCGCCAACAGGCTCCAAAAGGGGCTATAGAGCGTCCGGTTTGAGTCTCAAGTTGCGAAAACAACCAGGTTAGGATCCGTCCATACCCGGTGTCCTTTAGGGGGAAGACGCGAATCATTACTACCCGGCCCTGCGTTTGCGCCCCTTATGATCGCACAGGACGTAATAGAAGGAATTCTGGACCGCTACGCGGAGCTCAATCGGCTCATGTCGCTGCTCGAAGTGGCTACTGATCAACATCGGATGGCGGACCTGGGGCGTGAGCATACGAGTCTGCGCTCCGTTGTCGCTGCAATCGAGGCATACCAGGCACTCGCCAGCGAGAGGGATGATCTTCAGGAGATGATCGACGCCGGAGGTGATCCTGAACTCCTTGAGATGGCCCAACTGGAGTTCGAGGAAATTGAGGGCAAGCTGCCTGGCCTTGAGGAGGAACTGCGGGTCAAGCTCTTGCCACGGGATCCTGCCGATAGCAAGAACGCCATTGTCGAAATCCGAGCGGGTACCGGCGGTGACGAGGCCAGTCTGTTCGCCGGAGATCTCTTCCGGCTCTACTCGAAATTCGCGGATCGGCACGGCTGGAAAATGGACGTCATGAATACGTCCCACGGCACGAAGGGCGGTTTCAAGGAAATCGTCTTCAGCATAAGCGGAGAGGAGGCTTTCGGGACGATGAAGTTCGAGAGCGGCGTGCATCGCGTACAGCGGGTGCCAGCGACGGAATCCGCCGGCAGAGTCCACACGTCCGCCGCAACGGTCGCGGTGCTGCCGGAAGCGGAGACTGTAGACGTGGAAATACACCCAAACGACATCAAGATCGATGTGTACCGTTCAAGCGGTCCGGGCGGTCAGAGTGTCAACACGACTGACTCCGCGGTCCGGATAACCCACCTGGAAACAGGCCTGGTTGTCACCTGCCAGGACGAAAAGAGTCAGCACAAGAACAAGGACAAGGCACTCCGGGTGCTGCGCTCCCGTCTTTATGATCTACAATTGGCCAAGGTTGAGTCCGAGCGCAGCGAGGCTCGGCGGTCCATGGTGACCTCCGGAGACCGCTCGGCCAAAATCCGGACCTACAATTGGCCTCAAGGCCGGGTTACTGACCATCGGTTGGAAGGCGACGACAAAAACCACCCCCTGGAGAAGATCATTGACGGAGACCTGGATCCTGTGATAAGGGCGCTGAGGCTCGCTGAAAACGCCGAGAGGATGTCGCAACGCACCGGCGGGTAGAACGGGGCCTGGAAGCCCTGATACCGGAGACACGTGCAGATTAGTCGAATTGGCTAGGTTCTGGCCCGATCGAAGAGCGGCCAACCTATATTGATAGACTAAACAAACAATCCTGCTCCCCTTGCCATCTTGGGGGGCTTGGTTTCGTCCAATCCAGAGGTAATAGATGGGTCTTCAAAAGAATGCCTACGAGCTCACGTATATCGTGAACTCGGTGCTCGCAGAGGAGCAGATCAAGGACCTGGTTGAGCGCGTCACCGCGTATATCAAGGAGGGTGGCTCTGATGTCACCGACGTTGATGTATGGGGAAGCCGCCGGCTCTCCTATCCGATTCAGAAGAAGCGCAACGGCTTCTACGTAAACATGTATTTCAACGCTCCGGGAAGCTTCATTGGAAGGCTGGAGAGGGCTCTTGAAATCGACGACAACATCCTGCGTTATCTCACTTTGAAGATGGACGGGAAAATGACCCGTCATTTCGAGGAGCAGAAAAAATCGCGGGTGGCGGCCGAACCTACCGATGGCTAGAGGAAAAAAATCTACACGGGGCTCCAGACCAGCTCAAGGCTCAGAGCCTCCCAAGAAGGTTGACATCAAGGAGCCCGAGTACGTCGATTACAAGGACGTCGATCTCCTGAAGAAATACCTGAACGAGCAGGGCAAGCTGCTTCCCAGACGTGTCACGGGAGCATCCGCCAAGTTCCAGCGGCAGTTGACGCGCGCAATCAAGCGCGCTCGTCACCTTTCCCTGATTCCATTTGTTGCGGACGCCGTCCGTTAAGCATCCACCAGCCGCACGGCGGCAATAGACTTACAGAACCATGAAGGTGATTCTGCTACAAGAGGTGGAGAACCTTGGAGACGAGGGAGAAATCGTCACCGTGAAAAACGGTTACGGTCTCAACTACCTCATCCCCCGGGGCTTCGCTCGGTTGGCAACAGTTGGTACCATCAAGGCTTGGGAAGAGGAGCGTCGTCAGTCGTCCCGCAAGCTGGCTCAGAAGCAGGGAGACGCACAGGCGTTGGCTTCGGAAATCGGCAAGATGGATATCGTCCTGAATGCAAGGGTCGGCGAAGAGAATCGGATCTTTGGCACCATTACTTCTCAGCAGATCGTGGACGCGCTGGCTTCCCAGGGCGTTACCGTGGACCGTAGAAAGGTTGAGTTGGACGAAGAAGTCCGGATGCTTGGTGTGTACACCGCCTCCGTTCGGATTCATTCAGCCGTGACCGCCACGGTCAAGTTCCGCGTAGAAGCTGAAGGGGCTGTGGCGCCGGTCGAGTCTGAGCCGGAGTCCGAGTCCGAGTCCGCCTGAGAGCATCCTGCGTAACGACGGTCCGGTAATTGCGACGGAGTCAGGCAACATTGCCTGAGAACCGCACGTTAATCCGAACCAAGGAAACGCAGAAATGAAAAAAGCCGGCCTCCTGTTTCTGTCGTTGCTCGTGACTGCGCCGGTATGGGCGCAGTTTGAGCCGATCGGGCATGCCTCTGAGTACGTCCGGTGGGAGGCGTCAGCCGCCCCGGATTCGGTTCGCCCGGGCAACCAATTGAAGGTTGTCCTGGACGCGTACATAGACGTCCCGTGGAAGTTATATGCGCTGGACGAAACCTTGCCGGAAGGCGCCGGGCCTCGTCCGTTTGGCGTGACCACGGCGTGGGCGTTTCCTGAAGGCTTCTCCGTATCCGCTGCGGACCAGTCCAGGCCCGAACAAGGCCTGGATCCGAATTTCAATCTGACCCTGTTGTGGTATCACGACAGGGCCAGATTTGTTTATACGGTCGATGCAGACTCCGGCCTATCAGCTGGTGAGCACGAGCTGGCCGGAACCGTGCGGTTCCAGATTTGCAACGACGAGCGTGGGGTGTGCTTGCCGCCTACTCCGATGGAATTTGCCACTTCGGTTGTGGTGGATCCAGACTGCACGTTGAAGGAGGGAGACGTCACCGTAGAGTGCAGCGGCGATGAGGCGGGACTTGAAGCACTGTTTGCCGAATTGGGGATGGGGAGTGACGCCAGTCTCACGCAAGCGGACGGGAGCGCGCCTGGCGACTTCGGCACCGCTGGTGCACGTGCCGGATTGATGGGGTTCTTGTTGCTGGCCATCGGAGCCGGTTTTGCGACGCTCCTGACCCCGTGCGTGTTTCCGATGATTCCCCTGACGGTCTCCTACTTCACCAAACATGCGGGGAACAGGTCGCGAGCCATTCGGATGGCCGGCGCGTTCGGTGGCTCAATAGTCGTTCTGTTCACCGGCCTGGGCATCGCCATGTCGGTTCTGGTGGGAGCGGCCGGGGCGCAGACCATCGCCGCCAACCCCTGGGTGAACCTGTTCATTGCCGGCGTTCTGGTGGCATTTGCATTGTCGTTGTTAGGGCTCTACGAACTGCGACTGCCCAATTCGCTGCTGAACTACGCCAACAGGCAATCCAACGAGAAGGGCGGGTACCTGGGCGTTGTGTTCATGGGACTCACGCTTACCCTCGTTTCTTTTTCGTGTACGGCGCCCTTTGTTGGCGGTCTCCTTGCCGCGGCAGCCGGCGGAAGCTGGCTCTATCCGCTGGGTGGCATGATCGCATTCAGCTCTGCTTTTGCGCTGCCGTTCGTGTTGTTGGCCATTTTCCCCAACGCGCTCGCTTCGCTTCCCAAGGCGGGCGGCTGGATGAATTCGTTCAAGGTCGTGCTGGGCTTCATCGAGATGGCCGCCGCCATCAAGTTCTTTTCGAATGCGGACCTGGTCTGGGGCTGGGGCCTGATTTCACGCCCGATGGCCATTGCGGTCACCATCGTGATCTTCATGGTAGCCGGGGCCTATCTGCTTGGCAAGATTCGACTCCCGCACGACACCCCGGTGGAATCCGTCGGTGTGGGTCGATTGATGGCTTCGATAGCCTTCATTGCCGTCAGCCTCTACATGATTCCAGGCCTTTTGGGGGCTCCCCTTAACAAACTGGACGCCTATCTGCCGCCTCGGCAAGGCACGGATATCAGCCTCTTGTCACAGGCTGCCAGAGACCAGGCCGGCCTGGACGATGACAGGTGGTTCGTGGACGATATTCAGGGGGCACTGGCGGAAGGGCTCCAGGAAGGCAGACCTGTCCTGGTGGACTTTACGGGGTATACCTGCACCAACTGCAGGGAGATGGAGGCCAACGTATTCCCGCGGCAGCCGGTACAGGCTCGTTTTGAGGAGCGCTTTGTCCTGCTCCGCTTGTACACCGACGGCCTTGAATTCGGCCCCGATTTTCAGAGATACCAGCTGGGCCTGACCGGCACGGTTGCTCTGCCGACCTATGCGGTCGTCGACCCCGCCTCCGAAGGCCTTGTGGTGGGCGTGAGTGGCTTGATGGATACCGACGAGTTCGTGGCCTTCCTTGATTCGGGGTTCGACACGTGGTCGTATTCGTCGGGGCTGGCAGCACGCTAGATAGAGATGTGACTGGGGAGCTCCAGGTTATGCCGGCCTCCCAGCGGTGTCAGGGGATAAACCCCCCACCGCTATGCACACCGAATCCATCGAGGAGATCGCCCCGATCGAACTCCTCGAACAAGCCCAGGCCGGAGACTGTCAGTCCCGTGACCGACTCCTCGGCTGGGCCTACGTCACCGCCCATTCGTACTACAGAAGGAAGGTCTCTGTAGAATCCGCCCTCACCAGGGCAGACGCCGAAGACCTTGCGTCCAGCTTCTACCTGGAGTTCGCGAAGGCGTGGCCGCGCATAAAAGCGGTCTACCACTACACCAGACGGATGCTGAAGAACAACCTCCGGCGTCATCTGGTGCGAGCCCGCTCCCAGAGGAACCGGGAGGTTCTCCTGTCTCAAGAAGAAATGTTGCGTCGGTTCGAGGCCCGCGCAGTGGCCGCGTCCAGTCTGGAAGGGGAATGGTCGGATCACGATTGGCTCAAGTACCGAGTCATTGGGAAAGTAATGGAGCGAGCCGACCACCGGACCCGGGAGCTTGTGCAGTATCGGTGTGCTGATCCCGGTCTTCCATACAGAGAGATATCCTTGCGGACCGGTACCAGCGAGGCAGCTCTTCGGATGCGCATGGCCCGTTTCTACCAGTCCGTACGCCACGCGCACTCCGCGATCGCGAGTACAAATCACCATTCAGCCTGAATCCTCATGCGCCCAGCAGAGCCAAAACACGCCACGCCCCCGGCCAGTTTGTCCGACGGGGAAATTGACCGTTTGATCGCCGGGGCACTTGATCGCTTCGAGGGTGAGGGCGGCCCCGAGCCCGCGTCCCGTGGGCAAGCGCCCGGGGGTGCTCCGTCTCCCGTCTCCAGTCAGCCTGTGGGACGAGGGGTCTGGTACGTGTTGGTTTTCCTTTTGGGAATGACCTTCATGGAAGGCCTGACCGTCCTGGGTCCGGCTCCATCTGAAACCCGTGGTCGGCACGGCATACACCGGTGCGGCCAACCTCAGCAGTCGCCGAATCCGTAGCCTGTCCGGGACGTAGGGTGACTTCCGTTGTATCCGCCCACGCGCCATGTCCGCAGCACTCCTCAAAATCATGAAGCCGGTAGCAGTCGCAGCGGTTCTGCTGGCCGGCTGCGGTTATGACAAACCGCCTGAGGACGTTCCTGATTTCGTTCGAGGCGATTTGATCACCTTCACCGGCCAGTCAGAGAGCCCAAACGGCGCGTGGTGTTGGTTCCAGGATGAGCGGGCCATTGTCGACCAGGATCACCCCGATGGGCCGATGCTGTTGTTTACCTCCATTTCTGCCTCCGAGGCGGATTCGACGGAGCAGGGCGACCTGGATCTGCATTTCTACGGCCTGGAAAGTGGCCGGCAGGGCGTGGTTGAACTCCACGATCGCCTGCAGCAGGATGACCACAATGTGGCCGCTCTTCACCAACTCGAGAGCGGTGAAGTCATGGCAGTATATGCCCGGCACGGCAGCGACCGACTCGTCCACAGCACCCGCTCTGGAATCCACGACCCGGCCGCCTGGAGCAAGCCCCGGTTGTACACCGAAGAGGCCGGTGTTACGTACTCCAACCTGCTGACGGCGGGAAGCGGTCCGGAGAGAAGGCTGTACAATTTCTCGCGGTCCCGCGACTGGAATCCCAATTTCCTGGTGTATAACCAAGTCTCGGACTCGTGGGGCTACGGAGGTCGTCTGCTGGCCAGCGAAGGGCGTCCTTACCTGAAGTACCAGTCGAGTAGTGACGGCTCCATCATTCACGTGGTCGCCACGGACCAGCACCCTCGCAATTTCGACAACTCCATGTATCACGGGGTCATGGACGGGAAGACGCTTTCCGACTCCTTTGGCAACGTCATTGACGCGAGTCTTGCCGATCAGAACGCGGCCGAACCCACCGACATGACCATGGTCTTCCAGGGAGATCCGGACAATGTGGCCTGGATGGCAGACGTCGAAATGGACGAACACGACCGGCCCGTCATCGCATTCTCGGTACAAAAGGATGGACGCAACCTTCCGCCCCAACAAGGTGGACTCGATCATCGGTATCACCTGGCGCGGTTCATCGACGGCCATTGGGTGGAGCACCAGATAGCGTATGCAGGCGAGCGGCTCTATCCGTTCGAGGACGACTACACCGGCCTGGTAGCGATTGACCCGCAGGATGCGAACCATCTCGTCATTTCCACGAACGCGAATCCCGTGACCGGCGAGCCGCTCATCAGCCGCGCCGACAGCCTGAGGCACCACGAACTGTTCGAGGGACAGTCTGCGGACGGAGGCGCATCATTCACCTGGACCGCGCTCACCCAAAACTCAACCGTGGACAACCTTCGGCCGATCATTCCCGCTTGGGAGAGCGAGCAGCGCGTCGTGTTATGGATGCGCGGCACGTACTTGAGTTACACCGATTGGGACACCCAGATTGTGGGCGTCACGCAGAATCGTTGAATCGGGCCGAACGATTCTGCGAAGCAAGGGGAGGGCGTGCCCGACGAAGCCTTCATGGTAGCCGTCTCCCGGGAATCCCGTGGCCGGGTTGTTCTGGATATGGGGTGAAGCCGTGATCCACGGCTAGCTCACGGAAATGACCTGCCTCAGCCGTCGCCGAATCCGTTGCGAGTCCCTGACGTAGGGGGACCTCCGTTGTAAAAGAAAGCTGCCCGGGGACGGGCACTCATGTTCTATTTCCTGGATTCTCCCGCGACTTTGATGCTGATGCTCGTGATCGGTCTCGTGACCGGATATGCGCTAAACAGCCGGCCGGATCTCACTGAGAAACTGGCATTCAGACCAAGATTGGTCCTGTCCGGGAAGCAGTACTACCGCCTGGGCACGGCCTGGCTTGTGCATGGGGGACTGGGCCATCTGGCTCTGAACCTGTTCACGCTTTTTGCCTTCGGGCGATACCTGGAGGCGCTGATCGGAACGCCCCAGTTTCTTGCTGTCTTTTTTGGCGCCGAGTTGGCTGCCAACGGGCTCACTCTGTTGATGCAGAAAGACTCGGCCTCTTATGGGTCAGTCGGGGCGTCCGGAGCCATCAGCGGGGTGTTATTTGCCTACAGCTTGTACCGGCCGATGGACTATATCTACCTGTTTGGGGTCGTCCCAATGCCGGCGTGGATCTTCGCAGTTCTATTCGTCGGACTCTCCATCGCTGCCATGAAGAAGTCCGGGGCTCGCGGTGGTATAGCGCACGAGGCGCATCTTGGTGGGGCTCTCGGTGGCATTCTAATCACAATCCTCCTCAACCCGGGCGTGTTGGGCATATTCCGGGGTCAGATGGGTTTCTAGGGGTTTCCGCGTCAGGGCCCGTTATTGTAGGACGATGAACCATGGATAGAAGGGCCTCTGCAGCACCATCTGTAGTCACACCCGTTATTGGATTTGCGCAATCGTCCCTCGCGGTGTACTTTCATTTACCTCATGTCGCCTGGATTTCGTACATCGCTACGACCACTCAGTCGCGTAAGCTGGTTTGGGCACTCAAAAAGCTCGGCTCCTGGGCCGGGCTTTTTGCGTTTGGGAGGGGCGCGAGTCGCCCTCCGTCCGGGCCCAGAGTTATGCACCACGCCTGTTGATATTGTGTGCAGTAATTGTGGAAGGAATGGTGAAGGTCATTCTTGACCAAGGTCACAGGTCGTGCTATAATAGTCCCAGTGCCTGACGGCACCGTTCCTTGACGTGACTGAGTCTCTAGGCTGCATGAGGTAGCCCAAGCGGATCGAAAGCTTTCGAGCTGAGGTCCCTGGGAAGGCTGACAGAGTGACGATTCGCCCTCGGGTGAGACGATCTCTGGTGCGAAGATGCAGGTGGTTCGGAGGAGAATTGTGGGGCGAGCAATCGTGCCGGAAGGATCTGAAGAAGTGCCAGCGGAAGCGGACGGTGAACGCGGTGTTGGTGTTAGAACCAACGGAACCCGAATTTTAATTCAGGGGATCGCGCGAGCTTCGGAAGTTGTGGCAGGCGGTAGCGATCCCAGGAAGCGCGCCGATTGTCTTCAGCGAAGGCGTAAGAAGTGGATGACGTGCTTGCACGACGCCGTGACGAACGCACCCGGAGAGCGCATCCAGAAATGGGTGGGCAAAGCAAAGGTGGCTCGCGGAGTGTGCCCATACGACGTGAGCAGGAGTGTACGCGCAAGCGTGCCTTCGAACGTGCCAGCCAGACAGAAGCCGAAAGGCATCTGCCAAAAACATTGAGACTTGAACCTCCCCAGAGGACGACCGATCCGCTTGCGGTGAAGAAGGACTTGGGGAGGCGTCCGTCGGGGGTGTCAAGGCATCAAACTTGGAAGAGGTTTACTTCTTTCCCAATGAGGCCGCTCAGTTTACTGGGTGGCCTTTCTTGGTATCTAGCCATTCTGGACGCATGAACGCTCTGGTCGCCATTGTCCACTATCAGACGCCGGACCTGCTGGAGCAGGCAGTTACCTCTTTCCGCGCGGTAGACCCTGAAACTCCCCTGCTGGTGGTTGACAACGGCTCATCAGACGGGTCCCAGGAGTTTGTCCTGTCCCTTCCGCAGCGGTTTGCGGGAGTTCGGGCCAGAATGCTGAGCGCGAACATCTTCCACGGCCCGGCCATGGACCTTGTCATGCAGGAGGCTTCGGAAGATCTGGTGTTCTTCCTGGACAGCGACACCATAACCCATCGTGGCGGTTTCCTGAAGCCACTTGCTGCTCTGGCCCTGCAGAATGACGTGCTCGCTGCGGGCCAGGTTGCCTACGTAGACAAGCGCGGCTTCGCCACGGAGACAGGCACTCCAGTACCGGTCTCGGCATTCATGATGATCAACACCCGGCAGTATCTGAACCTGCCGCCGTTCGAGCATCACGGCCTGCCGGTTCTGAAAACGTGTGCAGAGGCGGCCAGGCGCGGGCTGTCAGTCAAGGAATTCCCGGTAGAGGAGTACGTCGAACACCTCGGAAGGGGGACGGCTGCCAGGTTTGGTTACGGCCTTGGCCTCAAGAGTCGCATGTCGTTCCTCCTGCACAAACTGGGCCTCTAAATTCCGGACGCCTGTGGCGCGACTCGCGGGGATCAGATGCCGAGAATGGAGGCAAGTTGACTCCAGTCCCGGAATGTCGGGACCTCGGATAGGTCTGCGGGGGCATCAGCATCGGTGTACCACACCACCTGCCAGCCAGCGCGGAGTCCCCCGCGAATGTCGGATGAGAGCGAGTCACCGACGTAAGCGATTCTGTCCGGACTGACTCCGGCGCGCGCACCCGCAATGCGGAACAGCTCTGGATGCGGCTTGAGAACGCCCTCCTCTTCCGAAATCACAATGGCCGAAAAGGTCTTGGCCAGGACGGGAAACTTGGCCAGTTTGGCGCGCTGAGCCTCCGCAAAACCGTTGGTCAGGAGTCCTGTGGGGAAACTCTGCGCCACATGCCGATAGGCCTCCCACGAGCCGTCAATCAACGACCAGTGATCCGAATAGGCCTGTAGGTACGAGCCTGCGGCCTGCATGGCATCTGCCTCAACTCCCAAGGCGTCAAAGAGCAGTTCGAAACGCCCAGACCGTGTGCCCTCCTTGTCCCGGGTTCCGGCCGCGTATTCCTTCCACACCCGACCGTTTACAATCCCGTAGACCTCAAGAATCCGCGCGAGGGGGAAAGTGGCCAATTCGGGCATGAGCCGCTGTAGATCACCCAGGGCAAGATTCTGCGCCCCTTTATGATCCAGAATCGTGTCGTCCAGATCGAAATAAACGAACTCAATCCCGTTCATTCGTGACCAGTCGGAGCAGCCTCTTCGGAGGCCGCGCCGGCGCCGGCGGGCTGGGCTATCGCGTGCTGGGGGGTCGCGGGTTGGGCGATCGTCTGCTGGGCTATCGCGCGCTGGACAATCGCATACTCCTTGTGCTTCACGCCGCCCAGAGATTCCAGGGCGTTTCGCATCGGAAGATTGTTGTCCAGTATCCAACTCATCTCACATCCGGGGTAACCCAGCGGCGGAACGCGGTCCACGGTTTCCAAAATCATCAAGGCGTCGAAGCCGCGGCCATGATAGGCCTTGCGAACACCCAACAACGGGAGGCGCACTTCCTGAATCCCACTGAAGAGGACCTTCGGAAGCAGCTTGAAGATCCCAAACGGCAGCAGCCTGCCGTTGCGAAGCGGGGCCAAAGCCTGGTTCATATTGGGGATGGAGATGCAGAACGCCACGGTTTCGCCGTCAAGCTCCAGCATATAGGCCATGCGTGGATCAATGATCTGCTTCATCTCAGATGCCAGGTGGTCAAACTCGGCCTCGGTCATGGGGACGTGACCCCAGTTTTCTGACCACCCCTCATTAAAGATCTCCCGGATGGTGGCCGCTTCTTCCTTGAAGCGCTTCATATCCAGGGTTCTAAGGGTCAAGCCCGGGTAACGTCTCTTAATGAGGTTTACGCCACGCCGCACCTTCTCCACCTTGGCGTACTTGCGGTGGATGTAGTACGCCCAGAGAGTCATCTCCCGCTTGAACCCGGCTTCCTCAAGAAGGGTGCAATAATACTTGGGGTTGTGGGTCATCATCACGAACGGCGGGCTCTCAAAGCCATCCATGAGAAGACCGGCAGTGTCGTTCAAGCTCGGGTTACAGGGCCCGCGCATGGCGGTCATTCCCTGATCCAGCAGCCACGAGTCAGCGGCCCCTAGCAGGGCATCGGCCACATCAGCGCTATCGATGGTCTCGAAGAAGCCAAAGAAACCGACACCGTCCTCGTACTTCTTGAGGTGCATGCCATTGATGATGGCCGCTATGCGCCCAACAACTGCTCCGGCCTCGTCGCGAGCCAGGAACGTCTGAATCTGGCCGTGCTCAAAAAAGGCATTCTTGTTGGGATTCAGGAGCTTCTTGACGTCCATCCGGAGCGGAGCCACAAAGTAGGGGTCGTCCGCGTAGTGCCGGTAGGGGAAGTCTATGAATGCAGCCCTGTCGCGCCGACCCTGAACGGGGCGGACCGTAATCCCAGCAGCCATCAGTTAGTTGTCCCGTTGGTGCCTATTACTCCGTGATGGGTGCCCACCTTCCTGAACGCATCCAGAATGAAGTCCAGATCCTCGTTGGTATGGGTGGCCATGTAGGACGTCCGCATCAGAGACTGGCCCTGGGGGACGGCTGGAGGAACGACCGCGTTTACGAAGACTCCCGCCTCCAATAGATCCTTCCAGAACCGGAAGCATGTGTGCAGATCGCCCACGACTACCGGAATAATGGGGGACTCGCTGCTCCAGACGTTGAATCCCAATTCCCTAAATCCGGACCGCATGTAGTCTGAGATCTCCCAGAGTCTCAGAACGCGCTCGGGCTCCTCCTCGAGGATGTCAAGGCATTTCAGAGCGGTCGCCACATTGGCCGGAGGCATCGACGCACTGAAAATATGGGTCGATGCGGTGTGGCGGATATACTCAATGACGTCATAGTCACCGACACAGAAACCACCAAGAGAGGCAAAGCTCTTCGAGAACGTCCCGGTGGTGAGATTTGCGCTGTCCTCAAGTCCGAAGTGCGACGCGCTGCCTCGTCCGCCTTTGCCCACAACGCCCACCGCGTGCGCGTCGTCCAACATCAGCGCGGCGTTAAATTCCTGGGCCAGAGCGGCCAGGCCCGGCACATTGGCCAGTACGCCATTCATAGAGAAGACGCCATCGGTGACAATCAACAGCCCTGCGTCGGGCCTCTCCGCGGCCGCACGCTCCAGCAGTTTGCGCAGATGGGCCATGTCGTTGTGGCGGAATCGCCAGGTATCAGCCAGGCTGACCTGCGTCCCAGCCACGATGCAGGCGTGGTTGTCCTTGTCGGATAAGATGATGTCTCCCTTGCTCGCCAGAGACTGAAGGACACCCTGGTTGGTCATGTAGCCGGTGCTGAAGAGCACGCAGGCGTCTCGGCCCATGAAGGAGGCAAGACGTTGCTCCAACTCAATGTGCAGGTCCAACGTACCGTTCAAAAAGCGGCTTCCGGTGCAACCCGTCCCGTACTTCTCGATGGCCGCTTGTGCCGCCTCCTTGACCCGGGGGTCGGACATCAGACCCAGATAATTGTTGGATCCGGCCATGATGATCTCACGGCCGCCAATGATAGCGCGGGCGCCATCATTTTTCTCGATGGCCCTGAAATACGGGTACAGGTCTGCGGCCTTGATCTGCGCATACAGGCCATCGGGAGCAAAAAAACGATGGGTCTTATCGAACAGGGATGGTTCAGCCTTTACGGCAGCGACCCCGTCCACGCGCTCGGAACCCTGGGACATGTGATCTTGGATAAGGTCAGCCTGAGAGGCGGTACTGTGAACGGGCTGGCGTTGGTGGCAATCGGCACTCTGACGTTCAAAATACGTCAACAGCCACTCGTGTACCTAGGCGCACCAAAATAGCAGCAACCAAGGCCTAATCTCGCCGATTATTATCCCGGTGGGGTAACATCTCTATGCCGCGTGGAGCCCCCAAAGGGTAACATCCCACCAAAAAAAGACCCCTACTAAACCGCGCTACCAGAGCAGCAGCACGCGTACGCCGGGTGCCGGCAGCAGGCGGGAGGCTAGATTGGAGTCGCTCGGGGTGCCCGCAAGTGCGGCGACCCCGGCAAGATGCGGCTCGATACGCATGGTGAGGTCTTCGCCCACATCGAAATCGCTCAAATGGGCCGTGACGTAGGCATCCAGCACACCAAGCGCCCAGAACGCGCCTATTCCCAGAATGGAGAGATCCCGGTTCCTCCTGAAATTGTCGCGACGAGTCTCCAGGGGATTCGAGGAGATGGGTCCGAACTCTGCGACTATTTGCTCATACTCGGCCTGGAATCCCAGGGCCGGGTTTTCTGTGGCCAGGCCGGCGTCAACACGCTCCTGGTGGGCTTTGTATTGAAACGCCCTGCGGTAAAGCAGGTAGTCGGTATTTCCCTGGATTGCCGAGGCCAGGAAAACACCCATCCCCGCGTACAGGATCGGAAGCTTGAGAAATTGGCGGTTGTAGATTTGGCCCCACCCCGGGATAACCATTGCGCGACGCAAGGCACCCTTGGGCGATCGAACCTTCTGCACCGTCGGCTGAGCCGGGTCCTGGTCTGTTTGTTGTGCCGCCGCGGTGGAGCCCAGCAGGCCGCAGAGAAGGACCGCCGAAAGTACTCGGGCCAAACTCACCCTCCGATGATTTCGATCAACCGCTCCAGATCATCACCGGAGTAATACTCGATTTCGATTTTGCCTCCGTCCGTCGTTCCTGCGGGGCGGATGGCGACCTTCGTTCCGAGGCCCAGTCTGAGTCGATCCGTCAAAGACCGCAGCACCAGTTCGTCTCTTTTCGGGGTCTCGATAGCAATGGTCTTCTCTGGCGCCGCCTTTTTTGGACCCGCAAGCCACTTCTTGACGAGATCCTCGGTGGCCCGCACAGACAGTCCCTGATCCTCTATTTCGGCAACGAAGCCCTGCTGGATTGCTTCGTCCGAAATGGGAATAAGGGCTCGGGCGTGTCCGACGCTTATCGCGCCGTCCCTCAGGCTGGCCTGGACGGCCGCCGGCAGTTTCAGCAGACGCAGGAGGTTGGTGATTGTGGCGCGGCCCTTGCCAACTTTCGTCGCCACCTCTTCCTGGGTCAGGCTACACTCCTCGAGAAGGCGCTGGTAACCCAGGGCCACTTCGATGGGGTTCAGTTCTTCGCGCTGAACGTTCTCGACCAGTGCCATCTCCAGCATGGCTTCCGTGTCCGCCTCACGCACGAATGCGGGGATGGCATCCAGTCCAGCCATTCGGGAAGCACGCAGGCGGCGCTCTCCGGAGATCAGTTCGAACGTTCCGTCTGGCCGCGACCGAACCGTTACGGGCTGAATGATGCCGAGCTGCGTGATAGACTGCGAAAGCTCGTTGAGGGACTCCTCGTCAAATTCGGTCCGCGGCTGGTACGGATTTGCCGCGATGAGGTCGATCTTGATTTCGGAAATCGAGCCGGCCCGCGTGCGGTCCGTGAAATCGTAGACGCGCGTTGCCGCGAACGACGGGGGCCGTCCAGCGCCTTCTTCGATCTCCGGAAGCAGAGCTCCGAGGCCGCGTCCTAGTACTGGTTTTCCTTTCGCCATGGTTCCGGTTGGATGGAGCTAGACGTGTCCGTCGCCCGTGGAAAAACTTCCGATTTCCATTGGCATCGAGTTTCCATCGCCCTGGCGGCTTAGTACCTCTCTGGCCAGCGCGATGTAATTGCGAGCACCAACGCTCGTGGCGTCGTAAAGAAGAACGGGTCGTCCAAAGCTGGGCGCCTCTGAGACACGGACGTTCCGCTGGATCAACGTGTTAAAGACCTTGTCGCCGAAATATCGTCTGAGTTCATTGGCTACCTGATTGGCCAGCCTCAGTCGGACATCGAACATGGTGACGAGCACGCCCTCAATATCCAGGTTCTCGTTGAGATGCTGACGGACCAGCTTGATCGTGTTCAACAGCTGGCCAAGGCCCTCCAGCGCGAAGTACTCGGCTTGGACCGGAATCAGGATCGAATTGGAAGCCGTCAGGGCGTTGAGCGTCAGGAGCCCGAGCGATGGGGGGCAGTCGATGATGATGAAATCATATCGGTCCCGGATGCTCTGCATCGCGTTTCGCAGGATTCGCTCCCGTTCCGGGACATCCACCATCTCGATTTCAGCGCCCACCAGGTTGATGTGACTCGGCACCAGGTCCAGGAACGGCATTTCTGTCGTCCTGATGGCGTCCTGAAAGGGCACCGATCCCACGAGAACCTCGTAGCTCGACGTGGTGACCGTTCGTGGATCAATGCCGACACCAGAGGAGCAATTGGCCTGCGGATCGAAATCAATGAGCAGGGTCGATCGCTCAACCGCGGCCAACGATGTTGCCAGGTTGATTGCAGTCGTGGTCTTTCCGACACCACCTTTCTGATTCGCGATCGCTATGACCTTTCCCATCGGACCTCATTTTCCTAGAAGGGTTAAGGTACTCACGGGTCTCACGGTGTGCTACCGGGACGGGTGCCGAACCCTTCGCGTTCGCAAGTAGTTAGCCGTGCAACCCACAGGAAATGGCACGTCAGTTTGTACTCCGGAAAGAGGCCGCTCCGGCCACAGTTACCTACCGTATTGAATACGCGGAGGAACTGAACCCGCAGCAATATGCGGCAGCTACCGCCCCTGGAGGCCCCATTTTGGTGGTTGCAGGCGCAGGTACAGGAAAGACCCGAACGCTGGTCTATCGCCTTGCCTACCTGGTGGAATCTGGGATCGCGCCCGAGCGCATCGCGCTGCTGACATTTACCCGGAGATCTTCTCGCGAAATGTTGGCGCGGGCCTCAGGGCTACTGGATGGGCGCTGTCAGCGGGTGAATGGTGGGACATTTCATTCCTTCTGTCTGGGTGTCCTGCGTCGGCACGCCGCGAAGATTGGCTTCCCGAACAATTTCACGATTCTGGACTCTTCGGACTCCGCAGACGTGATTGACGTGATCCGGGGAGAGATGGGCCTGAACAAGCGCGATCGATTTCCACGGAAGCGCGCCATTCAGAGCATGTTTTCGTCGGTCGTGAACCGGGACACGCCGCTCTCGGAGATTCTCGAGAAGGATTACGCCCAGTTTGTCCCTCACGGACATGATCTGGAAATGTTGATGCGCCGGTTCGAAGGGTACAAGCGGGCGCATGGCCTGATGGACTACGACGATCTGCTCAGCCGGACGCTCGAACTCTTCGAGACCGACCCGGCCGTTCTGCGGGTGGTGGCCGGCAACTGCGAGCACGTGCTGGTAGATGAGTACCAGGATACAAACCGGCTTCAGGCACGGCTGGTCAAGGCCTTCACGAGCGTGCACGGAAACGTCATGGCCGTCGGAGACGATGCGCAGAGTATCTACCGGTTCAGGGGCGCGGACTTCCGCAACATTCTGGCGTTTCCGGACGAATTTCCAGGGACGCGGCTGCAGAAACTCGAGCACAACTACCGGTCCACCCAACGCATTCTGGATCTGGCAAATCACATCATTGTCCAGGCCCGCCACAAATTCGACAAACACCTCTTCACGGAGCGGGGCGAAGGGGACTTGCCGGCCCTGGTCACGGCGCCGGATGATCGATACGAAAGCAGGTTTGTCTGCCAGATGATTCTGGACCTCAGGGAGCAGAATGTCCCGCTGAGTGACATGGCAGTCCTCTTCCGAAGCGGGTTCAACTCGTACGACCTCGAGGTGGAGCTCAACCGCCGCAATATTCCGTTCGTCAAGTACGGCGGCCTCAAGCTGAGCGAAGCGGCGCACGTCAAAGATGTGGTCGCCCACCTTCGCATCCTCGAAAATCCACAGGACGCCATCTCATGGAACCGGGTGCTGCAGTTGCTGGAGGGGATCGGCCCCAAGACGGCAGGAGAGATCGTCTCCTGGGTTCTCGAGGCGGACGGCAACCCGCTGGAGCTGAAGGACAAACCCTGGTCTCCGCGTTATGCGGAATCGCTGGCCGCCCTCTTCGCGCTCCTGCGCTCCATGAACACGGGCAAGAAGACGCTGGGAAGGCAGGTCGAGGCCGTGGTCGAATATTATGGCCCCGTCCTGAAGCGGGTCTATTACGAGGACTACCCCAAGCGGGAGCAGGACCTGGAACACCTGATATCGGTCGTGGAGAGCTTTACCGACAGGGGGACGCTGCTCTCCTCTCTGGCGCTGGATCCGATCGAGTTGTCCGCCCTCGATGTCGATCCGCTTGAGCAGGATGAGGCTCCGCTGGTTCTGTCCACGATTCACTCGTCGAAAGGACTCGAGTTCAAGGCCGTCTTTGTCATCCATGCGCTGGAGGGTGTGTTGCCTTCCAGTTATGCCGTGGCATCTGAGGAGGAGGTGGACGAAGAACTGCGACTCTTCTACGTCGCCGTCACCAGAGCGGCCGATCACCTGTTTGTCACGTACCCGTCGGTTCAGTACCGCCGGTATCAGGGGCAATTTTTGACCAGCCCAAGCCGATTCGTAGCCAACGTCCCCGCAAAACTGCTGGAGCCATGGTCGCTGGTTGAAGAGAATTCAGTGGGTCTCCTGCCCGAAGGCAACCCATGAGGGCTCCGGAAACCGTGATCAGAAGCGTTGGGAGTGAGTCTCTACCGGTGATCGACGCACTCAACAGGGAGATCTTCGGGGAGGACCGTATCATCAACAGCTTCGACAGAGAAGACCTGCTGATGCTTCTGGCCGAATCCAATGGTCAGCCGGTCGGATTCAAGCTGGGGTACCGGCAGAACCGGTTGACCTACTACTCGGCGAAAGGGGGCGTGGTTGAGGCCTGGCGAAACAGGGGCGTCGCCGCGGGTATGTTGGACTGGATGCTGGACTACGCGCGCGGCCAGGGCTACAAACGATTTGCCTACGACACCTTCCCCAATATGCACCCGGGCATGGCTGCACTTGGATTGAAGCGGGGGTTTCGCCTCACCGAAGCCGAGTTCAATCGGACGTACGAGGACTTTCGCCTCCGATTCGAAACTCCGTTGATCTGATCCGCGCGCAAGGAACGGCATCCCGACCGCGCGGCCACTCAGCCTCCTAGAACAGGGCGTAGATGAACGGCGCAAGCGCGGAGCCCTGTGCTGCCACGATGATTACGCTTAGCAGCACGAGCACGACCACTATCGGGGCCAGCCAGAACTTCTTCCGGATTTTCAAAAACTGCCAGAACTCGCTGACAATGTGGAGCTTGCCCATTCCTGATTCCGAGTTTTGCGATTCACATGCCCGGCGCGGGGTCAGGTTCCGATGACCGGCGCAACTGTCCCCGAAAGCCTGCGTATTGTTTGACGATAACCAAGTCTCACGACCCTCCCGCTGTGACAGATTTCTTTTTCGAGCTGGTTGAAGCCTTCCGGATCGCGGCGCGGTCCATCAGCGCAAACAAGTTGCGGGCCGGCCTTACCACATTTGGCATCATCATAGGCATTGTGTCCGTGACGGCCATGGCTACAGTGGTGTCCGGGATCGAGGGCCAGTTTGACAGGCAGATGGCCGAGCTCGGAACCGGGGTCCTCTATGTGGAGGCGCAGCCGTGGGTGCAGGGTCCAGGCACCAAGTGGTGGGAGCTCATCAATCGCCCGCAGATAAACGAGGGTGTAGCAGATGCCATCCGGCAGCGCTCCCGATCGACATCGGCGGTGACCATTCAGGTTCAGACGGGCCGCGGCGTGAGCTACGAGGGCAGGACGTTGCCACGAGGAGTTGCTGTTCAGGGAGTCACATCGACCTACCCCAACGTGCACGAGGTGCAACTGGAGGATGGCGCGTTCTTCTCCGACATGGACGACCGTGCCGCACGTAACGTGGCTGTAATCGGCGCAGAAATCGCAACGCAGTTGTTTCCCGTCGTTGACCCCATCGGGAAGGAAATTCGAATTGGAGGCTCTCGATTCAGGGTGATTGGAGTCGGGCTCCGCGAAGGCCAGGGTGCGGAAGGCGCCTCAGGGTTCGACTGGCAGATCCGGATCCCGCTGGGGACGTTCGAGAACAACTACGGCACCCGCTACCGAAGGATGTCTGTCCAGGTGAAGGTGGTGGATGGCGTGACGGTTGAAGATGCCAAGGACGAGTTGACCGGCATTGTCCGCGTCGCCAGGCGTCAAGATGCCGCGGAGCCGGACAATTTTGCCGTCAACGAATCTGGATCCATTCGCGCGGCGGTCGAGCCCGTGAAGGCCGCCATTTATGCCATTGGCATCGGGCTGACCGGACTCTCGCTACTTGTCGGAGGCATTGGCGTGATGAACATCATGTTCGTCTCGGTCAAGGAGCGCACCCGCGAGATCGGAATTCGCAAAGCGGTAGGCGCAAAACGGCGAACCATCCTGATCCAGTTTCTGATTGAGGCCGTCGCCGTCAGTCTGCTCGGTGGCCTCGTCGGCGTCATTTTGACAATCCCCATTTTCTTGGGCATCAGGACCTTTCTGCCAGCTGAGCTGGGAGTCGGAACAGTGATGGTGGCCTTTGGAATATGCATGGCGATCGGTGTTGTGTTCGGGCTGGCCCCGGCCTGGACGGCTGCGAACGCCGAGCCCATCGACGCGCTTCGATACGAGTAAATCCACATGGCATTTCTTGAAGCAGTTCGAATGGCCCTGGAGGCGCTTAGAGGCAACAAGCTTCGTTCGGCGCTGACACTGCTGGGCATGGTGATCGGCGTGTTCGCCATCATTGTGTCGGTTACGGCCGTGGAGGTCATCGACGTCTATTTCAACGAGAAGCTCAATTTTCTTGGGGCGTCCACGTTCACGATCTCCAGGAACCCTGTCATTCAGATAAATGACGGGCGGTCTTCCCGCAATAGGCCGCCGATCACGTACGATCAGGTGGAGCGGCTGGAGCGATCCATGAAGTCACCGGTGGCCATTGGCGTACTGGAGTCCTTCAGTTTTGGGGCTGTCCGGTATCAGGACCGGGAAACGGAGCCCAACATGGTCTTGCTGGGTACCGATGAGAATCTGCTGGAGAATTACTCCTATGAGTTGCTTGCCGGGCGAAACCTGACGGAACAGGACGTGCAGTATGGGCGGTCCGTGGCTGTGATTCTGGAGGATGCAGCCGAGGTGCTGTTTCCCAATGAGACGCCTGTCGGCAAGACGATCCGCTTCCGGGGCCACAAGTTTGAGGTCATCGGGCTGCTGAAGAACCAGGGCAACTTCCTCGGTTTTGACCAGAACACCCGCATATTCATCCCGATAACACGCGGTTTTGCGCTCTACGGTAACCCCAATCGGGATATTGCCAACATTTCCGTGCGTGTTTCCCAGGCGCATCTGATGGCAGGCGCCATGGAGGAAGCCACAGGCCGGATGCGTGTCATCAGGCGCGTGCCGGCGGGCGACGACAATAACTTTGAGGTCGCAACGAACGACACGTTCGCCAGGATATTCGATGCATTCACGGCCACGCTGACCACGGCCGGTGCCGGCATCGGGCTGATCGCCCTCTTGGGCGCCGGGATTGGCATCATGAACATCATGCTGGTCTCGGTCACGGAACGCACCCGCGAGATCGGCATCCGCAAGTCCATTGGGGCTCGCCGGAAGGACGTGATGCGCCAATTCCTGACGGAGGCATTTGTGTTGTGCCAGATTGGAGGCATCCTGGGCATAATTCTCGGCGCGGGTGTGGGCAACCTGACGGCCGTGTATTTCGAGATATCGGCCGCCTTCCCGGTTAATTGGGCGATTGGGGCCGTGGTAGCCGTCACGGTTATCTCGCTGGTGTTCGGTGGGTATCCGGCCTACAAGGCTTCGCGTCTGCATCCGATCGACGCGCTACGCTTCGAGTAGTCCGGCCTGGTCAGCCTGCCAACTGTCGATCAGACTGGCATCCCACCTGAATGTGACGGAAACTCTCTCCATCAAACGAGGAGGGTATGTCAGTTGAGGCAAAACGCCTGGTGGGCGAAGCGGTCGCCGGCTGGGTTGAGGACTCCATGGTCCTGGGTCTTGGGACCGGTTCCACCGCGGCAATGGCCATTCACGCCCTGGGGGCTCGCATCCGTGCGGAGGGACTCAAGGTGAGGGGCGTGCCGACCTCGTTCTTCGCACAGAGGCTGGCCCGTGAGTGCGGCATTCCACTTTCCACGCTGGACGAGACCCCGGAAATTGACCTGGCCTTCGATGGGGCGGACGAGGTAGACCCCGAACTCAATTTGATCAAGGGCCGCGGGGCTGCCCATACGCGGGAAAAGGTGGTTGCAGCGGCGTCCACGAGATTTGTTGTGCTTGTGGACGAAGGCAAGTTGGTGGACATCCTGGGCACGCGGATGCCGGTGCCGGTCGAGGTCGTGCCCATGGCCGTCACTCCGGTGACCCGAAGACTTTCTGCTCTGGGTGCAGAGTGCACATTGCGCATGGGGCAGTCCAAGGATGGCCCGGTCGTGTCTGACCAGGGTATGTGGATCGTAGACGCCCGGTTTCCCGCCATTCATGACGTGGCCGGGCTGGCCGCTGAAATATCCCAGATCCCTGGTGTCGTGGACCACGGAATATTTACAGGCCTGGCGACCGACGTATTGATCGGGTTCTCCGATGGCACCGTGGAGAGCCGAAGTCGATAGCCGAAGGGTGAACACGCGGAGGCCACCGCATTTAGCTGCGGGCCAGCCCTCTAAAGCACGCGGTCTATGGCCTCGTTCAGTCGGGATACGCGGATAATCTCCAGATTGGCCGACTTAATGTCGCTGTTGTTGACGGCCGGTATAACAGCGGCCGCAAACCCCAGCTTTTCAGCTTCCTTCAGCCGTTTCTGAAGCTGAGATACGCCGCGGACTTCTCCGCCAAGTCCAACTTCACCCACAAAAAGGGTCCGTTCGGGCAAGGCGCGATCAAAGAGCGAACTCGCGACCGCCATCGTAATCCCCAGATCTACGGACGGTTCGACCAGGCGCAGGCCGCCCGTCACGTTCACGAATACATCGTGGGAAGACAGCCGCATGCCCTCCCGTTTCTCCAGGACGGCCAGTAGCATCTGGAGCCTGCGCGCGTCAAATCCAGTAGACGAACGCTGCGGAGTGGCATACGAGGTTGGGGTCACGAGAGCCTGAAGCTCCGCAAGAACCGGGCGCGAACCCTCGAGCGTGCTCACAACGGCCGTGCCGGAAGCCTGTTTTCCGTTCTCCGGGAGGAAGATGCGACTTGGGTTTTCGACGGCCACCAGGCCGCGTCCGTGCATTTCGAACACGCCGATTTCGTTTGTCGACCCGAAACGATTCTTGACGGCCCTCAGAATCCGGAAGGCGTGATGTCGGTCTCCCTCCAGTTGGAGTACCGTGTCAACCATGTGCTCCAGGACACGGGGGCCAGCGATTGTGCCGTCCTTGGTCACGTGACCCACCAGAAAGACCGCCATTCCGGTTTCTTTGGACTGCCTGATGATGCGGGCTGTGCACTCCCTGACCTGGCCCACCGAGCCGGGTGCGCTCGAGAGCGCCGGGAGATGCATGGTCTGGATGGAGTCTATGATCATGACCGCGGGATCAATCTCCGCCGCCGTATGCAGGACCCCCTCCACGTTGGTCTCGGGCAGCAGGTGGACGGAATCCGCCGAGACCTCAAGACGGTTTGCGCGCAGGCGCACCTGAGCCGGCGACTCCTCGCCGCAGACGTACAGAACTTTCCGGTCTTGCAGCAGGGCGGCAACTTCCGTCAGCAGCGTACTCTTGCCAATCCCCGGATCCCCGGCCACCAGTGTGACAGACCCGGGCACAATACCTCCGCCCAAGACCCGGTCGAACTCAAGAACGCCGGTGGCAAGCCGTTCGCCCTCATCGAAGCTCACGTCACCGAGTCGGACGGACTTGGCCGAGGTCATGGGCCGCGCCTTCTGCACAGCCCCCACCTCCTCGGCCATGGAATTCCACGCTCCGCAGGTAGTGCATTGCCCCATCCACCGCGGCGCGTCCTGGCCGCACTCCTGACAGACAAATATGGTCTTTACTTTTGGCATGATCACAAGTTAACAGAGGCCGGGTGCCAGTTATCTGTCACAGGTCATTCCGAGTTCTCCAGCGTTTCTACAACTAGTCAGTCGGGCTGGCGTAGGTTTGGGCTGGTTTCCTTCTGGCCCCCTCACATGCCCTTGGTGAAGACGCTTTTCGTAGAGCCTGCGGTCTCGGTGGGCCGCTATGCACTTCTGCTGGGGAAAGCATTCGCCACGCTTGGTGACCTGGGGTCATACCGGAAGAACATTTTCGAGCAAATGGTTCGGATCGGGACGGACTCGCTGCCAATTGTGGCGCTGGCTGCGGCCTTTTCCGGAGGGGTAACCACGGTGCAGGCGGCCTACCAGCTGGTTTCCCTGTTCATCCCGCGCAGCATCATTGGGTCGATCGTGGTGCCGTCCATGATCCTTGAGATGGGCGCAGTGGTCACCGGGTTCATTTTGGCCGGGCGTGTGGGCGCCAGGATTGCGGCAGAACTGGGGACTATGCGGGTAACCGAGCAGATTGACGCATTGGAGGCGATGGGCCTCAATTCTGTCGGCTATCTGGTGGTCCCGCGCGTCGTGGCGGGAGTTATTATGTTTCCGATGCTCTATGTGGCGGCGAGTTTTGTAGGCATCACCGCCGGGATGCTGGTGGGTTCTCTTGGCGGCTTTGTACCGCTGGGCGAGTTCGTAGCAGGCGGCCGGGAATTCTTTCAGCCGTTTGATCCGGTGTTTGGTGTGATCAAGTCGCTGGTCTTCGGATTTATCATCACCACGGTATCCTGCTATAAAGGGTACTTCACTCGGGGCGGGGCGGAAGGCGTCGGCTTGGCGACCACCGAAGCCGCGGTCACGAGCTGCATCTACCTCCTGGTGGCTGACCTTTTCCTGGCCATAGCCCTACTCTGACCCGATGATAAAAGTAGAAGGCATCTGGAAAAGCTTCGGCACCAAAACCGTCTTGAAGGACGTCTCGCTGGACATCGTGGAGGGTGAAACGATCGCTGTCATCGGGCGATCGGGTTCCGGAAAGTCGGTTCTGATGAAACACATTATCGGCCTCCTCCTGCCAGACAAGGGGAGGGTCATGGTGGACGGGGTCGACATCGACAACATTTCCTATGCAGCCCTGCGCAAGGTCCGCCGCCAGTTCGGAGTCCTGTTTCAGGGCGGCGCGCTCTTCGACTCGATGAGCTCATTCGAAAACGTTGCCTTTCCGCTGCGGACTTTCACAAGCAAGTCAGAGAGTGAGATTCAGGAAGAAGTCCTGCGTTGCCTGACGATGGTTGAACTCCCGGATGTGGGAGGGGAAATGCCATCCGAGTTGTCTGGCGGAATGCAGAAACGCGTGGCGCTGGCCCGCGCCGTAGCGCTTCGGCCCCGATACATACTCTACGATGAGCCCACGTCAGGGTTGGATCCTGAGACGTCCAATACCATTGATGACCTGATCCGAAGCCTCGCCCAGCAACTGAAGGTCACCAGCATCGTGATCACCCATGACATGCACTCGGTACTGTCCATTGCGGATCGTGCGGCGTTCATCCACGATGGACGCATGCACTGGGTGGGGACGATTGACGAATTGCACGCATCGGAAGACAAGGTCCTCCGCGCTTTTGTGAAGGCAAACGAGTACCAGATCGGTGCCCGTAATTAGATGGCGATAGCCCAACGACTGAAGTGAAGTATTCGAACGAACTCAAGGTTGGCACGACCCTCGTCCTGGCGATCATCATATTTATCCTCGGGCTGCGTTACTTCGAGGATCTGCCGCTATTTCGCGGCACCCATCTGCTGGAGACGGAGCTGAGCAATGCGTCGGGTCTGATTCCGGGCAACACCGTTCGCGTGAATGGAGTCACCGTAGGCTCCGTCGATCAGGTGTATATCAATCCCGAAACGAACGGCGTCCGGGTCCACTTTCACGTGGACAAGAGCCTGCCGATTACCGAAGGATCTCGGGCCTTTGTCTCCGGACTCGATGCCTTGGGCGTCGTACGGATGGACGTTGAGCTTGGGCCCGCCGGGGGGCAAAAAATCGCGGATGGCGGTTTCGTAGCCAGCAAGGAGTCGGCGGACATTTTTGGGGATCTGGCGGGCCGGGCCCCAGCGCTTCTTGAGCAAGTAGACGGCGCCATGCGGAACCTGACAAGCCTCCTGGGGGAGTCGGAGACGCTGCTCGCCAACCCGGAGTCAGATTTTCGCCAGACATTGCTTTCCGCCCGCCGGTCCGCCAACACGCTGGACAATATTCTGCGGACGCAGCGAGACAAGATTGAGTCGGTGCTGAGCAACGTTGACGGCATCACGGAGGGATTCAACGAGTTCCTGGAAGGGAACGCAGACTCCCTGGGCATGGCAATCTCGGCCATGAATGCCACCATGACCCAGTTGGAGACGACGCTCGATAACCTGGCCGGCACGACCGCCGGAATCGACACCTTGCTCCGCAAAATCAACGAAGGACAAGGCACGCTCGGGCTTCTGATCAATGACCCGTCGATGTACCATCGGACAGACTCGTTGTTGACTACCATAGAAGCGCTGCTTGCAGACTTCCAGGAGAATCCCGGCCGTTACCTCAAAGAGATGCGGTTGGTTGATCTTTTCTAGGAGCGCAAGCAACCTCCTCCCCGAAAGCCCGAATACAGGACGATGCCCAACTATCAGGACGCACTTGAACTTTTCCTGGAATGGACCGAAGGGGACAGCCTTCGACGCCATGCGTACGCCGTGGAGGCAGCCATGGGAGCCTACGCCAAACACTTCGGCGAGGACGAAGAACTTTGGAGAATGACCGGTCTTCTCCACGATATGGATTACGAAAAACACCCGACTCCCCAGGAGCATCCGTTCGTGGGTGTGGGTGTTCTTGGCCAGAAGGGGTATCCCAAAGAGATGACTGACGCCATTCTCGGGCACGCCGCCTATTCAGGAACGGCACGAGAGACCCGTCTGGCGAAAACCTTGTTTGCCTGCGATGAACTCGCCGGCTTTGTGACGGCTTGCGCCTACGTCCGACCCACCAAGCTGGACGGACTAATGCCCAAGTCGGTCAAGAAAAAGCTCAAAGACAAGGCGTTTGCAGCCGCCGTCAGTCGCGACGATATCCGGCAAGGCATAGAGGAGCTCGGTGTGGACCTCGACGAGCACATAGCGCGCGTCATAAGTGGTATGCAGGCTGACGCTGCGCGCCTGGGTTTCTGACAATGCCAGACGCTGTTTCAGATTTGCCAGACAATCAAGGCCAGGGCCATCCCGTGCCCGTCACCGATGTAGAGCAGGCAAAAGCCGTCACCCGGGCGAGAGCGCGCGATTTTCGCGATCTGGTGGCCAAGTACATTCGCCGCCACCTTCCTGTGACGGAGCGAGTAGAGTCTCCCGACGACATTCCAGAGAAACAGGACGGCGACTACGGCAGATTGCTGGCCGCCCTGCGTGTAATACCGTGGTTTCTGGCCGCCACGTTTCTGGCCTCGTTCGTCTGGGATTTCCCCGGCGTCGTTCTGCATCCGTTCGGTTTTGCCCTCGAGTTGGAGGGCCTGATACGTGTTCTTTCGGTAAGCGGCCTGATAGGGTTCTTTACGAACTGGCTCGCCATCACCATGCTTTTCAACCCGCGGGAAAAGCGCCCCATTTTCGGGCAGGGCCTGATCCCGTCCCAGCGGGAACGGGTAATCTACCGTCTGGCCCGGGCGGTCTCTGATGAACTCATCAACGAAGAGATCATCAAACAGAAGATCGAGGAGGCACAGATCATCCCCCGCTACCGCGAGATGGCACTCTCGGTTACCCGTGGCATACTGGAGGATCCGGACTTTCGGACAGACCTCAAGGTCATCACCGCGGACTACGTAGAGACGGTCCTGACCTCGGACGAGGTTCGTAAACGAATCGTGGAGTTCACTGCGGAGAAACTCGAAGAGTATCTGGGCGAGGGCGTCGGGGGCTTTGCACTCAAGGCGTACCGATACCTGAACGAGGACGATTTCAAGCGACGTCTGGACAAGGCCGTGCACGCCATCCCGTCAAACCTGGATGTGGTCCTGGACGGAATGGACGATCTGCTGGACGGAATCCCTGCCCGTATCGAGGCCCGAGCCGAAGACATTGAGGCGTGGTCCACCAAGATTGTCCTGGGCTTCGTCGAAAACCTGGACGTGTACTCCATGCTCATGGGCAACATGGCCAAGTACGATGAGCGGCAATTGGAGGACCTGCTGAAGAAGAGCACCAACGAGCAGCTCAACTACATCAAGTATGTGGGCGGCGTGCTCGGTGCCATTGGGGGACTGGTTATCTGGGAGCCCTTGCTTTCCATGGGGGTCCTGGGCACAATTGGCCTGACGCTATACGGACTGGATGAGGTCCTCTATCGGACCCGCAAACCAGCGAAACCCGCCGAGCTGACGGCGGGATCGGCGCCGGGATCCGGGACTGGACCGGCGGCGGCCCAAATGAGTCAAGGGTCGGCGTCTGGCGCCTGAGAGGGCGAACTGGCCACGGCCGGGTGTGGCGTGTTCTCTGCGGCGCTGGGGACGAAGCAGCGGCGACAGCGCGGTTCGTAGGATTCGGTGGCACCCAGAAGAAGCCGGGAGTCTCCAGAGGTCAACCGCTGGGAGTGGTTGGCCGGGGCACCGCAGATCACACAGATGGCATGGAGCTTGGTCACATACTCGGCAACCGCCATCAGCCGGGGCATGGGCTCGAACGGCTCGCCGAGGTAATCCTGGTCCAAGCCAGCGACAATTACACGACGCCCGTCTCGTGCCAGTTGTTCACAGACACCAACCAGGGCCTCGTCGAAAAACTGCCCCTCGTCTATCCCGATTACGTCCGCGCTCGAGGTCAACAGCAGGATCTGCAAAGCCGACGAAACAGGCGTGGACGGAATAATGGAGTCGTCATGAGAGACCACGGCGTCCGGATCGAACCGGGTGTCCATTGCGGGCTTGAAAATTTCGATTCGCTGCTTGGCGATTCGGGCCCGTCGCATCCTTCGAATCAGTTCCTCGGTCTTCCCGCTGAACATGGATCCGCAGATGACTTCTATCCAGCCAGCCTTCGAAGAGGCGTGAAGAATGCTTGGCTCCATCACGGGGAGGTTTGGCCGGATTGCTTGGGGACGGAGTGGATTGCGGTCTGCTCAACTGGAGTGCCTTTCCGCTCCGGAAGATAGGGTCTGAGGACTTCTGCCGGGTACTGGCAGGGTCAGACTTGGATGAGGTTTTCGGTCAGGACCCAGCCGGCGACACCGTTGGGGAGGCGAATGGAGGTCCATTCCCCGACCTGCGCGATAACCGTAACCGTCAGGCCCTCGTGGACAACCAGATCCGGCGTCTCGGTGGCAGTTGTATCCGGATAAACGGGCGCCTCATCGCTGGTGACCACGGCGATCGGTTTAAGGGGCGGCCGGGCGGACAGCCCCAGTCCGAGCCCGATTCCCACGAACGCCACCACGGCGCTGATCCAGGTAACCCTTCGCATCCAATCCGTGTACGTCCGTCCGGCAATCCGACTGAAGGAGAGTCCGCACCAGACGATGTACGCCACGAGGCCCGCCAGAAACAGCCACATCACGCCCACCTTGGCACCGATCCATCCCCAAACCGCTGCTCCAAATGGTGTGGGGAGTTGCGATATCTGATCCCGGATGCGCGCCCGCGCAATGCTGAGGTTATGCGTCACCATCCGGTTTTCGGGATCGAGTCTCGCCGACCTCTCAAAGCTGGCGATCGCAAGACCCAGTCGATCCAGCCTGTAGTAGGCAATACCCCGGTTATAGTGCAGGTCGGCGCTTTCAAATCCGGCCCCAAGTGCGCCGGCAAAGGACTCAAGCGCTTCGGTATAACGGCCGCTTTCCACCTGACCCGTTCCCTGGTCGAACAGGACCAGCGCGTCCTGAAGGCTCTGCGCGGCGAGGGATTGCGCCCCTGGAAGCACACCGCAAAGGGTGACCACAGCCAGGAGGACCATGCGTGCCTGGTTTCTCATGTTCCCAGGGCGTCGTCCAACGTGACAAGCAGATCAGCTGCCCGATCGCGATCGCGTCCCATGGTCTCGTCGGTCGGCAGAACCGGGGAGAATCGCGCGGCGTCGCAGGCATCCAGGAAGTCAATCAACTCGCGTCGTACACTCAATTCGACCCGGCGGGCGTCCAGTACCCGGTCGAGGCTCTCGCGCGTCAGCCCCTGCTCGGCGACGTTCAGCCGATTGCCGACGAATCCGAGAAGCGCCGCCTGCAGGGCCTCGTAGTAGCCACGGGGGTCTGCAGCAGCCAGGCGTTGATCGGCGGCTTTGAGGTGCTTCCGGGCGAGCGGCCCGGCGCGTCTCAGCCTCGCGACAGCCGGATTGGCCGCCAGATGTTTGGCGTGTCTGCCGAATGCCAATGTCAGTCCGAGCAGCAATCCCGGGACCAGCAGGGCCAGGTAAGGCCAGAGATGCCTGTGAAGGGGCGAGCGCTCCGTAGCGACCCACGAGCCATCGGACCGGATGGGTCCAGCAATGTCATCGACCGGGAGTCCCCCGGACATTGCGAGCACCGTCGCCGCAGGGGTTCCGGTCCCGGTCACGGTTACCGTCACGGGATCAGATGCGCGCGTGACGTACTGCGACGCCGTCGGGTCGTACCAGGAGTATTCCACGGCCGGCATTTCAAAAGTGCCGTTGGACCTGGGCACCAGAACGTAGGTGAACTTCTTTGTGCCCCGGAGTTGAGCGCCCGTGCGGTCAATGTCGGAGGACACCTGGGCATCGTATTGTTCGAAGGCCCCCGGAGCCTCAAACGCAGGAGCGGACAGTGTGGCGATGTTGCCGTTTCCGGAAACCTGAATCGTGAGTTGGAGCGACTCGCCCACTTCGAGCTCCGTACGATCGAACGCTGCCGAAAACCTGAGGCTGCCCACTGCGCCGCTGAACGACTCCGGGGCTCCACCCGGGTGTGGACTTACCGCCATGGTGAGTGGGGCGGAAGCAAGTTCAACTGGCGCAAAACGGCTCTGCAACGAGAAGAACCTCGCCAATGGATCCGAGGATCGGTTGGGCAGAATGGCTTCCGATTCGATCCGAAGAGGATCGATGGATAGATCACCCGTGCGCGTCGGAAACACGGACGCTCTCTTCAGGGTGATGCGGTTGTACCGGAGTCCATCCCGGACCACGACCTGTGGGATCGGCCTCGTATCCACTTCCAATTCCTCGCGCCAGAAGCCTTCGGCATCCCAGGAGTCAGTGAGCCGGCTCTGTCGCAGTTGGATACCCTCCCGGAAATAGAGCATGTAGCCGACCGTTATCTGCTGGTTCTGAATGGCAGTTCGGCTGCTGGGAATGACGTCAATAAAGATGTCCCTGGCATCTGGTGCGGCTTGTTCAGGCTCGGGCGGGGGAGTGGTCAGCTGGAATGGGGCGAACGGGTTCTGCCTGGCCGGTGCTCGTCCGGCGGGTCGCTGTGACTGCGGGAGAACGGTAATGGTAATGGGGTCGGTCTGGTATTCCCGACCGTCCAGGGTGATCGAGACAGATCCGAGCAACACGTCTCCCTCGCGAAGCGGTCGGTAGACCCACGTGAAGCTGACGCTTTGGGAAACGGCGCCGTTCACAATCGACATGTTGGTCTGCCGGCTGGGTAGCGATTGCGCCAGCGCCAGACCATCCGTCTGGGGCGCGACCGGCGTGTTGACGGCCCGGACGCCACGAATCTCAACCGTGAACGTCAGCCTTTCCTCCGTGCCGATGGTGGTTTCGGAAACGTTGGCAAGGATGCGCGCATCCTGAGCCGAGGCCGGGCGCACTCCCATCAGGGAGGCGGCAAAAACGATGGCTAAAAGGAGCCGGTGGGTATGCCCGCGCACGTTACCAGTCTTTCTCCACCCGGCGAGGGCGGGTCTTCATTTTCTGAACCTGCCGAAGGAGTTGCTCTTCCTCATTCTCCAGGGCCTCCAGGATACGCTCAGCCTCTTCTTGACTCAGTTGGTCCTGCTGCTCCGGGGGCTGTTGCTGCTCGTCACTCTGCTCGTCGGATTCATCCTGGTTCTGATCCTGATTTTGCTCCTGATCCTGCTGCTCCTCGTCCTGGTCTTCGTTCGGCTCGCCGTCCTGATTCTGGTCTTCGCTTTCTTCTTTGTTCTCGTCGTCCTGCTCCTGCTGCTCGTCTTGATTCTGGTTCTCCTGCTCCTGCATTTGACGGCGTACAAACTCGTAATTGAACCGCGCGTCCTCGTTGCCAGGGTCCTGAAGGAGCGCTTGACGGTAGTGCCCCAGAGCGGCTTCGAGATCTTCTGCCCGGAATGACGCCCCACCGCCGTTATAAGCGGCGCGCGAGGCAGATGCCGCCTCCGGAGCCAGGGCGACGGCGGCGTCAAACGCATTCAGAGCGCCCTCGAAGTCTCCCTGGCGATGAAGCGAAGCACCCAGATTGTTCAAAAGGCCGCTGTGCGTGGCGTCGGGTTCAGCGGCGTTGAGCCCGGCAAGCCCTTCCCGGTAAGCCGCAGACGCGTCCTCAAACCTCTCCTGGCGCATGAGTGCGTTGCCGCGTCGGCCGCTCTTCTTGTCCCCTGGGCCAGCCCCAAGGAGCATCGACAGGATTATGATGAGTCGAATCATGATGATCAGGTCTCAGATGTCGAGGTTGGGCTGGAGAATGCCAGCAGGCGATCCGCCGACGGGCGAACCCGGTCCGAAATCACCAACTCCACCATAAGCAACAGAAGCCCCAGGGCCAGCGGCCATTGGTACTGCTCCTGGTATTCCTCAAACTCCTCCGCCCCGAAGGTAGTTCGGTCAAGGCGCTCCAGCGCGGCGGTCAAGCTCGCAAGGGAACTGGACGTTCTCGCAATTCGGAAGTAGGCCCCGTCCGAAGCCAGTGCCTGCAAGGCGGCCTCCTCAAGACGGGTGGTGACGACCCTGCCGGCGCCGTCTTTCTTGAAGTCAATCTGGCGGCCACCACGATAGACCGGGATCGGAACGCCGTCCGTTTCGCCGACGCCTGCGGCGAAGATGACGATCGATTGGCTTCTGGCCTCCGTCAGGATTTCGTCGATGTCGGCGATGTGGTTCTCTCCGTCAGAGACAAAAAGAAGTGCCCTCGTGCGGGGCTCCTCGCTGCCTTCGGCGCCGGGCGCTTCAAAGGCGCGCATCGCGATCTTCAGCGCTTCGCCGAAATCCGTCCCGGGAGTCGGAATGAGCGACGGATCTGCAACGTCCAGGAAGAGACGTACCGCCCCATAGTCCGTAGTGAGGGGGGTCTGCATGAACGCATCCCCCGCGAAGAGGACAAGACCGACACGATCCCCCCGGAGCGTCTCCAGCAGCTTCTTGATCTCATTGCGAGCCCGCTCCAGCCGGTTCGGGGCCACGTCTTCCGCAGTCATCGAGAGCGAGACATCCAGCGCGATCACCAGGTCGATACCCTCGCGCTGGACCTCCTTCAGTTTTGTGCCAAAACGCGGGCCGGCCAGCGCCAGCGCGATCAGGCCCACCGCTGCGACAATCAAGGCGCCCTTCCAGCGTCTGCGCCTGAGGCTCACCGACTCCGACAAACGAGCTACCAGGCCCGGATCCCCGAAACGTTTTACGGCAGAACGTCGCCTCTGGGCAGCAACCAGAAGGAGACCAAACACTACGGGCACCGCCACGAGGCTCCAGAGCAGTATGGGAGTAAGCCACCTCAAGGGAAACGCCTCAGTACGGTAGTCGAAGTGGCAAGCTCAAGAAGGAGCAGGAAAAACCCGGAGATCAGGAATTCCGGGTAACGCTCCTCATAATCGGTGTAGATACGCTCCTCGATCCGCGTCTTTTCCAGTTCCCCGATCTCATCGTAAATCTCCCGAAGCGCGGCGTTGTTTGTGGCCCGGTAGTACCGGCCACCGGTGGTCTCCGCGACCTGCGTGAGCATCTTCTCATCGATCTCCACGGGGACCATCCTGCGCTGTCGGCCCGCGAAAGGGTGATCAATGACGAAGGGAGCTTCGCCCTGCGCGCCCACACCAATCGCATAGACGCGGACACCAATTGTTCGCGCAACTTCCGCGGCAGTTTCCGGACTGAGTTCGCCCCTGTTGTTCTGCCCATCGGTGAGCAGGATGACCACTTTGCTGGTTGCCTCGGTGTCCTTGAGCCGATTGACAGCCATCGCCATCGCCGTCCCGATGGCTGTGCCGTCCTCGATGACTCCGACCTCCACCTCATCGAGCATGCTCTGCAGGAAGTCGTAGTCCAGTGTAAGAGGCGCCTGTGTGTAGGCCTTGGCGGCGAATACGACCAGTCCAACCCTATCCGAAATTCGGCCCTGAATGAATTCGGCCCCCACCTGGCGCGCGGCCTCGAACCGGTTCGGCGTGAAGTCCTCCGCCCGCATCGAGGTAGACGTGTCGAGCACCATCATGATGTCCACGCCTTCGGCATAGCGTTCCCGCGTGACATTGCGTTCCTGCGGCCGGGCAAGGGCAATAATTCCGAGTGCAAGGGCACCCGTCCGGAGGACCATGGGCGCGTGGCGCAGTCTGACCCGAAGCGTTGGACGAAGAGATTCCGCCAGAGACGTGGTTGAGAAGCGGAGGCCCCGTTCGGATTTGGACCGCCAATAACGCCACACAATCAAGGCGGGTAGGACGGCCAGCAGCAAGAGCCAGGCCGGTTCGGCAAAGGTGTATGGGAATGTCATCCCGCTATCTCCTCCTCCTGTTCGAAGACGGGGGCGAGGTCGTGCTCCGCACGCTCGATGGAGGCACGAGCCGCTTCCAAGGTGCTTTGGGCGCGGTGTGGTGCCGGCACGTGGTCGGCGAATTTTACCAGGTCGGCGACCGAAAGAACGCCATCGACTTCCCGGACGCGTTCGGCATCCAAAACGGGTTGGCGGCGGAGTGCGTCCAGCAATTCGCCTGTCGTGAGTTCACGCGCCGGTACCGGCGTGCGACGTGCGATGTAGGTGCGGACGATGTCCGAAAGCTCCACGAAGTAGGGCTTCATGCCTTGATCGTCCGGAAGGGCGCCCGCCAGACCCTGGAAACGCCGCATGGCTTCGTCAAAGGGAGGCTCGGCCGGTTCAGCTGGTTCTGGCTCCAGAGACAATTCTTCTGGTGGCCGTTTGCGCAGGAAAAAATACCAGAGAGCGCCGGCACCCAGGGCCAGCGCAAGGAACCAGGGCCACAGGGCACGGGGGAATTCCACCAGCGGGGCCAGGTCCTGGATGTCGTCGGCATCCTCGGGGACGACCGACCTCACCGGAAGCATGCCCTCTACGGATGCAAAAAACGCCGTGTCCGCCTCCGTGTACAGACCGGCAATGGCGTTGACCCGGGCCGTGTCAACCGCGAACGTCGCCACCTCATAGAGCACCGAGTCGACACGGCTCAGATCGGCCAACATGCGGCTCCCGGCCGAGATTCGGCGGAGCAGTTCAACGTCCCCGGCCAGACCAATGGCGCCCGGCGGAATCTCTGCCTGAGACGCCAATTCGTCCGGAAACAGCGCCTGACGAGATGCGTCATGCCGAATCGAGATGACCATGCGGTGCCGGGCTCCAATGGCGAGCGTATCGGTATCCACGATGGTCCGTACGGTCTGCCCCGAAGCGGATGCGCCGCCAAGAATCGCCAGCGCGAGCATGAGAGAGAGATGCCTCATCTTGATCTTCGCCGATTGCGGCGCCGGAAAAACTGGATCAGGGGTTCAACATATCCCTCGTCGGTTCGCACGGGGACCCGGTCCACCCGCACCCGCCGCAGGACAGCCTCCGTGGCCTTCCGCAGCCTGTCCGCGGCGTCGGAATAGTCGCTTCGCTGATGGCGAGAGCTGGTGTCGATGACCCTGGTGGCCCCCGTCTCGGGGTCCGTGACTTCCAGGAGGCCAACGTCGGGGAGTTTTTCCTCCGTCGGATCCATGACGTGGATGGCAACAGTGTCATGCCGCCGAGAGACCGCGCGAAGGGCGGACTCGTATCCATCCGACTGGAAATCGCTCAGCAACAGGACAATCGAGCGGCGGTGCAGGACCTGCAGCGTGTGGTTCAGCGCGATGGAGAGATCCGTCCTCTTGGACTTGGCTTCGTGGGCAAACAGATCCCGGATCAGTCTGAGCACATGCCTCCGGCCCTTCTTGGGTGGGACAAAAAGCTCCACCTCGTCTGAGAAGAGAAGCAGTCCGACCTTGTCATTGTTCTGGATGGCGCTGAAAGCCACGATGGCGCAGATTTCAGCCGCCATATCCCGCTTGAACTTACCGGTGGACGCGTAATCCTCAGAACCGGAGACGTCTACCACGAGCATAAGCGTCTGCTCGCGCTCCTCTTCAAAAATCTTGACGAACGTATCGTCGTACCGCGCCGAGACATTCCAGTCAATACTGCGGATATCGTCCCCGTACTGGTAGGGTCGCACTTCGGCGAATTCCATCCCTTGCCCCTTGAAGGCAGAATGGTATTCGCCACCAAAAATATTCGATACCAGACCCCGCGTACGGATCTCCAGTTTCCGAATAGTTTTGAACAGTTCCTTTGGAATCATAGGGGATTGGGGCACGCAGCCGAGGCCGGCGCAGGCTGTCCGGTCTCCTGTACAGAAGGTTGGCGGCCGGTATAACGCAGCCAGCCCCGCACATGTTGTATTTATCTGGCCAAAAAGTCAGGCTGGCAGACGGGCCCGCATCTCAATAGTTGTTGCAACAAGAAAAAGTGAATCGGCGTAACGCGGCAACAGCTGCGAGACACCCATCCATCCAGGCCCCCGCGGCCCATCAGACTCACACTCAATATTCAGATATGAAAAAGGTTCTTCTCCTGAGCACAATAGCCCTGTTGGGCTTCGCCGGTACGGTCAAGGTGTTCCAAGTGGATTCAGTGCATTCAAATATTGGATTCAAGGTCCGCCACCTGGGCATTACCACCGTGAACGGCAATTTCAAGGAGTACGAGGCCAACGTTACTGTTGATCCGAATGACCTGACCACCCTGAAAGCAGAAGCAGTGATCCAGGTGGCGTCCGTAAACACCGGCGTTGACCGACGGGACAGTCATCTCCGGTCAGACGACTTCTTCAACGCGGAGGCCTTTCCGACCATGACCTTTGTGTCCAAAGAGGTGCGCAATCTGGATGGTACCGAACTGGAGTTGGTCGGCGATCTCACCATTCGCGACGTCACCAAGGAGATCGTGATGGACGTGGAGTACGTTGGCAGTGCGATGTCGCGCGGCAACGAGGTCATCGCATTTGAGGCGACGGCCAAGATCAACCGCTTCGATTTCAATCTGAAATGGGGTGCCCTCACGGAAGCCGGTGGCCTGATGGTGAGCGAGGATGTTCGCCTGATTCTGGAACTTGAAGCGCCTGCGCAGAAAGACTGAAGAGACCACTCGGCGTTTGGCTTTGTTGTAGTTTTGGACTCTACGTCCCAGCACCGGTGAACCCATGACTGCACGCATTGGCGTGATCGTATTTCCGGGGTCCAATTGTGACCACGATGCCTACCATGCCACAAAGCATGTTCTTGGTCAGGATGCTCGTTTCATCTGGCACAAGGAGAAGGAGCTTGGCGATCTGGATATGGTCATTGTCCCGGGCGGTTTTTCCTACGGGGACTACCTGCGCTCGGGGGCCATCGCACGATTTTCGCCCATAATGCAGGAGGTGGTCCGTTTTGCCAACTCCGGCGGTCCCGTCCTGGGCGTCTGTAACGGGTTCCAGATTCTGTGCGAGTCGGGCCTGCTTCCAGGCGCTCTCATGCGAAACGCTTCCCTGCGATTTGTCTGCAAGTCAGTCCACGTTCGGGTGGAATCCACAGAGACACCGTTCACGCGAAATATTGCGCCGGGCGAGGTTCTTGAGCTACCCGTGGCGCACGGCGAAGGCAATTATTTCGCGGTCGCCGATGAGCTTGAACGGCTGGAAGGCGAGGGGCAAGTGGTCTTCCGCTATGTGGATCAGGCCGGAGTCGTCTCCGCAGAAGCCAATCCCAATGGCTCCGCGAACAACATCGGTGGCGTGCGCAATGTTGCCGGAAACGTGCTTGGCATGATGCCGCACCCGGAGCGCCACGTTGAAGGCTTGCTTGGCAGTACCGATGGCAACAAGCTGTTCGAGAGCGCCCTCGTGGATTTGGGAGCCCTGGTCGGCTAGCAGGCCAGCTTCCGGGTCAGCTACTCCTGGTTATCGGAACGACCAGAGGATGCGCGGACCCGTTTCGCAAACCCGGGACCTGCCACCAGGACGACAAGGAGTGCCAGCATGAATCCGCCGATACGCAGAAGTTCGGCGCGGCGCTTCTGCGCAAAGCTGTCCATCGCCTGGTAACGGAAAATTGCTGTGTGCCTGGTCTGGGTCTCCTGGAGTGTTTCCAGCAGGCCCGGCAGCCTCACGTCGGCCGAGTCCACGGCCGCAATCCTGTTCCAGCGGGCAATCTGGGCGGCGAGCGAGTCGTTTGATCTCAGGTACATGACGTCGGCGGGGCCCTCAAATCCGGATGCCCCCGCGGCCAACGCACGCGCCTCGGGAATCTCGCGATCCAGGACGATGCGACCCCGGACGACCAACGCCAGGCCCGCCAGCACAGCCAGAACGGCCGTCCATCTGACGATGCGCAGAATCAGCCGGAAGAAGGGGAGTGGATCAGTGCCGCTCACCCAGCCAGAACAGCTTTTACGTATTCCCGACGCATTATGGCGATTCCCTTAATGGAAATGCCCTTGGGGCAGACAGCTTCGCACTCGGCGTGATTCGAACAGTCGCCGAAACCCTCGGCGGCCATTTGATCGACCATGTTCACCACACGTTGGGCCCGCTCGGCCTGACCCTGGGGGAGAAGAGCCAGCTGTGAGATCTTGGCCGCGGTAAACAGCGAGGCAGACGCGTTGGGGCAGGCGGCCACGCAGGCACCGCATCCGATGCAGGCCGCATAGTCGAAGGCCTCGTCCACATCCACTTTCGCGATTGGGATCGCGTTGCCGTCTGGTGCACTACCCGTATTGACGGACACGAAGCCGCCGGCACCGATGATCCGATCAAACGCCGTCCGGTCTACGACCAGGTCCCGGATGATTGGGAAAGCAGCGGCGCGCCACGGCTCCACGACGATGGTGTCGCCATCCTTGTAATGACGCATGTGGAGCTGGCAACAGGCCGTGCGGGCCTGCGGGCCGTGGGCTGTGCCGTCCACGACGACGCCGCAGGAGCCACAGATGCCTTCGCGGCAATCGTGGTCGAATTCAATAGGGTCGGTGCCCTCAAGAATCAACTGCTCATTGAGGACATCCAGAAGCTCCAGGAAGGACATGTGCGGATTGGCTTCCGGCACCGTGTACTCCTCAAACCGACCCTTGTCTTCGGGTCCTTTCTGCCGCCAGACTTTCAGTTTAATCTGCATCGCGTTCGATCGTTATCGCTCAGCTTACTTGTAGCTGCGGGTGGTCAGTTTGACGTTCTCGAACTCCAGGTTCTCTTTGTGGAGGACGGGCTTGGACGGGTCTCCGGTGAACTCCCACGCAGAGACGTGGGTAAAGTCATCGTCCATCCTCATGGCTTCGCCCTCGGCAGACTGATACTCCTCGCGGAAATGACCGCCGGCAGATTCCTGGCGGGTCCTGGCGTCCAGCGCCATGACCTCTCCAAGTTCCAGGAAGTCGGCTACACGGCCTGCGAATTCCAGGTTCTTGTTGAACATCGAGTTTTCGCCCGGGACGCGAACGTTCTCCCAGAACTCCTCTCTCAGAGACGAGATCTTGCTGATGGCCTGTGTCAGGCCCTCGTCGGTCCGCGACATGCCGACGTAATCCCACATGATGTGGCCCAGCTCCTGATGGAATTGAGTCACGGTCTTGCCGCCCTGGATGGACAGGAGTTTCTCGATTTTGGTGCGGGAAGCATTCTCGGCTTCGTCGAAGGCCGGGTGCTCCGTGGTAGCCGCGGCGACCGGGTTGCTGGCTATGTAATCCCCCAGGGTGTAGGGAATCACGAAGTAGCCATCGGCGAGGCCCTGCATAAGCGCGGAGGCGCCGAGTCTGTTGGCTCCGTGGTCACTGAAGTTGGCTTCGCCAAGGACGAAGAGACCGGGGACCGAACTCTGCAGCCCGTAATCCACCCAGAGGCCGCCCATCGTGTAGTGGACGGCAGGATAGATCCTCATCGGCAGCTTGTACGGATTCTCTCCTGTAATCCGCTCGTACATCTCGAAGAGGTTGCCGTAGCGTTCCCTGATGGCCTGCTCACCGAGCCGATTGATGGCATCGGCAAAGTCCAGATAAACTGCGAGCTGGGTTTCACCCACGCCGCGTCCTTCATCACAGACGTTCTTTGCGTTCCGGCTGGCCACGTCGCGGGGTACCAGATTTCCGAAGCTCGGATACCGCCGCTCCAGATAGTAGTCGCGGTCTTCCTCGGGGATGGTCTCCGGCGACCGCGTGTCACCCTTCTTCTTGGGCACCCAGACCCTGCCATCGTTTCGCAGGCTCTCGCTCATGAGCGTCAGCTTGGATTGATAGTCTCCCGAGACGGGGATGCAGGTCGGATGGATTTGCGTGTAGCAGGGATTGGCGAACAATGCGCCCCGACGGTGGCAACGCCAGGCGGCCGTCACGTTGGAGTTCTTGGCGTTCGTGGAGAGGTAATAGACGTTGCCGTAGCCACCGGTACAGAGAAGTACCGCATCAGCAATGTGTCGCTCCAGTTTGCCAGTGACCAGATTACGGGTGATGATCCCACGTGCCTTGCCGTCGATCACGACCAGGTCAAGCATCTCCTGCCTGGAGAACTGCTGAATCTTGCCCGCAGCAATCTGGCGGCTCATCGCCTGGTAGGCGCCCAGGAGCAGTTGCTGCCCTGTTTGCCCACGCGCGTAAAACGTGCGGGAGACCTGGGCACCGCCAAACGACCGGTTGGCAAGAGAACCCCCGTATTCGCGGGCAAACGGTACGCCCTGCGCCACGCACTGGTCTATGATGCTGTTCGAGATCTGCGCAAGCCGGTGCACGTTGGCCTCGCGAGACCGATAGTCGCCACCCTTGATGGTGTCGTAAAACAGCCGCCAGACCGTGTCGCCGTCATTGGGGTAATTCTTGGCCGCGTTGATTCCGCCCTGCGCCGCAATCGAGTGCGCCCGTCTGGGCGAATCCTGAATGCAGAAGCTCTTGACGCTATAGCCAAGCTCAGCCAGTGAGGCCGCGGCGGAACCACCCGCCAGTCCGGTGCCGACAACAAGAACGGTGTGCTTCCGCTTGTTGGCCGGATTCACCAGCTTGATGTCCTTCTTGTAGTTATCCCACTTGTCCTGCAGCGGGCCGGCGGGGACCTTCGAATCGGGTAGGACTGCCATGGACCGTTCAGATAAGGTTGAAGTAGAGGGCCAGAGGCACAAGAATGAAACCGGCGCCAATGCCGGCTCCAAGAAGCCCTCCAATTGCATACACGAGAGACGAGATTGACGGCTTCATCGCCCCAAGCGACTGAAGCGCACTCCACACTCCGTGACGGAGATGCATAATCAGGAGGAGCATGATGGCGGTGTAGCCAAACGCGTAGACAGGCAAAGCGAATTTCATTCTGACCAGCTTGGCCATGTCCCGAATAGGCTCAGCCCCGTCGTAGGCCACCAGGAATGCCGAATCGCCGTTCAGCGGGCCGCCCGGGCCAAACTTGAAGGAGTACAGGTGGAACAGGATAAAGGCCAGCAGGATCAGGCCCGTGCCGATCATGGACCGGGACGCCGTGGTCTGCCGACTGGGGCCACCCGCAGACTTGTGCTGGTCGTATCCCGTTGGCCGCGCCTTGCGCTTGCCCAGCCAGATGCTGATTCCCATGTTGATGTGGAAGCCAAAAAAGGCCAGAAGGCCAAATTCCACCGCATAAAACAGCGGGCCCATCCCGGTCAGAAAGTGGGAGTATTCGTTATACGCCTGGTCGCTCTGAAAGAGGGCGAGGTTGCCGACCATGTGCAGCAGGACAAAGGCGACAAGCCCGAGTCCGGTGATCCCGGTGATCAACTTCCGGCCAATCGGTGATCCAAACAGCTTTTTCAGCATGCGGAGAGTTCAGTTCGAGTAGCGCCCCACAAGAGGCGAAAACGACGTTGTTCTTGGTAATTCAACCTACGCATCACTCGGTTTCGATGTCCCGGGAGGGGCACAACAGTCAGCGTTAATTCAGGGATTTCATGCGATGTGCACGGCGGGTCAACCGTCCGAGAATAAGGGCTGCACTCTCAGCCGTGCGCTACTTTTCGGTCGGCGGGTCCGACGTAGGCAGCGCGCGGCCGTATAAGCCGATTGCCATCCCACTGCTCAAGAAGATGGGCGGTCCAACCTGCGATTCTGCTCATCGCAAAAATGGGGGTGAACAGCTTCCCGGGGATATCAAGAAGCGCGTAGACGGAGGCCGAAAAGAAGTCCACGTTGGGGTACAACTTCTTCTCTCTGCCCATGATGTCCATGATCGTTGAAGACAGAGTCAGCCAGCTGGTATCGCCCCTTTCAGCACTGAGGTCGGCCAACACCTCCCGGAGGTAGGTGGCGCGAGGATCCACGGTCTTGTAGACGCGGTGTCCGAACCCCATGATGCGCTCCTTCTTGGCGAGTTTGGCCATCACGAAATCTTTGGGGTCCGTGCCGGACGCGCGGATTTCGTCCAGCATGAGTTTGACCTTCAGGTTCGCGCCGCCGTGAAGCGGACCCTGCAGGGCCGCGATGGCTCCTGAAATAGCGCCGTACATATCGGCCATGGTGGCTGCAATGACCCGCGCCGCGAACGTGGAGGCATTCAACCCGTGTTCGGCGTGAAGTACCAGGCAGGCGTCGAAAATGCGAGCGGCCTGGGGACCAGGGATCCGTCCGTCCAACATGTAGAGGAAGTTCGCCGCGGCGCCCAGTTCGGGATTGGGCGTGACGGGACTCTTGCCTGCCTGCGTGCGCGCGATGCTGGCCACGACGGTACTCATGCGGGCCGTCAGTCGAATTGCCTTTCGCTTGTTCGCCTCCGCGGAGGGGTCCTCCGCCTCAGGGTCCAACTGGCCCAACGCCGATACCGCGGTTCGCAGTACGGCCATTGGCGTCGCCGTGGTGGGCGCTGCGTCAATCAGGTCCACGACCGCCGGCGGAAGTGTGCGTGTCCTGGCCAACTGGTCTTTTAGATCCTGCCGCTCGGCGGCCGTGGGAAGTTCGCCCGACCAGAGCAGATGCACGACGTCTTCGAAGGTGGTGTGGCGTGCCAGATCGTCTATATCGTATCCGGAATAGACCAGCCGACCTACGCCGCCGTCGATGTCGCAGATTTTGGAATCGAGGGCTACGACCCCCTCTAATCCGCGACCGGTTGGAGAGACGTTTGGGTCAGACATCGACATGGGAGACTTGTGAAGAACAGGGAACCAGGGGCTCGCGCCGGGGATCATTTCGGCACGATCATGGATTATAGGGACGTTGACAGTTCGCCCCGATAGGGTAGTCGATTAGAATTTCAGATCTGCGGTTTCCAGAATGGGTATATCAATGGTGAATTCGGGCCTCTTGCGCGGTCGCGCTCCCCGAATGAGAGCCGTCCCATACCTCATACAGGTGCTTTCTGGAGTCTGGCACATATTGCGAAGTCTCGCACTTCTTTCCGGCCGGGCGTCGTCTCTAGACGAGCCTCGCCGGCACTTTCCCCGATCCTTACGTCCTGATCCGATTGGTTTTTCGGATCCCGGAGCCTTAATAGGATCGCGGACTCATCTCCCATTCAGCCACCGCACCCGTCCGAGTCATGGCCAGCGCCGTAATTCGACCGGGAAGCGATCAAACGTCATCCACGATCCGCATCTCGCCCACCATGGCGCGGGCGGGAGTGTCCAGGTTCAAGTCCGGATACTCCTGAGGATCGGAATCGCGCAATCGCGCGTCGGATTACGTCCAGCCCGATGCGTCGGGCGATCGCCCGGGGACAGGTGCCAGGCTGCTCCAATTCCATGTCCAAAGAGCTTGTCGTCAATACTGATGACCAGACCACCCGGATTGCCATCGTTGAGAAGGGTGAACTGGTCGAGTTGTTCATTGAGACCGAAGAGCACGAGCGCACCCTCGGCAACTTATTTGTCGGAAAGGTCCGCCGGGTCATGCCTAATATCCAGGCGGCCTTCGTTGACATCGGTCAGAAACAGGACGCGTTTCTCCATTTTTCAGACCTAGGCGACAGCCTTCCTGACTGGCTGGACTACATCAGCCAGGAGAAGCCTGACATCGCGAAATTCGGGTCTGGCCAGGTCCAGAAGCATAAGGCAGGTCGTCGTCGGCGGCCTCTGAGCGCGCGGCCCAGGAAGTGGTTGGAGGATGGTGCGGAAGATCCCGAGGCGGAACTTGCCGAGGAGCAGGCCAAGGACGAGGGTGAACGGAAAAGCGTCGTATCCGTGCGTGGACGCGGTAGGCGGAAGGCAGGTCAGAAATCTTCGGGTGGATCGGGACACCGCTCAGGTGGCGGAAGACATGGTTCGTCTCGGGGCGGCGAAGACGGCGTTTCGCCCGAGAACTTCCTCAAGCGAGACCAGCCGATCCTGGTTAAGATTTCCAAGGAGCCCATCGCGGCAAAGGGCAGCAGAGTCACGACGGATGTGTCGTTGGCGGGGCGGTTCCTGGTGTTGGTCCCCATGGCCAACTACGTTGCGGTATCCAAAAAAATAAGTTCGTTCAAGGAAAGGCGTCGACTCAGGGCCCTTGCCAAGATGCTGCTCCCCGACGGGTTCGGAGTGATTGTCCGGACCGTAGCCGAGGGCCAGAATGCCAAGGCATTGGATACGGACCTGAGGCTTCTCAGGGAGAAGTGGCAGGAGATCGAGAGCCGCCTTGCCGAGCGGCCAACGCCGCCGGCGCCGGTCTATCAGGACGTCAACATGGTTTCCTCGATAATGAGGGATCTGTTCTCGGAAGACTTCGATCGCATTCTGATCGACGAGATCCGCATGTACCGCAACATCAAGGGGTACGTACAGGCGATCGCACCTGAAATGGGCTCAAAGGTGGTCCACCACGATTCCAAGACTCCGGTCTTCCGGGCGGTGAATATTGACCGCCAGGTGGCGGAAGCTTTCGAGAGTCGGGTGAACCTCCCCTCGGGCGGCTACCTGTTTATCGAGCAGACAGAGGCCATGCACGTCGTGGACGTCAACTCAGGGCGGGCAGGGAGAGGCCTCTCGCAGGAAGACAACTCGCTGAAGGTGAACCTGGAGTCGGCCAGGGTGATCGCGAAGCAGATTCGCCTCCGTGACCTGGGTGGCATTCTAGTGATTGACTTCATAGACATGCGGGGAGAACGGAGCCGGCGAAAGGTCTACGAGGCGATTCGAAGCGAATTTCGGAAAGACAGGGCTGTCACGAAGGTCCTCCCGATGAGTGACTTCGGGTTGATGCAGATCACCCGACAGCGGCTGCGGCCCAGCGTCACCCACACATTTGCGGACCTGCAGGAAGAACTGGAGGCCGAGGAGGCAGGGAATCCCGCGGAACTGCGTGAGCCACGCGACCTGCGCGAGCGCACACGTTCGGCGGACCCCGCTGGCGTGGTCGGCAGGATTGAAGATTGGCTCTCCGCCTTCGGTGCGGCGAGTTGGAAGGGTGCGGTCCGACTGAAGGTCCATCCATTCACGGCCGCATTTCTGTCAAAGGGCCTGATTGGATTTGGCATTCGCTGCTTCATTCGGTACCGGATGAGGGTCGTTCTGGAGCCCGTGGACGGGATGGATCCCGGTCGATTCCGTTTCTACGATGAAACGAATGGCAAGGAAATCCGACGCCCGCCCAGACGAGGTCGGAAGGAAAAAGGCCGCGGGGACCGCGAGGACGAATCAAAGGCTGCCTCGGACGCTGGCGAACGCACGGATGAGCCCAAAGGCCGCGAGAAGGTTTCTGGCGATCGAGATTCCGCTACCAGTGCATCTGGTCGGTCTGAGTCTTCCCGTGGACGGCGCTCCGAAGGCGGACGCCCGGAAGCAGGCGAGGATTCCAGGGGGCGAGGCGCACGGAACTCCGAGGATTCCAGTGGGAGAAGGTCAGACAAGTCCGACGACTCAAGGGGTCGCAGCTCGAGAAGGTCCGCCGAGGAGAAAGAGTCCGGAGGAGGACGAGACGGTCGGTCCCGTGGAGGCCGCTCACGCGATGGAGCGTCCGAGGCAAATACTCGAGGTCGTGGACGCCGTCAGGAGGAGCCTGCCGCCATCAGGAATGAAACGGCAGAGAATCAGGAGGCCACCCAGCCCTCGGAAACGCCCAAAAAGCGGACGCCTGCCGCGCGAGGCCGTGGGTCTCGGAAGCCAGCTATAGAGGAAGCCGCGGTCGTTGCCGGGGTAGTGGCCGAAGGCGATGTGCCCACGGCAGCATCGGGGAGTTCTGACGCACCGGTCGAAGCCAAGCTAAAGACCAAAGCAGCGCCCCGGCGTCGACCCAAGGCGGAGAAGGAAACTTCAGAGCCCGGGGCCACCGAGCCGGTTGCGGAGGCTCCCGGTTCCACGGAGTCGTCCGCGGAAGCTTCAGCCAGGCCAGCGCCGAAGCCCCGTTCCCGGGCGGCCGCCAAGCCTAAAAAGGCGGCGTCCGAGACAGATTCTAAAGTGGCCGAGGCACCTGATTCGACCCCAAAGCCTGAGGCTCCAGCCGCTCCGGCGCCTCAACCGCTGGTCGAGGCAGCAGCGGAAACGGTTCGGCCGAAAACACCCAAGGTGCAGCCCTTCAAACTGCGATACTCTTCCAGCCACAACCCCGAGACCGAAACAGCCTCGACCGAATAAATATGAGACCCACCGGGGCCGCCCTCGCCGCCACTATCTGCCTGATCTTGCTGTTGCCAGGGCAAGCCCAGGGCCAGTTTCGGGGCGACAGGGGCCTTGCCGTTTCATTCGCCATCGTGCCGGTAGACTTCGGTCTGGATGTAGATGACGCCACGGTGGCATTTCGGTATCACGACTCGGCCTACGGCCTTGTGCTTACGCGGGCGGGACTCCATGCCTCCATGACCCGAGGCAGCACGACTTCGACCACTTCTGGCGGGTCGTCCCTGGATCTCTTCGACGTGAGCCTCAGCCTGATGGGGGAACTGCTGGAGGATCGGACGGCGGGACTTCCCGTTCATGTGCCCATTCTGCTTCACTCCACCTACCGCCGGATTCGGCGGGAGGAAGGGGGTACGGACTTCGCCGCTTTCGAATACACCAGCATCGGACTCGGGGTCGGCCTTGGCACACGGCAGGAGTCTGGCAGGATCAGTCTTCAGGCGCACGCCATCCCGGGCATCGGCTTGGCCACACGATCTTTCGGCACCTCCACGGGACGCTCGCTGCTGATGGACGCGGACGCCCAAATGGGCATCGCAAACGTCTTCTCAAGGTTCGGTCTTGTTGTCGGTTACAACCTCCGGTGGCAGAACTGGCGAGTCGGTGGACCCGATGCATTCGGGGCCGGCGAAACAGGGAAAGTGACGTACGACGGGACGAGTCACTCGATTCGGGTTGGAATAAGCTGGTAATCGTACCTTATGGGATGAAGGTGCAGCGGGTAGTCACAGAATTGGAGCAGGCCGTTCGCGAACTGGGAATTCCGGTTCGAAGAGAGCGCGGCAGCTTTCGCGGGGGGCTGTGTGTTCGTAATGACGAAACACTGATGATGCTCAACAAGAATCACCCGGCCGAGGCCCACCTGGCCGTATTGGCAGGGGCTCTCAGCACACTGCCCGTTGACACCGTGTACCTGCGTCCAGCCGTCCGAAAGGCGCTTGAGGACGCTTGGACCGCTGCCGTAGATATTGAGTTTGAGGCGGAGGCTGATGCCTGAACGTACGCGGGTGACCCTTTTGGGGACCGGGACGTCGACAGGTGTACCGGTGATCGGATGTGATTGCAGGGTCTGCACGTCCAGCGATCCACGAGACACGCGAACACGTTGCTCTGCGCTGGTTGAGCACGAGGGTCTCTCGATTCTGGTTGACGTTGGCCCGGATTTTCGGATGCAGGCCCTTCGCGAGGGCATTCGGCATATCGACGCGGTGCTCTTTACGCACCATCATTTCGATCACGTAGTCGGCCTGGACGATCTCCGGCCCTTGCTTTTTCGGAACCGACGGCCGATTCCGTGCTACGCGCAACCCGAGACCGAGGCCATTCTCAGATCCATGTTCGCCTACATTTTCGTGGACGGATCCTACCCCGGGGTCTCGAATCTATCTCTGGAGCCAATCGGAAACGGCCGGCTTACGCTCAAGTCCAGAGAAGACCCGGAAGTGACGGGTTCAGTGCTCCCGATCCCGGCAATGCACGGAGACACTCCCGTTCTGGGCTTCCGTTTTGGTCCGATCGCGTATCTGACGGACACGAATCTGGTCCCGGAGGAAAGTATCAAGCGCTTGCAGGGTGTCGACATTTTGGTCCTGGACGCGCTTCGACACGAGCCACACCGGAGCCACTACTCATTTGAGGAGGCCGCTCGGGTGGCTGAACAGGTGGGGGCGCGCGAGACATGGTTTGTGCACATGACGCACTCGGTACTGCATGCCGAAGTCGACGCGGGTTTACCGCCCGGGATGCGTCTGGCCTACGACGGATTGGTGCTCGAGGCGTAGAAGGCTGTCGGACAAGCGGCGCACGCCCGTCCGTTCCTACATCCGCTCTATCTGGCCTTCCCGAGCGAGGTTGTAGCCTGCCGAGCGGATGGCGTTGGCTTCCGGCCCGGACCAGAGCGCGGGATTGGAGTGATTCAGGTGTATGAACTGAACCTTCGCCCGCTCCGCGTCCGGCAGACTGGAAAAGCGTTCCATGGAGTGAGTGATGAAGGGGTGCGGAAACCCGCTCATGTCGCGGCCGGGTATCTCTCCGTTCGCAAAGAAACTCCCGTCCAGAAAAGCCACGTCGACCTGGGCAATCTGCTCCTCAATCCTGACACCCGCATCGTCCCACTCCGCCCACGAATCGATATCGGGGATAAATAAGGCTGACCGGTTTGGTCCCTGGATGCGATAGCCAACCACCTCAGAAAACTCCTGGCGATGTGGCACCTCCAGTGGCGTGACGCTGAATGGACCCACAATGACAGGCGTCCCCGCCTGCAAAGGGGACAGACGGATGTTCTCGTATTTCACGAGTTGGGACCACGGACCGTTGGAGCGAAGGTATTCCGCCATTTTGGGCATTGCGTGCACCGGCACGTTTGACGCTCCCAGTGACTCGTGCCCAAGCAGCATCAGTCCCGTGTAGTGGCCCATATGCGCGTGGGTAATGAACATCTCGGGCAGTCCCGTGGCACCCACCGTGTACAGCCTACGAAGCTGCTCCGGCAGGCTCGGGGTGGCGTCAAACAGGTAGGAGGCCCCGGTCGAGGGAACAACAAGACCGAGCGAGGAAACCTGCCGCCGGAGGGTCGGGTCAGTCCATCCGGGGTGATCCCAATCCCCCGTTTGCGGAACTCCGCCGTCCTGGCCTACACCGAGGACGACCAAAAACGGAGTGTCTGGCACTGAATCCGGTGACCACCCGGTGCCCGGCCCGGTCGGCGAGCAACCGGCGAGTCCCATCCAGGCCACAGCAAAGAGAATCGCGGACCTGCCGGCCCGCAGATCAAACAAGGCTCTTGATGGCGCCGCCGTCAACCGGCAGCGCCACGCCCGTGATGTATCCGGCGCCCCGACTGGCAAGAAAAGCAACAGTGGCTCCAAATTCGGCTTCCGTTCCGATGCGTTTCAGCGCACTGGCTTCGGCCCAACCGGCTTCGATTTCATCGACCGTCTTCCCGGTGCGGGCGCTGAGCGCATCAGAAAGATGGGTGAGCCGCGCGGTCCTGGTATATCCAGGGAGAACCGTATTCACGGTAATGCCCAGGACACCAACCTCCTCAGCCAGACTTTTGGCGAACCCTTGAACGCCCGCCCGCGAGACATTTGACAGGTAGAGTGCCGGAATGGGCTGTTTGGCGGAAATGGACGAGATGATGATGATTCTCCCGAACCCACCCTCTACCTGAGCGGCTTCCTCCACATGGGGGAGCGCGTGTCGGCAGAGATTGATCGTGCTCATGAGGTTGAGTCGCAACGCCTCCTCCCACTGAGCGGCATTGAAATCCTTGATCGTACCCGCGGGCGGCCCGCCAGCGTTTGCCACGAGAATGTTCAGTGGCCCCAACGCGGCTGCGACCTCCTCCATGGCGCGCTCGATCTGATCCTCGGCGGTGACGTCACAAACCACGGGCAGGACCTCGGCATCTGGAAACCGCTCCTTGATGTCGCGGGCTGCCGCTCGAATACGCTCCTCGCTGCGCGAGCAAATCGCGACGCGCACGCCAGCAGCCACGAGAGCTTCAGCCGACGCGCGCCCAAGGCCGCTGCTGGCTCCTGCCACAAAGGCCACACTTCTTCTTAGACCTGAATCCATGTTCTTAAATCGAAATTCGTTCGCGGGTCGGACCAACACGGGAAAGGTACGGTAGGTGGTGGCTTAAGACCGATCGAGCCATGAGAAGAAAGACAGTTACCATTCCAAGGACCCGCGTCAAGACGCCGCTGGCACCCGCAGCCATTGGGCCGTACAGCCAGGCCGTCCAGGTTGGTGACACCCTGTATTGTTCGGGACAGATCGCTCTGGACCGCAAATCGGGCCTTATGATCACTGATGGCATTGAGCTCGAGGCGGAACTGGTTCTGGAGAACCTTGGTGCCGTGTTGAAGGCCGCGGGCATGGACTACTGCCACGTCGTTCGCTGTTCAGTCTTCCTGACCGACATAAACGACTACGCACAGGTCAACGAGGTCTATGCACGCTACTTCAGCGACGACGCGCCTGCCCGGGATACGATTCAGGCTGCGGCACTGCCTCGCGGTGCCCGTGTTGAGATTTCCTGCGTGGCCGTCCGCTAGTTGGCGCGCAGTTCGAGGCGAAGTGTGAGTTCCAGATCGATTGCGTAGTCGCCCCCGGCTTGCAGCGACGCAGGGTCGATCTGCAGAATCGGCTCGAATGCGGAGTCGTCCATGAAGCCAGAGACATCTCGGCCGGATTGGGGCGTGAGAGTTACCACCCGAGCATCAGGAAATGTCATCTGCCGGGCAACTTCCGTGGCGGAATTGCCGGGGGCCCGGAATTTCAGAATGGCCTGATTCAGGAAATCGATCCTTTCCGAGATGGGGAACCGCATCACGAGCTTCGCGGACTCCAGGGTCGCGGAAGTAATGTCACTCTTGGTGAACCCGCGGTCGCTGAGGTAGTCAGCCACGTCCAGTTCGCAGTTGCACCGAACGTCCGTCAGGTTTCCGACGCCAACGTCACTGGCCTGGAAAGAAAAGCGAACCGGGGTCCCGTCAGTCCCTGCGGTAATTGCCGGTCTAAGCACGACCACGTTGTCGGAAAGCACGGCCGAATCACATGCCGCAAGGCCGAATAGAAGGAAAGCGGCCACTAGAAGCCGAGACGGATTTCGCATAACAACCGGGATTGACATCGGCAATCCATACGACCTGCGGCGTCCTCGGATTCAACCGATCGGGCCTAATCGATGGTGTCCAGCGAGAGGCTGTGCTCGAAGGCCGTCTTGTAGTCCCTCACGGCGCGGAAGATGGCCGACGCCATGTAATCCACGCCCTGCTGGGAGCCCAGGAATCTGGCTTCCGAGGCGTTCGACACGAAGCCGACCTCTACCAGGACAGCGGGCATTGCGGCCGCCCAAAGAACCTGGAGGTTGCCCTCTTTCACCCCCCTGCTGCGCCTGCCGACGCGATCCGAGAATTGCTCCTCGATGCGGGAGGCCAGTTCTTCGCTGTTATGGAGGAACGCGCTCTGTGCCAGCTGTAGTCTGACGAGGGCCGCCTGATCAAATTGGTCGTAATGAGACTGATCCTGCTCCAACTGGATGACCGAATTCTCACGCTCAATGACCTTCTGGGCAGGGCCTCCTTTGTTCATGCCCAGAAAGAACGTCTCCGTTCCGTAGGCGGACCGGTTGGCGGCGCTGTTGGCATGAATCGAAATAAACAGGTCCGCTCCCTCGCGGTTGGCCACACGACCCCTTTCACGCAAAGCGATAAATGTGTCGGACTTTCGGGTGTAGATGACCTCGACACCAAGCCTTTCTTCCAGGTATTGGCCAAGCTTGAGGGCGATGGGGAGCACGAGATCCTTTTCGCGAACACGCCCAGATCCTATGGCACCGGGGTCCTTGCCTCCATGTCCAGCATCAATGGCGATGCGGTCTATTTTCCAACGCAGAGCAGCACCCGTCACGGAGGTCTCTTCGCTGCCGGGTGCCTGTGCGGCGCTGGGGATTGGTTGTTCCTGGGCTGTGATGGACCTAAGAATGCTCCTGGCTTCTGCCTCTGCCAAGCCATCAGGTCCGGAAGTAGCGAGTGCTACGATCAAATCGTTCGACTCGACGTCCCGGAATACGTCCCCCGTCACCGATCCTGAAACTCGGAAGGAGACGATGAGGTGACTGCGGGTCGTGCGCGTAGTGTATTCCCATCCGGAACGTTGGGGAGCAGAGGTCTGCAGATCATCTCCGGGCACCACGTTATAGAGCCTCATTTCCAGGCCGCCGTCGGAGGCTTCGCTCGGCTGAGAAAACGTGGACACGCGGCCAGTCAGGTGCAGTCTGACGAAGCGCGTGTTTCCCGTCGCGGCGCGCGAAAAGGAGATGGCCGTCAGTCTGGGAGCGGGCTCGGGCGTGGCGGACAGCGGACTGCCTCCGGTAAAGCCCGGGAGACCAGGGCCAAGGAGGAGAATCAGACCAAAGACAAAAGCGGGCATAGCGGTGGGGTGAACAACCAACATGTTCAAATTGAATGCCGAGTCACGCTACTGGCGGTATCGTCCGCCTGCCCGCGTTTATGAAGCCCCTGTTTTGCGTTGACAAGAACGATTGCACCCAAAAAAAGGTCCCGCGCTGGCTGCGCGGGGCCTTTTGGAAAATTTCCTGGCGGCAATGATTTCCGTCTTTTGGGGCGCTTGGCGCCCAAAAACGTCTATCGTCAGGCCATGCGCGGCTTACCAGTCAAGCGTGTCGCGCTCGCCCATGAGCTGCTTCTTGTGTCTCGCAATGATGGCAGCCCTGGAGCTCTGGCGCTCAGAAACGCGAGTCCGCATTTCGGCCAGGTGCTCTTCGAGTTTGGACGCCTCTGCTCTGGCGGCCTCGTGTTTGAGGTCGAAGGTCTCGGCGAGAAGGTCATCCAGTTCTCCTTCCAGTTTGGTGCGCTTGTCTCCCTCGGTTCTTCGGGTCCTGCGAGCGAGTTCGTTGATCTTGCGCTCCATTTCCATGACCTCCCGATTGTCCATTCCGGGAAACCCCATCGGACCCATCCGCAGGGCCTCGCGCGCCCCGGCCCTCCGGCCCTCAAGCAATTCCTGGTAAGGCTTGGCGCCGTCGCTCTCCCAGACGAAAGCATTCCCATCGCCGGAGCGGACGCGGAATTGATGGTCGTCATCGCCATCCGAGAAGAACACGTTGCCTACACCATCTCCTCGAAGCTCCAGCAGTTCGCGAAGGTGCCTTGGCTCGTGGAGTTCGCCATCGTCATCACCAATCCATAGCGTGTGCTCACCGTCACCGATGCTGACAGTGACCTCCTTGCCGTCGTCCTTCTTGATAATCAGCCGGTCGGAGGCCTCGGCGTCTACTGCCAACCCGTTGACCAGGACTTTACCGTCTTTGATCTCGATGCGAATGGCTCGTTCGTTGGATTCCTGAGCCGATGCGGGCAGCACCGACAGCCCAGCGGCCACAACCAGAATGCAGATTGGTAGCTTTGTCATCACGTTCTCTTGAAGTTGAGATTAGAGTTCGGGAGGATTTGGGTTAGCGGATTTCTCCGAGCAGTTCGCGAAGACGTCTCTCGACGATTTCCTTCCGGCGGCTTTCACGGGTGTCCATCTGTGCTTTGAGCTCGCGAAGGCGCGTGTCGAGTTGTGCCACTTCGGCCAGCCGGTTCTCCTGCTTCAATTCGAAAATTTCTTCCAGTCGGCCCAACAACTGCTGACTGAGTTCGCGACGTCGATCCGAATCCGATGTGGTTTGGATTCTGCTGGCCAGCTTCCGGGTCTCTATCTCCATGAGCTGCTCACGCAGGATGCCGTCGTACAGCCCTTCGTTTCGATCCTGGATATCCTCCAGGTAATTCTGCATCTCAATTCGAGGGAAGGCGCGAACCATGATCGCTGCCTGTTCAGCTTCCTGGCTCAGGCGCTCCGCTACTCCGAACGATCGGTTCTGGTCAAACTCCGCGTGGAGCTGATCCATTTGTTTCAGATGGCCGTCCAGCATCTCGTAGTACATGCCAAAGGCCTTGCCTGAACCGCCCACCTGCCAGGTGTTGCCCGAGGTCTCACCCATGAGATGTCTCGGTCTCTCGCCACTCCCAAAAAAGACGACAAAGTCGTTTGCTGTCGGGTCCGCCTCGACCAAGGCACCATCGTCTACCAGAAAGGAGCTGTCTCCGAGGCGAAAGTGGGTGGGTCCCGAGAAACTCAGGTTGGCCGTGATGCCATCCACAACGAGGGAATGCGGAAGGGCGTCAGCGGGCTGGAGCTTGTCGTCAACGTAGACCTTTCCGTCTTCGATGCGGATGCTGTGGCTTTGCGCCGCAGCGGTCACAGTCACGCCCAGAAGCAGGACCGAACAAAGCCATCCAAGTCGATTCATGTTCATTTTGGTAACCTCCTAACGACGAGAGCCGACAGGCGTAAAGCCCGATGAACGTCCCGAGGGTAGCATTTCCAACGGAATGGCCGGCTCGTCCCACGCCAGTTCACCAGAGGCCTGAAGGGCCTGAATTCTGCGGGACATGCTCCTCAGATCATCGCCGGAATCCCAATCTGGGGTAGAACTGGCCTGAGAGGAAAGGGCGGGCAAAGCCGCCGGCGGCAGAGCGCGGAGCAAGGACTCCGCTGGCACTGCGAAATCAAAGGGATTGTCGGCAACCGTAGGCACCGCATCGGTGCCGGACAGCAGCGCCCAGGGCCGAACCATCACAGTGAGGGCCAGGGCCGCCGCCATGGCAAGTCCGGCGAAAACACTCCGACGGCGAAGGGAAATCCGTCGAAAGGGGGGGCGATCTGCACCCGGGCCCAACCGGCTCGTCGGTGCCGCCGCCTGTCTGACGATGGCGTCGATGACGCCGGGGCCAGGGCGAACGCGTTCCCGATGATCCAGGACAAACCTGGCCTGGCTCAACGCCTGGTATTCAGATGCCAGATCCGGATCTCCAAGCAACTCTCTAAGCGGCTCGGTATCCGGTGAAGGCTCGTCGTACAAGTGTTCAATCAGTTGTAGCTTCTTCTCCATTCGAAATATGTATTAGGCCTGGTTTCGAATGCCTTCTGCGTCTGCGGGCATCATGCGCCGAAGATTCAGAAGTGCGTAACGCATCCGGCCGAGGGCCGTATTGATCGAGACATCTGTGAGCGCTGCGATTTCGCGAAACGTGAGTTCCGCGTCGTGTCGCAGCAGCAAAACCTCTCTCTGCTCGGGCGGGAGTTTGTCGATGGTATTTCGGAGCCATTCCCGTTGCTCGCTGAGGTCGATGCCTTGATCAATCGGAGGTGCGTCATCCGTGAGTTGATCCCAATAGCTCAGGCCATCAGGGTCTGAGTTAGCCTCCACGTCCTGCCACCGTTTTCGGGTTCTCAGGTGGTCCAAAGCGGCGTTTCGAGCGATCCTTAAAACCCAACCCAGGAATCTGCCCTGAGTGGTATAGGATGCCCGATTGCCCTGGAGCGCCTTCAAAACCCGAAGGAAGGTCTCCTGGAACAGGTCGTCGGCCGTGCTTCGGTCCTTGACCATCCCCAGCAAGTATCCAAACACACGATCCTGATGCCGTTCGACGAGTGTGCGAATGGCACGCTCATCTCCCCGTTGCGCATAGGCAACGATCAGTTCCTCGTCCGTCGGTTTACTCAGGACCGTCGTCTTCAAGACTCAGGTGGGGGTGGTGTAGTTCTTGGCAGGCCGGGCAATTTGCCGGAGTCTCAGCATAGAACGCAGGCTCCGGCAGATTATTGCCGGGACCCCGGAAGAAATCCGGCGTCCTTACTGTCCCTCAGCCACAACGAGCGTCTTGCCCGGAAAAATGCGGTCACCCGTGAGCCCATTCCAACGCCGGAGGTCGGAAATGGAGACGCGGTATGTCTTGGCTATGCCTGTAAGCGTATCGCCGCGGCGCACCTCATGGGTCCGCCTGCTGTCATCCGATACACGAAGCGTCTGCCCAGGGCGAATCCGGGTTCCGCTCAGTCTATTCCAGCCCTGAATCTGACGGGTGCTGACCCCGTGTGAGGACGCGATGGCTGACAGCGTGTCTCCCGACTTTACGGTGTACTGGCTCTCTCGTTTGGGTGTGCTCTGGGCACTAGTCGCCGAGCCATTTTGGGCAAGTCCGCTCCAGCTTTCCGATACGTAAACGACCAGAGTGCTCCCCGCTCGGATGTTGTCTCTCCCGATGCCGTTCCAGGAGCGGAGGCGGCTCAGGCCTACACCGTGCGCTTCCGCGATCTGCGACAGCGTATCGTTGGGTTTGACGGTGTAGGTCACCCTCCGGCCCTGGGGTTGGGCGGCCGCCACCCGCTGCGGCGACGCAGTGGGAGTTGACCTCTGCATCTCCGGGATATTCTCGGTGCGTTCCAGCTCGATGGCGCCGAGCGAGTGGATCGGCCGGAGGTTCATGCCCGCATACGAGATAGCGACTGCCTCAGCCTCTCCTACTGCCTCAGCAATCGGGAGGGTATAGTTCGAGACGGGCACGATCAGCCGCTGACCGGGATGAATGGTCGAGCCTCTCACTCCGTTGTCAGAGCGCAACCGGGAAACCGACACCCCATGGCTGGCGGCGATCTGGGACAACGTGTCGCCGCCCTTTACGGTGTACTCCCCGGGAGGGCGAAGAGCCTCCACCGGCAACTCCGCGTATGCAGTCAGAAACTGATCAGAGGTGCCTTTCGGCAATCGCAAGGGGTATGGCTTGGCGGAAGGCGGTAAATAGCCCCGGCGCAGGGCCGGATTCAGCTCAACAATGACCTCGGTGGAAGTACCAGCCATCCGGGCAACGTCCCGGAGTGCGAGGCTTCCGCGAATCGGGAGGAGTTCGTACTCAAACGGCGCGCCCGGCGTCTCGGCCACAATGCCATAGGCGCCGGGGTTGGAGAGCATGATGGACGTGGCTATGTACTGCGGGATATAGTTCCTGGTCTCCCGGGGGAGGTACGGGTACATGTCCCAAAACGTGGGATTTTCGATGCCCTTGTCACGCGCACTCCGTTTTGCGCGGCTCAGGCACCGGGGGCTGCAGTTGTAGCCCGACATGGCGACGTGCCAGTCTCCCCATCGGGCGTACAGGTCCTTTAGATGGCGGGCCGAGGCCCTGGTGGCCTTCTCGGGGTCCATGCGCTCATCCACCCAACTGTCAATCACAAGGTCGTATGCACGGCCCGTGGCGGAAATGAATTGCCACATTCCGACGGCGCTGGCCCTGCTGCGGACCGAGGGCCTCAGGCCACTCTCGATCATGGCGAGGTATTTCAACTCGTCGGGGACGCCCTCCTCCGCGAAGATCTCCTCAATCATCGGAAACCACGTGTAGGCGCGTTCTGCCCAGGCCTGCAGCGTTTCTGGCCGCTTCTCCAGCAGCACGCGCATCGTCGTCGTAACTGCCTTGTTGAGCGTCATCGGCACCTGGGTAGTGGTGACCATGAAGGGAGTCGGCAGTCCGTTTTCCTCGCCCTCCGATGCGTCCAGTGGGTTGGCCAGGTTATCAAGCGCCTCGAACGTCTGCGCACGGGCCGTATAGACTTCCTCCAGTTTTGCCAGCTGCTCGTAATTCGGCCCGAAGAAACGATCGTGTTCGGCCAGAACAGTATGGTAGAACTCAGCGAATCTGTCATCAGACAGGAATTCGGGCCGATTGGTCAGGTCGCTCAGGTCGTCGATAATCGCGCCCAGGCGAGCCTCCACCAGGATATAGTCCTCATTGGCCTGGGCCTCGAGTACCGCGGCGTGTCTGCGGTAGAGTTGGGCCATTGTCGGCAGGAGCTCATGGTCAGACTCGGATTCCAGGCCCATCGCCAGTCTGCTGGGCAGATGCGGGGCGTGGCTGGGGATCTGATCAACAGGCCGGACGCCAAGACGGGAGCCTTGATCGGCTGAGACGACTTGCGCGTGGGCGGCCGTCGGAGCTGCCGCGAGGAGCGCAGCGATCAAAAGCGCGCGCGGGTTCAGGGTGTCAAACACGGTCTTACCTGCCACGGTACCGGCTCATTTAGCTAAAGTAACGGATGAGGTGAGGGTCCTGTCTCTCGAGAGGCCACTAGATTCGGCATTACGAAGACATCGAGGCGGGGGTCCCGAATTGTCTTCACGTAAACACTTAAAGTCAGACGGGCCTACAGGGGAATATTGCCGTGTTTCTTCTTTGGATTGTTGACCACCTTGTTCTCCAGCATGGAAAGCCCCCTAATCAGGCGATATCGCGTCTCCGCCGGCGGGATGACATCGTCGATGTACCCGTACTCTGCAGCCACGTAGGGGTTGGCCAGCTTTGCCTTGTAGTCGTCAATGAAGGCCTCACTGGCCGCCTCCGGATCCTGGGCGCCGGCCAGTTGGCGTCTGTAGATGATTTCCACGGCGCCCTTCGGGCCCATAACCGCGATTTCAGCCGTCGGCCACGCATAATTCAGGTCACCGCGGATGTGCTTTGAGTTCATCACATCGTAGGCTCCGCCGTATGCCTTGCGGGTGATCACCGTGATCTTCGGGACGGTCGCCTCGCAGAACGCATAGAGAAGCTTTGCTCCGTGCCTGATAATGCCCCCCCATTCCTGGTCCGTCCCCGGGAGGAAGCCCGGAACGTCTTCGAACACGACCAGAGGAATGTTGAACGCGTCGCAGAATCGGACGAAGCGGGCTCCCTTTACGGAGGCGTCGATGTCCAGAACACCGGCAAGGACCGCCGGATTGTTTGCGACAATTCCCACAGACCGCCCGCCGAGATGGGCGAACCCAACGGTCATGTTGGCCGCGAAATCAGGATGGATCTCCATAAAAAGGCCGTCATCCACGATGGCCCGGATCACATCCGTCATCTGGTAGGGCTTGTTTGGATTCTCCGGCACGATCTCGTTCAAGGCATCGTCGGCCCGGTCCGACGGATCGTCTGTGGGGCGGAGGGGTGGTGGATCTTCGCAATTCTGGGGGATGTAGTCGAAGAGGTCCCGAATCCGCTGAAGACAATCTGCGTCGTTCTTGCAGGCCAGGTGTGCGACGCCGCTCTTGACGGCGTGCGCCGAGGTCCCTCCCAATTCCTCGAACGTCACGTCCTCCTGCGTGACGGTCTTGACCACGTTGGGGCCGGTGATGAACATGTAGCTCGTGTCCTGCACCATGAATACGAAGTCCGTGATGGCAGGGCTGTAGACCGCGCCACCGGCACACGGTCCCATGACCGCGGATATTTGCGGCACGACGCCAGAAGCGAGTGTATTGCGCAGAAAAATCTCCGCATACCCGCCAAGGGAAACCACACCCTCCTGAATTCGCGCCCCTCCTGAGTCGTTCAGGCCGATTATGGGCGCGCCGTTTTGCATTGCCAGGTCCATGATCTGGCAGATTTTTCGAGCGTGAGATTCGCCCAGCGAGCCGCCAAAGACGGTGAAGTCCTGGCTGAACACGTACACCAGGCGGTCGTGGATTGTCCCGAATCCGGTCACCACGCCATCCCCGTAAGGGCGGTCGTTTTCCATCCCGAAATCGTGGGACTGATGTCTCACAAAAGCGCCCAGCTCCTGAAAGGACCCGCGATCCAGGAGCAGGTCGATGCGCTCGCGTGCGGTGAGTTTGCCCTTTTCGTGCTGCCGCTTTATCCGGGCTTCACCACCACCCAATGCCGCTTCTTTCCTTCGCGCTTCGAGGTCTGCAAGTTTGTCATTCTGGCCCATTTGTCACGCAGTTGTTTGCACAACGAGAATGTACGGGGTACAGGGAAGACAAAATTGTCAGCGCTTCTTGATCTGCGCCTCTACCGAGTTCGTGAAGTCAATCGCCGCCTCATCGTAGATGTTGACTCCGTTGGCCCGGAATACGTCAGCTGCGATGATGTTCGAGGCGGATCGCCAGTCGGCGCACTTGGAAATCCGGTCCAAAGCATCGAAATAGGATTCTGCCGAGCCCGAAAAGAGTTTCTCGATAAACGTGTCGCGCTGCCACGCAGACGGGCCCAACACCGCGAATTCCAGAGACGCTGTATCCAAATCTGCCTTTGGTGCGGGACCGGGGCTGGGGCGAAGCGGGACGTCCCTGGACTCCGGAATCAGTTCCGCCTTGTCCGGAGCGGCGGGCTTGTCCTGGATAGTCTTCTGGAACTGTTTCCAGAGCGGTTCGACCGCGTCCTCGGGTTCTTTTTGCGACCTGTCAGCTTCCGCCGGGTTCTCTTCCTTGTCGGCAGCGAACTGGGCCCAAACCGGGACCGAATCGCCGGTGCGCGGCCGGCGAGACTGGGTCTCTGATAGGAGGGGAGCCCGCATCAAGGACATCCGTGGGGCCGGCACAGGCACAGGCACAGGTTCTGGCTCAGGTTCAGGTTCTGATTCTGGCTCAGGTTCTGGCACAGGCACAGGCACAGGCACAGGTTCGGGCTCGGGCTCAGGCTCGGTCGCCGATTCAAACACAAACGCCCGCGGCGTGATGACTGCCATCCGCGGGCGCTCTTCGATCTGAGTCTCCTTGGCGGGCGGGGTATCACCAAAATGAAGATCAATGGCCGCATCTACCTGTTCGGTCGTGAGGCCCTGCAGGTCTCTCGCGCGGGCATACCCTCGCACAGCCGACGACAGGGAGTGACCACCGCGCGACTCAAAAAACTGGGTCAGAAGCTCGACGTGAATAGTGCCGCTTGGCGTCAGCCGGCCCAGGTCCGAGAGGGGTCCAACCAGGCTCTGCCAGTCTTCGCCGCCATAATCGGAGCAAATGCGGCGCTCGACCGCCTCAAGGGCCTCTGTTAATCCTCGGCGGGACACCTGTTCGTCACCAAGCCGTTCAATGAATGCTGTGACGGCTGTTCTCAGGTGGGAGTACCCGATGAAATAGGCAATCCGGCGCTCAACATCCTCAGGCGGGAGTTCTGCACGCTGTTCGCCAAAGACAAAATGGATCAGCGTCGGAACTGGGCGCACCAGAAAGGCCGCGACTAGTTGTACTGCTTGCCTTAACGCCCGCGGCCACTCGGAGGCGGGGTAATGGGCGTAACGCGCCAGCAGACGAACGTAGGCCGCTCTGGCAAGGGCGACTTCCTCACGGTCGTGATCGACCCAGCCGGTGGCCAGATCCATGATCCTGGCCGTTTCAAGCTCCAGTCGGCGGTCCAGAGCGTGTTCAAGGAAATGGACGACCGATTCCGGAACATCATACCGCCTCAGATCGCCCCGAGAGACGGGGCTTTCCGACGGCAAAGCGCCGAGAAGTGTCGTGTAGACGGCGTCCGGAAGGCTAGTGGGCATAGAAGAGGGGATTTCGCCGAAAGTGTGCAATCCGCGTGCCATGGCGTTTCGAAAGATGACGGGAGGACGGCACCTGAGGTCTCGAACCTTCAGAAACGGGTAGGGTTCAGGCAGCCGGCAAGGCCTTTTTGGACGCGTGAATCAAACGCGACACTTCGGAAGCTTTTGTGAATGCCACAAGATGACCGTATCCGAGAAGTACTATCCGCCGTCCTTGCACGAAGGCTCCTCCCCGGCCGTGACGTCGCCCTCTATCCCAGACTACGGAAACGACCTTGACCCGAAAATATTTCGCGTGTCTACTGATGTTGTGTGGAGCACTTCCAGCCGCTGCACAAACCTCACCCCAATCCGTTCGGGTGTTCCTGGACTGCGACCGAAACTGCGACCGGGAGTTTATCCGAAGCGAGATTTCGTTGGTCGACTTTGTCAACGAGCCCAGCGCGTCGGATGTGCATCTGCTGATTACATCCGAACGGACGGGGTCTGGTGGCGATGTCTTCTCGCTGGTTTTTATGGGGCAGCGATCATTCGCAGCGCTTTCAGACACCCTGGAGTTCGTTAATCTCGGCACGAATAGCCGCGACGAGCGCCGGCAAGGCCTGACCTCTTCGATCGAACAGGGCCTTGTTCGCTATGTGGCTCGAACCGCGCTTGCATCCAGCATTCACATCAGTCTGGTCAGGCCCGCGGAGGAGAATTCAGACCGGGCCAACGGGTCCATCGAGGTCGATCCCTGGAACTACTGGGTATTCACCGTAGGCGGAAACGGAGGCCTGAGGGGGGAGGAATCGTCGGATAATCTCTCACTGCGCGGTAATTTGTCCGCGAATCGAACGACCGAGGACTGGAAGATCAGGGTGCGGGCTGACGGGCGGTACAATGAGCAGAATTTTGATCTGGACAGCGGTACGATCACCAGGACGACGCGGAGCGGGAGCCTCTGGTTCTTCGGCGTCAAGAGCCTGGGTGAACACTGGAGTGCTGGTGGGACCGCGTATTTCAATACGGATTCCCGGAACAACACCAAGGCCGCGGTCACTGTCGGGCCGGCCATTGAGTACAATGTGTTCCCCTACTCCGAGTCTACCCGCCGGGAGTTTCGATTCCAGTACGGCGTTCGGTGGGACCGCGTGGACTATGATGAAGTCACCATCTTCGACCTCACGGTCGAGAGTATTCTGAAACACACGTTGAAGGCAGAGATGGATATCAAGCAGACGTGGGGTGACGTGAGCTTCGACGCGGAGTTCGTCCATCTGCTGAGCAATTTCGATAGGTCGCTTACTGGATCCTACCGCCTCGAACTTGAGGCAGGGGCAGATGTCCGGATAGCCCGCGGGTTTTCGGTATCCTTCGACGCGGGATACCAACTGATTCGCGATCAGTTGTTTTTGCCGCTCTCGGATATTTCCGACGAAGACGTGCTGTTGGGTACCAGGCGCTTGCCAACAGGCTACGAGTTCAACGTTGGCGTCGGCTTCAACTACCGCTTCGGCTCCATCTACAACAATGTCGTCAACCCTCGATTCGGTTTCTGATTCAGGTTGAGACTGGCCGGATTCCGAGTATTTTCGACCTGCAAACAAGCGGGGGAAAATGGGAAAGCGTCTCGGGGTTGGGTTCATAGGGAGTGGTTTCATTACGCGGTTTCACATCCAGTCCTGGCTGGCCGTCCGCGATGCGGACGTTCTGGGCGTCTGGAGCCCGAATCCCGAGAACGCGGAATCGGCAGCGGCATTGGCCCGAGAGCTGCGGGTAGGTCAGGCAAAGGCCTATGCCTCCATCGAGGAAATGGTGGTCGATCCGGCCATCGACGCGCTCTGGATCTGCGGCCCCAACCACCGGCGGGTGGAGAACATGGAGGAGATCGTCCATGCGAGATCGAAGGGCGCCGATCTTGTGGGCATCGCCTGCGAAAAGCCACTCGCCCGTAATGTGGCGGAGGCCAAGCGGGTGGTAGCGTTGATTCGCGAGGCAGACGTGCTCCATGGCTACCTGGAAGATCAGTTGTTTTCGCCCGGGCTCATGCGCGGCCACGCCCTGGCATGGAACCGGGGGGCGGCCATTGCGGGAAGGCCCTATCTGGCCCGCGCGGCAGAAGAACACAGTGGACCACATGCCCCCTGGTTCTGGCAAGGGCATCTCCAGGGCGGTGGCGTTCTCAACGACATGATGTGCCATAGCGTTGAAGTCGCGCGGTACCTGCTGACAAAGCCCGGGGCCCCGAGAGGATCGATCCAGCCCAAGAAGATCACTGCACAAATTGCCAGCCTCAAGTGGTCTCGCCCTGAATATGCCGCAGACCTGGCCAGACGATTCGGGCCGGAGGTGGATTACCTCAAACGACCGTCCGAAGATTTTGCCCGCGCCACCATCGAGTATGAAGACGAGGTAGGGCATACGCTCATCGGCGAAGTCACGACATCGTGGAGTTTTGTGGGTGCCGGACTCAGGCTGAGCAGCGAATTGCTGGGGCCTGAATACTCCATGCAGCTGAACTCACTGGATACGGGAGGCCGTCTTTTCTTCAGTCGAAAGGTTATGGGCGGGGAAGGAGAGGATCTGGTCGAGAAGCAGAACGCGGAGCAGGGCGTGATGCCATTTGTCGGCAACGAGGCTGCCGAATACGGCTATGAGGACGAAAACAGGCACTTTGTTCGCTGCTTCCTTGACGGGAAACAGCCGGATCTCGATTTCGATGCGGGACTGGAGGTCGTGGAACTCCTGATGACCGCGTACATGAGTGCAGAACAGGAGAGGACGATCGCCTGGAAGCCAGAGGGACTGGATACCTACATCCCACCGGTCGCCCGGGGAGACTGGCGGCCGTAGTGCCCTGTTGCCCGCGGACTCTACTGCCCTTGAGCGCCCGGTAGCCGGGTACCTAAAGGGCCGCCAGGGTGTCTTGCGCGTCCTTGAATTGCTTGAGCGCCCGGGGCAAATAGTCGGAGGCTTCGTCGATGTAACCGTCTGCCGAGGCCGACCACACCCGGTTCAGGTACCGTTCGCCACCGGCATACGAGGTCATGACGTCGGCGAAAGCCTGAAGCCCGAACGCGTGTTTGAGCGTTTCCCGGCTGGCCACAAAGACGTTCAGGTGCTGGACCACGCGCCCGTCTATGGCCGCGGGAAGGTCATAGACGTTGGTTTGGGGAAGCGCATCGACAATCGCCGTAACCTCTTCCACAACCCTGGCGATACTGCTGCGCATGGCTTCGGTATCGGTAGCCAGCCGATCGGCCGACGTCGCATCGGCCCCTTGGGCGCGGCGGAGAATAAACACGCCCACGAAGCCCGTAACGAGCACCATCACAAAGGGCATCCACGCAACCTCGGTTGCGTCCAGGACGGCCAGGTACGCACCGGCGAGAAAGGCCACCGTAATCAGGAGAAGTCCGAGTCGTTTCATTGTTTTGCCTCAGCCGAAAACGGTGATCATGGCCAGCGCAACGCCCACAAGGGCTTCGCCCACAATGAGCCCTGCGGCCACCGGAATACCCACGTCTTCGCTGAACTTCGGCCCCTTGCGGGCATCGACGATAACCCTGGTGAACGTTCCCAGGCTATACGTCAGCACAATTGAGAACGGGAGGTAAAAACCCAGCCCGACAAGAATGCCCAGCCCCCCGATGCCCGTTGCTGAAAGCAGGGCGCCCAGTCCGGCACCGGCGGCGTACTTCGCTACCGGAACGCCTTCGCCAAGGATCCCCTGGATCACACTTGCCAGCGCGGTGCCCTGTGGCGCCGGGAGAGCGGCACTTCCCAGGCCGTGTGCCTCGTGCAACACGACGATGAGCGCCATGACGATAATCGGTCCTAGCCAACTGCCCAGGAACTGGCCGATCTGCTGCTTCTTGGGGCTTGCGCCCACCAGATACCCGGTCTTGAGGTCCAGCATCAGGTCCGTCGCCTGCGCCATGGCCACACACGCGGCCGCACCGACCATGACCGAAGAGATGATGGCGGCCTTCGTCCCCAGTCCACTCGAGATAAAAATGAGGATGGTTATCGCAATAAGCGTCATCCCGGACAGGGGAGACCAATTGGTGCGGCCGATACACTCCGACAGAATCACGCCTGACATCCAGATCCAGACCGTCCCAAGCAGGGCCATCGTCAGGCCTCGACCGATTCCCATCTCCGCGGTAGACATCACCGCGATCACGAACAGAAGGATCGCTGCCCCGAAGATGGCTCCATAGAGCAGCTTGATCGGCATCTCGTCCTTCGACAAATCCGACTTTGTCTTGGCCGCCTGCTGCATGGAGCGGATCGCGCCGACGATTAGGGGGAATGACAGAAAAATGCCTGCGATGGCTCCGCCGATCAACATGCCGATTCCCACCGGCCGGAAGATCAGCACCCGCAGTTCGCCCGGGTCCGGCGTGGGAAGGACGCCCTGGGCCGCCATGAGTGGCGCCAGGATCCAGTAACAGACATATCCGCCGACAATGAAGAAAAAACCGCCGCGCCCCGCGATGTAGGCAACGCCAAAAGTGAGGAGCGATACGTACCACACGCCATTCATAAAGGGAGGCAGCCCGATCAGGGCGCCGAGGTCATAATTCTCGTAGGCCGAGCCGCTCACAAAGGCGTGGACAATTGCACTCAGGGCCACACCCCCCACCAGGTAGAGTGCCTTCTGCATGCCCGCGCCGGGGCTTTTCAGGATGGTCGCAACGGCCACTCCCCCGGGGAATGTCAGCCGCTCAAAGTCAATCATCTGCTTGCGAAGCGGGATGATGAACGCGATACCCAGCACGCCCCCCGCCATGCAGCCAAACACCATCAGGGGGTAGCTGAAGTCCGTTTCGCCAAGAATGAAAAGCGCGGGGACGGAAAACATCATCCCAGCCGATGCGCCATTCACGCCCGAGGCGATGGTTTGGTTGATATTGTTCTCGACGATGGAATGGCGGCGCATGATGCCGCGCAGGATTCCAAATCCAAGAATGGCGGCCAGTTCTGAGCCCTCAATGGAGAAGCCCAGGATGAGGGAGGCGTAGCCGATGGACACGGCAATGATGGCTCCCAGGAGATATCCGACCAACAGGGCGTGGATGGTCAGCTCCGGATAGGGGCCGTGCCGGATAGGGCGGGCGGAAGAGGCCATGGTGCTGGTGCTGGTTCGAGCCGAATAATAGGAACCGGTCCCGCCCAGCGCATCGGCCGGGCTCGGGAATGGCCCGGCCCACAAGATTACCTCCACGGAGAATGCATAAAACCAGCTATGTAGGAATTTTACAATGCCGTATGTTGAATCTCGATATAGGTATCCAGAGCACACTTCCCACGAGTCATGATTTCTCGACAACTCGCCTCAGCCACACTCAAACCCATGGTCTTGGCCATTCTGTCAGGGGAGGCTGAATACGGCTATCGCATCATCCAGCGTATCCAGGACCTCTCCGGAGGCGACATCGAGTGGACTACGGGCGCGCTGTATCCTTTCCTCCACGGACTGGAGAACGAGGGCATCATCGAGAGCTCGTGGAAGAGCGGCAATAATGCCCCACGGCGGAAGTACTACGGGCTGACGCCGCTGGGTCAGCAGGCGCTGGTGGCCGAGAGGCAGCAGTGGGCCCGGGTCCACGCCATGCTTTCCGACCTCTTCGCCCCCTTGCCCGCCCTGCAACTCGGGTAGCGGGTCATGTTTCATCTCAACAGAGCCATTGGCACCTGGCGACGGTCCCTCGAACACCGAAAAGCGCTACTACGGGAGGATCTCGACGAGCTAGAGCAACACGTGAGAGACCAGGTCGACGCTCTGGTCCAATCTGGGCAATCTGAACAGGAGGCCTTTGAGACAGCCATGCGCGCCATGGGCGCCGGCCCGGTAACAGAGGACGCTTACAGACGCGTCTTTTGGGGAAAAATGAGAAGAAAAGGACTAATGAAACGATCGCTGTCAGCTGAATTAGTAATGCTTCGGAACCACCTGACTCTGGCTCTGAGGAATCTGCGCCGCCGCCCGGGATACACATTCATCAATATCACCGGGCTGTCGATCGGCATCGGCGCGTGCCTTCTGATTCTCCTCTTTGTCAGGGATGAGATGTCGTTCGACAGATTTCACGAGAATGCGGATCGGATTGTCCGCGTGATTCTCCGGAGCGAAAGCGAGGGGCGCGAGACAGAGGTTACCCCGACCATCGTTGCGCCTCTTTTCAAGAGAACCTTCGCACAGGTCGAAGAGGCGACTCGGGTCTACGACATCGCCCGGTACCACACCGTCGCCATCAGACGGGGTGAGAACGCGTGGCAGGAGGACGGATCTATTTACGCCGACTCCACGTTTTTTGACGTCTTCAGCTTTCCGTTTCTTGTCGGGACGCCCGAAGGTGCGCTTTCCCGGCCAAACACCCTGCTTCTGACCGAGTCGTCGGCCCGGCGATACTTTGGAGACGCGAGCCTTGCGATGGGGCAGACCCTGGATGTGGGAACTGCGGGAGAATTTGAGGTGACCGGTGTCCTTGCCGACGTTCCCGCAAACTCACATCTGCGTTTTGATGTGGTCGGCTCGTTCGTTTCTACTAGTTGGGCAAGCGGGGAAATCTGGGGCTCCGCCAATTTCTACACCTACCTGCTACTGACGGACGCCGCAGCGCTGACACCACTGGAAGTGGGAGTAGCCGATGCCATAGCAGAGGCACGCCTATCCGGGGCCGTCCCGACCGACTTTGGGCTGGGCCTTCAGCGGCTGACCGACATTTACATGGTCCACATGGGCCGTCAGAAGTACGTCTGGATGTTCGCTTCTCTGGCCCTGCTCATTCTGTTCATGGCCTGTGTGAACTACATCAATCTGTCCACCGCCCGGTCAGCGAGGCGCGCCAGGGAAGTAGGGGTAAGGAAGGCGCTGGGGGCCCAGAGAGCACAGATCGTCTGGCAGTTCTTCAGTGAGTCCGCTCTTCTGACGGGGATGGCGCTTCTACTCGGGCTGGTGCTTGTCTTTATGCTGCTCCCGGCCTTCAACGACGCAACCGGCAAGGCGATACAACTGGACATGCTGGGCGAGCCCGCTATGTGGCTGATGTTCGGAGGCCTCATGATCCTTACGACCGTGGGCTCGGGAATCTACCCCTCCCTTCTTCTGTCCAGATTCAATCCGGCCATCGTGCTGAAGGGCTCCAAGGGCAGCCGGAGTGGCGGCGCTTCGCTCCGCCGGGTCCTTGTCGTTTTTCAATTCGCGGTGACGGTTTTTCTGATCGTGGCCACTTTCGTCGTTTTCAAACAACTGCAGTTCATAAGGTCGAGCGACGTCGGATTCGACAGGAATCAGGTGGTCGTGGTTCAATTGGCCGACGCCGATGATCGACGTGCCGTGCCCATCATTCAGGCAGCCCTGCCTACCTATCCCGAGTTTCTGGATGCTGCGGCCATGAACGCCATCCCGGGAAATCAATTGGGCGGATACGGCCTGTCTACCGAGGCAGATCTGGAGTCCAGGGATCACCCGAATATCTCGGCGACTCCCGTGAGCGCAAACGTCGTGAATACGCTTGGCCTGCGGCTGGTCGCGGGCACAGGTTTTGTCGAACGAGGTGATCCCCTGGTGTCCCCGGACAGCGCTCAATACCAATACGTCGTGAACGAGGACCTGGTCCGGTTGGCCGGTTGGACTCCAGAAACTGCCGTCGGCCAGAGGATGAGCGTTTCCGGGGGGCGCAGAATGGGCGAAGTGGTCGGCGTGATCGAAAACTACAATTTTCTTTCGCTGCGGGAGCAGATGAAGCCTCTGGCGCTCTTCGTGGAGCCCGGGTGGCACGTTCTCCTGATCAAACTGCGGGAGGGGGACACGCCTGCCGCGCTCGCACGGCTGAAGGACCTTTGGGCCCAGGCAAGTGGCGGAAGTCCATTCCAGTACTCATTTCTGGATGACGACTTCAACGCATTCTATCAGAGCGAAGAGCGGCTCGCCAGTGTGTTTGCCGGTGCGGCCCAACTGGCGATTCTGATCGCGTGCCTGGGGCTGTTCGGTCTGGCCGCGTTCACCGCGGAGGAACGCACCCGGGAGATCGGCATCCGAAAGAGCCTCGGCGCGACGACTCCCGGCCTGGTGGGGATGCTCAACCGTGAGTTCGCGCTGCTGGTGCTGGCCGGCTTTGCGGTGGCTGCCCCCTTGGGATGGTGGGCGACAAGCGAGTGGCTTTCCAGCTACGCTTTCCGAACGCCGGTGGGGATTTGGGTTTTTGTGGCTGCGGGAGTGGGTGCGTTCCTGGTGGCTGGAGGAGCTGTCAGCCTCCAGTCGGTCCGCGCGGCGCGGAAAGACCCTGTCGCGGCATTGCGTCACGATTAGGGCAGCGTCCAAGGCAAGCGGTGGTCTGGACCTGTCATGTCCCGAAAAGTCCTGACATGATTCTGTGACATTTGGGACGGAGGTACCCATTAGATTCTTGGTCCTTCCCTGACGCACCCACCATCGAAAAGACAATCAAATGAGGAGCGACGCTTTCCTGCGCCGCGTGCTGACAGGCACGCTGTGCACACTGGTTGCGGTCTTGACTGCATTCCCTCTAGCACTTCCCGCAAACGCCCAGAAACTGGACCTCGAAAAGCTGAAACCCATGGCCGCCCGGGCTATTGGCCCGGCTGGCATGAGCGGTCGCGTCACGGCTATAGACGTGGTTCTCCGGACCCCTGAAGTCATCTATGCAGGAACCGCGTCCGGAGGCCTTTGGCGCTCCAGGAACGCAGGCATAAGTTGGGAACCCATATTCGATGATCAGCCGACCCACTCCATCGGCGCAGTTGCAATCAACCAGGGAAACCCAGATGTGATTTGGGTCGGTACAGGTGAAGGCAACCCGCGAAACAGTTCCAACACCGGCAACGGCATCTACAAATCCATTGACGGGGGGCATTCCTGGACCCACCTGGGTCTGGAAGAAAGCAGATCCATCCACAGGATTCTGCTTCACCCCAACGATCCCAACACGGCCTACGTGGGTGCGCAAGGTCCGGCCTGGGGTGAATCAGAGCAGCGCGGCGTCTTCAAGACCACAGACGGGGGAGCCACCTGGGAAAGAGTCCTCTTTACCAACGTGAGAACGGGCATCGCCGATATGGTGATGGATCCGGTCAATCCGGACAAGATTATTGCCGCCATGTGGGAGTTCCGGCGCTGGCCCTATTTTCTGAAGTCCGGTGGCGAAGGATCTGGCATCCACGTCACGTTTGACGGCGGCAAGACCTGGACCAAACGTTCCAGCAAGGACGGGTTGCCAGAGGGCGAGCTTGGAAGGATCGGCCTCGCCATTGCTCCTAGCGATCCGTCCGTGGTCTACGCGATCGTCGAAGCCAAGGAGAACGCCTGGATGCGCTCTAACGACGGCGGATTCACGTTCAGCGAAGTGAATGCGGGCAACGCCGTTACCAACCGGCCGTTCTACTACAACGACATTTTCGTAGACCCGCTCAACGAGCACCGGGTGTACTGGGTGGCCTCCAACGTGCAGGTGACCAACAACGGCGGCGGTGATTTCGAACCCGTCCCGCCCCGAGGTACCCCTGGTGGCGGTATTCACCCGGACCACCATGCCTTCTGGATTAACCCCGATGACCCGACTCACATCATCGAGGGAAACGACGGCGGGCTGAACATTTCGCACGACCACGGGAAGACCTGGCGTTTCGCGGAGAACATCCCGGTTGCGCAATTCTACCACATCAACGTGGACATGGAGATCCCGTACAACGTGATGGGCGGTCTTCAGGACAACGGCTCGTGGATAGGGCCGAGCGAAGCCTGGCGAGCCGGTGGAATCCGGAACTCGTACTGGAGGGAAGTCGGGTTTGGCGACGGATTTGATGTGGTTTCGCTGCCAGATGATTCCCGTTATGTCTACTCCATGAGCCAGGGCGGCAATGTCCGTCGGTTCGATACGCAGACGGGCCAGTCGGTCAGCATCAAGCCGCTGCATCCCGACGGGCCAGTGCTGCGCTTCAACTGGAACGCCGCCATTGCCCAGGATCCGCATGACGCATCCACGGTGTATTACGGCAGTCAGTTTCTGCACAAGTCCACCGATCGTGGCAACAACTGGTCGGTCATTTCTCCGGATCTGACAACCAACGACCCGTCGAAACAGGACCAGATTAATTCTGGCGGCCTCAATTACGATGTGACCGGTGCCGAGAATTTCACCACGATCGTGTCGATTGCTCCCAGCCCCAAAGACCCCAAAGAGGTTTGGGTCGGCACGGACGACGGAAACGTCCAGGTGACCCGTGATGGCGGCACAACCTGGACGAATACCGTCTTGGCCATGAAGGGCCTGGACCAGGGGGGCTGGGTCACGCAGATCAAGGCCTCTGAATACAATGCGGGGGAGGCGTTTGTGGTGATCGACGATCATCGGCGCAACAGCATGGAGCCTTATCTCTATCACACGAACGACTACGGAAATTCGTGGACAAGGCTGGCGCCAGACGTGTCGGGGTACGCACTTTCCTTCGTCCAGGACCCGATTGAGCCGCGCTTGATGTTCCTGGGGACGGACACGGGCGTGCATGTGTCGGTGGACGCGGGGGCGACCTGGACGCATTGGACCAACGGTATGCCCACCATGTCTGCCATGGACATGGTGATTCATCCCAGGGACCACGACCTCGTGGTAGGGACCTTTGGCCGATCCGTCTACATCCTGGACGACATTCGTCCGCTGAGGGCCATCGCTTCTGAAGGGGCTGATATCCTGGATGCCCAGGTAAAAGCCTTCCCGGCGCCAGATGGCTACATGGCCTCCTGGGGGCAGGCTGACGGAACGAGGTTCTCAGCCAGCGGCATGTTTGAAGGCGAAAACGTCTCGCGCGGCGCAGCCATTTCGTACGTGGTGAACCTGCCCGAGCGTCCCGAGGGCGCAGACGAGGCGGGCGCACGAGGCGGGCGTGGTGCTGGCGGTCGTGCCGGAGGCGGTCGTGGCGCTGGCGGCGGCGGTCGCGCAGCGGGTGCCGGTGGCGGCGGGGGCTTTGGCGGCGGAGGAGCGGCGGGCAACCGCGCTACCATCGAGATCGTGAACTCGGACGGCGAGGTGATTCGCACCGTGACGGGCCCCGCCGAACCGGGTCTGAACCGATACAACTGGCAGATGCGGAGCAAGGGTTTTCAGCAGGCCGGCGGTGGATTCGGCCGCGGTGGAGGCGGTGGCGGATTTGGCGGTGGCGGCGGCGGAGCCAATGCCGAGCCAGCGGGCCCAGACGTGCTTCCGGGCACCTACAAAGTGCGCATCACGGCGGGCCGAGGTCGGCGCGCCGCGACGGACTCAACTACCATTACGATTCATCCAGACCCACGGTCGCCCTACAACCGGGCCGGTGCGCAGGCAAGGATCGCTCTGTATTGGCAGCTTGAGCCCATGACCGTCGCAGCCCGTGCCGCGCTTGATCAACTCACAGACGCCCAAAGCACGCTGGACTGGATCAACACAAAGCTCAGCGCGGACTCCAGCAACCGGGACCTTACTCAGGAGCATCGCGCAGTCACCGACTCGCTGACCGCGGTTCGCGAGGTGGTATTCGGGCAGCAGGGAGCCCAGGGAATCCGGCGAGATCCCAATACGCTGACCGGTCGGATGCGCGTGGCGCAGCAGTACATATCGCGCAGCACGGATATGCCTGGCGCAACCGAGCAGATGGCCATCGAGCAGTCTCGCGCGGCGGTTGAGGAACTGGTCGAACTCGTAAACGGATTCATGGGAGGCCGCTGGGCCGAGTTCGTGAAGGCCGTTGAGGATGCCGATCTGCCGTGGTTCAAGCCTGTGGAGCCCATTCGAATAGGCAACTAGCGAAGTGCGCCGTTCTGTTTGGCACTTAAGCGTTGGCCTAAGTAGAATACGTTCTCCCGATTCCACTTCCGTGCGGTCGATCCGGGTGCGAAAGTGGAATTGCCGCCCGTGTTCCGCTTCCGTGCGGTCAATTCGGCGGATTTGGCGGAATTGGGATCCCTTATTCCACTCCGGCGCATCGAGCGTCCGCTTATGTCCACCTTCAGGCTGGGGCGATGTCCTCACGTCTGCTTGAGAGAACAAGCCCAAACAAGCTCTCTCAACTACGACGCACTACACTAGCCCGGACCACGCGGGAGCCGGGTTCTCGCCCGATTCGCACCGCAATGAAAACGGCCCCGTTTCCGATTGGAGACGGGGCCGTCTTCGTTCTATTCTTCGGGACCACCAACATCTCCCATCCATGCGCCTTCTGATCGCCGTTCTCATTCTTGGTCTCGCCGCACCTGTTTTTGCGCAGGAAAAACCAACTTGGGACGTGACAAAACCGTTTGGGCCCACAACGGATGTCTCCTTCACGACGGACGAAGGGACCTGGATGAGCGTGGATGTCTCGCCCGACGGGCAGACGATAATATTCGACCTGATGGGGGACCTCTACACTATGCCAATCGATGGCGGTGCCGCAAAACCGCTGACCACTGGCGCGGCCTGGGACGTACAGCCCAGTTTCAGTCCGGACGGGTCTCGCATCGCCTTTACCAGCGACCGGGCCGGCGGCGACAATATCTGGACGGTTGCGGCCGACGGATCGGACCCCAAGCAGATCACCAAAGAGACGTTCAGGCTTCTGAACGGGGCGGCATGGACGCCGGATGGTGAGTACATCCTGGCCAGAAAACACTTCACGTCCACGCGCTCACTGGGTGCGGGTGAAGTCTGGATGTACCACGCATCGGGTCAGGCAACGGCGGGCCTTCAGCTTACCAAGCAGAAGAACGACCAGCAAGATCAGGGCAACGAAATCGCGGTCGGCCCCAGCGGCCGCTACATATCTTCAATGCCTACGTCGCACCGTTCCCCGCGACGGGAGGGACGGTGAGCCTGACCAAGGACACGCTTCCAGGTGGCGTCCGGCCGTACCCGCTCAAGCAGGTAACCCGCGACCTTGGCACGGATCTCCACTGGTCTTCGGATTCGAAGAGCCTCCATTGGATGATGGGCCCAGAGTACTTCAGCAGGTCGCTCGCGGAGTCCTTCTCGTTTGTGGATGGAGCGCCCGAGGAACTGCCGGCGGTGGATTCCACCGGCGTATCGGTTGGGCTCACCCTGACCAGCGACGTGCCGTCGGGGGTCACCGCGATCACGAACGCACGCGTCGTCACCATGAATGGCGATGAGGTCATCGGAAACGGGACGGTCGTGGTGACCGGAAACCGAATCACCGCGTTGGGGACCGATGTCGCGGTGCCAACGGGCGCCACGGTGGTAGACGCGGGAGGCCGCACCGTTCTGCCCGGATTTGTGGACGCCCACGCCCACCTCAGCCATTTCTTCGGCGGGCCGGTACCGCAGGAAAACTGGGTGTACTCGGCCAACCTGGCCTTCGGCGTAACCACCACACACGACCCATCCGCGACCACCGAGACGGTGTTCACACTTTCTGAGATGGTGAAGACGGGCCAAATGATGGGTCCCCGCATCTTCTCAACCGGGACAATCATTTATGGTGCGGACGGCGGTTTCAAGGCCGTCGTCAACTCCCTGGACGACGCCCGCTCCCACCTTCGCCGTATGAAGGCCGTCGGGGCCATCAGCATCAAGAGCTATAACCAGCCCAGGCGGGAACAGCGCCAGCAGATCATGCAGGCCGCACGCGAACTGGGACTCATGGTCGTGCCAGAGGGCGGTTCCACCTACAATACCAACATGACCATGATCATGGATGGTCACACGGGAATTGAGCACAATGTGCCCGTGGCGCCGTTGTACCGCGACGTCCTGGAGACCTGGCGGCACTCCAAGACCGGGTATACACCGACTCTCGTGGTGGTCTACGGAGGCCCAAGCGGCGAGCGGTATTTCTACGAGCACGATGACGTCTGGGCCAACGAGCGGCTCCTGCGGTACGTCCCGCGCGAACAAGTTGACCCACAATCGCGCCGGCGTGAAAAGGCCGCCGCCGACGAGTATTACCACGATGAGGTGGCTGCAGCCGCCAAGGTGCTGGTTGACCAGGGAAACACCGTTCAGATTGGTGCCCACGGCCAGATGCAGGGACTCGCGTTTCATTGGGAAATGCGCATGTTGACGCAGGGTGGATTCAGTCCACATGAAGCGCTTCGGTCTGCTACCCTTCATGGCGCCAAGTATCTGGGGATGGACGGGGACATCGGATCCCTGGAAGTAGGCAAACTCGCGGACCTCATCATCGTGGACGGAGATCCGCTGGCCCGGATCGAGGATGCAGAGAATGTGACCCAGGTCATGGTCAACGGTCGGATCTGGGACGCGATGGACCTGCCGCGCGGCGCCACGGGGGCGAGTTGGTAGACTACCAACAGATCCTGGCGGAGATCGAGGCTGAAATCCAGCCGCTTCTTGGCGAGGGTACGGTGGCTCAGTACATCCAGCCGCTTGCCGAGGTAGACCCGGCTCGTTTCGGGATGGCCGTTCGGCTTGTGGACGGCTCTGAGTATTTCGTGGGCGAAGCCGACCACGCGTTTTCAATCCAGAGCGTGTCCAAGATCTTCCGTCTGGCCGCTGCGGCCAGCATCGTCGGTCCGGAAATCTGGAAGCGGGTGGGCCGCGAGGCGTCGGGCACGGCGTTCAATTCCTTGCTCCAGTTGGAGGCAGACCAGGGAATCCCGCGGAATCCGATGATCAACGCGGGTGCGTTGGTTGTCATGGACGCGATTCTTGGGGTGGACAAGACCGACCCGGGCGTCAGATTCATCGAGCAGTGTCTGGACGGAATGCCGGTGAATTGGGACAGGGCGGTGGCGACCGCAGAGTGCCGGACGGCCCATCGCAACCGCGCGCTGGCCCATCTGATCAAATCGTTCGGCAACCTGAACGGAGCTCCTGACGATATCGTGGAGGCGCATTGCCGGGAGTCGGCTGTGACGCTCAGCTGCCGCGACCTGTGTCGGGCTGGCATGTTCATGGCGACCGGCGGCGTCACAGAGGGTGGGGCCAGGCTCTGTACGACCACGCAGATCAAACGTCTGAATGCCGTGATGCTCACCTGCGGTGTGTATGACGAAGCCGGTGACTACGCCTACAGGGTCGGGCTCCCGGCCAAGAGTGGCGTCGGAGGGGGTGTTTTGGCCGTGATGCCGGGTGTGTTTACCGCATGCGTCTGGTCTCCTGGGCTCAACCCAAAGGGTAATTCCCTGGCGGGAACCATGGCCCTGGAACTCCTGACGACAAAAACGGGGGTTTCTGTGTTCTGATCGGGGGCGAGGGCGAGGTTGGACGCCCAGCGGTGGCCTCATACACGGACAGGCTTCTATATTGGCGGACTCTCCCACCCAAAGGATTGACCCAACGATGAGACGCATCCTCCCGGCAGCCATCACGCTGTTCGTTGGCATGCTGCTGACTCTTGACGCAGCTGCCCAGATTGACCCCGCGCTTTACGAGAACCTTGAATACCGAAGTGTCGGTCCAAACCGTGGCGGGCGTTCCGCAGCGGTAACCGGGGTGCCGGGGCATCCAGACCTCTATTACCAGGGCGCAACCGGCGGCGGCGTCTGGCGCACGACGGATTCCGGCGGGTCCTGGGAGAACATCTCCGACGGCTACTTCGGGTCCTCCATCGGGGCCGTCGCGGTCAGCGAGTGGGACAACAATGTGATCTACGTGGGCGGTGGCGAAGTCACGGTACGTGGCAACGTCTCGTACGGAACGGGCATGTGGAAGTCCGAGGACGCGGGCAAGACCTGGGCCTCAATCGGACTCACAGACTCGGAGCGCATTCCGCGCATCCAGATCCACCCGAAGAACCCGGATCTGGTGTACGCGGCGGTGCTTGGCCATCTTCACGGGCCGGATGAAAACAGGGGCGTGTACCGTTCAAAAGACGGTGGTGCCACCTGGGACAGGATCCTCTACGTGAATGACCAGGCCGGCGCGGTCGACCTTGTGATGGACCCTTCGAATCCGCGCGTCCTATATGCTTCCACCTGGCGGTTGTCCCGGACTCCCTACGGTCTGAATTCGGGTGGCGAGGGCTCTCACATCTGGAAATCAACAGATGGCGGCGACACGTGGGCACAACTGACCGACCAGGACAACGGTCTTCCCGGTGGCATCATCGGAATTAGCGGCATCACAGTTTCGCCTGCCAATCCCGACCGCGTCTGGGCCATTATCGAGCACGAAGACGGAGGCGTCTTCCGGTCCGACGACGGCGGCGAGAGCTGGAGCAAAATCAACAGCGACCGCAGCCTTCGCCAGCGCGCCTGGTACTACACACGCATCTACGCGGATACGAAAGACGAGGACGTTGTCTACGTGCTGAACGTTCAGTTCCACAAATCCACGGACGGCGGCGCCACCTACGAGCGGATCCGGACGCCTCATGGTGATCACCACGACATGTGGATCAACCCGAATGAGCCGAACCGTTTCATTGTTGCAGACGACGGCGGCGCGCAGGTGACCGTGAATGGGGGGGAGAGCTTCTCCACAATGGACAACCAGCCGACGGCCCAGTTCTACCGGGTTACCACGGACAATAATTTCCCGTATCGCATTCTGGCGGCGCAGCAGGACAACTCGACCGTCCGCATTTTGCACACGTCCAGCGGCAGCGAGGATGACTGGACGTCCACCGCGGGTGGCGAAAGCGGCTGGATTGCGGCCGACCCCAATAACCCGGACATCGTCTACGGCGGTTCGTACGGGGGCTCCCTGACGCGAGTCGATCACAAGACCGGGTCCCAGCGCAATGTGAACGTGTGGCCCGACAATCCCATGGGGCACGGTGCGGAAGACTACTTGTACCGTTTCCAGTGGAATTTCCCCATCGTCTGGTCACGCCACGACGCCAACGCTGTCTACGCCGCGGCCAACGTTCTCTTCAAGACGAAAACAGACGGGCAGTCGTGGGAGGCCATCAGCCCGGACCTGACCAGGGCGGACCCGTCCACCCTCAAATCGTCAGGCGGTCCGATCACCCAGGACAACACGGCGGTCGAGTACTACGCGACCATCTTTACAATGGCAGAGGGCGAGGAGGAAGGTGTCATCTGGACGGGCTCCGACGATGGTCTTATTCACATCACCCGGGATGGCGGCACCAACTGGACCAACATCACGCCTCCCGAGCGCATTTTCCCCGAGTGGATGATGGTCAACGACATTGTGGTCGATCCATACAACGCGGGTGGTGCCTACGTGGCGGGAACGCGGTACAAGATGGACGACTTTGCTCCGTACCTCTACAAGACCTCGGACTACGGAGCGACCTGGAGCAAGATCACGGCCGGGATTCCGGCAACCCACTTCACGCGTACCATCGAGCCCGACCCGGAGCGGCAGGGACTGCTGTACGCGGGGACGGAGTTCGGGATGTACATCTCGTTTGACGACGGGGCAACCTGGCAGTCCTTCCAACTCAACCTTCCCATCGTCCCGATTACGGACCTTACCTGGCGGGATAATGATCTCGTGGTTGCGACACAGGGTCGTGCGCTCTGGATTCTGGAGGACCTCATGCCGCTGCATCACGCCAGCGCTGACATGGCGGCCTCACCATTTACGCTCATCGGCCCCTATGTGACCCACCGAATGATCACGGGCGGCGGCCGCGGAGGTGGCGGCAATGGCGTCAACTTCCGTTACTACCTGAACGGCCATGAGGATGATACCGAGGTCACGCTCCGCATTCTGGAAACCGATGGCGATATCATCAAGAGCTACTCGTCCAAAGACAGGGGAGACAGCGCCCTTTCAACGGAGCCGGGTCTCAACTCCCACAGTTGGGACATGCGCTATGAAGAGGCAGAGGACTTCCCGGGTATGATCTTGTGGTCAGGTGGCGGAATGAATGGCCCGATGGCGGTGCCGGGCAGCTACCGGGCCCGACTGATTGTAGGCGAGGACTCCACGGAGGTAGGCTTCACCATTCTGGCGGATCCGCGGAGCACGTCCACGGCGGCAGACCGGCAGGCCCAGTTCGATTTCCTGACGGAAGTACGGGACAAACTCACCGAGACGCACCAGGCCATCAAGCGCATCCGCGCGGCCAGGGAGCAGATTGATGGCGTCCTGGCCCGGGTGCCGGAGGATCATGCGGAGCGAGACACCCTCAAGGCCTCAGCCAAGTCTCTTCTGGACCAGATGAAGGAGGTCGAGGAGGCCCTGTACCAGACCAAGAACCGCAGCGGCCAGGACCCGCTGAACTTCCCAATCCGCCTGAACAACAAACTGGCGGCCGCAGGTGGCAATGCAGCCGGTGGAGACTACAGGCCGACGGAACAGGCGGTCGCGGTTCGCGACCTGCTTGTGAAGGACATCAACATCGAACTCGCCAAGCTGGGAGCCCTCATGGGCGCCGAGTTGGACGCGTTCAATGCAGCGGTCCGAGCCGCCAATATTCCGGCCGTAGTGTTGGAAAACTGATCCTCGACCAGGGTCTTCCAGGTCAAACGGCCGCCTCCAAATGGGGGCGGCCGTTGCTGTTTCTTGTGCGCGTGGGTTTCTCAAGTTGCTGGAATCTTGGCCGATACCACAGCAAAAGAAAGCCCGCTGAACAATGACTGCATTTCACAAGCCGCACTCCGTAGTCCTCGGAGGAGCGGGGTTTGTTGGTTCTCATCTTTGTGATTTCCTCCTGGAAGAGGGCCATCGAGTCACGTGCATCGACAATCTGGCCACAGGCCGTGAAGTCAACATCCACCACCTTCTGGAAAACGCGGATTTCAGCTTCTCGAAGCAGGATATTCGCAACCAGATCGAGGTCGATGGACCAGTAGACTTTGTCTACAACATGGCCAGCCCGGCATCGCCAAAGCACTATCTGGAGATGCCCTTCCTGACGCTGGAAACAGGGTCAATCGGGACACAAAATGCCCTTGAATTGGCCAGGCGACATGGAGCGCGCTTCCTGCTTGCCTCCACGTCCGAGGTCTATGGCGATCCCGAAGTACATCCTCAGGTGGAAGAGTATTGGGGTCGCGTCAACTCGATCGGGCCGCGCTCGGTCTATGACGAGGCCAAGCGGTTCGGCGAGGCCATCACGATGGCCTACCACCGTGAAAGGGAGACCGATACGGTCATCGTCCGCATCTTCAATACCTACGGACCCCGGATGCGCCCAGACGATGGCAGGGCGTTACCCGCCTTCGTCTCGCAAGCCCTTGCTGGCGAACCCATCACCATTTTCGGCGACGGCCTGCAGACGCGCTCCTTCTGTTTCGTCCAGGACCTGGTCCGCGGCCTTCATGCGGCTGCCACTTCGACGAGCTGCGGTCCAATCAACCTGGGGAATCCCTCCGAGGTCACTATCGCCGAGTTCGCGCGTGAGGTCCTGGCGATCACCAGCAGTTCGAGTGAACTGACCTTTCACCCGCTTCCCACGGACGATCCCACCATCCGCCAACCCGATATCACCAAGGCTCGAACCCTTCTCAACTGGGAGCCGAGAGTTTCCAGAGAGGATGGGCTGAGGGAGACCATCGCCTACTTCAGGGAGGAGTTGGGGTATACGACCAAGTCCAGTCCAGCCGGGAGAGCGGCCAGGTCGCACCGACAGGCAGCACCCGGGAGGAGAGGCGCCCAGCCGGCACCCAAGAAGTTTGGACGATAGCGGCACTCATACCAACCCCTGGCGCCCTTCCGGAAACGAGAGGGAAGATCATCCGGACTCTCGTCGGTCGCTTCCAGCGCGATCGACATCGGCATTTCCGGACATTGGGTCAGGCCGGCCTCAGTCAACGGCGCCGGTCGGCTACCAGCATGTCTCGCCAGAGGTAGCAGGTCCCGCGGGGCCAGGCCGTTCCGCGTGGGGTGACTCACTCTACGCCCAGGATCCGGGCAGACCGGTGTCGCCGCGGGAGATCCTGCGGAAACTGCACCGCAAGCGCTGGCTTGGACTCATGGTGTGCGCCGTGATTTGGGGCATCGCAGTCGCGGTGATGGTCTTTGTGCCCTCCAGGTACAATTCATCGACCATCTTGCTGCTCGATACCGCTCTCATGGAGCAAACAGTCCAGCAGTACGCCAACGCCGATGATGTCATCTCCGCGTTCGGATTGCCGAAGGTGGCCAACCAGGCTGCGCTTCTTCGCAGCGTGCCCGAGATAGCCGAGAACGCGGCCACTCGGATGCTGACGGATCTGGGTCCCGCAGAGCTGGCGCCACTGCCCTATCAAGCGCCGGACAAACTCGCCGAATGGCTCCGAGAAACCGCCATCGTCATTACATCGGAGGCCGGGAAGGACCAGGCGGACCTGATTCGGATCGAGGCAACGGCGCCGGGACCCATGTTGGCGGCGGCCATCTCGACCACCTACTCAGATTCCTACATGACACTCATGCGGGAGGCCGTTGCACGGCAGCGAGAAAGTGCACTCGCGCAGCAGCGCGCCCGTGTTGAGGACGTAGTCAATGAACTGAATGGGCTGGACGAACAGCTTAGGCTCTTCTGGCAGGAGAACGGCGGGGTGTCCATCGAGCAGGACGCGCAGTTGGCCGGCTCCCGCATCTCGGATCTGCAGATATCGCTCGACAACGCCCGCATCAGTTATTCGACGCACTCCGCGACGCTGGAGTCGTTGGAGGAGGAACTCGGGGACATGGATCTGGAGAGCCTTGCCGACAGGGTGGCGTCTTCAGTGGAAAGCGAGATTGCCGCCACCCAGTTACAGCTCACATCGACAGAATTGATTCTGGAGCAGTTCTATTCGAAGACCCCGGCGCTACGGGCCAACCCCGAATCCAGTGAGCAGGTCTTGAAACTGGTAACGGACGTTGCCGGGATGCGGGAGCGTCTCGACATCCTCTCGGAGCGCTTCGTGAATGAGGTCATGGCCACGGGAGGCGTAGACTTGGCCCGTGACCCCGAGGGGCGTGCCTATGTTTTGGGGCTGCGGCGCCAAATCGCTCAGGAGCGCGTGGCGAAGCGGGCAGCGGAGGCGCAGATATCGGCGATCAACTCCCGACTGGCTGCCTTTCAGAACTCGCGGACGCGGTATTCCGAGCAGTCGGTGTCGCTGACTCAGATTCAACGAGGACGCCAACTGGCCGACGACCACCTCAAGACCGAAATCGACCGACTCGGTGATATTCAGGTAAACCAGCCTGCCGATTTCGTCAAACGGATTCAGGCCGCGGTAGCGCCCAGTAATCCCGCGTTTCCCAACGCGAAGCTTGTCGTGATCGGCGGTTTCCTCCTGGGGATCCTCCTTGGCGGCGGCGTGGCGTACGGATGGGCCGCAATCGATGGCTCGGTCCATGAAGCCGAAGACCTAGCTGGATTCGGTATCCCGGTGAGAGGGACGTTGCCCGACCTAAGCAGGGTTGTCCGGAAACTCGCGGGGCGCGAGGCACAGGTAAACGTGGGCAGCCGCATGGTTTCCAGCCACTTGGTTGTGATCCATGCACCCCAGGCAGCGGAGGCGGCCCTGATTCGGAAGTATGCCCTCGGGCTTGTAGCACGGACCCCAAGCGGTGGGACGATCCTGTTCACCAGCGCGGACATGGGCGCCGGCAAAACAACATTAACCGCCAACGTGGGCGCCGCACTGGGCCTGGCCGGATTCAGAGTACTGGTGATAGACGCAGACATCTTCCGGCCGGGGCAGATGGAAACGCTCGGTTTGACCTCGCGCTCAGCGCTGGACGTCGAAACGGGGTCCTTCGGGCCGGGAGGAGGCGTGGAGCAACTCGGCGGAATGATGCAGCTCCTGTTTGGACTAACCCTGAGGGCGCGAATCCCTGCCGATGCGGAGGCCCAGACCGCGCAGGCCGCTGTCCATCTTGCCCAGTTTTATGGTCAGCACTTTGACTATGTGCTGATAGATTCCCCGCCCACGTCCGCTTCTTCCATCGCGGCCAGCATCGGTCGATTTGCACACTCCAGGATTTTGGTCATCGGGGCAGGAAAGACGCCGCGAGAGCTGGTGGCCATGTCACTCTCGGAACTCCAGTCTATGGGCGCATCCCCAACCGAGATGGCCATCAACCGTCTGGACATGTCCGCTCCGACGGCGGCCCGCAAGGCCTACCAGCAGGCGGAGGCGTACTACAGCGGCCTGGAGTCGGGATGAGCCACCATGCAGCTACGCACCCAGGAATACACTGGAGGGCTGACGTCGCGACCCACACGTTGAGTCGGGTCACCTCTCTGGAGCGCTCATTCATTTTCGCACTTTGCGTTATTCTGGCCGGGTATGCCCTTCTGGGGCGAGGTTTTGCCTATCTCGGCGTCGCGCCGCTGTTTGTGGGTGAGCTGACGCTGGCGCTTGGCGCGTTGGCCTGGTTCTCCCGTGAGCGGCCCTTGGCCCCGCTGAAGAGCCTGTCAGGTGCCATGCTGGCCCTGTTCATGGCGATCGGGCTGATGCGACTCGCGTTCGATCTTCCCACATACGGTCCGGCTGCCATTCGCGATGCCGTCCTGTGGGGATACGGGGTGTACGCGCTTGCCGTGGCCGCCATCGTGGCCAGGGAGCCCGAAGTTCTGAGGACGCTGATCAACCGATTCAGACCGCTCGCGGCGGCGATAATCGGACTGGGCGGCTTTCTGTTCGCCATCTCTTTCACGTTCAGCGCGTCTCTGCCGAGCCTCCCCGGATCCACGGCTCCCATACCAGGGCTGAAGGGGGGAGACACCATGGTGCACCTGGCCGGCGCGGTGGCCTTTGTGCTGGTCGGATTCCGGTCGAAAATATGGTGGATGCTTCCCATGGTGGTCGTGGACTTCGGCCTCATCGCCATGAAAAATCGCGGCGGGATGGTGGCATTCCTTTTGGCGATGGCAGTTGTGTTGCTTCTCCGGTCCAGCCGCGTGCGTGTCGGGAAGTGGTCTTATCTGGGTCTGGTCGGAATCCTCCTTCTGGTACTGATAAACCCGAAGATCGAGTTGTACGGAAACCGGTCGATCTCGCTCGAACAACTGGGCGACAATTTTCGAAGCCTGACCGGGTCTTCGGGTGAAAACGCACTGGATGGAAGCAAGGAGTGGCGGCTGTCCTGGTGGACCGACATCGTGGAATACACATTCACTGGCCCCTACTTCCTGGCGGGCAAGGGTTTCGGCATCAACCTGGCCTCGGACGACGGCTATCAGGTAGACGACGAAGAGTCGCTCAGAAGTCCGCACAACGGCCACATGAGCGTTCTGGCGCGCATGGGAGTGCCCGCCTTCGCCATCTGGGTGGTGCTACAACTCTCGTGGGCCTTCTCCATCCTCCGCAATCTTCTGGTGGCTCGCCGCAGGGGAGAGGATGGCTGGCACGGATTATTTCTGTTTCTGCTGGCCTATTGGTGCGCCTTCATGGTCAATATCACCTTCGACGTATTCATTGAAGGGCCCATGGGAGGGATCTGGTTCTGGACGCTATTTGGCCTCGGCCTTGGAGCGGTCAATGTCTACAACCAGAAGTGGGCGTTATGAGATACCGCACCGCCCCTGTGATATCGTTCCCGGTGGCCGCCCTCAACTATGAGCGGGCGGTAGCGGCTGCCATGAGAGACGCAGAGGCCAGTCTTGGGGGATACGTCTGTATCGCCAACGTCCATATGGTGATGGAGGCGTTTGACGACCCCGAGTTCCGAGAGGTGGTTGCGGGAGCCCGCATGGTTACATCCGACGGCATGCCCCTTGTCTGGATGTTGCGTGCCCAGGGACTGAAGGAGGCAGAGCGGGTGTACGGTCCGACGCTGACCCTGCACGTTTGTCGGGCGGCGGCCGCCAAGAGAATGCCGGTCGGTCTCTATGGCGGCACGGAGCAATCGATCCTGGAATTCAAGGCGTTCCTGGCGTCCAATTTCCCAACGCTGGAAGTGGCCTGCGCCATCTCGCCTCCATTCCGACCTCCAACGCAAGCGGAAGACAGGGCCCATGTCCGGGAAATCATGTCTTCCGGCGCGCGGATTCTGTTTGTGGGAATAGGCTGCCCCAAGCAGGAAAAGTGGATGGGCGCTCACGCCGAGTCTCTGCCGGGCGTCACGATGTTCGGCGTCGGGGCGGCCTTCGATTTTCATTCGGGCCGCGTGCGGCAGGCACCTGCCGTTTTGCAGAAAGCAGGCCTGGAATGGGCATTTCGGCTATTGATGGAGCCAAAAAGGTTGTGGCGAAGGTATTTCGTCCACAATCCGAGATTCGTGTACCTGGCCATCAGGCAGCTACTGCGCCGCGAGCCTGGGCAGGTAGGCAGAAGTCACGAGTCCGGAGACAGGTCTCCTAGAAGGATCTCGAGACGCATTTCGGCACGGAAGTGGCGACAACGCGAATCATGAGAGAGCCCGAACACATCCTTCTCATCGCCTTTGCCTATGCTCCCGGTCGCGGATCGGAGCCCGGCATTGGCTGGAATATGGCGCACGCCCTGGCCAGACGCTATCGGGTGACCGTGGTCACGAGACCCGGTCAGAACTTGCCTACGGAACCAGGACTGGAGGTAGTCGAGATCAGTCCGATTCTCTGGCCCACGGGTTTCGCCCCCAGTCCAGGCAGTTCCATGTGGCAGCTGTACTACTATGCGTGGACTCGGGCCCTCTCGGCCCAGCTTCCCGCTGTGGTGGACAGGCTCGATCCAGATCTGGTTCAGCATGTCACGTACATGCGCTATTGGATGCCGTCTGCCGCGGACACCGCTGGTCGCCCATTTGTCTGGGGACCCGTCGGAGGTGGAGAAGGCATGCCAGACCGGTTTATTTCCACACTACCGCCCCATGTCCGCCGGGCCGAGTTGCTCAGAGACACGGTCCGCGCGACATGGGAACGCGACCCTGCGCTCGTCCGGACCGCCCACAACGCCACCGTGGCCCTGGCTACGACGCCAGAGTCTGCGGCCCGCATGGAGGTACTCATGGGGGCGGACGTTCCCGTCTGTCCCGGCGTGGGTCTGACGCCGGAAGAGTTTGATCTGCTGGCAACGACGCCGGCACCGGGCGAAGAAACGTTTGAAATCCTCAGTATTGGCAGACTTCTGGACTGGAAGGGGTATGACCTTGCCGTGGAGGCCATGGCCGAACTCCCCCAAAGCGTACGGTATACCATCGTTGGCGATGGCCCGGAGCGCGGCCGCCTGGAGGCCCTGGCCGCCCAACTTGGCGTCTCGGACAGAGTTGCTTTTACCGGCTGGATGGATCGCAGCGAAGTGCTCAAGCGAGTGGCCGGGGCACACACCCTGATGCACCCCAGTTACCACGATTCCGGTGGCATGGTCTGTCTGGAGGCGATGGCCGCCTCGCGTCCCGTCATCACCTTGGAGGGCAATGGCCCCGCCGTTCTGACTGGCCCGGCCGGCCTACCGGTGGCGGCGCCCACACGAGAGGGCGCCGTGCGAGGAATCCGAAGAGCCGTTGAGCGCCTGGCGGACGACAGGGTCCTGAGGCAACACCTGGGTCAGACCGGCCAACGTAGGGTCAGGGATCACTTTCTCTGGGATCGAAGAGTTGATGCGCTCGCACCTCACTTCGACCGCGCCCTGACAGGAGGCCGACCGTGAGGGTCCTCATGGTGCACGCGTTCTACCAACAGCGTGCCGGCGAAGATCGAAGTTTTGTTGCCGAGGCGGAGTTGCTGACATCCCGCGGCGTCGAAGTTGAACTGTTCACGTTCGACAACGCCGAGATCGAGGCGTGGTCGGCCGTGCGAAAGGCCACGTCGCTGGTCTGGAATGCCGAAATGCGCCGGAAAATGGCCGCCCGAATAGCTGCGTTTCGACCGGACGTTCTCCATGTGCAGAACCTCTTTCCCGGGGTGTCTCCATCGGTCTACGCGGCCGCACAGGAAGCCGGCGTACCGGTTGTGCAGAAGCTCTCCAACTTCAGGTTGTTTTGCGCCAACGGGATGCTTTTTCGGGACGGCAAGGTCTGCGAATCCTGCATGGGCAAGGCGCTCGGCTGGCGCGCGGTTGTTCACGGCTGTTACCGGGGCGACAGGGTCATGAGTGGAGCCATCGCTTCGGCGACCGCCCTCCACCGGGCTCTGGGTACTTGGTCCAACGGGATTCAGGCCTATGTCGCTCTCGATGCAGACGGAAGGGATCGGTTCGTTCAGGCCGGCCTCCCCGCGGAAAAGCTCTACGTCAAACCCAATTTTTTGGACCCATTCCCGAGTCCAGGGGAGGGGCAGGGCGGTTTTGCGCTTTTTGCGGGCCGGTTTGCCGATGGGAAAGGAGTAGAAACCCTCGTCAGGGCCTGGAAAGGAGCAGACGATTTGCCGCCGCTCACGCTGGCCGGCGACGGTCCGCTGATGGGCCGGGTCCGCGAGATCGCAGGAGAATCATCGAACATCGAATTCCTCGGACGGGTGGCTCCCGCAGATCTGGACCACTTGATGGGCCAGGCAGCCTGCGTGGTCGTTCCGTCCGAATTCCACGAGCCCTTTGGACGCGTAGCCCTGGAAGCCATGGGTTGTGGCACACCCGTTCTGTCCACCACGAGCGGGGCCCTGAAGCACGTGGTCCGGCCGGGAGTCAGTGGTGCACACTTCAGACCCGGAGACGTTGACGGACTGACGACTGCAGTCAGGAGTCTGTTTTCGGATCCCGGTGCCCTTGCCGCTCTAAGAATCTCGACGCGAGAGGATGCGATGACCCGCTTCTCCGGCGATGCTAATTTTCGCATCCTGATGGATATTTACCAGAGGGTAGGAGCGCACATCAACCGACCCCAATCCGCCTTGGACGCGGCGTAGACGAATGCGCCCCGCCCATCTCTTGGTACCGCTTCTCTCGTTGGTTTTCCTGGGTGAGGCCAATTCGGCCGAGAGCGTGCCGGACGTTTGTGTAGTGTGGGCAGAGTCCCTGGGGGGCGAACGCGTGTTCTGGATCGACGGGGCGAATCCCGCAGCCCGGGACGACGGGCCGGGGACAACAACTGCACCCTGGAAAACCACGGCCGCGGCATCGCGCAGAGATCTCCGGCGTGGAGACGTGGTGGTACTTCGCCCGGGGACATACCGGGGCGCCTTGCGTCCGCTCGGGGGCGGGTTGACGATTACCGGATGCCCGGATGCGGAGACCATTGTAACGGGCTCGGCAGCGTTGCGGACAACGTGGACTCAAGACGGGAAGGACTGGATTGCCGACCGGTATAGGCCCATGCCGAATTATGGAGACCGGTACGACCCGAACCTGATTCTCCTGGATGGAGAGCCCATGAGGCCGGCGCCTGACCGCGATTCACTATCGGTGGGAGCGTTTGCCGTCTGGGAGGATGCCTACAAAAGCGAAAGGTTGGTCGTGCGGCTACCGGACGGAAGGGTGCCCTCGGACTTTGAAATTGAAGCGGGGGTCCACGCGATTCTCTTCGGGCCGGCTGGCTCCGAGGCGTGCCGGGACCAACCCGACGCATATCCGGGCGTCACGCTGCAGAACCTCATCTTCGAGCATGCAGCAAACCCCGCCCAAATGGGGGCCGTGTGTATCGCCGGTACGGGCGCGGTAGTTCGCGACGTGCTTATTCGCCGGACCAATGGCCGCGGAATGGAGATGTGGGGGACACGACACACCGTCGCCAGAGTGAACACAAGCGATAACGGCCATCTGGGGATAGGCGGAGGGTGCGTTGATTGTCTGCTTGAAGACGTGACAGCAGACCGGAATAACTGGCGAGGGCACGACCCCTACTGGGAAGCAGGCGGCGGAAAATGGGTACGGACCACAAGAACCGTTTTCCGGAATTTCGCTGCCGCCGATAACGACGGCCCCGGTCTCTGGCTGGACGGCGACAGTCCGAACAACCTCATAGACGGAGCCACCCTGTCCGGGAATCTGGTGTCTGGTTTACAGATCGAACTGGGGTCGGACAATACACGTGTGGTGGGGAGCCACATAACCGGGACGCGGCGGGATGGTTGGGCGGCCGAAGGGATCCTGGTGATGGCCTCCTCCGGAACCACGCTTGAGCGGAACACACTTTCGGGGAACGAGGGTAGCGGACTTTGGCTTCGCATGGATTCGCGGCGCCAAACGGGCGGCATTAGCGCCACAGGCAATGTTTTTAGTGGTAACGCGCCGGTTTCGGAAGGGAAGGACTACCAGGTTCGCCTGGAAATAGATGCTTTGGTTGGAGGCGCGCGGCCTGAGTTCCTGTGGCGAGACAACCACCTCATCTCCACCCGGGCAGGGCACCTGGCGGGGATTCGACCAGACCGGGATGCTCCGGTTCAAGCCGTAAGATCGGCATCAGAGCTCCACGCCTTGTTGGGGGTAGACGGGCCCACCGAGTGGGTTCTGCTCCCAACCAGCTCGGGCGGTAGGTGAGGAACATGCCTCCCCGGATTCGGGTGAATCCAGAAAGTCGCAGTACTGGCGCGGTATTTGGAAGCCTGGATTCCAGACCCACCAAGATGTGATCAAGCAGTCCACTTATACCCAATCCGAGTCTCCGCACCTACCGCGGCCGCTTGATTCCTTCTTTGAGGTCGACGACCGCATTCGGGAAGAGACGGCCAGAGTGGACCAGGGTGCGGAGTATGAGCGCGCTCCAAGCAACAGTTGGAAAGCCGCCATCGCGCTGATGATGTCGGATTTGCTGGCCCTCTATCTTGCGCTGGCGGCGTGCAGTCTGATCGCCTTGCGAATGGTGGGGACGGCCTCGACCCTAAATTGGATGCCGATTTTCCTTGTCGTGTGGATTGGAGGGTTGGCCGTGTCACGCTCCTACCCTGGCTGGGGGACAGGGCCGGTACAGCGCCTTCGCGCGCAGGCTCGCTCCATGCTCGCAGCGTGTACCACGTCCCTCATGACAGCGGTTGCTGGTGGAGGTCAGTGGCAAAGTGCCGCATTGCTTATTGGAGCCAGCGCGGTAACGGGATTGCTCTTCCTGGCCGCTGGTCGCAGGGCGACAAGAGCCATCCTGGCTCGGAACGATGCGTGGGGGGTGAAAACAGTCTTCTACGGCACGACGGAAAGCGCGCGCCGCATCATTCAGGTGGTCCAAACCCAAAAAGAAATCGGATTTCGGCCGATAGGAATATTCGAGGACGACCCGGGTCTCTGGGGTCACGAACTGGCCGGCGTTCCGGTATTGGGGGATACGGGCCTGGTTCATCCGGACGCACCGGTCGCGGTTGTTGCGGGCCTGGGCGGTCCTGCCGCTCACAGGCGCATGGATGCCCTTCTCCGCTACTACCGGCGTGTGATCGTTGTCCCGGATCTGGTTGACCAATCCACCGCCATTCTCGAGCCAATGGACTTCGGGGGCTTGCTGGGCCTCCAACTCCAGGTAAACCTGTCATCGACTTCTGCAAGGGCGGTAAAGCGACTCAGCGAACTGGCGGCAACAGCCATAACGTTGCCGCTTTGGGGGACGGTAGTTGCGCTTGGTGCTCTTGCCGTCTGGTGCGAGGACCGGCAGAATCCATTCTACTCCCAGATTCGAATCGGAAGACGCGGTCGCTCTATCCGCGTTTTGAAACTGCGAACCATGGTCCCCGATGCGGAGGCGGTTCTGGAGCAGGCTCTGGCCGACGATGAAAACCTCCGGATTGAGTGGGAGGCCACGTCCAAGCTTCAGAAAGACCCACGCATTACTGCGGTCGGACGGGTCCTGCGGCGGCTGTCAATCGACGAATTGCCCCAACTAGTGAATGTGCTCCGGGGGGATATGGCGCTGATCGGCCCGCGCCCGCTACCGGAATACCACGAAAAACGCCTTTCGGCAGATGCGCGTGACTTGAGGCGTTGGGTTCGTCCGGGAGCGACAGGCCTGTGGCAAGTCTCTGGAAGGAGCGACACCGGCGACTATGGCATCTCCTGGCTTGACGCCTACTACGTGCGGAACTGGTCGATCTGGCTGGACCTTGCGATTCTTCTTCGCACGTTCCGGGCCGCCATTGGTGGTAGCGGCGCGTATTGATTTCGCGCGTCCGGCAATGGGATGGCGTCCCAGTCGGCCAGCCCTGTTCTGCGGAGACCCTGATCACGGATCAACCCCGGGAATTCATTGGCGCCGACCTGCGGATGCAGCGCGTTGTGCGCAGCAAAGTAGAGTGTATGCTCAACGGGGTCTTTGGCCCACATCTGATCCCGCCTGAGACAGAGGTCCCCGGTGAAAGGAGACCCGCCTTCGGAGGCAGCAACAAGGTGCGCCCCGCGAACCACAGAGGCGGCCGAAATATGGCCCGTCTCAAACACTGCCGAACGCGCCACCTCGGAAAAGTGATCGTACTGGCCGTACGGCCACGCGAAATGGACCACCGGGCCGAACCTGGCTTCCAGCTGATGCCGGGCAGCCTGCACCTCGTCCCAGAGCCTGTCAGCCGGGGTCTCCGAGCACACGACGTGTGTCATGGTATGGTTGCCCACCTCGTGTCCCCGTGCAAGAAGTCCGTCCACATCGGCCGAACTCAGAAACCGGGTAGGTTGAGCCTGTAGTCGCGTGCGACAGAATCGAGACACCCACTGGTCATCCGTTTGGTCCAGGCTGGCAGGATTGAGAAAGAAACAGCCGGTGGTGCCAAACTCCTCCAAAACCCGGGCAAGGGCCAGATTGGACGCAAACCCGTCATCGGAACTGAAACAGGCTACCGGACGCTCGGGTCGCCGCCCTTCCAGCACCATGCGGACGCCCACCGACCATGGCACGAAATCGAAGTGCTCCGAGAGCGTTGACAGCTTGCTCCGAAACGGTCCTTCTTCATCGGGGAAGAGGTGGTGGAGGCAGAAGAACTGGACGCGTGGAACGGCCAGGCCGGCGGTCAGCTTTCCAGACAATCGAAACGAGGCGTAGAGGGCGGCAATTGCCGCATTTCTGGCCGCACGCCTGGGCAAGCTTCGTAGTGGAAGCCGCCGCCATTCGGCGTAGGTCTCGGGGTAACTGGTTGCTTCTTGGGTCACGCTTGTAGTATCGACTGCCCTGCTCGGGGCGAAAGCCCGTTTTTGGAGCGGTCTTGGCATGTGAACACAATGCCCACCGTAACGATAGACCTTCACCCCCGCACTTCCTTTGATTGGCAGCCGAATATCGTCGTTAAGAGAGAAAATAGGCGGTGAAGCCGTCGTGACGCTGGGTGACCAGGCCTTGGTCAGTCTGGTCAATTTTTCCTCGTTCTTTGTGTTTGCCCGACACATGGAGGAGGTGGCTCTGGGTCATTTTGCCATAGGCTACACCGTCATTCTGGTGTTCACGGCGTTCCAGCAGTCTCTAATTGGCAACGCGTATCAGGTCAAGGCCGCCAGGCACAAGGGGAAGTCGCTCAGACGCTTTACGACGGTCATTGTCGGGATGCAGGGGGCGCTGTCTATCGGCCTCGGATTGTCGCTGGCGGCGATAGGAGCCGCACTGGCCGCCGCCGGACGGATCCAGTTGGGGTGGTTCGTGGCCACCCTGGGCCTCGCGGTCATACCCTGGATGAGCCAGGATCTAATTCGGAAAATGTTCTACACGTTAGGGCGTTCCAAATCCGCCCTCACCAACGACATCGTGTGTTACGGGCTCCAGATCTCGGGCGCGATTTGGCTGGTCTTTCGGCCCGGAAGTATACAAGCATGGGAAGGCATTGCGGTCTACGGCGCCGCATCGTTCGTCGCAACAGTCCTGGGGTTCGTGCAACTCAGAGACCTCCTTCGACCGCGTTTGCTCACGGACAGATCACGAGTCAGGGTGGTGGGTCGCGATATCTGGTCCCACGGAAAGTGGCTTGCCGGTTCCCAGATTTGGCGACAAATCGGCAGCACGGGACATACCTGGATCATCGCGGTGATTCTCGGTCCAGCTGCGCTGGGTGCCTTTCGGGCCGCCGCACACTTGCTGAATGTATTCAACCCCGTTGAGCTTGCAATCCAATTGTGGCTCCCACCCCAGGCGAGTCGCCGATTTCACGAAGGGGGCGCGCGGTTGGTTCAGACCTGGTTCAAGAAGATGGTTCCGCTTCTTCTTGCTCCGACCGCTCTAGGAGCGCTGGTATTTGTACTCTTTTCGGGGCCCATAGTCGAGTTGGCCTATCCCGGGAAATACGAAGGCTTGGGACTGCATTGGCTTGTGGCGCTGCTGGCTGTTTCAAGGGTTATCCACTTCGGACGAGACCTATTCCACAACGCATTATTGGCCAGCAACCGGCCAGACACCTCGCTCGTCGATGGTCTCCTTACCGTCGGATTGAAATACGGAATCGGCATACCCTCCGTATTCCTGTTCGGAGTGCTGGGAGCGCCTGCGGCAAGCCTGGCAGTTGGGATCGCGACCCTGTCATACAACCGGAAAACGTTCACCGGCGTCGCGGCATCGGAGAAACTCCCACCGGAGCCCAATATCTGGCGCCAGATCGGGGATGGGGCCGAAGGCGCCGTATTCCAGGATGTTGGCCCGGGCGTGGTCACGAAAATCTACAAGGACGACGACGTCGTGGACGAGGCGTGGCGCTACTATATCGCGTTGCTGGCAGCCGCCGAACGAGTGGATCAGCGGCGGGTGCAAACCCCGCGCGCCATCGAATTTGAACCCGACATTCCGTTGATTCAGATGACCGCCTGCGCCGGCAAGTCCCTCAGGACGTTTGTCTGCGGGCCGGACTACCACCCCGAGTTGGGCCGGCAGGTGGCAAGAAGGCTGTGGTACGGGATGAAGGCGATCCCGGCAGCAACTACAGAACCGACGTACGATCTCTGGCCCGACAACACGCTCTATGACGTCCCGTCAGACCAGTTGACGTTCATCGACTTCGTGGCAGGCAACAAGATGCTGCCTGTGGAAGGCGGCTCACTG
>JBLHLC010000012.1:0-111792 GCA_047619685.1 Rhodothermales bacterium
TCTCCGGCGTGTTGATACTCGCAAGCCTCATGAGCCTCGGAATCCGTGGCCTGGAACTGGGGATCGACTTCCGGGGCGGAATGGAGTTCGCCATAGAGACGGATTCGCCGCTTGACGCAACCGAGGTCAGGAGTGGTCTTGGGGGCATTTTGGGCACGGAGCCGGAAGTGAAAACCTTCGGCTCTAACGCGCTTCTGATCCGGACGCTTCCCACCGCCGGCATTTCTGAAATGCAGAACCTGGTGGTGACGGGTTTCCGCAGTCTCTATCCGGACTCCAACCCGGTCGTCCTGAAGACCGATGTCGTGGGGCCCCGTTTCGCAAAGGACCTCGCAAGAGGAGCCATTTACTCCATCCTCGGTTCCTTGCTCGTCATCTTCGTGTACGTCCTGCTCAGATTCGAGTGGCGATTCGGAGTCGGCGCGGTTGTGGCACTCTTCCACGACGTTACGATCACGCTTGGGGCATTCTCGGCGCTCCATCACATTCTGCCGTTCTCGCTCCAGATTGATCAAACCCTGATCGCGGCGTTTCTCACAATTGTGGGTTACTCGCTGAACGACACCGTGGTTGTGTTTGACCGAATACGGGAGTACACAGGCCTGTTCAAGACCGATGCGTACCATGATGTGGTCAACAAGTCGATCAACAACACGCTGAGCAGAACGATCATCACTTCAGGAACCACATTGCTCGTGGTTCTCGTCCTGTTTATATTCGGGGGTGAAGTTCTTCGGGGCTTCGCATTTGCGCTGATGATCGGCGTTCTTATCGGGACCTATTCATCCGTCTTTGTAGCAGCTCCCGTCGTCATTGAACTTCGAGACCGTTTTGGAAAGGCTACTGGTCGATAGATGAGACCCAAACAGGAAGTCGAAAGTACACTCACCCACGGAAGGCCTCAGTTATGAATTACAACTTGGACGAACGGTACAATTGCGTCGTCATGACCCTGAAAGGAAACGTTATGGGAGGCCCGGACGGCGCCAAACTCCATGACGCTCTCCACGAGCTGAAGGAAAGCGGGAAGACGAATGTGATCGCTGACCTTGGCAAGGTGAAGTTCATGAACTCGAGTGGCCTGGGAATGCTGATCAGCGGCATGACCACTATGCGTAACGCTGGCGGAGACCTTCGTCTTGCCAACGTTGCGGACCGCATCCAGTCGCTTCTGGTGATTACCAAGCTCATCACCGTGTTCAAGCACTTCGATTCTGTCGACGGTGCGGTGGAGAGCTACAAGAAGACCGACTGACCCGCTGCACAGGTAGCGAGGTGTATTGGAGAGGCGGCGGGCGAAACCCCGTCGCCTCTCTTGTTTGTTGTCGCGCGGACCCCCGGGCCGTGACGGCCGTTTGTTGATCTTGGACCGAGTGGGCGCCTCTGCGCAGTCGGCCACCATCAAATCTCTGAAGGAATGCCCGTAACCGTTGTAATCGGCAGCCAGTGGGGCGACGAAGGGAAAGGAAAGATTGTGGACCTGCTGTCCGCTCAGGTCGATATCGTGGCCCGGTATCAGGGCGGCGCCAATGCGGGGCACACCATATGTATTGGTGATGTGACCCATGTGCTGCACTTGATCCCGAGCGGCATTTTTCATGCCGGCGTTCAATGCGTCATCGGGAACGGGGTCGTCATAGACCCGGTGGCCCTCATGGCTGAGGTCGACAAGATCCAGGCCGCGGGCCATGACGTGGGCGGCAGACTCTTCATATCGAAGAACGCACACCTCATCCTCCCGTACCACAAACGCATCGAGCAGGTACGCGAGCAGGCCAGGAACGCCGGCGCCATCGGGACCACGGGCCGGGGCATTGGTCCGTCTTACGTGGACAAGTTTGATCGGATGGGGATACGAGTGGGAGATCTTCTGGATCGCGACGTTTTCAGGAGAAAACTGAGCACCGCGATCGAACAGAAGAACGCCATTCTGAAATCGGTCTACGGCGTTGAGGAATTGGACGCCCGCGCCATCATCGAGGAATACGTCGAATTTGACCGGCTGATTGCTCCCTACGCGGCCGATACCACCCACCTGTTGGGGGATGCTTTGGCCGACGGTAAGCGGGTCCTGGCAGAGGGGGCGCAGGGCTCTCTACTGGACATCGACTTCGGCACGTATCCGTTCGTCACATCGAGCAGCCCGACCGCAGGCGGCGCCTGCACGGGGCTTGGTATTCCACCAACGTCCGTGGACCGGGTGATTGGGATCGTCAAAGCCTATTCGACGCGCGTCGGAAATGGCCCGTTTCCGACCGAGCTGGAGGACGCCGTCGGGCAACAGCTCCGAAAAGTCGGTCATGAGTTTGGAGCAACCACGGGCAGGCCGCGCCGCTGTGGCTGGTTGGACCTGGTCGCGCTGAACTACGCCTCCCGCATAAACGGATTCACGGACCTTGCCATTACCAAGCTGGACGTGTTGTCCGGGCTGGAGACGCTGCGCGTAGCATCGGTCTACAAGCAGGCAGACGGTTCGATCGACAACAGATTTCCGTGTGACATGAAAGGCCTTGAGGGTGCCACGCCTGTCTACCAGGATGTCCCTGGCTGGAGCGAAGACATTACCGAGGCCAGCACCCTGGAAGAACTGCCCGATACCGCACGGGACTATCTGGATCACATCTCATCGAGCTTGAATGTGCCCATCTCGTTCGTGTCTACCGGACCCAAACGCTCCCAGACCATCCCCGTTGAGGGCGTTGCCGTGTGACCTTGCGACTGCACGCCCCGCCTCGTTAGCACGTGATGAGGCAGGGCAATACTCTGCGGTAAAAACCCCAAGCTGCGCATGAAGGCGTACAAATTGTCGGTTAACCTCAAGCTGGGGTTGATCCTGTTTGCCGTGGCCATTGCAGTGGCCTCTTTATGGTACACCAATCGACTGGCGGAGAGTCTCCGCGAGCGCGAGCAGTCCATCATTGAGTTGTGGGCGCTCGCATTGGCCCAGGTGCCAAAGGCGGCTGCCCAGGGAGCATCAAACCCCTATCAGGAGGAACTACGGGAGCTTGACCGGATCCTGCAGGGCAACGGCCTGACCACCCAAGACGGAACGCCGCTGACCAGATTGGAGCGCGAAGACCTCAGGCGCGCGGTCGTATGGGCTCAGGGTATGCCACCGGCCAATGACCTCACGTTCATTCTTGAGGCCTTTCTGGAGCCAAACGCCTTCGATATTCCGGCGATTCTGGTGGATTCCACCAAGACTGAAGCGGTGATCTGGCGAAATGTCCCGGTGGCATCTGAGTCCTTTCTTGGACTCACAGGCCAGGATTCAACCCGCCTGGCAGAGAAGCTGCAGAAGCTGCAACTGGAAATGGCTTCCCAGCACACGCCGATTCCAATCGATTTGACGTATCCGACAACCGGTGGGGGACCACCCAACCGGCTTGTGCAATACATGCTGTACGGAGAGTCGGAGCTGGTCAAGGACCTTCGCCGTTTTCCCTTCGTGCAGCTCCTTTTTGTGGCTCTCTTTGTGCTCATGGGGTACCTGGGATTCTCCTATGTGCGCCGAAGCGAACAGTCCAGCCTTTGGGTTGGAATGGCCAAGGAGGCCGCGCACCAGTTGGGGACGCCCATATCCAGCCTGATGGGCTGGCTGGCTGTGCTGCGCTTACCGGAGCGCACAGAGGCTCAAGAAGGGGCCGCGCTTGGCGAGATAGAAAAGGACATCGCCCGTTTGGAGAGGGTTACTGCCCGATTCTCGGACATCGGGTCGTTACCGAAATTGGTCGTCCAGCCGCTTCGGCCGGTGCTGGATTCCATCGTGGGGTATATGCGACAGAGAATCCCCAGTAGCGGTAAGGGCATGTCCTTGACCTCCGACATAGACGAGGGCCTCACGGCCAATCTGAATCCCGAACTCTTCGAGTGGGTCATCGAGAACCTGATCAAGAATGCACTGGACGCCATGGAGAAGCAGGGGGGGGAGATTAGCCTCCGAGCAAGCCGGTTCGAAGATCAGATCCGGATCGATGTGGCCGATAGCGGCCGCGGCATTGATCGACGGAACGCAAAACACGTGTTCAAGCCGGGCTTCAGCACCAAAAAAAGGGGCTGGGGTCTGGGTCTGAGCCTGGCAAAACGCATCGTGGAAGACTACCACGGGGGGAGTCTCACGCTGCTGGCTACCCGTCCGGGAGAGGGTTCCACCTTCAGGATCGAAGTACCCGCACCGAAAGACGAGGCGGACGCCTAGTAGGAGCCTCTAGTCGGCAAATGAGAGCCGGTTGGACAGGTTGACATCAATCGTGTTGGCCACGGCGATGAAGATGTCGTCTCGATTACGGATGGCCACCGCACTATGCCCGTCGATCGTGCGATTCTCCGGAGGGGCAAGCTCGGCGAGTCGGTCCAGCGTGGCCCGGTCAAGATTCACCAGTTCCGACTCCCGCTCCAGCGTGGCGTAGTTAAGGACGGCCACAGCCAGTTCGGCGGATTCTCCGGTACCAAAGAAGAGTACAGGCACCTGGATGCTGCCGGCCAACGTCGTGAAACCAACTCCCGACAGGTCCGCACCAGACACCGTGGGGATGGAAAAGCGCCAGCCGACCCGGGCGAAAAGCCACCTCTGGGCTTCGGCTGGGCTGCTGGTGCCGACCACCTGGCGGGCGTCGGGTAGTTCGCGGACGGCCGCATCAAGCAGATGGACAGGAGCCTCCACTTCGGGCGGTCCGACCGGGCCGAGGAATCTAATCACCGCCATTGCGCTGGCCAGCGCAAGAAGAAGAACACCGGCGATGGGCAGGAGCCGGTATCGGCGCGTTTTGGCAGCGGGAGGCCCGAGCCGAACCAGAGACCCGTCGACCGTGGCATGTAGCTGGGCGCCGGGGGGGTCGAGAAGACCGTCCAGCGCGCCGGCAAGCATGGCGAGGTCCGGCCCACGCGATTCCGTAGCGACAGGGTCCGCCGGCGCCTGGCTTGTGTCCGGGGCAGACGCTCTGGGAGGATTCAAGCCTGATGAGAATCTGCAAAACGCTTCGCCTGCCAGGTGATCCGCATGAGCGGGCGATACACCGAGCACAATCGCAAGGTCTCCTGCGCTCTGGATACGGCGAGCTCCCAGGAAACAGACCACCCGCTCGGACGGCGTGAGGTTCGAGAGGGCAGAAAGTACCCGGCCTGCACGATCCTGGGCAGCGATGCGCTCGTTAAGCAGAAATGCCGGCGCCGCTGGGGGAGCGGGTTCCGGGGGGGGCTCTGCAACGCCCGGTGCGGCGGCCTGGGGTGACACGCTCTCCGGCCCGCGTTCATCCGCCGGCTCGGATGGACCAAACTCGCTGGCTTCGACGATCTCCGGCGCTGCTTCGACCAGTCCTGAATCTGCAATCACCCAGGCCAGCAGGCCGAACCGATCCGTAGGCTCAACCGCGTGATAGGCACGAAGTGCGCGGTCTTCCGCCTCCGGGACGGAGCTCGAAACCACCTGCGCAGTCGCGAACACTTCTTCCAAATGGGGTACTCTGGAAGGAAGAATCTCAGCCTTGGCCATCTTGGAAAACCACGTTGATTGGTGACCCGGTACGTAGGCCATAGAGTTCGGCCGCATGACCTCGAGACACCGCAACCTCCAGAAGATCTGTACTGTTGAACAGAAGGACGGGATCGCCTCCCTCAACTGACGCATACGCGGTGTGAACGTGGTTCAGAATGACCGTTCCAGCGTAGCACTTGAACCGGCGCCCGGACCGGCCGCCAATGAAATCATCTCTGGTGATATTGGTGATGCAGTTTCCAAAGCGGTCCACATGCACCACCCATCCCCGAATACCCTGATCATCGCGGATCGGAAGGGCCCAGTGAAGGGGAGTGAGTCGGGGGAGAGGAGATCCCAGTTTGCTCAGGGGGACTCCAGAGGCCAGGATGGCCGCTGCTGGCGCAAACACGTCTCTTCCATGGAAGGTGTTGCTGGGGTGCGGCACGCGCCAGAAATCCGCGGAGTCCAGTATCACGGCCTCGTCCGGGTCGTGATCAAGGACGAGAGAGAACAGTCCATTGTCGGGCCCCACGTAGAAGTGGCTTCCCTGCCGGACGGCAATCGGGGCGCGGTCTGATCCAACACCGGGGTCCACGACACACAGATGAACGGTACCTGCAGGGAAATACTGTGCGGAGTCCCGCAGGACAAAGGCCGCCTGCATGACGTCCTGAGGCTTGATGTCGTGGCTGATATCAACCAGACGAATTCCGGGGTTAGCCGTAAGTGCAGCCCCTTTCATGGCACCGACGTAGGCATCCTGTGTGCCAAAATCAGTCAGAAGAGTGACAATGCCTGAAGTGGCGACCATCGTGGAAATTGTGTGTACAGGCCGATGAAGAGCCGCCAAGTTAACAAAGAAAAAGGGAGGCAAAACGCCGTTGTGACGCCGAAATGTGCACGAGGAACCGACGACTCGGCGCCTTCGTCTTGGGTTGCTACCCGGGAGCGCGTGATGCGCCTGATTCGACGGGTTACGTCCACCGGTTCAGCGTGTCTAAGCGTTACCCACCCAAGTCAAACCGTTATGAGCACACACGTCGAAACCGGGAAAGAAGGCGAGCAGCTGGCCTCGGAGCACCTGATAGAAAATGGTTACCAGGTGATGGCCACCAATTACCGCTTTCAACGATCGGAAGTGGATATCGTCGCGTTCGAGCCGGCCAAACGTTACGCGGACGGCGGCGAAATGGTGTTTGTGGAAGTGAAGACCCGGCGTGGCGAAGGATTTGGCCGTCCCGAGGAAGCGGTGACCGACGAGAAGAAGCGGCATTTGATTCGAGCCGCGAAGGCATGGCTCCACGAAAACAAAATGGATCGCACACCCGCTCGTTTTGATGTCCTGGCCATCGACCTGCGGAAAGGCAAACCCCCGGAGTTTCATCACATCAAGAACGCTTTCTGGACGTTCTAGAGAGACTATTTCCCACCGCCGGAGAGGGCCTGGTGGAACCTGTCAGGGGCCACGAACCGCGTGTGGAACGTCTCCCAATCCGCCTTGTGTGCCAGGTAAACCGGGTCGGACTCAAGGCCTTTCGGCGCACGGTCATACGTTGCGTCAGCGTGGGTTGGAAGAGGGAGCACCGTCGTTGAGAACGTCGTGTTCAGATCGCCGTCCTTTACCCAGCCGTCACCGATCAGAACATAATCTCTGATCCAGCCCGAGGGCGGTTCCGCTGGAGCGCGAAATCTGAAGATCATTTCGTCGCCCGCGTTCATAATTACATAGCGGTCATCTACGGCGGCCACCAACTCGCGGACATCGCCAAAGCGGGTGTGGTAGCCCTCCAAATCCCTCCAGACAGGGTGCGATGCGGCGAATGTCTGGTAGTCGGGGATTTCGGGAGACTCGGAGTCCGCTGCCGTAACCTCGGAGAACCCGCGGTATTTCAGTTCCGCTGACTCGGGCTGGAGCAGCGTGGTCTGGGTCTCGCGGCCGGACGGGGCGGCCCAGGTCAGTTGGTCCCAGTAGACCTCCAAATTCGTTCGAAGCCGAAACCGTCGGGGCTCCCCGTTGGGCCAGAGTCCTGCAAGGTCAATCAAAACGGTCTTTTCCTTTCCCGAAGGGAAGCCGAGGTCGGCGCGAACAGTTTTCCATCCTGACGCTGGATCCGGTACCTCCAATTGCAGGCTGCTCGGCGATGGCGTCGTTCCCTGCCCAATGGCGACGTTGATCGAACTGTCGGTGGGACGAACCCAGCCAAACCCAGCCAGAACGACGTTCTCCGGCGCAGCCTCCGGGAGAACCATCTCCGTAGTGTGCTCCTGGGCGATGCCCTGATACGCCCCGAGAGCAAAGCCGGCAACGTACTGGCCGTCTCGTGTTGCCGCCCGATCATCGGCCGGTTGCCCGGCAGCATCCAGGACGGAGGCCATCAGACCGGATTGACCAAACAACCGGACATCGAGACTTGGGGGTGGAAAGGCAAACCGTTCATCCAGGAGGGCCAGCGTCCCCTCGGGATGGTCCACGACCATCAGGGACACGTGGTCAAAGAAGTGGCTCTCCCAAAGCTCGGCCGTGATTCTGATCTCGTAGGTGCCGTCCACCGCCATCAAGGCCTCGCCGGGAATCCGGATTCGGTCCGCCGTTGAGGCCGTGCCGGCGGTTTCCTGAGCATTGATCCGCAGTCCCAGCGGGGAGCGCCAGAGGAAGTCCGTCACGAACTCAAACTCTTGACCGTTGAAGGCAAATACCCACGGGCACGACCCCTTCAGGCGCTGCTGGGCGAGTACGGTTTCGTCGGAAAGTAGATCGAATTCCACCTGGACATCGCCATTGGGCCAGATGATGCGCGCGACTTCGGTGAACTGGTTGTTTCCGAGTCCGAAATGGAGGTTGTGACCCGTGATGGGCATTCTCTGATAAAGAAGCCCGGAGCGCAACTCCACGTCACCACCTACTGCGAACGTGTTGATCCGGCGATCTCCCAGCACTTCGGCGGTCTGGGGTCGAAGCCGTTTCCAATGGTAGCCGGCTTCGCCTTGCGCGAAATAGGTGAGCGGCGCGCCATCCGTGTCCCTGCCGAACAACTCTGGCGCGCCCGCGTCGGTCAGGGCCGCGGCGCCGTCCAGGTGGAAACCCTCCACAGCGGGTAATCCAAACAGGGAACCGTCTGCCTCAGCCAATAGCACCTGTGCAGAGGAGGCGGTCGAAATGACCCAGTCCAGCGCCCCGTTGTTGTCGAGTTCCACCAAACGCAGGCCCGCCCCGGCATCTGTCAAGACCGGTACGCCCGCAAGCGCCACGGAGTTCGACACCCAGCCCGTCGGGGTCAGCGTCAATCGGTGGGGGTCACCTTGAATCAATGTTGCCAGGTCGTAGGCGCCGTTGCGGTCGTAATCATCAACCGCCAATCCAGCGGACCCGGTCGCCAGTTCGACTTCGGGACCCCACATGCCATTTCGAAGATTGCTGCGAACGACGAGTCTGGCCGTCAGCGTTCGGAAGGCAAGATCCGGATCCCCGTCGCTGTCCAGGTCTGCCCAGACCATCTGGTCCGCCGGCTCCCCGGAAATCAGACTGTGTTCGAAAAACGTCCCATCTCCCCGGTTGAGGAAGACGGTCAGGCCCGTACCGGGTTGTGACAGCACAAGGTCGAGGTCACCTTCCGTGTCGAAATCGACAGCCCAGACCCCGTTTGCAGGCCCCAGCGAGGGAATGGCGTCCGGCTTCTGGGAGAATGTGCCGTCCTCCCTCTGGTACATGATGGTGATGCCAGCCGGGCCTGCCAGGACAAGGTCCATCAGGAAGTCCTGGTCCAGGTCCGCCGCAACGGACCCTGAGACCTGCTCGATCGAAACCGGGAGTGCCACCGATGAGCCATCCGGGGTGGTCATTCGGCGACCCTTCCCGAGAAGGACGGCGCTTAGTTGTGTATCCGACAGGAAGAGGGCATTGCTCCATGTCCAACCGTCCTCGTCCACAGGCAACCTGTTTTCGGTGAGCGTCAATGAGCGGTCTGCTGGGTCAGCGGCACCGTTTACTGCGGCAAGCGCCACGGGTATTCGGACCGGCTCGGCAACAAGTTCTGGCGGCGTCAGGACGTCGTCCAGATCCGTTCGAAACCAGTCGGCGCGCATGAGCACGTTACCGGCTCGCGTGAGCATCTGGACCATGTCTTCGTCCGATGCGTCGCGCACGGCGCCAAGCGCACTCTCGAAGGTGACGGGGTCGGGGAAGGGAAGCGGGGTGTTCAGCAGTGATGTCGCCCAGGCCTTTGCTGGACCCGCAGAACCCGAACGCGCCCGAAGGAGGGCGTAACGATGTCCGACCGCCCGGTTGTCCGGAAGGCGTTCCTGCGCCTGGGCGAGCACTCGTTCGGCTTCGGATGACCTTGAGACGCTTCCAAGGAGGTTTGAGAGCGCGAATAGCACCCGCGGGTCTCCGGAGGCTGACTCCCGCTCCAGAATGGCGATGGCCCCGTCCAAGTCCTGGCTGGCCACAGAAACAGCCGAAGAAATCAGGGCGATGCCGGCATGTCCCGCCACGCGGGCATGGCTGATCGCGGACACGGCGGCACGTGTTTCGCCACGCCTCAGCGCCAGCAGAGCCAGATTTGCCCAGGCGGCGCTCTCGGTTTCAACGAGCTCCGTAACGAGCTCCAGCCTTGCCCGGGCGCGAAGGTCGTCGCCTATTTGCATGGCCGCCACGCCGCTGTAAAAAGCCCCAGACGCGTCCAGGAACTCGGCCGATCCGGGTTCGGGGACCCTCGGCCCACATCCGGAAAGCAGTCCGAGAAAAACCAGAAGGACGGCGACGGACCCGAGGCGCATGGATGTGTACCGGAATTTCGAGATCACGGGGCGCGGTGGGTTGGCGCTGGCCGGGTTATCTGCCGGGGCGATACTCCTTCGGAACCTGATCGGCCACCCGTTCAAAAGCCAAATATCCATAAAACGTTACGCCGTACGGGTCCAGGATATCTCCCTTGTAATCGAAAACGGTCGGTCCATTCTCCAGGTTGATCCAGGACGTCTGGAACTTAGGCGTGCCACGCCCGGCATTCCCCTGCCAGTTGAGGAAAGCCTCGGTTTCAGTCTCTCCCATATAGGCGATTTCCACGAAGCCGGTGAAATCCAGAATTCTCTCATCCGCGGTTTCGCCGGGCTTAATCAGAGACTGGGGGTTGTCGATCGGGAAGCGCTGCTGACGCTGGAGTTGGCTTCCACCGCCCGGACCACCGCCCGACCCCGACATTCCTGGTCGGCTGTAAAACCTGAATCCCTGCGGTCCACTGCGTTCGGCCAGCAAGGCCAGTAAGAGGTGCCTGAACGAGCCCATGAACGCGGTTTGCCGCTTGGTCTTCCATTTCTCGGAGTCTGCCTCGGAGGCCGGCGGCAGTTCGCTGAAGAGGGGCTCGCCGTCGTACTGGGTCCTGTTGGATGTCGCCGTGAAGTCGTTCAGAAAGTACTGAACATGATATCCCAGGGCCTGATTCTCCAACTCGAGTGGGGCCGACGCGTACGCGGTGAACTGACCAAGCTTATTGGAAAAGTCCAGAACTTCGGGGTTGAGGATGGTGAGTTGCTCGGCATTCTCCGTTTCGCCGATGAACAGCTTGGTGAAACGCTTCAGGTACTTTGCCCAGTTCGGGTCGCCCTCGGCCTCCACGGTGACCTCGCCGATCTCAAAAACCTTGGGGCTCAGCGCAAAATTGATCGTGTATGCCCGCGCCCGAAACAGCGTGTCCACGGCCGCCGGCTCGAAGCCAAGCATGGAGACGTAAAGCCGGTGGGCACCGGGTGGGACGGCTGTCAGCGTGTAGTTCCCCTGGAGGTCGGTCGTCGTTCCGAGTTGCGAGGCGGCGATGAAGACGTGGGCCCCCGGTAGGGACTCCCCGGTTTCCGCGTCGGTGACCTGGCCGCTTATTCTGGTGGACTGGGCGGAGGCCATGGGAACGACCAGGACGAGCAGGACGATCAGAGGGAGAAACAGGAATGCCAGGCGGTTCATGGACACAATTCTATGGTGAGCGTCGAGCGTCAGACGGACAATCGTATGGCTTCAATGGTCCCTGGATCTTCCAGGCCGGAGATATCGCCCGGATCGAGGCCAAGGTGTGATGCACGTATAACGCGCCTCATCACCTTGGAATTACGTGTCTTGGGCAGGCTGGTTGTGAAAAAGATGTTCTTCGGCTTCAGCGGCTTGCCCAACTCCGCTGTGAGGCGGTTCAGCAGTTCCGCGCGGAGGGTCTCGCTGGGGGCTTGGCCAGGAGATAAAACACAAAACGCTACGACCACCTCTTCCTTGACCTTGTCGGGAACGCCAATGGCGGCGCTCTCCAGGACGGCGGGGTGGGCGTTGAGGATTGACTCTACCTCGGCAGGACCGAGTCGTTTGCCGGCCACCTTGATGGTGTCATCACTGCGGCCCAGGATGTACCACAGGCCATCCGTATCGATGACCGCAAAATCGCCGTGCACCCATACCCCGGGAATCCGGGACCAATAGCTGTCCAGATAGCGCTGTCTATCTCCCCAGAAACCGCGGGTCATCCCGATCCATGGTCCGCGAATGACCAACTCTCCGACGGACCCGCGAACCGAGTTGCCGGCGGCGTCCACCACATCGGCATCCATCCCGGGGACGGGGCCGGAAAAAGAGCAGGGGCGAAGAGGCCGGAAAAAATTCCCGCACACAATGCCGCCGGAGATCTCGGTGCCTCCGGAATAATTGAGGATCGGCCTGGTGCCCCCCAGGGCATGCTTGTGCAGCCATTTCCATGACTCGGGGTCCCATGGACTCCCTGTGGAGCAGATCGCCCTGAGCGCTCCCAGATCATGCATGGCCAGATGCTCCGGGCCTTCAGGCGCCAGCGCCCGCACCAGGACGGGAGAGAGCCCCAAATGGGTCACGCCGTGACGTTCGACGACGTCCCAGACCCGGTCCGGCGCCGGATGGGTCGGAGCCCCGTCGAAGAACACCATCGAAGCACCAATTGCGAGGGCGCCAAAGACCAGCCACGGCCCCATCATCCACCCCATGTCCGTCATCCAGTAGATGACTTCCCCGGACTTGAGATCCATGGCATGAGACAGGTCATGGGCCGCCTTGACGGGGAATCCACAATGTGTGTGGATGGCGCCCTTGGGCTTCCCGCTGGTGCCGCTGGTGTAGATAATCATCAGGACGTCCTCGGCGTCCATGACCTCCGTGTCCGCCTCGTGGCCATGCCCCGCCAAAAAATTACCCCACGCGGTGTCTCGCCCTTCGAGGAGGCTCACCGGAAGACCAGCGTAGGGGACCACAACAACGTCTGTTACGGAAGGACAGTGGGCCAGCGCCTCGTCTGCGACCGACTTCAGGTTTATTGCTTTCTGCCGCCGCAGAAAGCCGTCGGCAATGAACAGGGCACGAGCCCCCGCATCCTGCAGGCGCGTGGCAACGGCCGACGGGCCGTAGCCCGAAAAAAGGGGAAGGATGATGCCGCCAACCTTGATAACGGCAAGAAACGTGACGGCCAACTCCACGCACATCGGCATGAAGAGGCCGACGACATCGCCCGGGCCGATGCCTTTTGCCCTGAGAGCGTTTGCCGCTTGGCACACTTCCCGGTTCAGTTCCCTGTAGGTCAGCAGGCGAACCTGGCCATCCTCGGCCTCCCATCGGAGCGCCACCCGATCGCCTTGACCCTCCTCAATCCATCGATCCAGAAGGCTGTCCACGATGTTCATGCGGCCGTCCAGGCACCATCGCGGAAATTCGGGGCCGGAAGAGGCGTCCATCACATTGGAGTAGGGAGTCCGGAACCGGATTCCCAAATCCTTCAGGACAGCGTCCCAAAACCAGCTGGGGTCGCGGACGCTCCGTTCCTGGAGTGCGTCGAGCGTGGGGATACCGTGCTGGGCCATGAAGCGTGACATGTTGCTGGCAGCCACAACCTCCGGATCAGGAGTCCAGGCAATGTCTCCGGCAAAAGGAAAGGCAGCACTCATTGAGGAAGCGGGCGGAAGAATGCAAAAAAGTCATGAGCAGGCCCAACAACGGAGCGAATGGCTAAACCTGCGGTGAGGTGTGGCGTTTGGACAGCCGCAATCGGGATAGAAGGCATTACCTATATGTATCGTTTCACCTCAGTGACGTTCCTTTTTCTTATGGGCTGTGCGCCCACAAATCCTCCGGCGGTCGGGCTCGTCCAGGATTTGATCCCCGGGACGGAGGCGGCCAACCCGCACGAGCTTGCCGTGTTCGACGGAGACATTTATATGTATTCGAACGACGGAGAGTTCGGGTCCGAACTCTGGCGGTATGACGGGCTCTCGCTGAGTCGCGTCACCGACCTTGCTCCCGGAGAAGGAAGCGCGGCTCCGGCCCAGTTGTTTGTACATGAAGGAGACCTGTATTTCACGGCCCTCCTGGACGAAACGGGGAGGGAACTGCTGAAGCTGGATGGCCCGTCGGCCAGCGTTGTAGGTGACATCAATCCTGGCCCTACCAGTTCGATGCCGCGAGACTTCCAGCCCATGGGCAGTGAAGTTTTCTTTCGCGCAAACGACGGACGCCTCGGGTTTGAGCTTTGGAGGATGGATGACAACGAGTTGTCGCTGGCCTTCGATATCGAGATAGGATCGGGAAGCTCAAATCCGTCGCAACTGACCATGTTTGGCGATCGACTCTGTTTTGCCGCTCAAACCTCGACCGCCGGCACGGAGTTGTACTGCGTCACGGCTAAGTCCCTGCTTCTTGCTGCGGACCTGAATCCCGGGCCCGCGGGCTCGGGACCAAACGAGCTCACGGCTTTCGGAGAGAATCTCTACTTTTGGGCCTACCGCCCCGACGTCGGAACAGAGCTTTTTCGGTTCGACGGAGAAGATGTCCTCTTGGTAACGGATCTCAATCCCGGCGAGGCCAGCTCCAGTCCGCGGGGGTTGACCGTTTGGAAGGACGCCTTGTTCTTTGCCGCCTCCAACGGGGTGGCAGGATCTGAACTTTGGAGGCTGGACTTGGCCGCCGGATCTGGCGCGGTACCGACCATGGTGACCGATTTGCACCCGGGCCCGGGGTCGAGCGCGCCCTACGGCTTCACCGAATTTGGCGAAGCACTCTATTTTGCGGCCGGCGATCCCCAGAGCGGTGTCGAACTGCGTCGGACCGATGGAAACCAGGTGTCCCTCGTGACCGACATCAATTCCGGACCCGCCGATAGCGAGCCTACCGGCTTCGTCGTGATTCAGAATCGTCTGTACTTCTCGGCCCGAGACGAGGCGAACGGGGCAGAACTGCGGAGCTCTGATGGGGTATCCACGGCTCTGATGATGGATATCTGGGTGGGCCCTGTAGGGAGTAACCCTAGCGAAATGACAGAGGCCCCCGGCAATCAGGTCTGTTTTTCCGCATCGGCCCCGGACAGCGGGCGTGAGTTCTACTGCCTCCCAATGAACTTCGGCGCACCCGAGCCGCAAGAAACGCCCGCTTCCTGACGCTGCCCGCCGCTTAGTCCTTGTGCCGCTCCGGTTGCCAGGAGAGCATGTAGTCGGCATCTTCGTTCTGAAGCGCAAGCGCCGTCAGGCGGAGGGGGCGGAATGTGTCCACCATTACGGCGAGTTCCTCGGTGCCGCGCTTGCCAATTGATGCCTCTGCCGTCCCCGGATGCGGGCCGTGTGCAATCCCGCCTGGGTGTAGGGTAAAGGACCCTCGGTCAACTCCCTTGCGACTCATGAAGTCTCCCTCTGCGTAATAGAGGACCTCATCGGAGTCGATGTTTGAGTGGTTGTACGGCGCGGGAATGGCGTCCGGATGGTAATCGTAGAGCCGGGGCACGAACGAGCAGATCACAAAGTTGCGCGCCGCGAACGTCTGGTGGACGGGTGGCGGCTGGTGGATGCGCCCGGTGATGGGCTCGAAATCGTGGATGGACAGCGCGTACGGGTACATGAATCCGTCCCAGCCCACGAAATCGTATGGGTGGTACCGATACAGGATCGGGTGCAGATAACCGTTTTTCTTGATGCGTACCTCGAACTCGCCGCGTTCGTCGTGTGTGATCAGTTCGGCAGGCGGCCGGATATCTCGCTCACAAAACGGACTGTGCTCCAGGAGCTGGCCCATGTCGTTCTTGTAGCGACGGGGGTATCGAACTTCCGAAAAGCTCTCAATGACCAGCAGCCGGGGCTTCTGCTGCCCAGTAAAGTGCCATTGATGGGTAATGGTACGCGGGATGTGCACGTAGTCGCCCTTCCGAAACTCGAGCCTGCCGAAGGGGCTGTCCAAAAAGCCTTCGCCATCGTGCACGAATACCACCTCGTCCGCCTGGGCGTTGCGGTAGAAATAGTCCATCTCCCTGGTCGGGCTGACCAGTGCCAACTGCACGTCCTCGTTGCCCATGATGTAGCGCCGCGCTTCCAGCCAGGCGCCCTCGGACTCTACATCCTGTCCCAGAATGTGCCGATGACTAAGGAAGTTCAGATCCGCGTACTCAATGCCGAACTTGATCGGCGAGAGCATCTGCTCGACCAGCGTGGGGGGGTGCAGGTGGTAGGCGATGGACTGTATGCCGCTGAAGCCCTCTGCGCCGATGACCTCCTCACTGAACAGGGTGCCGTCCTCCTTGCGCATTTGGGTATGGCGCTTGTGCGGGATGCGCCCCATCCGGACGTAGTGTGGCATGCTGGATTTCGGTCTTGGTTGCCGGATTCAGACGGTCGTTAAACTACAGCGTTCCCCGGAGCTCCTGCTCCCGCTCGATGGCCTCGAAAAGGGCCTTGAAGTTACCCTTTCCAAAGGACCGAGCGCCCTTGCGCTGAATGATCTCGTAGAAAACGGTGGGGCGGTCCTGGATGGGCCGCGTAAAAATCTGCAGCAGATATCCTTCGTCATCCCGGTCCACCAGGATGCCGAGTTTACCCAATTCGGCGATGTCCTCGTCAATCACCCCGACACGGTCCAGGAGTTCGTCGTAGTAGGAGGTAGGCACGTGCAGGAACTCCACACCGCGACCGCGAAGGGCGGTCACCGTCTCCAGAATGTTGTCGGTGGCCATGGCCACATGCTGCACCCCGGGTCCGTCGTAGAACTCCAGGTATTCGTCTATCTGACTCTTCTTGAGTCCGTGGGCGGGCTCGTTGATCGGAAACTTGATCCGGTCATTTCCGCTTGCCATCACCTTGGACATGAGCGCCGTGTACTCCGTCGAGATGTCGCTGTCGTCAAAGGACACCAGGTTTCGGAAGCCCATCACGTCCCCGTAATAGTCCACCCAGGTGTTCATCTGGCCCAATTCCACGTTCCCGACGCAGTGATCCACATACTTCAGGCCGACCGAGGTCGCCTTCCAGTGGTCATTGGACCATGCGCGGAAACCGGGCAGGAAGATGCCCTTGTAGTCCTTTCGCTCGACGAAGGTGTGGATGGTGTCCCCGTACGTGGCGATTGCGGCCAAAACGACCTGGCCGTATTCATCCTCAATCACACGGGGTTCCGAAACCGGCGTTGCCCCACGGCGGACCGTTTCCTCAAAAGAGTACCGCGCGTCATCCACCCATAGTGCGATGTCACGGATCCCGTCGCCGTGTCTCATCACGTGGCGCCCGATGTCGCTGTCCGGCCCCATCGAGGAGGTGAGCACAAACCGGATCTTGTCTTGCTGAAGAAGAAAGCTGGTGGACTCCCTGTGTCCCGTCTCCAGCCCCCGGTAGGCTACAATCTCGAAACCGAAGGCGTTTCGATAGAAGTGAGCTGCCTGACGAGAGTTGCCAACGTAGAACTCCACGTAATCCGTGCCGTTGATCGGCAGGAAATCGACGGTGTCCGGGGAATCGGGGTTGGCGAGCGTTTGGGTTGGGGCCATGTTTCTCTTCGTGATTCGATTCTCGATTACACCCGAAACGCCTTGGCGAAGTTTCGCGCTGCGCTGTATAAACAACGGTCACCGGAGGCCAGGACCGATCCGGGAGCGACTCGGGAAGGGTTTAAACAGAATATTATTTGGACCAAGAGTGCATATTCAACCGACTTGTCGGGCGCTGTGTCACTCTCGGCCTAATCGCTCGAACATTGTTCGCCTGACAAACTCAAACAATTCACGATGATTCAGCCCTGGACGACTCTTTCGAGCAAGTATCTGCTGCGGCGCAAGTGGATGAATCTCCGAATGGACCACGTACGGCTCCCGGATGGCGTAGAACTCCCCGAGTTCCATGTCCTGGAGTACCCCGATTGGGCAGCCGTAATCTGCACTACGGCGGACGACAAGTACGTTCTGGTCGAGCAGTATCGCTACGGCGTCGGCCGCCCGAGTCTGGAGTTCGCATCGGGCGCCATTGATGCGGGAGAGGCGCCAGAGGCCGGCGCGAGGCGCGAACTGCTCGAGGAAACCGGCTACGCAGCAGACAAACTCACATTTCTTGGAGCTTTTGCGCCCGACCCCTCGAAACACACGAACCTGGCTTACTTATACGTTGCCTCAGGAGCAACTCAAATCGCCGAGCCCACGCCAGATCCAGGCGAGGACTTGCGCGTGGTTTTATTGACACGTCAGGAACTGGACAACGCTATTGAGTCCAACAGATTCATCCACGGCATCCACCTGGCCGCGATGTGGCAAGCTGCGGGGCTCGGGCTTCTTGTCTAGAGTTTTCTCGTGCGGTCTGATTTTCACCCTGGGGTTGCTGCTTTCGGGCTGCGGGCCCAATCTCCCTGGCGTGGAGTCCCTTCAGGTGGAACGGCCATCATGGGATTCGCTGTTGGTGGTGCTGCACTTCGAGAAACCCACCAGCATCAGGGGCCAGTGGCCGGCTCCGAATCATGTGGCGGTGACGCTCTTCGACTCGGAGTACGACACCCTCTACGTGGGGCGGGATTCCGTCGTTCACGTTCCGGACGGGGTATTGGGTTCCAACGAGGTGGTTCTGGTGGAAGCCTGTGGCGTTTTCAACCAGGGCACCGTCTGCGAACAGCGAGCCATACACTCCTCGCCCAAACGGATTTCGGCCACCATCGAAATGGATTTTCCGACGGACTCGGAAACCATGTCCCGGGGATCCTACACGCTCCATCCCCAGCTGCAGCGGAGTCGATTTGGATCGACGGAGTGGGAGGATATCAATGACCAGATTCCTGACAGGCTTGACGCGCGGGTGAGAATCCTGGACACGGAACACGACGGCATGCGCGTGCCGATGAGACTTCGGGGAGGACGATTCGACCTCGGTCAGGCCGAGGGATTTCGGGACTTCCGGTTCTATCTCTTGTCAGCATTCCGGGAGTTCGGCGAGGCCAGGGTAGAATTCAACCTGGTCACCGCGTACAAAAACGGGACGATGCCGGTGGGCGTCTCCGTGGTCACCGTCAGCCAGAAGTCAGAAGAAGAGAAGGTCGCCGAGGTGAGTAAACTCGCCGAGGCAGCCGGAAGCCAGGTCCTGACCGAACTATCGAGTTTTCTTGGGACCGGGCGAGCCTACGTATTCGTCAACGAGTGGGAGTACCTGTCCGAGTCCAAACGCTACCGGATCGAAGTAGAATTGCACTGGCGCACACCGGGCGGACGCGCCTGGCATGAGCTGGTTGGTCGCCTGGAAACGGGCGAGGACGGCACGCGCGCAAGGTTTGAGCTGACGCGGGCAAACGATGAGGCAGAGAGAAGGTGGAAATCTGCCGTCCGTGGGGAAGTGCTCTCGCTGGGGCCGTTGGGCCGCTCGTAGCCCGGCATCGGCAGGTATTCAGCAGCCTCCTGGGGATAGATAATGTTGATGTAGTAGGCCCCAAGGCCACCTTCAATCTCCGGCATGGTCTCGGCTGCCGCCAGAACCAGGCGCTGCACACGGGCGACGCGTTCCTGTCCTGCAGCTTCGACCTCCGCCCCGGATTCGTCTTCCGACTCCCCATCATCCCCACTTCCCGGCTTCTCAGCGAGCTCGTCCGTGGACGGAACGGGGGGGTGATCGCTGATAATGACGCCCGGTAGCTGGGAAAAGCCCTCCTCGAATCTGACGTTTTCAAGCGCGATGACCTGATCGGTCCTCAGGACCTGCCATCCCACGCGTGATGCCCCGACCGCTTTGAACGGGAGGTTGACTACAACTCCAGCCAGCGCGACTACCAAGGCTGTCGCGGCCAGGAGGCGACTCATGTACGCGTCGTTTCGTGCGCGTATCGAAGGGCGCCGGGGTTTCTTGACCATTTCCCGTTCCTCTAGACTCGGAATGGCACGTTCCTCCGAACCTTTGGTTGCAGAGCGGGAGTTCCGAGCCGGATCTTGAGACTATGATAAACGCGCTACTGGTACTGGAGAAGGGCAAAAACCCGCAAGTCGAGCTTCGAGAGATCGAGCCGGGGATTCTCCCCGAGGGGGATCTGGACGTGGAGGTTTTGTGGTCCAGCCTCAACTACAAGGACGCGTTGGCCATAACCGGCGGCAGTCCCATAATCCGGGCCCCTTTTCCGTTTGTACCCGGTATTGACCTGGCAGGGCGGGTGTTGGCTTCCCGCTCACCGCTTTTCAAATCCGGTGACATGGTTCTCCAGACCGGCTGGGGTCTCGGCGAGACACGCTTTGGCGGGTTCGCGACCCGGGCGCGCCTGAAGGCGGCGCACGTTGTTCGCATCCCTGATGGCCTGAGTCCCCGTTCGGCCATGGTAGCCGGAACGGCGGGGTTCACCGCCATGTTGGCCTGCATGGCTCTGGAGCACCATGGGGCCGCCGAGGGCCCAATCGCGGTCACGGGAGCCTCCGGAGGCGTCGGAAGCCTCGCGATAGCGTTCCTGCACAGGCTTGGATTCCAGGTGTGCGCATCGTCCGGGTCCGCCGACCCGTCCTACCTCAAGGCGCTGGGGGCGGATGAAATCATTGGGCGCGAGGTCCTGGGTGCCGGCGCCTCACGTCCGCTGGACTCCGCCCGCTGGGGCGGGGCCGTGGACTCTGTCGGAGGGGCCACACTTGAGGCGTTGATAAGCCAAACGGGTACGCGCGGGGCGGTAGCCGCATGCGGGCTGGCTGGCGGGACCGAGGTAAACACGACGGTGTTTCCGTTTATCCTGAGGGGTGTTGGATTGCTTGGCATAGACTCCAATACCTGTCCTCAGGACCTTCGGCTGCGGGCCTGGGACCGGATCTCAGAGCTCCTTGATGCGGCACTGGTGGAGATGGTCTCCAGCGAGGTCGAACTGTCCGATCTGCCGGAGCAATCCCGGCAGCTGTTTGCGGGCAGGATCCAGGGGCGGACGGTGGTCCGATGCGCGCCGGACTGACGGGGGATTCGGCTAACGGGGCAGCCAGTCTGGCTAACGGGGCAGCCAGTCTGTTCGTGCCTGCGCTACCAAATCGCCAGCGCCAGAGCGAATTTCGTGGTTCCAGGTCAAGTCGGTGTCCGGGACCCGGGCCTTGAGCACCGTCAACACATCCCCAACCCTCGTCTCGGTCCGATATTGAACCTGCACGCGCCGGAGTCGGTGTTTCTGGTGCCAGTCCAGTTCCATGGAGTCAAGGGCCCAAGCAAGGTATCGCACGTGATTTACGTGCCCGTTCATATCGATTTCTGTGTGTCCTGCGGCTCTTTCAACCCCAACCGCGTCGACGGCAATGGGGGGCACCCGCGCAAAGTCGTCAATGAGGGCCCGAGGACGATCGGGGAGCACGAGGCCGTCGACTGATTCAGGTAGTCGAACGGGCCGCCGTCTGGCAATGTCGATGAGGAACCATGCGGTCGTCGCCCGGGCAAAACTCCCTTCAGGACCAAGGAGAAAGTCTCGGGTCGCAAAGATTCCCTGATGCCCTGACGGCCATGTCACGAGGGGCACGGTCTCTTGCCAAATGGGCGGGCGCTCAATCTCGACCACGAGCCGTGAAAGCACCCAGGCCATCCCGCCCTTGAGGAGGTATTCTGCCCCAAGTCCAAGATGATCGGCATGCTTGGCGGCCGCCTCCTGCATGTAATCGCAGAGTACGTCCGGACGGAGCGCTCCGGTGGTGTCGGCTTCGTATGCGCGGACCCGGAAATCCTCTGTCCACGTGGTCCGGTTATTGCCTTTAGTCATGATCCGGCAAAACTACGTTCGCAGGACTGTCAAACCGAGAGGTCGGGCAGACCGTCGCAGTATAGACTGAATAACAGCATCATCGGGCCAGAAATGTTATCACTCCTTGGCAGATTCCGACGACAATCCCACTCAGAGGTGGACTCTGGACATGTGACGGACGGCAGGCAGCCACTTCGCTTGGTCGAGGCCGCCCAAACCGTCTCCGATGTTCAGCCGCTCTCGGCGGTGCAACTGGCGCCTTCGGGCCAAATCAATCGGATTTACGAGGACGCTTCCCTGCATCCGGCGGAGGAAAAACGTGCCGACTCTGACCGGGTAATATCCTTCCTCCAGGCGACGGGGGTGCTGCCGCGCGATACGCTGGCAAGAACCAAACGTCTCTGGCGCACGACAGGCCGGCAGGAGAAGCTGTGGCGGGTTTTGCTCAGAACCGAGGAAATCGCAGAAGACCTCATTTTCGAGGCTGCTGCCGTCTCACACGGCTTCGCCCGGGTAGATGTCTCCCTTCTGGAGACGATTGGTCTCATCGACCACCTCTCCAAGAAGTGGCCCGCGTCCGTGATGCCCCGGCTCATCGGTCTGGGAATCCTGCCCATTGTCCCGTCCGCGGGACGCACTAGGCCGGGCGTCCTCACCTTCGCTGCCTATGACCCGACCCGCCCGGAAGTTCGACGAATGCTGGAGACCGTATCGCAGGATACATACACACTCCGGTACGTCTCCCGAACCGGGGTTGAGGAATGCGCCCGCGCCGTTTCAGACTTCCTTCCTGGAGTCTTGCCGGGCTCGATAAAGACGATCGGGACGACCCGGCAGGCCGCAGAAATCACCAACCGAAAAGCGGCATAATCCCGGATGGCAACCAGAGAATTCGGCTTTGGAAACAAGAACCGGCGCGGCAAACGCGACCGGAACCCTTCTCCGGAACACGAGAATGGCGGCCTTCCTGAAGTAACTTTTGAGTCTGCCTGCCGAAACGACCGTGTCGTTTACCGGCTGTTGGACAAGGGCCTCATAACCGAAGAGAACGTTCGGGCGGCGTACCAGGAGTGGGTGATCGGCAGAGAGAGCGGCGTCCGCTTTCCGTTGTGGCGGATGCTCACCGTTACTCCCGGAGTGGACACGGGGAGTATCTACCTGGAAGCATCCAGGGTATATGCCTTCGAGCCGGCTGAGATCGACGAAGACGTCGTTCTTAAATTCCTGGGAGAGAATCGGGAGTCGTTCGATGAGGAGTCCTGGGACAGCATGTTGGAACTGTTCCTGCTTCCAATTGCCCTCGACACGGAGCCATTGTCCGGGGAGCCCCGGTGGACGTTTGCCACCCACGACCCCACCAGACCGGAGGTCCATCAGCTGCTGAAGCGGATGGACATTCGTCGTTTTGAGGTCCGGTACTGCGGGGAGTTTGACCTGGCAGCCCTGGTCACGGAGTCATTTGTCAGTCGAAACGAATACCTGGACAGGCTGGAGGCGGCCGACGATTTTTTCGAGCTGAACAGTGACGGAGACTTCGAGGAGGAGGCTCACGTCAGCGAAGCTCAGCTTGAGAAAGAGATCAAGGGCTCGAAGCTCATCAATCTCTTCGAGGCAGCTTTGATCGAGGCTGTCAAGAGTGGTACCTCGGATCTGCACATCTTCCCCAATCCTGACGGGAAAATAGAAATTCACTTCCGGATAGACGGAGAGCTCTCGCTCTGGTATCGGGAGGAAAACGTGCGGGCCGAAGCGTTCCTGGCCGTGGTGAAGGACAACGCAGTAAACATCGATCGTTTCGAGAAAGACCGCGCTCAGGATGGATTCATCCAGCGATGGATCGACGAGACGACTATCCGATTCCGCGTTTCCATCCTGCCAATCGCCACTGCGCGACAGGAAATAAGCGCCGAGAGCATCGTCATTCGAGTGCTCGACGACCGCAAGGTGCTAACCGACCTGAGAAAAATCGGTTTGCTGGAAACGGCCATGCATCGATTTGATATCGCCATCAGACAGCCCCATGGCATGGTCATCCTGACTGGACCGACAGGCTCCGGCAAGAGCACGACACTGGTGGCAGCGCTTCATCAGGTGGTCACGCCCAAGGTGAATGTCCTCACCGTTGAGGATCCGGTTGAGTACATCATTCGCGGTGTTCGTCAGATCAAGCTGAGCCATAAACTGGATCTGGAGGGCGCGCTCAGGGCAATCCTGCGGCACGATCCGGATATCGTGATGGTCGGCGAGATGCGGGACCAGCTCACCGCCGAACTCGCCGTCAAGCTGGCCAACACGGGCCACCTTACCTTTTCAACGCTCCACACCAATGATGCACCCAGCGCCGTTTCCCGGTTGTTCAAGATGGGTGTCGAGCCGTTCCTGATTGCCTACGCCATCAACCTGGTCGTGGCACAGCGGCTGGTTCGCAAACTTTGTCCTGAGTGCAAGCGCCCCGATCCCTCACCCGATCTGGACCTGCTGCGGATTCTCAATTTCAGTGACGAAGAGGCTACCTCTGGCAAGATTTTTATACCTGGAGACAAGCCCCGTTGCCAGACTTGCACTGGATTGGGCTACAAGGGCCGCCGCGCCATCGCGGAGGTTCTGCCCTTTACGCCAGCCATCAGAAGGCTCGTCATGGGGTCTGAAACCATGATCGACGAGGAAGCGCTGAAGGTGACGGCGATGTCCGAGGGTATGTTGACCCTGTCCGACTCCGCCCGTGAAATGGTCCTCATGGGAGAGAGCACCGTGGACGAAATGGTTCGGGTCACCGGGTCCGACTGACAGAGTGGGCCTCGATTCAACGGACCATTAGCCAGTACTCTGCATGGCCGCAGCAATCCCGTTGATCGACAGGTAGAGCAACTCGCGGAGTCGGGATTTTTGCTCGTCGTTGGTCTCCGCACGGTATCGATGCATCAGTTCCAGTTGCATGGCATTGATGGGGTCGGTCAGAGGGTTGCGGTAGGCAATCGACCGCTGCACGGCACGACTGTGATCCAGGAGTTCGTCCTGCCCGGTTATCGCCAGGACAGACTTATGTGCACGGTCAAGGTCCTCCATGACCCGCCGATGGAATGAGCGGTCTTCCGACTGTGAGGCGTATTGCTCCGAGACCTCTGGACGGGCCCTGGCCATTTCCAGTTGGACGGCGTCCATCACGGCCGTAAAGAACGGCCAATCACGATACATGTCGCGCAGGATTTCGGGGTCTGCCTCGAGTGCTTTGCCCAGTCCTGCTCCGGTGCCGTACCAGCCGGGAACGGTGTACCGCGTCTGGGTCCAGGCAAACACCCATGGGATAGCGCGCAAGCCTTCAAAGTCCACCTCACCGGCTGCCTTTCGGGAAACGGGCCTGGAGGCGATCGGCAGACGACTGATATGTTCGATGGGTGTTATGGACGTGTACCAGCTCCAAAAATCAGGGTGATCGATGAGCGCGCGGTAGGCACTCATGGCCTCAGAAGCGATCAGGTTCATGGCCGCCAGCCACCGAGCGGGATACACCACAGGCTCAACGGATTCCGTGCTTGTGGACAGCGTCGCCCCGACGATCTGCTCCAGATGCCGGTGCGCGATATCCGGTTGCGCGTACCGGAAAGAGATAACCTCTCCCTGTTCGGTGAACCGGATCCGTCCGTTCCGGCAGGATCCGGGCATGGCCGAGATAGCCCGATTGGCGCGGCCACCCCCGCGGCCCACCGTGCCTCCACGGCCATGAAACAGCCTGAAGTCATACCCTGCGCTTCGGCATACATCGCCAAGCGTCTTCTGGGCGTTGTGTAGCGCCCAGTTGGCCATCCAGAACCCACCATCCTTGTTGGAGTCCGAGTAGCCCAGCATCAATTCCTGGAAACGCCCCCGGTGCTCGAGATGGGATCGGTACGCCGGGTGGGCAAAAAGCGACTCCATGAATTCACCGGAGTCCGCAAGGTCCTGAATGGTCTCGAAGAGGGGGGAAATGTCCAGCGGGCACTCAAACCCTCCGGGCCCTACGCGCGCAAGACCAACCTCCTTTGCCAGAAGCATGACTTCAAGCAGGTCGCTGACCGTGTGGGTCATGCTTACAACGAAGGTCCCAAAGGCATCCTGGTCGGTCTTGATGATGGTCTGGATGGCGCGGAAAGTATCCAGGACCATCCTGGACGTCTCGTCCACGACCGCACCCGGAGCCAAGAGCGGGCGAGGGTTGTCGAGCTCTTCCGAGAGCACGCGCTGACGATCCTCTTCGGACAGATCACTGTAGGAGTCGGTCACTCCCGCCCGCTGCAGCAGATCCGAGACGGCCGATTCATGCACCTGGCTGTGCTGGCGAACGTCAAGCGCTGCAAAGTGAAATCCAAATACTTGAGCGCGATCCAGCAATTCCTGGAGCGGGCCGGTCGTGGCGGCTTCAGCCAGGCCGCTCTCTGTGAGCGCCTCCTGCAGTACCTGAATGTCCCGCACCAGCCCAGCCCCGGAATACCCCGAAGACACGATATCCGCGCCTTGTACGCCCTTGTCTACCTCCAGCAATGAATGGACGCGAGCCATCATGTAGGAGAGTTTCAACCGGTAAGGTTCTCGCTCGAATTGCTCAAGTACCACCCCAGGAAGCCGGACCTCCCGGGCATCCTTCTCGAGGCTGGCCAGGAGAACCGACGGGGTTGGTGTCTGGGTCTCCGAAACGGAAAGGACACGCCTGACGACTCTCAACTCCTTCAGGAAAGCCTGAAGGGCGGCTTGGCGCTGCCGCATGAAGGTGTTTATGGTCGTTTCCGGCGTGACGAAGGGGTTACCGTCACGATCAGAGCCGATCCAGCTTCGGAATCGGACAGGGGCGGCTGCCTTGATCTGGATGCCAAAGTGTCGGGAGGCCGCACGGCGCAGGTCCTTGCTGATCCGCGGAATCGTATCCCAAACCGTGTGCTGCAGAAAGTAGAGCCCGTATTCCACTTCATCGGCGACGGTCAGCCGCCGCGGCCGAACCTCGTCCGTCAGATGCAGGAGGTGAATGTCGCGAGCAAGAGAGGCCTCAAGGTCCTCTGTTTCGCTGGGAGGCAGTTGACCCTGATGGAGTCTGGTGAGAGCCGCCCCAATGGCCTGCTGGCGATACAGAATGGAACGTCGCCTGGCCTCGGTGGGGTGCGCGGTAATGGTGGGGCGGATGTCGATCCGATCGGCCAAGCGTTCGAATTGTTCGGCCGTGACCCCCATTTCTTTCATTTTCCCAACGGCATCCATGACGGACTCGGGTCGACCTTTATCCGGGTCCGAGGCCACGGATCGTTCGCGGTTCACCCGCACGATTTCGCCCTTCTCAGCCTGATTCAGCAGATGAAACAGGGCGGTATCCGCCCTCAGAAGCTGGGCGATCAGGTCAACCGAAGCACCTTCAAGCCACGTCCGAAGGCTCTCGGAGGTAGTGGCATCTCCGTGTACGACCGCCAGGGCCTCCGCCAATTCCGGGGTTAGGGCCGCGGCGAGGTGCTGGGTCAGGCGCGAAATGGCCTCTTGGAGAGGCCCGGTAACGCCAGATTCAGTGCTCGTTTGTGGCCAGGGTGCAGGATTCATCATGAAGGGAATATACCGGGTTTTTCAACGGCCGTGAGGCGTGTATCTTGGCGGACCACCCCGAAAAAGACAGCCGATTTGCTCTTTCTTGAATTGCTGATTGTCCTCGCGGCAGCACTCACCCCGGGCGAGGAGCGGGAGATGTCAGATGCAATTCGGCGCGGAGATCGAACCGCCTTTCGTCGGTTCTTCGAGGAATATCACGGGGCCCTGCTTCGCTACCTGGTCCATCGGAATGTGGCGCCCGACGCGGCAGAGGACCTGGTTCAAAATGCGTTCGTGTACGTCTGGGAACGCCGAGAGAAAATCCGCGAAGACGGATCCCTCCGTGGGCTGCTCTATCGCATCGCGCATACGCGGGCACTGAATCTGTTTCGGGACGGAGCCCGTTTCGTGGACGCTACGCCTGAAGCCGTCGAGCCAATGGAGAGAAGCAGCGACCCGGCTGAAGGGCGTGACATTCGTGATCAGGTGGCCGCAGCGGTCGCAGCGCTGCCGGAGAAAAGGAGGGCGGTTTTCGAGTTGTGCATGCTCGAGGGCTTCAGCTACAGAGAGGCGTCCGAAGCGCTCGAGATCAGCCCCAAAACGGTTGAAAACCACATGGGAATGGCTTTGAAGACGGTTCGGGAAAAACTTGCTGGATTGAGATGACGCCAGGAATAGAAAAGTCACATCGACCTTGGGGGGGAGACCACCCTACCCGTGTACTGGAATCGACGGAGGGCACTGAAGTGGCCCAACAATCGAAAACAATCACATTCAGTGGACTACCAGTCATGAAACTATCAATCTCCAATCAATCCTGGCTTGGGCGCGCCGCCCGGAGCGCATTCCTGGTTCTCCTGCTAGGCAGCGCCATTACGGCCTGTGATTCAAATTCAGCCCTCGACGACGGTACCTCAGAAGCCGACGTAATTGAGGCGTTCGCAAGCGAACTGAGCGCGGATCTCGCACTCTCGTCCGCACAAGTGAGTGCAGTGAACGGCACCGTAGCCAGCTTTGGAGACGACGGAGCCGAGGATCCCGGATTCTTATGGCGCCTCGCGGCAGAGTTGGCAACTACGCTGACGGTCGAGCAGAAGGAAGCTCTCCTCAACGGAAGCGGCCGTCCCGGACGTGACGGAGGCCAAGGCGACCGGAACGGCGACTTCAGTGGCGGACCCGGCATGCGCGGCGGACCCGGCATGCCCGGCGGCGGAAACCCGTTGTCCGGCATCCTGACGGCAGACCAAACTGCAGCACTGGAGACCATCCGGGAGGCACGGCGCGCCGAGATTGAAGTGCTAATGACGGAGGTTCGTGCGGCCCGTGATGCCGGGGATGATCCAGCAGCACAAGCAGCACACGATGCCATCCAGGTAATACACCAGGAAGTGAAGGCCGCCATCGAAGCGTACCTTGCTGCAAATCTGACACAGGAGCAAACGGACGCCCTTGAGGCCGCCCGCGCCGAGCACGGGGCCGCTCGCGGCACTCGTCAGGCAGAAGAGCGCTTGGTGATGGCCGAAGTTCTGGGGATTACTGATCCCGAGGCGGATGCTCTTCTTGCTACCGTGGATGCGTTCAGGGATGCCCTCCAGGCCATTGACAGGTCGGGCGATGTGCAAGCGCAGATCGAGGCGCTCCGCACGGACCTTGATGCAGCGGTCGCCTCGGCCTTACCGACCGATGCCTCGTTTGAGATCTGGCAGATTCATGAGGCACTCTCGCACAGGGCTCGCCGACATGCACAGCGCAGAGGCGGCCAGGAGCAGGGAGGAATGCCAGGTCAACGCCGTGGGGGGAATGGCGGCTGAGTATTCCATTCTGGGCCTGCCGGCGGGACTCCGAGTCGGGGTCCCGCCGCTGGCGTAAAACCCATCTCCATCTCAAACGCTACTTTCCGATAACATGAACGATTCGTTACCAGATGATCGCGATCGCGAACTGGCCGCTCGACTCGTTGAGTCCAGGGATTGGCCGGAGAGCGAAGATGGGTTGGTAGATGCTCTCAGGGCCTACCGGGATGTGTACGAGGCAATACCACAGGACGCCCGCCGAGGAGCGGCGATATGGGCAAAGATTGAAAGGGCCACCCGTGTGGGTGCATCCAGACTGGCGGTACGGCGCTTCACCCCAATGAGACTGGTGTGGGGTACAGTCTCCATCGCCGCCGCCGTGCTGATTCTGATCGCTGTACCGCGGATCCTGAGTCCCGCCCCCGGCCAACTACTTGCCGAGGCTTCGACGAGCCAGGTAGAATACCAGACGGCAGACGGCTCCGTAATTACGCTCCGTCCTGGAAGTCGCGTCTTCGGCACCAAGGTGGCCTCGGAATTCCGACTGGAGGGCGAGGCTTTCTTCAGCGTGACGCGAAACCCGGATAGAATATTTTCGGTCGCCACTGACTTCGGTAGAGTCGAGGTTCTGGGGACCCGGTTTAATGTATTGGCCACTGACACTCTTACGTCGGTGTACCTGCAGGAGGGCAGTGTCCGCTTCTTGGCCGGCTCCTCCGAGGTGATTCTCGAGCCAGGTCAGCGGGTGGCGGCCAGTGAGCGGGTGATGCAGCCCGTGGAGTCCGTTTCAGGAGTGGAAGATCTGGACTGGATAAGCGGAAGGTTGGTGTACGAGTCGCGCTCGGCGGGCGAGGTGGCCAGCGAGTTGGGTCGGCATTTTGGAATCACGATTCAGATTCCGGAGGGTGTCAGGTCAGAGTTCTTGACGGGAACTCTCGTACTCGGGGAACAGTCGGCCGCCCTCGCGGATTTTGCCCTGGTTCTGGGCGGACAGTTCGTGGAGTCTGGTTCAGGCCTTCGTTTCATCAGGAACTAGCGGCTCTACCGCAAATCAGGATACCGCATGCGGCCCTTAGACCGCACACCGTCATGGACCTGGCTCCGGCCGCAACCGCGCGCGTTTTTTGCCGTGGTGGCGGTCTATCTGTTTCTGGGCACCACGGTAAGCGCGCAGACCTTCAACGCCGCGGATCTCCGCGACGTCTTCCGTTCGGTGGAGACAAGTACTGCGTACCGGTTCTTCTATCGGGATGCCCTGATCGCTGGGCAGACGGTGTCTCTCTCGCTGGGAAATGATCCCATTGGAGCCGTTTCCGATGCGTTGACGGAGTTGGGGCTTGGCGTGCGGGTGGACGACGAGCGCGGGCAGGTACTGGTATTCAGGCTGGACCCGCAAACCAGGCCCAACGAAACGCACAAGGTCTCCGGCTTCGTGTTGGACGGAGAATCGGGGGGCCGCTTGCCCTTCGCAAGCATCACGTGGATTGACGACGACGGGAATCTCCGTGGTGTTTCCAGCAACGAGGGGGGATTCTTCGAGGTTGAGCTCGGCTCCGGTGTTTCAGAGCAATTGACGGTGTCCTATCTGGGTTTTGACCCCACCACCGTTCAGGTCAACGTATCTGGCGGACTGCGGGAAATATCGGTCAGGTTAATCGCCAAGCCGCTGATGGGACGTGAAGTGGTGGTGTCCGGGACCATTCTGCACTCGGACCTGGACACAACGTGGCAGCACCTGCTCAGCCCGGGCGTTCTTGCACCTCTTGGGGAGTCTTCGGTGCTTCGCTCCCTGGCCTCTCTTCCATCGGTCTCGTTGTCTGCGGCCCTCTCGGATGGGATGGTTGTGCGCGGGAGCAAGTCCGACGGATTTCAGATTCTGCTGGACGGCCTCCCGATCTACAGTCAGACGCATATGTTCGGGCTGTTCGATGCATTCAACGAGGATGCCCTTCAAGCCGTGGCATTCTACTACGGAATCGCTCCGGCCTCGTATCAGGCCCCACCCGGAGGGACGGTCTCCTTCCTGACCCGAACCGGTTCGCAGGAGCAGGTTTCCGGTTCGATCGGTGCGTCCAACACCTCTGTGCGAGGGACCATGGAGGGCCCATTGGGCGGCGGGCGTGGAAGCTGGCTGGTCTCGGGCCGGCTTTCGTATCTATCAAACCTGGACTGGTTCGGAAACGACGACCTCATCGCCCAGGGCCTGGACATTGGCCGCGAGACCAGCATCGACAACCTGGGCCGTAGGCCGTTCGAGGTGCTGAGCGGCGACGCCAGCTACTACGACCTGCACGCCAAACTGCTGCTGGAGACCAAGCGGGGTGGTCGGTTGACCGCGACCGGGTACAGCGGCGGCGACAGGACGGAGCAACTCGGGGAGCGCCGATTGCGGACTCAAAACGCCACGGCGGGGCAGCAGACTTCGTCGAAGAGCAACTGGGGTGCCAGCGCGGTCGGACTTCAATTCGGACAGTCTCTGGCCGGATCGGCCTACCTGTCAGCGGTGGGAGGGGTCACGGGGTATTCGGGTTCCTATGCCAACGATTCCGTCCTTGGGGTGAGGAGAGAGGGGCAGGCCGGGGGCTCTCAAGGCCCGCCTCAGCTGCGTCTGGACGCGTTTGCCAATGACAATAGACTCACCCAACTGCGGTTTGCACCCGAGGTCAGCGTGAGCCACGGAGGCATCTGGTCTGCAGGCGCAGACCTGAACTTCTATGACGTCAGCTATAACGAATTCAACACCAACCGGCCGGACTTCAATCTTGGCCTGGAGGCCTCGCAGGTAGACTTCTACGGTGGGTACTCGTCGCCGCGGCGTGGCCTGATTCGCTACGAGCTCGGGCTTCGGTCTCATTTCTACTCAACAGGCAAATACACCCGCATCAGCCCACGTGGACAGATCAGTGTCGGGGGAGAGGGGCTTCTTTCGGCCATGCTGGGCTACAGCCGTAATCACCAGTTCTTGCATCGGTTGGAGGTACAACCAGTCGAAGAGAGTGCCCCCGAAATCTGGATTCTAAGCTCCGCCCAGGAGTCGCCCGGTATGGTCGATTATCTCACCGGAGGGATCTACCTCCGACCGGGAAGCAGCCTCTTCTTGCAATTTGAGGGCTACCGAAAGGTCTACTCAAACCTTCGCCTCCACGAGACAGCAAATCCGAATCCGGGCAATCAGAGTCTGGTGGGAGAGTTGACCAACCCATGGCTGACCAATGTGGACGGGTGGGCTCATGGCCTGGAGGTGATGGCCCGGCATCGTACGGGGCCGGTGCTGTGGAGCCACGCCTACACACTGTCCAAGGCGGTCTACGACAGTCCGCGGCTCTTGAGCGGCGCTGAGTTTCCGGTTTCCTGGGACCGCCGGCATCAATACACGGCAACCCTAGAGGCGCGAAGGGGGAGCATTGCCGCCAACGCAACGTGGTCCATCGCCTCGGGGACACCAAACCCGTTGAGATTCGGGGACCCGACCGAGGCCAACCGGCTCCCGGTGTTTCACCGTCTGGATCTTGGCGTTTCCTGGGAACGTCAGGTGGGTGCGCGGTCAGTTACTGCCGGAATCTCGGTCTACAACGCGTACGATCAGAAGAATGTCTGGTACAGGACCTTGGTACCCCGCGAGGTTTCAGGGACCATCCAGAACCCGACTGTCGAGAGCACGGTTGCCGTGGATGTCTACGACCTGGGGCTTCACCCGTCGTTTGAGCTAGGCATCCGGTTCTAAGATCCGAATCTGGACGTTTTCCAGGTTTATTTCGGACACCAGCTCTGCCTTCCCGGTCGAGTAGTACGTGTCATAATCTTCGACGTTGTCCAGTGTCAGGTCTGCCGCCTGGAAGTTGAGATAGTCCGCAATACGGACGCCCTCGACCTCGCGGAGATTGACCGCCTTTCGGAATCTGGAACCACCATCGTCCACGTGGAAATAGTAGGCCAGGTAATCCAGTGCACCGGACTCGACATCAATCCAGTAGATGAACCGGTCATCGTAATCCCGACCGCCCCCTTCGGGAGCAAAGGTGACCTCAAGTTCATGGTAGGTCCTGCCATCCACGACGGTCGTCCCGAGTAGCTGTTTCCGGGCTGCCGGGTCGTTCAACGGCAGCGGTAGCAGCGCGAAATAGACGACCGAGTTGACAGCGGTCTCTGCAGAGGCATAGGAGGCAGAGTCAAGCGCCACAAGTTGTCCGTCAATCTCTCGAATCAGGCCATCGTTGGAAAGCATTTCCATGACATTGGCCCCCGTGGAGTCAACGTATCGCCGTTCGTATTCGAACATCCCTCTGTTTCTGAGGACGCGAAAGCTCCTGTCCCTGAACTCAAAGGTCATTTCCGCATTTTCGAGGCGCTGGCCCCCTTGCCATGCAATCGACCTGTCCACCACAGACTGCGCGTCTGGTGGTGGGCTGCAGGCCCCGGCAGCGAGGAGTAGCAACAGGAATGGGGTGTGTTTGAGCATGGGAATGGGTGCTGACTAACCCGACATTGTTACACGGGTGTGTCCTCTGTCGACTGGCGCGCGTAGAGCCACCAGCCCGTCATGAACACCACAAAGTAGGCGGCGAGCAAGCCCGCGAGGACGAAATAACCTTCTATCCTACCCTCGTAGACCGTGAACGGGATAGAGATGGCCGCCAGGAGGGGAAAACCCAGAGCCAGCGCAATGGCAGAGGAGAGGACAAGATCCTGGGCGACCGGGGAACGATACTCCGGGTCCAGAATGCGGATCAACGCCAGCCCGGAGGTCACCGTACCCGTCATCTGGCCAAAGATGCCTATGAAACGTTCGAACTGGTAGTGCTTGAAGAGTCTGCGCGAGGCGAATCTGAGCGCGTAGAAGGTCACCAACCCGCCCGATCCGGCCATCAGAATTATGGGCAGCGCGTATCGCCACGCAATGGTGAGGGAAATGGCCATGATGGACGCCGCAATGAGGTAGTCCGCCATGACGCCGGTGAGTCTGTCCAGAAGCCCACCGTCAAGTACGCGAGTTGCCCCGGTGGCCCCGAGAATCCACCTGACGGACAGCGCGATGAGATTGGCGAGTATGAAATGAAAGGACCACACCACCGCGACCTCCTGAGGGCGGCCAAGAAGCTCAAGACCATTGGCCAAGCCGAAGGTGGCCAGATAAGCCAGCCCGTAGACCAAGGCCACCATGCCAAGATGGAACGCAAGCGGCTCCACCGCGGCTGGCGATAGTGTGAGGCGGCCCGCGATGGCCCTTTCACCATCAGACAAGACGCCCGTACGCACCGAAAGGGGTAGTTGCGTGCCGATGCGGTCGTGCCGGTGGACAAGCCCCACGCCGACCACATAGGCCACAAGAAAGCCCACAGCCGCCATCGTGAGTCCTACCGACGCCCCCTCGGGGAAGCCAAACTGGGACCAGGACTCTCCTATGGAAAACGCCACACCGGGGCCCATCGCAAATCCCAGTGGAAGCAACAGGCCCGCAGCCGGGACCGTGCCCGGATCAACCATGAAATGAAGCGCGAGGAGGATCGCCAGTCCCACCAAAGCTTGCAGAGTCATACACATCACCTGCATAAAACCCAGGTGAATGGCGGCATAGGAACGCCTGCCAGACCCGCCCTTGAGGCCCACGCAGATAAACGTGAGGGCGAGCAGGTGATACACGTAGGCACCCATTCGCTCAAGGGAAATGGGGACCACCCCCAGAAATTCTGGGCCGATAATCAAGCCAAGAAATCCGGCTATCAAGGCATTCGGGATCAGGTAACGCTGAAAGAAGCGGACCCTGTGGCGAAGAATCGTGGCCACCAGGAGGGCTCCGCCAAGAAGCGCACCATCGCGCATCAAGTCGAACGCCGTCAGTTCAAGTTGCCAGGCGTTCATGCGTCAACCGGTCTTAATATTTGGAACGCATCTTCCCATTGCAGAGCGCTTCCTCCGCTCGTGAAGTGAAGCTCCAGAATGCGGTCCCGCAGCGTGATCTGAAGCTTGTAGTTGCGCTCGACGCCCGCGTAGAGGACATCCTCCAGACCGATAGTCTCCTCCATCCGGAGCGTCTTGAGTCGCAGGTGAGTGCGCGAGAGCGAGACGGCTCCGCGGCCCAGGTCCAACATGGCTCCCAGTCCGGCTCCCGCCAACACGGTGACATGGTTATGCAGCAGGTAGCCGTCGGAAGTGGGCTCCAGGGGGAGGTTTCGAATACGATGGTAGAGGTCACCCGTCAGATGGATCTCGCCCGACTCTTCGTCCAGGATCCGACTGTCCGGCAGCATACGCCATCTCATAGTCCTTGCAGCGTTTGAAATCCGGTGACCGTCCTCCGTAAAAAGGCCGCCATGTTCGCCCGTGACAGGGTCCCTGTATAGAAGTCGCTCTATGCCGTCCGCGGGCCGGAAGGCCCATGTGGGCCTGAGGTGGGGAGGAGGCAGGTTCTCATCCTGCGCGATAGGGGCCGAGAGTCGGGCGACGGCCTCTTCCGTTTGTGAAATGTCTGAAAGGTCAACTGCCGGCAGCACCGTCACCTCGATGCGGGCGGGTCGCGGCCAGTCTGCCCAACGCGGCCAGGCCACATAGGACCCATTGGTAATTACCGGGTGGACCGGAACCCCTGTCCTTGAAAAGAGCTTGGCCGTGGACGAAATCCACGTCGCCGGGCGACCGTCCCATCGCCTCCCGCCCTCAGGGTAGATGAGCACATTTCGACCCGCTCGCAGGAGGCGGAGGATCCGACCCACCAGATGCGGCTCCGGGACTCGTTTTCGGGTGGAAAGCAGCCCAATAGACCTGAACGCGGCCGGGATGAGGCCCTTTTGCATGAACTCCGCAGTCAGTACACCGGAGGAGCAATGTCCCAGCGGGACGTCCCAGTTCACCAAAAAGGGATCGAAGTTGTTGGAGTGATTTCCGTACAGGAAACACGGCTCGCCGTTCAGGTAGTGCAGACCCGCTACCACGCGCGTTTTCCAGAGGCCCCGGACCAGCGGAAACATGGCCGACCGAATCGAGATTTCTCCCAACAGATGCCTGGGCGTGGGTCGCCATCTGGAACTTGGAAAATCCTTCATCAAGTCAAGATAGGAGGCGTTTGTTGTCGGATCATGGCCACGCGGACCGCGTAAAGCCAGCGAATCGAAAAACGGACAACTTCAGCGTGACAAAAGCGGACATCATCGAGCGAATTGCGGCAGGCACAGGCCTGACCAGACTGGAAACGGAGGCCGTGGTGAACGGCTTCATCCACACCGTCAAGGATGCCCTCCTCCAAAACGAGCGCGTGGACCTGCGTGGTTTTGGGTGCTTCCTGGTTCAAGAGCGGGCCGCCCGGTCAGCGCGAAATCCCAGGACCAATCAGCCCATTGCCGTGCCGGCCAGCAGCCTGCCGGTATTCAAGCCGTCCAAGGAGTTTCGTAAGGAGGTAGACCTCCGGCTTGGGGGGACGAGCAAATAATGAGACTCTCCTGCAAAGCGTGTGGTGGCGGGCTGAAGCCTGACGATGAGCGCTGCGGTCTCTGTGGCACGGAGGCAGGCATCGACCCCTTGGACCTTGAGCGTGTCGCCTTCGAGGATAAATCCGGGGTCGCGGCAAGTGCGGTCGGAGAACATACTCCAGTCGAAGCGCTGGCGGCCGTTTCTGGCGTTGTGTTTTGCAACGCTTGCGGATGGAAGAACCCGGGCGGGGCCCGGTTTTGCTCGCAGTGTGGGGCGACTCTTCAGAGCATTGACGGGTCTGCCTCTTCGAGCCACGTCCGCCAGGCAGTCACCCGAGATGCCCAGGCACGGGACAACCGTCTGCCGCCTGCCCGCGCAGAGCACGGCCCTTCCGTAGAAGAAGGCGTTGGCAAACGGGTCGGCATCATTGTTGGCGCGGCGCTTTTGATAGTCGTGTCCCTCTTCATGATCGGGGTGCTGAACAACTCCGGCGGCTCGGGCGCACAGTCCCCGGTGGCGCTGTCACCCGATGCTTTCGCGCCAGTACCCTCGGGTATAGCTTCGCAGATAGAAGCGCTGGATGACAGCGTAGCTCAGAGTACTGGGCAAGCTCGGCTGACCTTCATGAGTCGGCGTGTAGAGCTCTTTGTCAACGCGGGTCGCTATGATCTGGCCGGAGAGGCACAGGTGATGGTCGCCGAAGAGAGCGATAGGGAGGAGGACTGGACACTGGCGGGCAACCTCTTTTACGACTCCATGGATCGGGCCGCAGAAGGCTCCGATAACCGCACCGGATTCGCGAAACGCTCCATTGCGGCCTACCGCGAGGTTCTTCGGATCAACGAGGACAATCTGGATGTCCGCACGGATATGGCGGTAGCCTACCTCTACGATCCCGATAACCCCATGTCCGCAATCCAGGAGACGCAGGCTGTTCTAGAGCGGGACTCACTGCATGTGCAGGCCAACTTCAATCGCGGCATCATGCTTTTGCAGATCAACCGCGTGGACGGTGCCTTGGAGCAGTTTCGGAAGGTTCAGCGGATTGTCGGAGACCCCAGCGACCCTATCCACATCCGCGCTCAAGACGCGATCGATACGGTTTCTGGCGAGGGGTAACCTGAGTCAGCCGCGGCCAGCGCGGCTTGGGTAACAAACCGACTGCTTTGTTACCAGCGGACCATACGGAGCGGCAATTGGGGAGTGAAAGCTCACCAAAAGCCACTCGATATGACTCAGCTCTACTCTCGCACCGGAGGGACTCTCGCCCTCCTCGCTCTGCTTCTTGCCGTTTCCGGGTGCATCGTCGTGGTTGACGATGGCGGCGGCGGCCGGGGACACGGTCTTTCCGGAACGACCTGGTACCTGGGAGTCGTCTGGGTCGGCGGGCACGGGTATCGGAGTAGCAACCAGGACTACGGCATCAGTTTTCGCACGGAAGACGAGCTGAGCGGAACCGCGGGCTGCGCCTCGTTCACTGCGGACTACGATGCCTCCGAGTCATCGATTGCCATAAACCGATTCCGTACCAGCACGTTTGGGTGCGGCGACGACGAAGTACGGACGGCCTTCCTCGAAAACCTTCCTGCCGTTGACGACATGATCCTCGAGGGATCGACCCTCCAGTTGACAACACGGAGCGGGGCCACCATCGAGCTGCACAAGTAGGCACGCTGGCACCGAAGACTCGGCCGCGTCGGCAACTCACCGTCGAATCCTGCGGGCCCGGGGGACGCTCCAAACAAGCCAAGCCAAATTGGTCTGGGATAACCGAACCCGAAGCCCTGCGCGACCGTATAGCCGCTGAGCACACGACAATAGGATGATCAGCTTTAGCAATACGGATCTGGAAGCAGTCAAGAAGGCGGTGAAGGCCGCCGAAGGGCAAACGGCGGGGGAGATAGTGCCGTTCGTGTCGCTGAGGTCGGATCGTTACGACATCGCGCTATGGCGCGCAGCTGGCCTGTTCGCCTTGATCGGGATTGCCCTGGTTCTGGCGGCAGAAATGCTGTCCGACGGCTGGGGTACCGCGTGGCTGGGTGCGGGCGGGTCCGTGGCGGCCATTGGGTTGGTCTCCGGCGGGTTTGGCTGGTTGCTTGCCTATTCCGTGGATTCCTTCCGGCGTCTGATGGCTGGAGATGCCGCAATGACGTTGGCCGTGCATCGAAAGGCCAAGCAGGCATTCCTGGACGAAGAGGTGTTTGACACGGTAGACAGGACGGGCATCCTGCTTTTTGTCTCTCTTTTTGAGCGCAGGATCGAGGTGGTCGGGGATTCGGGAATCAACGCCAAGGTCTCGTCAGACGATTGGGTCGATGTTATCGGCTCGGTGCGGGAGGGTATCCGCCAAGGACAGGTAGCCCAGGGAATCGTCGAAGGGATTGCCCGTTGTGGCGCTCTCCTTAACAGCAAGGGAGTGGCCCTGAAGCCCGACGACACCAACGAATTGCCCGACGGGCTGCGTCTGGACACAGAGTAGCAATTGAGGCAGGGAGGAGTGCCCCGGCGGTCTCCCACTTACCACTGCGCGCGGAGGCCGTGAGCACCACTGCAAGGACAGGCCCGTTACAGGAACCCCAGCTCCAGTTTGGCAGCTTCCGACATCATCTCGGGCGTGTAGGGCGGATCGAAGGTGAGTTCTACCTCCGCTTCGGTCACGCCGTCAACCGTGCGCGCTCGCTGTTCAACCTGCCCTGGTAGAAACCCTGCCGCTGGACAGTTGGGGGCCGTGAGGGTCATCGTGATCTGCACCGTCCGATCTGGATTGATGCGGATGCCGTAAATGAGGCCGAGATCGTAGACGTTCACCGGAATCTCTGGATCGTAGACCGTTTTGATCATCTCGACGATATTGACTTCGAGCTCTGCGTCGGTCAGGTCCGCCGGGTTGGTTGGTTGATCGTTCATGCGGCTAGAAACGCTTCTGCGAATGATTTCATGCGTTTAACCATGGCGTCCAACCCGTTTTTTCTTGTGGGCGAAAGGTGCTCTTTCATCCCAATGCGATCCAAAAACACAAGGTCGGAGTCGGCAATCTGGCCGGCGGGTTGCCCATCCAGAACTTTGAGAAGAAGCGCAACCAGGCCTTTCGTAATCAGCGCGTCGCTGTCGGCGTGGAAGCGGATTGTGTCCTCTGCTCCTCTCTCGGCGACCAGCCAGACCTGGGATTGACATCCCCGAACTTTGTAGGCATCGGTCCGATAGGCATCGTCAAGCGGAGCCAGGTCTTTGCCCATTTCAATGAGGTATTCGTAGCGACCCATCCAGTCATCGAAGAGTGCGAAGTCCTGGACGATCTCCTCGGCGCGCGCGTCCATCGCAGTGGTCTGGATGTCCGTCATGAGAGGAAGTCTCTGGCTTTCTGGACCGACTCGACTAGTTTTTCTACCTCATCAAGCGTGTTGTACAGGGCGAAAGAGGCACGAAGAGTCCCCGGAATCCCGTAGTGCTCCATGAGTGGCTGCGTGCAGTGGTGCCCACTTCGTACCGCGATCCCGAAGCGGTCCATGACGGTCGCCACATCGTAGGGATGCAGCCCCTCCAGGAGAAAGGAGACCACCGCGGTTTTATGGGTGGCCGTCCCGATCAATCTAATCCCACCCAATTCGGTCAGGCCGGCCGTGGCGGCCGCAACGAGCTGGCGCTCATGTTCACGAATGTCGTCGATATCAAAGGCCGACAGGTACTCCAGTGCAGCACCCATCCCGATTATTCCGGCAATGTTCGGGGTGCCCGCCTCAAATTTGTGTGGGACATCGGCGTAGGTGGTCCGCTCAAAACTGACCGACGAGATCATGTCGCCGCCCCCTTGATATGGAGGCATCTCCTCAAGCCATTTCTCCTTTCCGTAGAGGACGCCTGTTCCAGTTGGACCGAAGACCTTGTGGCCCGAAATGCAATAGAAGTCGCAATCGAGTGCTTCCACATCCACGGGGCCATGCGCGACAGCCTGCGCTCCGTCCACGAGAACGGGCACGCCCATGCTATGGGCGTCCGCGACAATCTGCTGGATCGGATTGATGCTCCCCAGGCTGTTGGAGACGTGCACCACGGCCACGAACCTGGTTTTCGGTCCAAGGAGCCGCTGGAAAGCGTCCAGATCCAACTGGCCTTTCTTGTCCACCGGTACCACCTTGATGACTGCGCCGGTTGCTTCGGCGGCCAACTGCCAGGGGACGATGTTGGAGTGGTGCTCCATCCCGGTGATCAGGATCTCATCGCCCCGGCGCAGGTAGCCACGCGATAACGAACCCGCCACCAGATTGATGGCATCGGTCGTTCCCTTGGTGAAGACAATCTGGTTGGGCGAGCGAGCCCCCAGAAACTTCTGGACAATGGGACGGACGGACTCGTAGGCCTCCGTTGCCTCCTGCGAGAGGGTGTGCACGCCGCGGTGCACATTCGCGTTCTCGCTCCGGTAGTAGGCATCCAGCCGATCCAGAACCGTCAACGGCTTCTGGGTTGTGGCGGCGTTATCCAGGTATACCAGCGGATATCCATGGATGCGCCGAGAGAGGACCGGGAAGTCGGCTCTCACTTCGAAGACGTCGAAGGCACGGGTGGATATTCTGGGTGCTGCGGGCTGCATCTATGCGGCGAGTCTGGCCCGGATAAGTTCGTCGACGTGGTTCCGGACTGCCTTCACTGAAATCCGCTCCAGAACGTCCGCAACAAAAGCTTCCAGAAGCATCAGGCGAGCCTGCGCCGGACGGATGCCACGAGACTGCAGGTAGAACATGGCCTCCATGTCCAGGGCCCCCGTGGTGGCGCCGTGGCTGCACTTGACGTCATCCGCGTAGATTTCCAACTCGGGTTTGGAGAACATGCGTGCGGTTTCGCCGAGAATCACGCTCTTGTTGGTCTGGTAGGCATTGGTCTTCTGGGCATCCTGCCGCACCAGCACCTTCCCGTTGAACACGCCTGTGCCGCGATCCGAGAGAATCCCCTTGAACAACTCGTTGGAATAACACTCGGGTTTGGCGTGATCGACCAGGGTGTGATTGTCGATGTGCGCGTTGCCCTGCGCCAGGTAAAACCCGGAGAGGTGGGTTTCGCAATTTTCGCCGTCGGGCAGGAAGTAGGACTGGTTCCTGACCATGCCGCCGGAGACCGTGATCACGTTCGTGGCAAAATGGCTATCGCCTTCCTGATAGGATCTCAGGTTGTTGACGTGCACGGACGCATCGTTCTCGTCGATAAGCCTGAAATGATCCACGTTGGCATGTCGCGCGGTAAAGAACTCGGCCACGGAGTTGGTAACCACGGCCTCGTTGCCAACCGTCCGGCAAATCTCTACCACGCGGGCCTGAGATCCCGCCCCAAACACGCCCAGAAGTCTCGGCTGAAGAAGCATCGGGACCCCGGCCGTCGCTATGTGCTGGATCAGGATGGGGCGTTCCAGAACCACCCTGTCAGCAACGTCCAAGACAACGCCGTCCTGGACAAATGCGGAATTCAGATCCGAAAAGGCGTCGCGAGCGGCATCGCCAGACTGATCCAGATGGGATATAACTACCGGATCGGAGGCCGCCAGTTTGAGATCCAACACCCGAACACCTTCCGGTAGCCCATTCAGGTCCGATAGGTCGGCGCGAAATGATCCGTCCACCAGAACCACTCGAAATGCGTCGAGCCCGGCAAATCCGAGCGCAGACACCTGCTCAGAAGTAACCGTCGCCTGGCCGGGGCCAACTTCGAGACTGCCGATGGCGTCCAGAACCTTCCGGATGGGGGTGTACTTCCACGCCTCGCTCCTGAGAGCCGGGAAGCCGGCCTCCCGGAATTTGGCCATGGCTTTCGCCCTCCCGTCCTGGAGGTTGCCATTCATGGATTTGCCGGCGCGGGACTCCCAAGCGGCGACAAGCTGTAATTCTATAGAACCCTGACCGCTCATTCAGCTACCACGGGTTCGCTCTTGATCCAGTCGTAACCCTCTGCTTCAAGCTTCAGCGCGAGTTCTTTGCCTCCTGACATCACGATGCGGCCGTTCAGCAGCACGTGGACGTGGTCCGGGACGATATAGTCCAGCAGACGCTGGTAGTGCGTAATGAGAACAAACGACCGCTTCTCGGACCGCAGCTGGTTGACGCCGTCCGCCACAATGCGCAGTGCATCGATATCCAGGCCGGAGTCTGTCTCGTCCAGGATAGCGAGTTTTGGATCCAACATGGCCAGTTGGAAAATCTCGTTGCGCTTCTTTTCGCCGCCGGAGAACCCTTCGTTCACAGCGCGAAGCTTCAGACTTGGGTCAAGATTGACAAAGGCGGCCTTCTCCTTCATCAGTTTGAGGAAATCAACAGCACTCAGTTCGTCCTGACCGCGGTGGCCACGTACGGAGTTCACCGCATGGCGAAGGAACGTGGACATGTTTACGCCCGGCAACTCGACGGGGTACTGGAAGGCCAGAAAGAGCCCTTCCCGCGCGCGCAGGTCCGGGTCCATATCCAGCAGGTCCTGCCCATCGAAATCGACCGTACCCTGCGTGATCTCGTAGCCGTCTCGGCCGGCCAGCACGGAAGCAAGCGTACTCTTGCCGGAGCCGTTCGGGCCCATAATGGCGTGGACCTCACCGGCGCCGACGCTGAGGTTGATCCCCTTGAGGATCTTGGTACCATCTTCCTCGATGGATGCGTGTAGGTTCTTTATTTCCAGCATGTTGGGGGTCTCTAAACGGGTCTTGGCAATGCGGCTCAACTAGCCGACGCTGCCCTCAAGTTCAATGGCGAGCAGTTTCTGGGCTTCGACGGCAAACTCCATGGGGAGTTTGGAGAGGATGTCCTTGCAGAAGCCGTTCACGATCAGCTTGATGGCGTCCACCTCGCTGATGCCGCGCTGCTTGCAGTAGAAAATCTGGTCTTCGCCAACCTTGGAGGTTGTGGCCTCGTGCTCAACCTTGGCGGTCGGGTTGGAGATCTCCAGGTAGGGGAAGGTGTGGGCGCCACACCGATCACCCAGGAGCATGGAGTCGCACTGGGAGAAGTTGCGGGCGTTTCTGGCCTTGGGACTGATCTTGACCAGTCCGCGGTAGCTGTTCTGGCTTTGACCGGCCGAGATTCCCTTGGAGATGATGGTACTGGACGTGTCCTTGCCCAGGTGAATCATCTTGGTGCCGGTGTCTGCCTGCTGACGGTTCTTCGTGAAGGCTACCGAGTAGAATTCTCCAACGGACCTGTCGCCCTTGAGAATTACGCTGGGATATTTCCAGGTAATGGCCGATCCCGTCTCCAGCTGGGTCCAGGAAATTTTGGAATCATTCCCTTCGCAGATACCCCGCTTGGTGACAAAGTTGTACACGCCGCCGACGCCATTCTTGTCTCCGGGATACCAGTTCTGAACCGTGGAGTACTTGACCTCCGCGTTATTCTTGGCAACGATCTCCACCACCGCCGCGTGCAACTGGTTTTCGTCCCGGCGCGGGGCGGTGCAGCCTTCCAGGTAGCTGACGTAGGCGCCGTCTTCTGCGACGATCAGGGTGCGCTCAAACTGGCCCGTACCCGCCTGGTTGATGCGGAAGTACGTCGAGAGCTCCATTGGGCACCGAACCCCCTTGGGGATATAGGCGAAGGAGCCGTCAGTGAACACGGCAGAATTAAGCGCCGCGTACAGGTTGTCTGTGTGCGGCACAACCGATCCCATGTACTTCTGGATCAGCTCGGGATGGTCCTGAACGGCGTCACTGAAGGAACAGAAGATGACACCCTTCTTGGCCAGTTCGGCCTTGAAGGTGGTGGCTACCGAGACACTGTCCATGACGATGTCCACGGCGACGCCGGCGAGCACTTTCTGCTCCTCGATCGGGATGCCCAACCGGGAGAACGTCTCGAGAAGCGCCGGGTCTACCTCATCCAGGCTCTCGTACTTGGCCTTGCCGTTCGGCGCCGAGTAGTAGCTGATATTCTGGAAGTCAATGTCCGGGTGCCGGAGGTGAGCCCATTTGGGCTGGCCCTTCTCTGCCAAGAGTTTCTGAAAGTAGGCGAAGGCCTGGAGGCGCCAGTCCAGCAGCCACTTGGGTTCTGACTTCTTGTGGGAAATCAGCCGAATCACCCCTTCGTCGAGGCCTTTTGGAACGGTATCCGACTCGACGTCGGTGACAAAGCCGTATTCGTATTCGCTGTTGGCGACTTCGTGGAGGTATTCCGTCCCAGTGTTGCTCATTCTTGCCCTTCCCCTCTATTTAGACTCAGTCTAAAGAAGATACGGTATCGGTTGTTCCATTTGCACGGTCCCGGAGCCCAGTAATGTGGCGCATTTGAGAGAGGTTCACATAAGAATCAGAGGCCGAAGGAGTCCCCACAGGCACACGTCCTGGCCGCCTGGGGATTCGAAAAGTGAAACCCCTCGCCCTCCAGGCCATCACTGAAGTCCAGTTGGGACCCCTCCAGATACAGTGCACTCTTCTTGTCCACCACGACGCGGACCTCATCCATCGATGACACTACGTCGGTTTCCTGAAGCGTGGTATCCCAGCCCAGTTCATAACTGAGGCCTGAACATCCGCCCGGTACGACGGCGACGCGCAGCATCACCGCCGCAAGATCAATCTCCTCCGCCTGTGCGGACGTTCGGATCTGGTTTAGTGCCTGGTCTGATATCTGAATGCTCATTGTGTATTGCGGGTCCAGGTTACTTGGTCTCCGGCTACCAGGCCGTAGTTGTCTATGAAGCCGGCTGGGACTTCCAGGACCCAGAGGGCGGGGCCGGTGGAGGGGATGGTCTCCAGGGAGAGGGGCGGGGCGTATTTGACCGTGTTTACGATCACGGAGTCGGCCCCGATGAAGAAGAAGTCCAGGGACATGAGGGTGTTGGCCATGTAAAAGCCCTGCATGGAGGATTGCTCAAAGACGAAGAGCATGCCACTCTTGTCGGGGAGGGACTCGCGCTGCATAAGCCCACGGCTCCTGGAAGAATCGGTATCGGCGATCTCGATATCGAGGGTGACTACGTCACGGCCCTCCTGGATGAGGGTCAGGCTGCCGCTGGCACGGAAGGGGATGCCCGTCTCGGCCGCGGTTGTGCCGGTTATGCGGCCGGGGTCGGGTTCGCCTGCTGACGGCGCGCAGCCGGCCACGAATGCAGCCAAAAATACGATGGCCGAGAAAAAAGCGTTGCTTCTCATCCTACTCGCTCCTTCTCCATCGGATTTCTGTCCCGGGGACTATGCCGAATCGCTCGGTAAACCCGGCCCGCACCTCCAGTATATGCTGGGCGGGGCCCTCCGAGTTGATCCTGTCGTCCGAGTATGGGGTGGTTCGGGCCACGATGTTCACCACGCGGTTCTCTGCGTCGATGAACATGATGTCCAGGGGAAGGGGAGTGCTCCGCATCCAGAAGCTCCTGGGCTCGACTGTGTCGTTGACGAACAGCATCCCGCCTCTCTCCGGGAGGCTTCTTCTGTCCATGAGTCCGCGCGCCTGAGACGAGTCGGTCTCTGCGAGCTCAATGGCGATACGGGTAATCACTGTCGAGTCCGCCCTGACAAAATCAAGGAGGCCATCGCCCCTGAACGTGATGTCCTGCGCCACGGTCGGGGGCTGCTCGCTGTTACATCCTGCCAGGAGCAGCAGCGTCAGGAAACTGCCAATCGTTGCACTACGGAATCGCATACGGTGCGCCCTGTTCGGGTCAATCTGAGCTTTCGCCCGGTGATAGGTTCAATGTGGCCCGCCTGTTCCAACAAGGCAATCTGGTCCAGTTTTTCGTCCAGCAGGTCAACGCCGTATCGAGTTTCCAGGTTGTCCAGGTCTATGCCGTCGCTGGTTCGCAGCGCCAACATGATGTGCTCGTCGGCAAGCGTGTCCAGGGAAAGATGCTCTCGGAAGTCCAGGGGTATCTGACGGCCGTCCAGAAAGCCCTCATACGCCTTCAGATTCCTAACGTTCGCCCATCTCTGGGCGGGCAGGCCGGTCCACCAGAAGGAGTGGGCCGCGGGGCCAAAGCCCAGGTAATTGGCGTGTTGCCAGTACGCCGAGTTGTGCCTGGATCGCTGGCCCGGTTTGCAAAAGCTGGATATTTCGTAGTGCTCGTACCCCCTGGACTCCAGATAATCCATCGTAAAGAGGTAGCGGTCCGACGTGTCATCGTCCTCGGCTGGCGTCACCAGTCCTCGCTTGACCTGGTTTGCCAGCACGGTGCCTGCCTCGACGGTCAGGGAGTAGGTCGAGATGTGGGGCACCTCCAGGGATACCGCGCGCTCCAGATTGGCGGCCCAGTACTCGCGAGGCTGATCGGGGAGGCCGAAAATAAGGTCAATAGAGAAATTCTGGAATCCGGCAGTCCTGGCCTCATCCACTACCTGCCGGGCCTGCAACTCGGAGTGGCTCCGGTTCATGAAGGCCAAGTCGTCCGCGTAGAACGACTGAATGCCGATGCTGAGCCTGTTTACTCCCATGGCCCGGATCGACCGGAGATAGGTGAGGGAGGCGTCGTCAGGGTTGAGCTCCAGCGTAATCTCCTCCAGCTCACTGGTATCAAAAGCGTCGTGGACGGCCTGCAGGATGGTCTCCAGATCCTGCGCCGCCAACCGGCTAGGCGTGCCGCCCCCGAAATACAGGGTCCTAACGGGCTCCTTCTTGCCGTACTCGAGGCCGTAGTGGCGGATCTCCTTGGTGAGGGCAGCCACAAATGGCGCGTGAGACCGAGCCGTCGTCACAAAATAGAAGTCGCAGTACACGCACCGTCGCTCACAAAACGGGACGTGTATATAGATGCCTGCCAAGAGGGGCCTTCTAGAAGATGACGCCGATGCGGAACGGCACCATGAACGACACTTCCGTCTCTCCGACCAGCATGGCCGGATTGACTTCGTAGAAGAGGATGGTGTCCCGCAGGCTCTGCACCCACCCGATTCCGAAGTGTAGGGTCGGCCCGCTGTCGGCGTTGGACCGGTTCTTTACCGGGATTATGCCGCCGATTCCGCCAATGAAGTACGGTGTTCTGTCGCCCTTTCCGTTCAGGGTGACGATGACCGACGCCTGCGGATCGATGAGATAAGTGGCTTCGTCCCTACCCTCAAGAATAAACCCGGTCACACCCGTGCCAAGCGCGAGCGATAGATCGGAGTTCATCGGCCAGGCGGCCCGGCCACGTATACCAACACCCAGTCCCTCCGTGGAACTCAGAACTCCGTTAAAAGCCACGCCCAGCTTAGGGCGGTTGTTCAGCGCCTGGCCCTGCGCCGAAGCGGGCGCGAAAAGGAAGGCGAGGACAAGAAGAAAAGAGGACGACGAAAGGCGGCACCGCGGCATGGTTGACTGAAATTTGGTTTGAAGCAGGAGGGGGTGTTCGTAGCTTTCTCGGCGTCTGGTCGAGGCCGGGTTCCGTCGTCAAAAGATAGTCATAGTGGTAGGTCGTGATGCGATTTTGCGTCTGCATTAAGCAAGTTCCAGATATCTCCGCCTCGGTCCAGACAGGCCGAATGGTGCTAAACGCCTATGACGCGTCAGCGGTCGAAGAGGCGCTGGTACTCACGGGCGACAACGACGGAACGGTCGATCTGGTCCTGATTGGTCCGGATTCAGCGCGGGAGACCATCCGCAAAGCCCTGGCCATGGGTGCTGACTCGGCAACCCATATCGTGCGCGAGGACGCTGCGCAACTGGACTCCCAGGCGATCTCGGAGATCCTGGCCGCGCATTTCGCCGATGCGGGCTACGATGTCATCGCTACTGGAAAGCAGTCCCAGGACTCGGACTCGGGTCTGGCGGGCTCGATGCTGGCGGAACGCCTTGGGATCCCGTACGCCAGCAACGCGGTGGGGCTCGCAATTGACGGCACAGACCTGATTGTCACGCGCCAAGGTGACTCAGGACAGGAAGTCCTGGCGCTGCGGACGCCGTGTCTGGTGACGTGCTCCAACGACATGAATGATCCCCGCATCCCGTCGCTAAAGGGAATAATGGGGGCCAAACGCAAGCCGCTGGACGAAAAAGAGAGTACCGGCGACACGTCGGCCACCCGCGTGGTGGGTCTGGAGCCCGTTCCGGTTCGCGAAGCAGGCCAGGCGTTTGAGGGTGAGGCCTCGGACCTGGCAAAAATACTGGTGGATAAACTGATCAACGAAGCCGGAGTCACGCTATGAGCCGGATTCTAGTCTACGTCGCCACGGATGGCGGTCGCATTCGGCGCGCCTCACTGGAGGTTCTCAGCCAGGCCCGTAAACAGGCAACCGCGCTCGGAATGACGGTGGATGCCCTGGTGGTTTCCGAGACTGCTGCCGCCCACGCCGTGGCCCTCGCGGCGTTTGGCCCGGACCGCGTGCTGACAATCGAACATCCTGTCTTTGCCGCGCATCGCAACCAGCCTCTTTTGTCTGCGCTGGCTGCCGGGATCGGGTTCTCCGATCCCCGCGCCGTCGTGATGGCGTCTACCGAGGCGGCCAAGGACATTCTGGGAGCACTGGCCATCCGAACCGGCAGCGCTGCCATTCCTGACGTGGCATCCTTTGATTTGGGTACGACGTCCATCTGGACGCTCCGCCCGGTGATGGCGGCCAAACAATTGGCCCGAACGGAATCGGACGCGTCGCGGGTGATTATATCTGTCAGGTCAGGATCGTACGAGGCCGCTGAACAGCCGGGGAGTCCCTCCACGGTAGCTGTGCCGTTCGAATACGACGACTCCAATCCGTCGGCTGTCCTCAGGGAGGTTCTGGCCACCGGGAGCGATATGGTGGATCTCAACGAGGCCCGGGTCGTCGTCGCCGGCGGTCGCGGGATCAAAGACGAAGCAGGGAAGGCGCTGATCCACGAGCTCGCCGGGCTGTTCGGCGGTGCCATAGGGGCTTCCCGGGCGGTGGTAGAATCCGGGCTTTTTCCGGCTACAACCCAGATTGGTCAGACGGGCAAGGTCGTTTCGCCTGAACTCTACTTCGCGGTGGGGATCTCTGGAGCCATCCAGCACGTGGCTGGCATGTCGAACAGCCGTGTCATCGTGGCCGTCAACAAAGACGCGGATGCCCCCATCTTCCAATACGCGACGTACGGGCTGGTCGGGGATCTCTACAAGATTCTCCCGGCGCTCATACATGAACTGCGGGCCGCCAAGGCCGGAGCCTGATGGAGGATAAATTCGACTGTATTATCGTCGGCGGGGGAATTGCCGGGCTGAGCGCGGCAATGATGCTGGCGCGAGCGGGAAAGCGCTTCCTGTTGATCGAGCGCGGAGAATTCTGTGGCTCCAAGAATGTCTCGGGGGGCGTCCTGTGGGGGACCGATCTGGAGCGACTGGTCCCCGGGTATTGGGAGTCCGATGGCGGATTCGAGCGATTCGTGAACCACCGGCGACTGTCCTTCATGGACCCCGGCTCCTGTTTTTCGCTGGACTTCAAGTCCGATCACTTCGACCCGCCACCCTATCAAGGCGTGACCGTGCTCCGGGCGAAATTCGATGCCTGGCTGGCACTGCAGGTCGAAGCCGTAATTGAGGCGGGGCCGGCCGCCGATGAGTCTCTTCTGGCAACAGACATCCTGGTGGAGGAACTGCTTCAGGAGGAAGGCCGCGTTGTAGGAATTCGGGCCGGCGATGAGAAATTTTTCGCCGACACAGTCATTCTGGCCGAAGGGGTTAACAACCTGCTCACCCGTCAAATAGGGCTGGAAAAGGAGTATGTCCCGGCTGATTACGTGGCCGTAGGCGTGAAGGAGGTGATCCGGTTCGATCAGAAGGTCCTGGAAGACCGCTTCCAGCTACGCGGACGGAGCGGCCTCACCAACGAGTTTGTGGGGACGTGCTCAGAAGGTGTGGACGGCGGCGGTTTCCTCTACACCAACCAGGACTCGGTCTCTATCGGGCTTGTACTGGGGATGGCCGATCTGAGGGACAAGGGCCTCAAGCCGTACGACATTCTGAACACGTTCAAGGCACATCCGGCGGTGGCCGACATGCTGCAGGGCGGGGAAGTGGTGGAATACTCGGCCCACGTGGTATCCACAGGAGACGTGCGAGGCATGCCGAGCGAGGTCTACGCCGACGGCGTCATGGTGGCGGGCGAGGCAGCGCATTTGCTTCTGAACGCCGGAAAGGCCATCCAGGGGATGGATTTTGCGATGCGATCAGGAATGCTTGCGGCCGAAGCGGCGATTGCGGCATCGGAAGCAGGAGATTTCTCGTCCGCGCAGCTCAAGAACTACCGCCTTGCGCTAGACAACAGCTACGTCATGAAGGACATGGAGTCCTTTCAGGATGCCGTGCACCTGCTGCACAATCCCGTGATGATCGAGAAGGTGCCGGCTGTGCTTTGCGACTTCGGCAGGCAGTTCTTCACTGTTCGCAATGAGCCTACACCAAAGGCCGCCAAGATGATGCGGATGGCCATAAAGCGTCACGCATCCTACTGGGAATTGATCAAATTGGGTGCGAAGGCGGCCCGCGCACTATGAAAGCACTCTCGATATCGGAACGACTCGGACTGGTGGCCTACCGCAACCAGGGCCGCTCAGCTGCCAAGCCGCACATTGAGGTAGACACCACCAAGTGCAACGGGGGGTGTCCTCATCAGTGTACCACGTACGTATGCCCCGCCAACTGTTATACCAAGGACGAGGAAGGGCTTGTGCACTTCCAGTTTGAGGACTGCATCGAATGCGGGACGTGCCTCTTCGCGTGTGACCAGGGCGCGGTGACCTGGGCGTTTCCCGACCCGGAATCTGGCAGAGGAGTCAACTGGAATCTGGGGTAGGGTCCATGCTGTTTCCCCTTTCCGACGACGACAGGCTGCTGTACAAAACCTCGTACGTGACCACCGGGCTTCTGATAGCCAATGTGGTCATGTTCTTCGTTTTTCAGGCCATGGGTAGCAGCGCCTTCACGTATGGCTGGAGCGCCGTCCCGTTTGAGCTCACCACGGGCGTTGATCTGATCCGACCGGAGAACCTCTCTATTGGCGGCCAGATGGTTCAGATCCCTCACGCCCCCGGTCCAAGCCCGATATTCCTGACGGCCCTCAGTGCCATGTTCATGCATGGCGGCTTTGCCCACCTGGGTGGCAACCTCCTGTACCTCTGGATCTTCGGAGACAACGTGGAGCACAGGTTTGGGCATGGCACGTTCCTGGCGTTCTATCTGGTCGCCGGGCTGGCAGCGACGGCCGCTCAGGTGGCCATCAGTCCTTCCAGCGTCATCCCGACCCTGGGTGCATCGGGAGCCATATCGGGCGTCCTCGGCGCCTACCTGGTGCTGTTTCCTCGAAACAAGGTTAACGCGCTCTTTTTTATCTGGGTAATCTCGGTCCCTGCCATTGTCGCGATTGGTCTTTGGATAGGCTTCCAGTTGTTCTCTGGCTGGGGATCACTTGTTGGTCCGCAGGAAGGAGGGGGCGTCGCCTATGCGGCCCATATCGGCGGATTCATAGCCGGCGCACTCATGGCGATTGTCATGCGTGCCGTGATCACGGAGGAAGGCCCGGAGAGGTACGGCCGGGCGACCACAACGCGCCGCCTCTGGTGACTAGCGTGCTGCGGCGCAGGTGACGCACGTGCGAGACTCGGGCCTGAACTCCATCCTGCCAGCGGGAATTGCCTCGCCGCACCGAACGCAGATGCCATAGGTGCCCGCGTCCAAGGCCGCGATGGCCTGCTCGATGCTTTGAAGTCGAGCCCGAATGCGTCTGCGGCCCGCTTCGCCCATTTGCTGAGCCTGAACCGCCTCCATGCGGGTCAGGCGGCCGATGGCGTTGTCAACGGTCACGGACGAGGCCGCGTCGTCTGGTCTGTCGACCTGACGACGCAACTCGTCAGCAAGCGCAATGAGTTCGCGTTTTCTGGAAGCTGGGTCCAGCTCCGGCATCTACTCGCTGACGGCGTCACCGCTGTCATCGGAAGACACGGCATCCGCCGCCGACTTTGCGGCGTCAGAAGAGGGGGTTTTTGGGGTCTCGGGCGCGGGATCAACCGTCTGCTTTGGGGCAACCTTGGCCTTCTTCTTCCTTGCTTTCTTGGTTTTGAAAGCCAGTTCGCCTGAGGCTGCCTTTTCGTCGTAGGTGATGGTCAGCGTATCCCCATCGCCCAGATTGTGCCCAAGGATGGCCTCAGCCATGGGATCCTCGATGTACTTCTGGATTGCGCGGCGCAAAGGTCTGGCTCCAAACTTGGGATCATAACCCTTCTCGACGAGGAAGTTTTTGGCTTCATCGCTCAGTTTTACGGTGATACCGAGTTCGGCCGCCCGACGGAAGAGATCGCTCGCCATGAGATGAATGATCTCGTGGATATGCTTCTTCTCCAGCGGGTGGAAGACGATTACGTCGTCGATGCGGTTCAGAAACTCCGGGTTGAAGACGCGCTTGAGCGCATCCTCGACGGTGCTCTTCAAGGCCTTGTAGTCCTTCTCAATCGACTCCACACCCTGTTCGAACCCAATGCCCTTGCCAAGATTCTTGATGTCACGCGCCCCGATGTTGGACGTCATGATGATGATGGCATTCCGGAAATCCACCTTCCGGCCCAGGCCGTCGGTCAACTGTCCGTCGTCAAGCACCTGCAGCAGGATGTTGAAAACGTCCGGGTGGGCCTTCTCGATCTCGTCCAGCAGGACGACCGAGTAGGGTTTACGACGGACCTTTTCCGTCAATTGGCCGCCTTCCTCATAGCCAACGTATCCAGGAGGCGCACCTACCAGCCGGCTGACGGAGAATTTCTCCATGTACTCGCTCATGTCGACGCGGATGAGCGCCTCCTGCGAATCAAAGAGATACCCGGTCAACTGCTTGGCAAGCTCCGTCTTTCCAACGCCGGTAGGGCCAAGGAAAATGAAAGAGCCGATGGGGCGCTTCGGGTCCTTTAGTCCGGCGCGTGTGCGACGAATGGACCGGGAAAGCTTGGTGATGGCCTCTTCCTGGCCAACGACGGCCGCCTTGAGTTCCTCCTCCATCCGCATGAGTCGTGCGGTCTCGGGCTCGGAAATGGAGTCGACCGGAATCCCGGTCATCATGGCGACAACTTCGGAGATGTCCTTGACCGTGACTGGGTGAATCTCAGACTCTGAGCGCTCCTCCCAATCCTTTTTGGCCTTTTCGAGCTCCTCAATGAGCTTCTTCTCCGAGTCTCGCAGTCTCGCGGCCTCTTCGAACTTTTGGCTTTTTACGACCTGGTTCTTCTCTTCGCGAACGCTATCGATGTCCTCTTCGAGCTTCACGATCTCCTGTGGCACCCGAATATTGTTCAGGTGCACGCGGGCGCCGGCCTCATCAAGCACATCGATGGCCTTGTCTGGCAAGAACCGATCGGTGATGTATCGCTCGGCCAGCTTCACGGTCAAGTCCAGCGCAGCGTCTGAATAGCTCACGTTGTGATGGGCTTCGTAGCGATCCCTGATGTTCTGAAGGATCAGAACCGTTTCGTCGGGGCTGGATGGATCTACCAGGATTTTCTGGAATCTTCGGTCCAGCGCACCGTCCTTCTCAATGTGCTGACGGTACTCGTCAAGAGTCGTGGCGCCAATGCACTGGATCTCCCCGCGGGCAAGCGCAGGCTTGAACATGTTGGAGGCGTCCAGCGACCCCGAAGCGCCGCCGGCGCCAACGATGGTGTGGAGCTCGTCAATGAAGAGGATGACGTCCGGGCTCTTCTCGAGCTCGTTCATCACGGCCTTCATGCGCTCCTCGAACTGGCCGCGATACTTGGTACCAGCCACCAACGCGGCCAGATCAAGCGTAACAATGCGTTTGTCGTAGAGCACCCGACTGATCTTCCGCTGCGTGATGCGCATCGCAAGGCCTTCAGCGATTGCCGTCTTACCCACGCCGGGTTCGCCGATAAGCACCGGGTTGTTCTTCTTTCGACGGCTCAGCACCTGGGCGACGCGCTCAATCTCGCGTTCCCGGCCCACGACCGGGTCAAGCTTGCCATCAACGGCCAGCCGTGTCAGGTCGCGTCCAAAGTTGTCCAGTACCGGGGTTTTGCTCTTATCCATCTTACCACGCTCCTGTTTGCCGGAGGAAGACGGGCGGCTTGCTCCTGAGGGCCGGCTGCCGCCGGAACTCCCACCTTGAGAAGCCGCACCACTAACAATCGTATCGAGCTCTGACCTCACCGCGTCGTACGTGATGGAGAATCCCTGCTGCAGGATCTGCGCGGCCAGGTTTTCGTCATCGCGGAGCAGGCTCAGCAAAAGATGCTCGGTACCGATCACATCGCTCTTGTAGAGCTTTGCTTCCAAGTATGTGATCTTGAGCACCTTCTCCGCCTGTTTCGTCAGCGGAATATTGCCGACGGTCAGCGTGCCACCCGTGGAGCGCACCGTTTCCTCGATGCTCTTCTTCAGCTTGAAGAGATCACACCCAAGGTTGCGAAGAATCTTTACGGCAATCCCCTCGCCCTCGCGAATGATGCCCAAGAGGAGGTGCTCTGTACCGATATAGTCGTGCCCAAGTCTGATGGCCTCCTCACGGGAGAAGGAAATCACGTCGCGGACTCTATTGGAAAAATTGCCTTCCATGTCGGGTTGATTGGCCGAGATTCAGTTCGATGGGGTATTCAAACGCGGCTCAGCAAATTGGAGGTCACCTTTTCGGATGGGACCAGCGGAAATATCGCCGGACAGTCCGGTCAAAATGTCGACAGAATAACCAGGGGGGTCTCTGAGATGATTGTCCGAGGCTCCCTGATGGGACTACCCGAGCCGGGGCAAGAACCAGACCAATGACCCAAGTCGGTGGTGAGTTTCACTGCGGTCAAGCGGCGAAACTCGACCCGCATCCGCAGGTCTTTGTAGCGTTCGGGTTCTCAAATGTGAATCCTCGCGCACTCAGGCCGTCTTGATAGTCAATCACGGTGCCCATGAGATAGAGACCGTGGCGCTTGTCCATGTAGACGGCAATACCGTCCACTTCGAACTGCAGGTCCTGCTCACGTTTGCGGTCAAAGCCCAGCATGTAGCTCATTCCCGAGCATCCTCCGCCTTTGACGCCCACCCTCAGTCCGAAGCCGTCCGGGAGGCTTTTTTGCTCCATGATGTTTCGGATCTCGATGGCGGCCTGGTCCGAAAGGAGAAGCGGTGTACTGGTTTTGGTACCAATCATGTTGCGTGCTTGTGGCGGTTGTACTCGCCAACTGCAACGAAGGGTATTTGGGGCTGTTCCGTCCTCCGCCGTCTCGTTGGTTATCGCCGCGCAACGACCACGAAGGCCTTTCCTGAGTGTCCCGTGGACAGCCTGGCGAGGACGATGTAAACTCCAGGCCGGACCCGCGTCCCCCCGTCCGACGCCCCGTTCCAATAGAGGCGCGTGGGACCCCGAGCCAGACTGTACATGCTCCGTACAAGCAGGCCCGTGCGCGTGTAGATTTCGACCTGCACCGTCTCGTGTGCCCCGCTGTTCACCGAGACGGTAACCGGTCCTTCGTGCGGCGAAAATATGCGTGGCAATACTTCCAGGAATCGTCCTGCCGGCATAGGAACGGCCTCAGGTCCTTCTCCTGGCGTAGCCCCGGATGACCCGGAAGAACTCGTCCAGTTGGTTGGCTCCAGGCTCGCACCCAGCGGATCTACGCGTTCCAGTGATATGCCGGCCGGGTCTGCCAGGGCGGGGTGATGGTCATCAGCCGACAGGACAACGTGGTCCAGGACCACACCGTCTGTTCGGAGAAGCGATATGTCTACGCCCGCATTCCGTAGGGCTCCAAGGCCGCTAAGGGGTAACCACAGTGCCCCACTCGGAGCACTCGGAAAGTTGGCCTTGGCAAAATCCACCAGCTCGGCCAGCGGGACGCCGGTGGTGGGGAGGATCGCGGTAACGAACGACCCGGGAGACGGGGCAAGCGGTGCGTACGCCAGGCGCGCCGAGTCCGGCATCGATGGCGACCGGCCTACCAGAAAATAGAGCCCGTTGAGATCGACCTGCCGGCGCATTTCGAGCTCGATAAACTCCAGGCCACCGGGTGCCGCGTGAAACAGGACTTCGGAAATCACGATGTCCCCGGGCACAGGGTCGAGACCGCTAATGACCGTGACGTGGACTCCCGGGGTTGGTCTCGGGTCTCCCGTTAACGAAGCATCGCCAGCAGGGAAGACCGAAGTCGCCCAGGAGGTTGGCTTCGTGCCGTCTGGTCCGATCCTGGTCAGCGAATTGCCGGCCTCCGGCACCGAGGGACTATGCCACGACGCGTCATAGTCGGCGCGGTCCAGCGTTTCCCCCGACCTGTCTACCAGCGAGACACTCCTGTCCCGAAGGACCGCGGCGGTTGTCTCCAGGGTAAAGGTCTCCGCGGGCAGTCCAAATGCCACCTCCAGGCCGGACCGGGAATTGGATACCAGCAGCACGTCCGATGGCCGGAGCGCTCTGGAAACGAACGGTAATGGTGCCTGCGGCGCGATACCGTTTTCGTCTGATCTGCCCACCAGTGAAAGGCGGCGAACAGACAATTGGCGTCGGCTCTGATTCTGAATCTCAAGGAGGTAGGGTTGATCGGGATTGTCGTCAAAGCGGTCCGCTACCGGTCGGACGAGCCGCTCGGTAATCACCAGGTCCCCGGCTGAAGGTGCCCCCGCAATTTGGACTTCACTCCTTGGAGTTGTGTTGCCAAACAGGTCCTCTGCACCCACAGATACCAATGTCGAGTCCGGGACGTCCGTCAGAAGAAGGCCGTCATCGCCGATCCGCCCGGCCAGGTTGCCTCCCTCGAAATGAAGTCCCGTCCCCAGTACCGGTTCGTCGAATACAGCAAACACCGTGTCCGGGTGCAGCCGATCCGCATACAGTAGTTTCGGCCCTTCCCGGTCCGGCGCATGGCCCGCGTTCTGACGGCCGGGGGTGCCACCGGGTGGACCTGCGGTCCAGTTGACGGCATGCCATGAGGGACCGCCGGGGTCTTTCCTTTCCAGGGAGCGCCCGGGCATGCCCCAGGTGCCCTCGTACGGGACGGCATCCACCTCGATGCCGAGCATCGCCAGCCCGATTCGGTCACCGGAATTATTGAGCGTAGGCCAGCTGGAGAGGGCGACGAATGGCACGCCTGGATGCGCCTGCGTGAAAGCGGAGGCATCCCGGACCAGTACCAGATAGCCACCCGCTGGAAGCACGATCGGGCGATCGGTGACGAATCGCGGCCCCGAATGTTGGTCGTAGAGCGTGAGGGTGCTCGCATCCACAGAGGCCGCCGAGGTGTTTATTATCTCCACGAACTCGGCGTTCGCATCGGCCGGCGCGTGCCCGATTTCATTGATGATCAGGCAGCAGAGGGCGAAGGCTAATTTCATTTTGTGAGGTAGAGCCTTTCGCCTTCCGACTCGCAACGCGTTTGGCACGGAATCCTCCGTATTCGTACCGTGAGGGATGGAAAACCAAGACGAAAGAATCCGCTCGCTGGAAGCGCGCGTGGCGGATCTGGAAAAACTGGCTGCGGAAAGGCCTGCCACGCCTCAACGGCCATCCCAAACTCCGACTCGGAAGCCCCCGGCCGCTTTTGTGATGCCCAAGGCCGTCCACCAGGCGGTGGAGTTTCTAACCGGTGAGGGGTCCCTTGCCCGCGTCGGCATCGCGCTCTCGTTGGCTGGTTTGGCCTTCCTGGTCAAATACGGCGTCGATCAGGGTTGGCTCAGCGAAGTTGTTCGCGTCGCTCTGGCCACACTTGCCGGTGGCATCCTGCTGTCCCTTGGGCGCAGAGTCAAGGCTCGCCCCGGGTTGTCCCAGGTACTCCTGGGCGGTGGAGTCGGAGCTCTTTATGTGGCGGTGTTTGCGGCCCACGTCTTCTATGGCCTCATTCCTTTTCTCCTCGCCCTGGTGTTGGCGTCCGTTGTAACGGTCCTCTGCTTCTATCTCAGCCTTGGCCACGATTCGCCCACACTGGCCAGTATCGCGGTTACGGCAGGCCTTTCGACGCCGTTTCTGCTGAGTTCCGGCGTGGGCTCAACCGTGGCCCTGGCCGTGTATCTGTTGCTTGTTCAGGTTGCGGCCGGAGCCATCTTCCGGGAGCGAAGGTGGGCCTTCGTTCATGTCCTGGCTGCTGGCGTCAGCATTGCGGCCCTCATGGCCGCCGCGTGGCCCCTCGCGACGGACGGTGCCTTCGCAGACAAACTGGCCGTCCAAGGCGCCGTGATGGCGGCCTGGTTGATCTTTGGCATCCTTCCCGTCCTGGTTCGCACGGATGAAGTGGGCAGGCGCCAAACCGTGGGGCAGATTGTGCTTTCCTGGCTGCCGGCACTCGTCCCGCTGGGGATCTGGGTTTTGATAGCCCGAACGTGGGACCTGCGGATGGGTGATGACGGATGGGTCGCCTGCGGCATGGCCGCGATGTACGGGGCTGCGGTGGTTGTGGGGCGTTTCTCGGGAGGCTTTTCGGACTCTCCGACGGGCGGCCGCATCCAGGCATCCGCGGGTGGCCTGTTGGCCGCAACCGCTGTGTTGGGCGTGGTCGGGATTATATCAACGACCGACGGCGAAGGTGCCGGCTTGATTCTGGTTCTTGCGGCTGCCTTCCAACTCTTTGAACACCGCGGAGAGATTGCCGCGGCCGGCTGGATTTCACGGGCCCTGGTGGTGATCGGAGGCCTGATCGTCATGTTGCGATTTGCTATAGGCTCGCAGCACAGTTGGGAAGTGTCCGGGTACGATTTGTTGGGCCTGGTTTCCGTGGCCCTGGTTGCGGGCTGGAGTGCGCAAGCGCGCCTGACCCGCCTGATTCTTTGGATAATCAGCCTTTTCTATCTCGAAAGGGAGTTTCGGTACCTGGGCGAGATGAGTGACTCGGCTCCGGGCCTGGCGACGGGAGCATGGGCTGCTTTCGCCATCGGCCTTCTGGCAGCCAGCTTCAGAACGCGTTCCCTGGATCTACGCTACGCCGGGATGGCAACGGTTGGACTCGTCGTGATCAAGCTGGTCTTTTATGACCTGGAACAGATGGATCCCCTTTGGCGCATCCTGGTGTTCCTCGGGATCGGAATAGTCCTCCTGGCGACAAGCTACCTGTTCCCGACGCTTTGGCAGCCAGAAGAGGGACAGCCCGAGGAGGGAGAGCCAGACCCGGGGCAGCTGGAGTAGGCGCGGCCCTACTAGAACGGAGGTTCTTCGAGGTATTCCGAGAGCACCTGCGCCATCAACCGAGCCGATAGCCCCAGCGCCTTCTCGTCCACGTCAAAACACGAATCGTGAAGCACGTGGCTCGTTTCTGGCCCGGAAGAGGTTCCGACTCTGAGTAACATCCCGGGAACATGAGTCAGGTAATGGGCAAAATCTTCTGCGCCCATACTACCGATCGGGATATCGAAAACGGCCTTTTTCCCGTAGAGCTTTGTCACCGAGCGTCTGGTCAGTTCGACCAGCGCGCCGTCGTTCATGACCGGGGGAGCGCCGTCATCAAAGCCTAATTCCACGGTCGCGCCGAACTGCGCGGCGATCCGAAGGGCACTTTCGGTTATCAGGGTCTGAATGGTCGCCCGGTCCTCGTGAAACGTGCAGCGGTACGTGCCCCCAAATTCAACGTGCTGCGGAATCACATTGTATGCATCTCCCGCCCGAAGCCGGCAGATGGCAATGATGGTGCCGTGACGGGAGTCTGTCCGCCGTCCCACCACCTGATACAGGGTGGACATGATCTGATTGGCAACCCAAACAGTATCGACGCCCTGGTGGGGCCTGGCCGAGTGTCCGGTTGAGGGTCCGGAGACCGTCACCCAGAAGCGATCCGCGGACGCGGTAGCGGCACCTGTAATCAGGCCAAAGCGGCCGACTGGCAGTGTCGGATCCACGTGGGAGGCAAATGCTGCGGACACACCGGCCAGCACACCGTCCCGAATCATCAAGGGAGCACCGCTCGGCATCCCTTCCTCGTTCGGCTGGAAGAAAATCCGGACGGTACCCTTCAGTTGTTCGCGGCGCTGGGAGAGGAGCAGCGCTGTTCCAATGGCGATGGTCGTGTGCGCATCATGACCGCACAGATGGGCAACGCCTTCATGAACCGACTTGTAGGGGACCGTCTTCTGATCCTGGATGGGGAGCGCATCGATATCCGCCCGATATGCCACCATGGGACCGGGGAGGTCGCCCACAATGTCCGTGTAAAGGCCTGTCCGCGCCAACGGGCCCACTACGACCAGGCCGTGGCGCTCCAGGACTTCGCGTATGAACCGGGAAGTCTCGTATTCATGGAGGCCCAACTCCGGATGACGATGAAGATGCCGTCTGATTCGGGACAGCAGATTCTCAAAAGAATCGGCCGTTGCCTCGAGGTCCGTCGGAATATCGACGGTGTCGACGGTCTCAACTAGGGTTTCAGCGGGCGTCATACGATCAGACTGGAGAGCAACAAATATACCATGAACGTGGCGATGTCTCTCGTTGGTTAGACCAAGCCCCTCCGTTTTCTCAGAAACCACTCTACCGTCAGGAGCACCAGGACCACAATCATGAAAGGGTACCGCTGCCATAGCCGGAAGGAGGACTCCACCACACGCGTCCGGTTGTTGAAGGACCCGCCGGTTCGCATGGAGGTGCCAAGTCCCTGCCGAGTGGATGCCGTCATCGCTTGGCCACCCGAGCGAAGCGCCAATTGTCGCATCAATGCCAGGTCGGCTTGGGTGTCCCTGAATTCCAGTCCAAGGGGGCCGACCGAAAAGGCGCCTCTGTCCGACCCGATTTCAGCGTCGTCCGCACGGGCCAGGGCCGAAAAGGAGTACGAGCCTTCGGGAAGGACACCGGCGGTTGCGCGGTACCGGCCGGATCCGATGGCACGCATGGCAAACGGCAGCACGGAACCGTCGGGCGTCCGAAGCTCGATGTCTACCGTGGCCCCCGATACGGGTTGGGCGCTTTCATCGTAAACCTGCCCCGAGAATTCCACGGACTCGCCGCCCTCGAAGGCGGTTCTGGTTGGGCGAATGCGGACCGGGCGGTCGTCCTCGGGAGCGGCGAGCCACTGCACCAGATTGCTCACCAGTCCGGGCCAGACAGGGTCGTAGAGTTGGAGGCTCTCCGGCAGATTGCCCCATCGCCAGGCACCGGAAGCCAGCAGGGCCGCGGAACGTGCGCCGGCGCGTCGCCGGACGACGATGGCAGGATCGTCCAGGCCAACGCCTCGAATCAAGGCGGTACCGAGGACCTGGGCATCCGGCGCAACTTGCCACGAGACATCCGTCAACGTGAGCGGCGGCAGAGACTCCCAGGCGTCTCCGGGTACGTCCGCCGGTAGATCAAAAATCGGGTGGCGCCGGCCGGCCGCGGCCAGGACCAGAGTCCCCTCGGTGCGTCCTGAACGCAGAACCCGAGGCTGAACCGGGAGGGAGGCCCCCAGACGCTGCATGAGTTGTAGGTCGGTGCCGTGGCCCATCGCGAAGAGTATCGGAGTCCCATCCGAAACGGCGGAGGCTATCCTGTCGAGATCGCCGATATCGGTGCCTGCCGAGGGGTAGCCTGCGAGCACGATAAGGTCGTAGTCGTCCAACAGCGGCATCGCCCCTTGGAAGTACCCGCCCGAGGGGCGCCGTACAAAAAAGTCCAACTCAGTCTCTTCATCAACTACAAGCGCACTTCGCAAGGCGGCCAGATCGGGCCCCGGGTTACCGCCCAGGAGGAGGATGCGCCGTTTGGACTCAACGACCTGGACTGAAACGCCGGCGGTGTTGTTGCGAAAGGTGAACTCACCATCGGACCGGGAGACACTGATCGTGTACCGTACCAGTCCAGTGGTGTCAGGAGTAACCTCCAATCGGACACTTGCTTCGCCGTCCTGAGCAGGGAGATTCACCTGTTCCTGGTCCAGCACCGCGCCCTGGCTCGAGACCCGCACGGTCACCCGCTGATTTGGAAAGCCGTTGTGCCGAACCCCCACCTCAATGGGCAACGCGGTGTTTCGGTAGGCCAGTTCGTTGGTTTGCACTCTCCTGACCTGGACATCCCTGCGCGCGGTGGTGTCACCCACCGTTATGGTGTTGATGGGAACTGCAAATCGATCGGCAAGATGTATCGGATTTCGGCCCGTGTTGTAGCGGCCGTCGGAGATCAGGACCACCGCCTGCAGGTTGGTCTCTCTCAATTCTTCGGCGGCTTCGTCCAGCGCTCGGGAGATGTCCGTCCGCCCAGCCGAGAAGAGCGTCGAATCCAACGACGGATCCGGTATGGACTCAACGGCAGTCAGGGTCGACCCGAAACGGAAGAACCGGAGGTCCGCTCCCTGTAGTTCTCCCTGGAGTGCAGCGGCCGCCGCAATGACCTCGCCCCGCCCGACGGAATCGGACGCAACGTTGACGCTCTGACTGTCGTCCAGCAACACCGCAATTACAGGGCGGTCCTCTTCCTGCGTCTCCCGGGTGAGTAATGGCTCAACCAGCAGGAACACCAATATGCCCATGCTCAGAAAGCGGAGCACACTCAGTCCAATCCTGCCGGCGCCTTCTACCTTCGGAACCGTGCCGTGGTATAACCAAACGGCTCCTGCAGCCACAAGACCCAGCAGGAGTGCCAGCAACCAAGGGGAGAGGCCAAGCGTCAGCGACATCAGCGAACCACTGAAACGGAGCCGTGGGCCACCGACTGTCCCGCCGCCACGCGGAAGCCGTACCAGCCGGAAGCGCCATTGGGAAGCGGAAGCTCAAGCCGATGGACCCCGGAGTAAAGGTTGGACCAGGCCGCCGTCGAGACGCGCCGACCCAACAAGTCAAAAACAACAACGCTTGCGTCCCCGGCCGCAGGCATGGCAAGTTCGATCCACACGGGCCCGGCCGCAGGATTCGGGTAGGCCGTCGCGCGCAGTTCTGCGGTCGTGGGGACCTCTTCTTCAACGTCCACTCCCCAGATCGCAGCGGCAGCCAGTGCCGCCTCGGCGTCTACAATACCATACCCGATGTTGTTGTTGGGGTTGCCCGCCAAACTGGATGTGGTCCACAGGATCTCGCGAACATCAATGGGGCCCAGAGCCGCGTTCACTTCCAGCATTTGGGCCACTATGCCGGCCACCATGGGGCTGGAGAATGATGTGCCATTTCCGCCGAACGAGTAACCAGAGCCGCTGGCAATGGTCACACCGCTTCCCATCGCGCTTACGTCAGGCTTGATTCGGCCGTCCGCACTCGGGCCATGCCCACTGAAGGTCGAGCGGATACGCGTGTCGGTGACCGAGCCAACCGCAATTATGGAGTCGGCGTCCGCCGGGCTTGTTATGAAGAACCACGAGCCGTTGCCTTCATTCCCGGCGCTATTGACGAATATCACACCCAGCGAAGCGGCGAGGTCGGCGGCGCGGGTCGTGATGGCCGTGTCGCCGTCCAGATCTGCGTACACGTAGTCGGTCTGGCCCGGATCGAATTCAGAGTACCCCAGAGAACAGTTGACCACATCGGCCCCCATGCTCTCCAGCCATTCCATCCCCGCCACGAAGTTGTCCTCCTCCTGATTGGTTTCGGTGGGGGTATACTCGGTACGGGCCATCAGGATGTCGGCGCCATGCGCGGGGCCAATCAGCGTCCCCTCGGCAAATCCGGCCGCGACGCTCAACACAGACAACGCATGACGGTGAAAGTCGTCTGGTTGTCCGGTAAAGTTCTCCTGGCCCTTTAGTCGGCCGCTGTTTGTGATGTGGGTCAGGGCGGGGTGCGTGATGGTGCCGGCGCCGGTATCGATGATCCCAAGCATCACGCCAGCACCAGAAAGTCCGGCTTCGAGTCCGGGGATGGCGTTCACCACATCCAACTGGGTAAAGGAGGCGCCGTAGTCCAGACGGTAGGTGTTGGGTCCGGGCGGCTGAACGGGTCCAAAGGGGCGTTGGCCTTCTTCGAAGCTGGCCACGCCGCGTGAGACGCCGACCAATTTGATGCTCTTGACGTAAGGGAGCGCCGCCGCAGCCTCCGCCTCCGAAGATGACATCCAGGCCGAAACCGCGTTGAACCACCGGCTTCTGACGAGCGGCTCGCCTCCCAGTGCTGCCACCTGAGCGACGAACTCTTCGGATACGGGCGTATCCAGGCCAGCTGGCACCAAGGAGGCACGCCGCGCGCGCCGAACCAGCGCGCGGGGTTCAATCGGAACCGTCTTGCCGGCTACATCATCCTTTTGCGTAAAGAAGACCCAGTACTTCAGGTCACCAGAATCCTGAGCGGAAACGGAAACGGAAGCCGAGAAGACAAGAAGGGCGAGGAGAAAGGAAAACCTGGTCATCATTAGATGTAGGGCACGAGGAGATAAACAAAGTAGGTCGTGAATCCTGCCACGAGGAACCCACCTTCCATGCGAGTGATCTGCTTGCGGGTGTACGCAAGAGGAAACAGGAGGATAGTGAAGGCCACCATTATCGGGAAATGCAGCTTCAATGCCACAGGTTCTATGGCCATCGGGTTCAGGACGGCTACGAGCCCAACCACAAACATGATGTTCAGCATGTTGCTGCCCAGGACATTGCCGACAGACATCTCTGCCTCCCCACGGAGCGCACAGACCAGAGAGGCGGCCAGTTCCGGGAGACTGGTGCCTACGGCCACCACCGTCAGCCCGATAATGCCGGGATGGATGCCCAGGTAGTCTGCGATAGCGACGGCGGATCCAACCATGAGATCAGCCCCCACGGCTAGCAGCACTACACCGAAAATGACCAGCGTGATTCGGCCTGCCTGCGTGGTCACAAACCGGGCCCAGCGTGTGGCGTCCGGCCCGTGTTCTTCCTCTGGTATATCCACCAAACCCTTGGGTCGGGATCTGGAATCCCGGACCACATACACCATAAACGCCAAAAGCGCGGTGAGGAGAATGGCGCCGTCCGTCCGGCTTATGGCGCCATCAAGCGCCAGAGCCCAAAACAGGAGTGTCACGCCGAGCATCATCGGGTACTCCTTCTTCAAGGCTTCCGGCTCGACGGTCAGGGGGAGCACCAGAGCTGTGATGCCCAGAATCAGCGCGATGTTGGCAATATTGGAGCCAATGATGTTGCCGATCGCGAGCGCATCCTGGTCCGACCACACCGCAATCACATTCAAGAGCAGCTCGGGCATCGAAGTACCCAGCGCGACCACAGTGAGTCCAACGACCAGCGGACGAATCCCAAGGCGCAAGGCCAGGGCCGACGCACCCCGCACGAGCCATTCTGCTCCGAAATAGAGTACGCCCAGGCCGAGCGCGAAAATGAGCCCCTGGACTAACATATAGGGGAGATCATGCGGGAATCAGTAGACAAGGGCCGAGGTAGCGGTGTGTTAAACTGGCGGAAGGTCGGGCAAATCAACGGCGCCCTCGGAAGGGGCATCGGGGAGGGCATCGCCATAGAAGGCGTGAGGCAACAGGAGCCCCGGAGTCATGGCTTCTGGACTGGAAGTACCCCGATCTATCCATACGACAGCGTCCGGTGCGAGTTCGGCGATGAGCTGTCTGCAGGCGCCACACGGCGAAGCACCAGGGGCGGTGGGGCATCCAAGGCCGATACTGCGCACCGGAAGGGCACCGAAAGTGACCGCGGTACCCAGTACGTTTCGCTCGGCGCACAGAATGCACGTCCAATCCGGGTGTTCCACATTCACACCTGGCAGGAAGCGGCCATCGTGTGTCTGGAGAATGGTCCCGACCGGAAAGTGAGACTCCGGTATCAGCGCACGTTCGGAGACGAGCTTTGCCCAGGCCGTGGCGCCCGCGGGATCCGACCCCGGGCCTGCTTCGAAGGGGTCCAGGACTTGAGTGGGCGTAGGGAGTTGACCATCGTGCACCCAGCAGGCGGGAACGCGCCCGGCTACCAGTTTCAGACCCTGCGCGTACCCGTCCGTAGTGAGTGGGGCGGGGCCTTGGTAGACCAGCGCAACAACGTCTCGCCGACTGGCAGCGATCGCGGTGGTGACCGCATTGAGTCCGGCCGGGATGGAAAGCGAAAAGGACGCACTCTCAACCCGGACGCCTGGCACCATGAGGCCATCGGAAAGGAGTACGGCAGCCGACGCCGGCCTTCCGGAATAGGGAGTGTGCGCGTTCGGCAAAAACGCCAGCGCGGTGGCGCGCACTCTATCCAGGATTTGCTCACTCGTCATGGGCGCCTGAACCGCTACAAGGCGCGGTAGATCCTGTTCAGTCAGAGCGGGCCTTTAATCTGCGCGCGATTCCCCAATAAATAAGAAGCGGCCACGTCATGATGGAAGCCCCCGCGGAAAAGGCCTGGTTTCCTGAGCCGAAGAGCATGGTCTGAAGATCGTTCCCGACGCGGTCATTGACCAGGTAGGTCCACGTTGCCGCGGGGCCCGGAGGCTTGGCAAGGTGGGCCGTGGGCGCACGTGTCGCGACGGTCTGGATAACCTCGTCCCGGAAACCAACAAAAGCACCAGCAACCTGCTTTTGAAACTCGTAGACGGGGTCCAGCCCACCCAGGCGGACCAGGTGGACGCCGTCCCGTATATCCGAGGCAAGCGCCAGATGGTCGGTCCAGCGCTCATCGAGCGCGTCCAGAAAGAGACGTCTGAGGTGGTCCGTAGTGGCTGTGACCGGACCGGCGGTTGCCGCATCCGAAAGTTGAGGCAAGTTTCCAGTCAGAAGTTGACGCCTCCATTCGACTACGATTCGACGCTGTCGATCAATGATTTCCGTGTATTTCGTGGTCGTGGAGCGGATTTCGTGGTTCCGGCCATTAGCGATTCGCTGGACCCTGTCCACTTCCCTCACGATCAGAGGATGGGGATCGATTCCGAAGGAGGGGCCTCCCAAAAGGCGAGCCGGGATCAACTCCTGAATGCCGTTGCGCGTCATGATCGGGTCTTCCAGACTGACGAAAAACTGGGAACTGCCAGGGTCTCCTTGCCGGCCGGCGCGGCCCCTCAACTGGTTGTCGATACGTTGACTCTCGTGCCTGTTTGTACCGATCACATGCAGGCCACCCAATCGCATCACCCAGTCTCGGCCTGCACCACTTGACCCACCGAGCTTGATGTCTGTGCCCCGACCTGCCATGTTGGTAGAGACGGTCACAGCACCCAGGGCGCCGGCCTCCGCGATGATGGCCGCCTCGTCCTGGTCGTTGCGCGCGTTCAGAATCTGACAGGCGATCCCCTTGGCGGCCAGTCCAGCGCCCAGTCTCTCAGACTCGGCAACGGAATAGGTGCCCAGGAGAACCGGACGGCCCTTTGCGTGGAGTTTGCCTATTTCCGCAGTCAGGGCGCGTTCCTTGTCCAGCAAAGAGCGGAAGATGCGGTCTGGCTGGTCGGTGCGGACGCAACTCCGGTTGGGGGGGATGGGCACTACCGAAAGGCCATACCCATCATGGAATTCCCCCGCCGCGGGCAATGCGGTGGCCGTCATCCCGGCGCGGGTCTCGTAGGCACTCAGAAAATCCGGTAGGGTAATGGAGCCCAGAATCCGCCCGCCTGGCTGAATGGGCAGGCCTTCCTTGGCCTCGACCGCCGCCTGGAGTCCGTCCGGCCATCTCCGATCGCTAACCACCCGCCCCGTGAGTGCGTCGATGAGATCGATGCCGTCATCGCGGACCAGGTAATCCACATCTCTTATCAGGAGGACACGTGCATGCAGGGCCTGATTGACCTCCGTCAGCAGCAGGAAATGGTCCTCGTCGTGCAGCCGGACTCCGCCCAGGTGCCGCTCCATGTGGGCGAGGCCTTCTTCGGTGAGGTTGACGTTCAACTGGTCGTCGTCCAGGAAATAGTGTGCGCTCTCATCCAGATCCCTCACCATCTCCGCGATGCGGGTCGGCTCCACGCTCGAATGATGGCGGGCCCCCGCGATCACCAGCGGGATGCGCGCCTCGTCGATCAGGATGGAGTCTGCTTCATCGACGATGCAGGCGGCAAAGGGCTGTAAAACGGTCTCCTCCGGGTCGAATACCAGTCCGTCTCGAAGGACATCGAAGCCGACCTCTTTTGCGGTGGCGTAGGTGATGTCGCACTGGTAGGCCGCCCGCCGTTCGGCGGGACTGGACGTGGACTGTACGGTCCCGACAGACATTCCGAGGCGTGCGTAGAACGGCCCCATCCACTCCGCGTCGCGGCGGGCCAGGTAATCGTTGAAAGTAAGAATGTGGCAATGGCCGAGACGCGCGGCCATCAATACGGCCGGAATCACGGCGGCCAGGGTCTTGCCTTCGCCGGTATCCATCTGCACCAAGTGGCCATCCAGAAGAGCTAGCCCGGCGGCAATCTGTGTCTCGTAGGGCGTCAGTCCGGTGGTGCGCGCAGCGACCTCTCTCAGTACGGCAAACGGATGGACGCGCTCCTGGAAATCCTGATGGCGGGCGTCTGTGAACTCCCGTGCGCGGATGTCCAGATCACCGTCGCTCAACCTTGCCAGGTCAGGCGCGAGCGCGACCACACGCGCGGACTCACTGAGATACATCGCCGACTTCCTCCTGGCACGACGGCGAATGCGGGCGTCCGCGAGCCTTCCTGGAAGGGTGTTGGGGGCCACGGCGGCCCGAATTAGTTCAGCTTCCGGAACTGCTGGGAAAATTCCACCAGCGTCACAGCTACCTCGACCCTGTTGTCTGCATTCACCGTTCGGACCAGGTGAACACAGGGCTGTCGAATCTCGCAGGCGCCCTGGTCATAGCTTGAGACCCCTGACCACGTGACCTGGTAGCGCTCGGTCCTGTCGTCCCTTTTCTCCACAATTGTGCCGGCGACGGGGAGGTTGGCCTCCGTGGCGCGCGTGCAGCCTGCCACAGACAGGAGAAAAATAAGGAGTAAAGCGCTTCGCATCATGAGACGGGAGACTCTGTCAGTTTCCGGAGGGCCCGGGCAGGCGTGTTCTACGGTAGCAGGCACGTCGGTTCCTGAGTTCTCCACCTACGAGTACGTCCCCGACGACAAAATCCGCGCACGCAGGCGCAGAAAAGGGCAAAATGGGCCCCAATGAGGCCTCGCGATCGATTGACTCGACGTGTGTCCAGGTATCCCGAGCAATCACAAGACGAACTCCTTGGCGAAGTTAATGGATCGGAAAACCGGAATTTCTACCACATCGCCGTTCTGCTTTGTGATGCGAACACAGGCCGTTCCGTCATCATCAAACCATAGTCGAACTGTGCAGGGTTGCTCGATTCGGGTCACGTCCTTGTTCATGCTCATATTGACGTGAAGCGTCTCCAGCATGTCGGGCTACGGGTAAGTTGCTCAAACATCGGTCACGGGGATGACATCTGTTTGTCATAGGGGTCTGCACGGAATCTTGATGATCTGCCCGGGCCGTCACCTGGGATGCTTCCAACCTGCCAGCCATCCGTCCCGCGCCATTCGGAAGTATAAATTTGCAGCGCCCGCGCGCCGGATGGATCCAATTCTGAGGCAGACGTTTATCGGCCCCTAACCTAACCCGGCCTGCTCGAGGCCACCCCATGTGGTCCCTTCGGCGGGTCGCCCCTGTTCTCGTTTTCGTTCTGCTCGCCGCGCCGGCGGTTCGAGCACAGTCCACCTCGTCCCCGCTTCCCATAGTTGTCCAGGACGATGCCTGGCACCCGTTGCGGGAAACCCTGGATCCCCGTCTCCAGACTCGCCTCCAGGATCGACTCAAGGAAAATAGGAAGTGGAGCCGACTCATCGCCGAGAAGAAGATGGCGGTAGGCCTGGTGGACATCACGGACCCTGAGAATCCGCGCTTTGCGAGGGTGAATGGGAATACGATGATCTATGCGGCCAGCCTGCCCAAAATCGCGATTCTGCTGGCCGTTGAGCAGGCGGTCCAGGATGGTCGCCTGGAGATGACCTCGGAACTGGACCAGGATCTGAACGACATGATCCGGCGGTCCAGCAATATCGCAGCCACCGCCAACATTGACAGGGTGGGCCTCGAGTTCATCGACAATGTGCTCAAGGATGAGCGGTACATGCTCTACGATCCAGCGGAGGGGGGCGGCCTGTGGGTCGGAAAGCGTTACGCAAAGACCGGAGTCCGAATTCCGGATCCGATTGCCGGGCTTTCCCACGGGGCTACCGTCAGTCAGGTCTGTCGATTCTACTACCTTCTGGCAACAGGCCGCTTGGTGTCCCGCGAGCGATCCAAGCATATGCTGGGTGTGATGACCGATCCGGGCATCAACCACAAGTTCGTCTACGCCATTGCCCAGCGGGCGCCCAGGGCGCGGCTCTTCAGGAAGTCCGGGTCCTGGAAGAACTGGCACGCGGATTCCATAATGGTCTGGGGCCCAGGTTGGCGCCGTTACATTTTGGTCAGTCTGGTCGAGGACGAGGACGGCGAGAAGATTCTCCGGGATCTCCTCCCGGTTGTAGAAGGCGTACTTCGCCCGCAGTCCGGAGCCAGATAGGTCCGCTCTTCTTTATTCGGCCATGATTCGCTCGATCCGGCTGGCCAGGGCCTGATGGTCTGCCGCTGAGTTCTTCCGGAGCACGTTGGACATGAGCGTGACCATGTAGACCCGACCATCCGCGGTTTCGATCGTGGCCAACGAGTTCATGTAGTTGTCAACGTTGCCCCGGTACTGCCCGCACTCGAAGCCCTCTTCCGCTTTACACCTGTAAAGGCTCCCTGACTTGAAGTACACCGCCGCCGTGGCAAGTTGCGGCGCCGAGGCGTATCGAATACGGCGCTGGGTCTGATACATGAGCCGCTTCATTTCCAGTGAGGACCAGGCGTCCACCATGGCCCCCTCTTCGATGCGCAGCAAGTACGTTAGCAGGGCCTTCGCCGTAGCGTAACTGCGCGTTCCGGGCACAACGCGCTGGCCGCCGGCCGTGAACATGGTTCCGAGTTGCCACTCGTCCAGGCCGATTCCCACCTCGCGAAGCGGATCATTCACCACGGAAACGGCCAGTGCCTGCTTGGCCGGGCCGGTAGTGTTCTTCCAGAATGTCGCCTCGACGTCCGGGTCGGGAGGATAGGCCGGCCCAAACTGTCGCATCAGCATGACTTCCTTCCACACGAGGCTTGCCGCCGCGTTTGAACTGGCCGAGATCATGTGGTCGGCCCACTCGAAGAGCGTGAATACGTCGGTGGCATTTACCGCTCTGGAGGCATAGGCCTTGGTCGCTGGATTGAAAATGGGGACCGCATGGGAGTTGGGAAGCACCCAGTTGCCCCCGGCCAGTGAGCGCTCCATAAGCAGCTTTCGGCGGGCTTCCGGATCATTCGGGTAGAGCCGCTCCAACTCGGCAAAGAGGCCGGCGAGAATGGCCAGTTTGCCAACGCTTCCGGGCGCGTACTGGGTGTTGGCCTTGTTGCTCGCAAAGCGCGGTGCGCGGCCCGGCGTGACGTCCAGCAGGGCGAACCCATAGGATGGGTCCAGACCGGCAAAAAGCCCGGAGACCTTCTTTTGCAGGTCGGGATCCGATTCCGGAAGTGCGCCCAGGGGGCCGCCGGACAGGTTCAGCTGGATGTCGCCCCAGGCCTTGCGGGCTCCCGGAGCCGGCGCCGTTCCGGGCATCTCTCCAGCTGCTATCATCCTGAGACGCTCCAACCTGCGGATTCCTGAATGCTCGTATCCATCTATGGGATAGGGCGCCGAAGCCAGAAGCACCAGGAGAAGCGTGGGGACGAGCAGGCGGAGCGTCATCGGGACTGCGGTTTTGTGGCCCTGGGGGCGTTAGCGTCCATGCGCTGAAGGTAGGTGGTGGATCCAGCCGCACGGTTCTCCACGAAGGGGCGGACCTGGAACAGCCAGATCTGGCCATCGAGGAATCCCAGTTCGACATCCCACGGCCCGGACGAACGCATCCCGGGCATTTGGGGCAGGCGGGTCTTCACCTCCTGGGCGAGAGATCTGAGGGCCGTCAGGTTTGCCGGAGTCAGGATGCGGTTCTGGTAGCCGGTCCGTTGAACGGCCGTGCCGCCCGAAACGGGCAGCGTGCGGAACGTGGGTTCGCGGGCGGGCGAGAGGAGGGTTTCGGCGGTTTGCCCAAGCAACCAGGTCTCCGCTGCCTGCCCGTCCACCGCGCCACCGACTCCACGGCTGAAGGCGATAGTCACCTCGGCAGCGTTCCCCGTTGAGATGCCCGTGGTAATCATCACGCCGGATTTGGCCACATTGACGCTCTTTAGAACCAGGATGGACGGATAGACGTCCTCTGGATTCAGGAGATACTTCTGTCGCCAGCTATAGCTGCGCTCCCGATATGGAGAGGCCCAGACCCGCCGGACAGCGTCCAGCACGTCATTCTGGGCCACGACATTGGGTACCGTCAGGTTGAGTCCGGCCCCCGAGAAATCAGCCAGATCCTCCATGTTCGTGTCGCTCCGGATGAATACGGGCGATTGGCCCATCGGAGTCCCGAACGCTTTGGTGAACGCCGAACTCAACGACTCGCGGAACGCGGGCAGCAAGGGCATGGACTCGATGGCGGACCGAAGGGTGGCCAGTTTCGCCAGTAATTCGGCCTCCACGGTCTCTGGGGCCACGCCGGCCCGGGTCCTGGATTCCACGTCCGCGAAGGCGGCCCGCAGGAACGCCCAATACGTGGTCGTTCCTCCCGGTATGGTCTGCGCCATGTGTTGCTTGAACACGCCGAACGGAATAATGAAGCCGGGGGCAACGTGTCCGGGAAACATGGAGGAAAGCTGTCCCAGATTGGCCGCCTTGGGTCCGCAAAGTCTGCCCGAGTCCTCACTGCGAAGGTCGAAGAGGGGACTCAGGGTGAGGTTGTCCAGCGCCAGCCGCTTGGTGGGAACGCGGACCCGCTCGTCGGAACGGCTCTTGGCCTCGACAAGGTCGCGTTCTTCCTGCGTCACCTCTGTTGCCAGTTTGATGAGCACGGAGCCCCCGGGTGAGACGGCATAAAAGACCCGCTGGCCGCTGTAGGCCCGCAACATGGAAACCACCTCCGGGGTGACCACGGCATTCGGGATACCGAGGTTGCGGGCCAGCAGTTGAACGTGGGACACCACATTCCCCTCGGTGACTGTGGCAATGCCGGCCACCGGCTTCATTTCCGACGGGGGCCGGTTCATGATGTAGATGCGATCCGCCAGGAGATCCAGGTCTTCCGCGTCGTCCACGACTTCCAGTTGCCCCAGAGCGAACCCAGGGTTGAGACCTCGGACACCGCCGCCCCCGGAGAGCCCTAAGATCCTGGTGTTGGAGCCCGTTCGGCGCGCGTGTTCCTCAGCCAACCGGCTGACGCCGGCACCAAGTGGGAGCACAATGGAAGACCGCAGGAGATCATCCAGAAACCCGTTGGCGAGTGGCTCGAACGGCGTGTAGAGACGCACGACCTCGCCGTAGGTGGCCGAAGCAAGGCCAATGCCCCATTCGACGGCCCGCCGGGAGGCCGTAAGCGCCTCCGCGACCACGGCGTCGGTCGGCGGATCTGCAACGGTTTTTGGGAAGAGGGGCTCCAACTGGGCCCACTCCCAGCGCTCCAGAAACCCGGCGCCGGCAGCCGTGCGGGCCAGCGCCGTGGTAAGCACAATCACGTCCCGGACTCCAGCAGGCTCCCAGGCTCCGGCAATATGGAAAACGGCATCTTCCACGGCCAGCGAGAGGTCCATCAGCAGCAGGCGTGAACCACCCGAGGAAACCGAGAGCGCGCGATTCTGCAACGTGATCATCAGCTCCCCGCCCGCGTTGGCGGCCGCAGGCCAGTTGGCCTCATCCAGAAGCCGGATGAAGTCGTTGAGCGGGGTCAGTACGGGCGACGTCTGTGCCACCACCGCAGCCAGGCGGCGGATCGGTTCAGACGGCCGGGTGGTGTATTGGGTCTCCAATTCCCGGGCCAGATCCTGCAGTTCCTCGCGGAGCGCCGTCGGGACCTTGCTTCCCTGACCGGCCATGAACTGCCGCACCGAGGCCAGGTCGCTGGCGTCCGGCTTGCCATGGATCTTGATTCGGATGTTGAGGAATGCGGGGTACCCGTCGGAAATGGTCTTGGCAAGCGCCCGGATCCGGTCGAGTCGTCGCTCGGACGCGGCGTGGGGGATGGTGCGGACAAGTCGCCTCGTCCAGAAGAAGTGCCGGTTCACCAGCGAGTCTGCGGCCAGTGTTTCCGTCAGGAATTTGCGTCCCCACGCCTCCTCGTCCTCCGCCTGGAAGGCACCCCGGTAGAACTGTGCGCGTCGGAGCACCCAGCCATCATCGGCCAACTGGAGAAAACGCTCCAGTTCGTATTGACGCGGCCGGCTGAAACCTCGACTGGCATCCAGAAACGCCCGGTTGTCCGTACCCGCCAGAATCTGTCCCAGGTAGATGCCGTTGCGTTCCAGGATTCGCCGGGCAATGTCATTGGGTACGGCGTGCTGGATGCCCCCGGTCTCGGTGCAGCGCTGAAGGGCCGGAATCACCGTGCCGTCAGGGCAGAACCACCGGATGGCGGCGTAGGGCCCGCGTTCCGCATTCTTGAAGTCCGAAACGAACCCCGCCAGTTGCGCAGGGGCATACGGTGCGGTTTGGGCCTGGGCAAAGTCCGGCAAACTGATGCTCAAAATGCCGGCGAGCAGTAGATGTCGTCTCACGGTGGAAGGAGTACTTTGGGGAGCGGGAATCCGAAGCCGGACCATACCGTTGCCAAGGATCGACAACCGGCCTTTTCGCTTCCAAAGCATACTTATCTGTGCCCCGATGCTTCGTTCCCTGACCAGCCGCATGCGTCCGCTGGATCGCCCACTGACCGAGTCTGAGGTCCGCTCCGGTCTCCGGAACGTGGTGCGGGATGGCATGTCCAGTCAGGCCCTGGCGAGCCTGACGGGGAGCACCTTCCTGGTGGCATACGCGCTCCACTACGGTGCCTCGAACATGCTGATCGGCTTGCTCGCGTCGTTGCCACACCTCTCCCAGTTGGCGCAGCTGCCGGCCGTGTTGCTGGTTCGGCGCGTAGGAAACCGGCGGCTGATTTCGGTGGTGGCATCCACAATCGGACGCTCATCCTGGCTGGTGATTGCGATCGTGCCGTTCTTTGCGCCGCCGGCAGTGAGTCTGGTCGTATTGACACTGGGACTTCTGACCGCGTCCCTGATGGCCGCGGTGTCCAACACCGGCTGGAATTCCTGGATGCACGAGCTCGTCCCCAGCAACGAGTTGGGCAGCTTCTTTGGCCGACGATTCAGCATGGCCACGTTCACCGGGGTTGTGGTCAGCATGGGGGCCGCGTGGTTTATCGACCATCTTGCCCCTGATCTCCTGGGCGGCTCCCAGTACGGGTACTCGGTGACGTTCTTTGTGGGCTTCCTGTTCGGCCTCATGGGGATCTTCTTTGTCTCCCGGATTCCCGAGCCCAGACTCCGTCCAAGCGAAGGCTCGCTCGTGGAACTGGTCAAGGCTCCGCTCCGCGACCAAAATTTTGCCAACCTGGTGCGGTTTCTTGCCGCCTGGAGTTTCGCCCTGTATCTGGCCACGCCCTTTTTCTCGGCCTACATGCTGACGCAGCTGGAAATGGACCTGTCGTGGGTCATCGGGCTCGTCGTGATGGGGCGCATCGTCAACATCGTTTTCCTTCGACTCTGGGGCAGCTTCTCCGATTCGCTCAGCAACAAGTCTGTATTGAGCGTAGCGGCACCGCTTTGCCTTGCCTGCATTCTGGGTTGGACATTCACCACATTGCCCCTAAAGCATGCGCTGACGCTTCCATTGCTGGTGCTGCTCCATGTTTTGATGGGCGTGGCCATGGCGGGCATCACCCTGGCGACAGGAAACGTGAGCCTCCGGTTGGCCCCAAAGGGGGAGGCCATCAACTACCTGGCTGTCTCCAATTTCATCATTGCCCTGGCCGCCGGCATTGCGCCCATCATCGGCGGATTCCTGGCCGACGTTTTTGTGGACCGCGAATTGGCCTGGGCCATTTCCTGGACCAGCAGCGGGGCCGTGCTTTCCACCGAGGTCCTGAGCCTGAGAAAGTGGGATTTCGTATTTCTGATCAGCTTTGTCTTCGGTCTCTATTCCCTGCACCGCCTGTCCTTTGTCAAGGAGGAGGGCGAGGTCGAGGAGCGGGTGGTGGTTCACGAGCTGGTAGCAGCCATGGGCCGGGAGTTGAGAGAGTTCTCCACGGTGGCGGCCGTTCGCAATATCACACCCATCTTTCGCCTGTCGCGCGCGGAGAGCGAGGGGGACAGCGAGGGCAAGGGCGTCCTTTCTGGCACTCCGCCGTCGGAGTGAGTTCGGTTGTCTTCAAGAAGGACCTGGGCGCGCGCCGGCAGCCTACTTTTGGATATACGGTAGAGCAACCTCTAGCCCTGCAGACTCCCAGAGCAGTGAGCTCCCATGATGAAAAGACTTCTAGCCATCCTGCACCATGCGTCGACCCGCCGTTCACGTCGCGCCGTACGCGTGTCGGTTGATCTCGTGATGTCTACGGGTCAACCCTTCCTGACAGGCTTCCAGGGTTTCGAGTCGTAGGCTTGCATACATCTCGGTGAGGAGCACCAAGCCACTGCCAAGCGTGAGAATAGGGTCAGTCTTACTTTTGTTATTTCTCGTGATCGCGAGTTGCGACTCCACCGACCTCGATGATCGAGGCGGCGCCTCGCCGCCCAGCGTACCCGGCGGACAGGCAGTTCTCACGGGCGTCGTGCGTAATTCCTTGGACGAGCCCATTCCTTGGGCTGTCGTTGAGGTCGAAGGGACGGTCGCTGCCGTCGACGACGAGGGGGCGTTCACGGTGTCTGGATTGTCGGGGTTTCCCCCCACCGCTACCGTGCGGGCCGAGTACTACGAAGTTGCGTCTTTTAGCATTGAACCGATCGGTTTGGCAACTGGGCACACGTTCGTTCTGAAGGCCGCGCCGATCCAGGAGAGAGTAGGCCTTGCCATCAATCAAGAGTGGGGGGGTGAGATGGGACTGTTTAACCGCGTTGCCATACGGTGGGACTCGAGCGGGGCACCTACTCTGGCCGGTTATTCCGTTCTGCGTCGAGGACCTGACGGGACGACCTCTGTTCTGGCAGCCGGAATTGAGCCGGACGGGAGACGGGAGATCATCGACGAGCGGCTTGAACCCGGAGAGCACATTTACCAAGTCTGGGCTACAAACATCGACGGCAGTGAGACTGAATTCGCGGGTCCGGCGAGAGCTGTCTCAGAGCGCATTCGCTTCGTCAGGATCGAGGCAGGATCCTTTTTTCGCGGGTCGGACAAGGGCGAATCGGGGGAAACCCCTGTTCGAGAGGTCACCATCAGTCGGCCATTCTGGCTCGGAGAGGTGGAGCTGACCTTGGGCCAGCACGTTGCCGTTACCGGCCAAGAGGTCGGATATCTACGAGCGGGATTAAGAAAGCCCGTGAACAGGGTCACGTGGTTCCAGGCCATTGAATTCCTGAATACACTTTCCAGCAAGGAGGGCTTGCCTCCTTGCTATGGACCTGACGGAGGCGTGCTGACCCAGAATATCTATCGTTGTCCCGGGTACCGGCTCCCGACAGAAGCGGAGTGGGAATACGCCTGTCGAGCTGGCACAACAACCGAGTGGTGGTGGGGCGAAGACGGCGAAGCAAGACTTGATTACATCGCCAACCCATGGGTCTCGGGATATCCCGATGTTGGTTCAATGCCGCCAAACCCCTGGGGTGTTTTCGACATGATTGGGAGCACGTGGGAGTGGGTCAATGACAGATACCTGGGTAGTTACTACGAGTGGGGCCCATCCTTGGACCCGCCAGGTCCACGCTCAGGCAGCAAACGGACCGAGCGCGGCGGCGGGGCCTCCACATACGACCCCAAGTACCTACGATGCGCGAGTCGATGGCCGCGGCTTCCGGCAGTCCTGGGGAGCAACGGATTTCGGGTTGCAAGGACCGTTAGCCCCGAGTAGGGAGTCGCTCCCGTCCGTTCCTGGCGTTACGGCAAGTCCAGAAAACAACAAAGGCCAGCCCCTTGCGGGGCCGGCCTCGTGCAGTACCGGGAGCGGGGCTCGAACCCGCACGACCCCTGAGGGTCAACGGATTTTACGTACCACTACAGTTTTCACTGCCCCGGACTAATCCGGGTTTGTAGTCTGGACCATGCCTTTGCCGTATTCCTTGCGGAACCCAGGCAGGAACCGTCTGGCCTCTACACCTTCCCTGAAATAATCCAGGGCTTGGCTCGGCGTTGCCATCAGCATGAGCTGGTAAGGGTTCACCGAGTTTGATTCCTTTATTTACCCCAGCGTTTCCCCTGGGGAGACCCAAATCGAGTCCGTTGCGTCTACCTATTCCGCCATCCCGGCACATGCTGACGGCGCCCTTGGTAGAGCACGACTGCACACCTGAAGCTATGCCGCCCCCACACCAGAGGCAACCACCGCCTATGAGGCATTCGTCAAGTCCATGTGAGGCCGCGTTTCGCTCACCGACTGTCAGGCACGCGAACGAACCGAACATCCCGGGTCCGGCCGTTGGAGGCATAAAAGGCGATGATCTGATCGTTCTTATCCCGTTCGAAGGTCATCTGGCCCAAGGCTCCGCCCGCAAAGGCGTCCCTCTCGGCTGCTGAGAGTTTCGCTTCGCTGGAGCGGCGGTGCTTGATGACCAGACCATCGTCTTCCATCCAAATCGTATAAAACGCCTCGACTTCCTCCGAGAAATAGCGTCCGGCAAACGCGGCCAGCTCATCCGCGGTAGGCTCCCATGCGCCGCCGCCGTCGCCTGAGACTCGGGTTGCGGGCTTGTCACCGTTCTGGTGTAGCGTGATCCGGTTTACACTGCCGTCTCCGTCACGGTGAAACGTAACGGAAGCCTCCACCACGCGGAGCGCAAACGTCGAGTCGGAGGTGGGGAAGACCTGCAGCTTCTGCTGTCCAGTTGCCTGGGTGAAGAGCTCGTCTCCCTCCCGGGTAAACGTGAGCACAAATCCGGCAACGGCATCCAGGGCGAAGCCGCCTACATAATCGTCCAGAATTTCCGGGTCGAACGACGCTGGATCCCAAGGTGCTTCGTCGTCGGGGGCCGCTTCCGCAGGGGCATCGGCATCCTCCATGTAGTCACCAAAAAACAGCTCGGCAATCTGAAACGGGATGCTGCCATCAAACCCGGCGTGATTGCTCTGGGTCGTTAGTCCGGCGTTAATGGTGGGGTATCGGGCCAACTGAGAACGGTGAGCCACGTCGGCCCCACCATGATGGATGCGGTCCAGACCGCGGTGTTCGTCCAGGAACAGGCCCAACCCGTATCCGGTCGAGTCGCCGGTGCTAAGCACATAGGAGGTTTGCATCTGGGTCACGATCTCGGCGGTTCCGACCCGTGGATTCCGGAGGTTCTCTGCCCATCTCTGGAGGTCTCCAATGGTCGAATAAATGCCGCCAGCGCCCATCGCGCCGCCCAGGTCTCCAATTTCAAGGTAGCCGCCGTCCCCGGGCGTATACCCGATGGACCTGCCTGGCAGGATGTGTTCGGGGCTGGGACGCACTTGCGTGTGGGTCATGCCTATCGGGCCAAACACCCGGTCTGCCATGAACTCGGGGAAAGGCTGCTCCGAGATGCGGGAGACCATCTCCGCCGCCAGCGCAAACGCCGTGTTGTTGTAGTTGAACTCGGCACCAGGCTCGTTTTGCAGCTTCGGTTGCCGTTGCACAAATCCGACTATTTCATCGCGATCAATCCAGTCTCCGTGCCCCAACTGACGTCCGTCCATAGTGGCCAGGTTCAAGAACTCCCGGTAGCCTGTTGTATGGGTCAGGAGATTTCGAACCGTGACCGTGGTGCCGAAGTCCGGCAGTTCGGGAATATGCATCCGGACATCATCATCCAGAGTGAGCTTCCCGTCTTCTACCAGAAGCATCACCGCGAAAGCCGTGAACTGCTTGGACGTGGAGCCAATATTGGTTGGTGTCTCCACGGTGAAGGGCATCCCGTAGGTCAGATCGGCCGCACCATACGCCTTAGAAAAGAGCGTCTTGCCGTCCTTCCAAACCTGGACGGCGGCGCCCGGAGAGTCCTTTGCCGAATACGCGGTCATGAGCTGATCGACTCGCTGGCCCGGTTTCTTGGCGATGGCCTCAAGCTTCTCCAGAACGATGGCGTATTCGCCTTCTTCGTCCTCGAAAGGAGACACCGTGATCCGGTATTCTCCGTCTGTTTCGGTCTCAAACTGTACGAGTTCGGCGCCTCGCGCGGGGCCGTCGATTTTGCGGACGCTCTGGCCGCTCGGATCCAGGATTTCCAGGGCGACGTCTACGCTGTTCTGATGGACACGTGCGAACACAAACTGCCCATCTTTGGCGTCGATGGTGTAGGTGTGTTGATCGCCGGTGTTCAGGGACGCGGTGTGGGCCTGCCCCTTGCGAAGTTGGGCATCCTGACCGAAGGCCGGGATGGAAATGAGAAGCAGGAAGACCAGAGGGAGGAAGCGCATGGGGAGGAGATGTCGATTATTGTCGACTCACCATACGGTTTCTCACCTTTTGGTTGCACCGGGTGTAGGAATCAGGCGGCCTTGGCGGCAGTGGCAGAAGCCATCTGCATCAGGAAATGGTGCGCGGCTTCGGCAGTGCCTTTCTCAAAGGTGTAGGCATCGACTACGGTCGGGCTGTCACTGGGACGCCAGACGAAGAGCATTTCGCGTCCGCCCTGGTTGATCTCGCTCGCCAGGGTCTCGGTCAATGCGATGGCATCCGGCTCACTCTTCAGGTTTACCAGGATGGTATACATCGCGGCACGTTCCATTTTTCGGGAGACGGTAATGTCGGAGACAAACATGGGTCTGGTTGGGATGGTGTGACAGCCGCTGAGCAAAGAGCTTGCCACAATATTCATCGACCTTTCTTCTGCGCTGCCCGGACCGCCTTTTCCAGCATACTGATCGGGTCCGCGCCGCCCAACTCCAGCCCGTCCCGTAAGCCATGCAGGTATTCGATCACCTCGCCGGGATCGCTCATCTCCCGGACCTTGTCATTGGCGTGGACGGAGTATAGGGTGAACCCGTGTCGATGCAGCGATGTTGCGATCTCGACCTGGATGCCACCCGCCCTCAGCGATGCCCTCAAGCTCTCCAGTATCTCATAAACGGATTGTTCGCTCACGGTCTCGTGCCAACGGAAGGACTGGGCTATCGAACGCTACTCAGGATGGACGACAATCGACGCAAACAGCGGAATTGTGATGATATCGCCATCATCATCCTCGAATTCGACGCCCAGATCGTACAGGTCCTCCAGGCAAATCTTGTCCATTGGGCCTACGAAACGAAGGCCAAGTTCATCCTCGGTGTCCGATGAGAAGTGAAGCGTAAATTTTTGGGAGGGGGTGGACATGACGCCATTCAGATTCGTTACTCAGCACTGAACCTGAACCAGGTTCCGACCCAAGCCGGAAAGAGAACGAACGCGCGGCGAGGGCGTTTCCTTGGGGTCCGCAGATGTGACGCATTAAAGGGTTTTCGATGGCGATAGGTAGCAGGAGATTACTGGGAGTCGCAGGCGCGCTGCTCATCGGGCTCGTTTTTACTGCCTTGGCCGGCCCACGCGTGGACGTTTCCGTTGAGTATGCGCCGTTTCCGGAGGGAGTCGATCTGGAAACGTGGGTCAGGGAGCGCGCCCAAGAGTTCGATGACATCGTTCCGGGTACCGAACACCGGCTGGTCTGGGCGGACTCTGTGGCGCACAGGCAGACGGCTTTGTCTGTCGTCTACCTCCATGGTTTTTCGGGCACATCGGCCATGGCGTACCCCTTCGTGGACTCGTTGGCAGCCCGCTTGGGAGCCAACGCTTACCTGCCCAGGCTGACCGGACACGGGCGGACGGGGGAGGCATTTGGCGAGGCTACCCTGCACGAGTGGATTCAGGACACGGCCGACGCGCTGGCCATTGGGGCGCGGTTGGGCGAAAAGGTAGTCCTGGTTGGCCTTTCCAACGGTGGGGCGCTGGCTGCCTGGGCCGCCCTTCAGCCGGATCTTGCAGCACAGTTGGAAGCACTGGTCCTCCTTTCGCCTAACATCAAGCCTGTGGATGGCTCGGCGGAGATGCTGCTCTGGCCCTGGGGGGTCCGGCTTGCCGAGGCGGTCGTTGGCAAGACCAGGGAGTGGGAGCCGTTCACGGACGCGCATGGCCGTTACTCAACGAACCGGTACCCCACCAAGGTGCTGGGCCAGATGATGGCCACAGTCGAGCTGCTGCGCCGCCAGGATGTCGCTCGCCTGTCGGCCCCGGTGCTCATGATTCTCTCGGATCAGGACGAGGTAGTGTCTGCGGCGGCCAGCAGGGAGTTTTTTGCACGCATCCCGACGGCAAAGGAGCTCGTCGAGGTCGGCAATACGGGCGATCCCAACAATCACGTGATCGTGGGCGATGCCCTTTCTCCAGATCAGACCATGCCGACCGTCGGGCAGGTGGTTCGATTTCTGGCAACCCTCCAATCCTGAAGACAATGGGTGATGGGATCACGCGATTTCAAGTATTGTCGCTCGTCGCAGCCGGTGTCGCGATCATCGCTGTGGTTTTGCTGGTTCGCGAGCAAGCGGGGGGCGGCAACGGGAAGCCAGCCCCTGAGCCGCCTGGTGTCGTGAGCGAAGGGGAAGGCGCACCGGCCCAGGAACGCGCGGTAGATCCCGCATTGGATTTCGTGCGACGCGTGAGCGATGCGTCCGACCTCCTTCACGATGAGGCCGAGGGTCTCGTTGAGTGGATTCTGGCGGCCGAGGACACCAGCGGGCTCGGCGTCCGTGCGACGGCCCTGGATCAGCATGCTACAGAAGCCATTGAAGAGATGGAGTTTGGGGGCGGGACGGTTTCGCTTGAGCAGGTGGACCTTCTTGTGAGCCTTTTCCTGGACTACATGGATGCCTCCGCCCTGGCACTGGAACCGAAGGAAATTCGCGGCCAACTGGCTCGGGATTACCTGTCCAGACTGGCGGAATCCAGAGCCGAGATCGAAGGGCAACTCCTGGCGCAACTCGGTCTTTTTTAGGCATCCGCAACCCGTACCGGGGTGCGCGCATATCACGATTCATCGAACACCTGAAAATCAACACATGAAGCCCCTCGCCATTCTTCTCCCGCTCCTCCTCCTTGCCTTGCCCGTCGCGGCCCAGTCCATTACTGGCTCGCTTGGTGCCGCAGATCCCACGCGCGGAAGCGGCGAGTTGTACGACGTGCACACGTTCCAGCTCGACGGCCCCCAGCAGGTGACCGTTCGCATGGAGTCTGCGAACTTCGACACCTTCCTGATTGTGCGATCCCCGAGCGGGATTGAGTCCACAAACGATGACTTCGAGAGCCAGAGTGTTTCCCAACTCGAGATCTGGGCGACGGAATCCGGTGAGTGGACCGTTTGGGCCAGTCAATACAGTTCCGAAGGGATGGGTGCCTACTCCTTGTCGATCCAGCGAGGGGCCTCCGCCGAAGTATCGGTGATCCAGGGACGCCTGGATTATGCGGATCAGGTTGCCCTGAAGGGCGAATACTTTGACACCCATTCATGGGATGTCCCCCCGGCCAGTTCAGTCATCGTCGAACTGCTTTCGCTGGGATTTGACGGCTACCTCGTGGTGACCTCGCCAACCGGCGAGATCACGCGCAACGACGATAGCGACAGCGGATCGACGAGTCTCTCGCGTGTTGGGCCATTGTCAGGCGGAGGGAAGTGGCGCGTGGATGTGACATCCAACTCACCCGCCGAAATGGGGGCCTACGACCTGCGCCTCATCACTATTCCCAGCCAGAACTGACCTGAGGCATGTGGGGCATTGCGGGCCCGCGCCGAAGGCTAATAACCCACGGCACGTCCGTCGTAGGCTCGCGAGTCGGCGGCCCCGTACCTGAGTCCGGTGGCGTAGTCGATGGAGACTCCATGGGCGTGCCCTTGCCCCCCGCGGAAACCCACACTGTGGCCCATCATCTCATACAGTCGGATGGTGTCCGGAGACATGCCCAGTGCCTCGAAGGTGGTCAGGTCCGGAAGCCACTGGTGGTGAATGCGGGCCGCCTCAACGGCCTGGCCGACGTTCATTTCGAAGTCGATATAGTTCAGGATGACCTGCAGCACGGTGTTGATGATGGTGCGTCCTCCAGGGCTGCCGATGGCAAGGACCGGCTTTCCGTCCTTGGCGACGATGGCCGGCGCCATGGAGGATAGCATGCGCTTCTGGGGCTCGATGAGATTGGGCTTCGTACCGATAAGGCCGGTGCGTGTGGTCCGGCCCGGGACGGGATTGAAGTCACCCATCTCGTTGTTCAACAGGAATCCTGTTCCGTTTGCAACCAGACTGGACCCGTAGGAAAATTCCAGGGTGTAGGTGATCGACACCATGTTGCCCTCGGCATCCACTACCGAGAAGTGTGTGGTTTCTTCGCTCTCGTAGGGGAGTAGTGCGCTGTTGAACGTAGAGGAATCACTCTGGGAAGCCTTGAAAAGGTCTATTCCGCCTCTGAGTTCTTTCGCGTACGCCTTGGATGTCAGCTTGTCCAGAGGCATGTCCGGGTTGAAGACAGGATCGCCGATAAACTCTGCCCGGTCCGCGTAGGCGCGCCGCATGGACTCGGTGAGCAAATGTAGGTAGAGGGCGGAGTTGTGCCCGATTGCGGCCAACTCGAACCCCTCAAGAATATTGAGCATCTCCACGATGGCAACACCTCCCGAACTGGGGGGGGACATGGCGTATACGTCGTGACCGCGATAGGTACCGTGAATCGGCGCCTGTTCGGATGCTTCGTAGAGGGCCAGATCTTCTTCGGTGATGATTCCGCCATTGAGAGCCATGAACTCCGCCAGCAGCTCGGCCGTTTTGCCCTTGTAGAACCCGTCCTTTCCGTGATCCCGAACACGCGCCAGTGTGGCCGCGAGATCTGGCTGTTTCCAGGTTTCCCCCGCGGCGTACGGCGTTTCGCCGCCCTTCAGAAAAACGCGTTTGGAGGCCGCAAACACCTCCTCCTCCCTCCGCGAAAGCCGGTCCATGAATCCCTCCATGTAGCGCGTCATGGGGATACCCTCTCGCGCCAGTCGCTCGGCGGGAGCCACAAGATCAGCCCATGGAAGGCTTCCCAGGCGCTGGTGGGCAAGCCAGAGGCCGGCAACCGTTCCTGGAACGCCCACGGCCAAAGGTCCGGCATGATTGGAGTTGTTCATAATCTCTCCGTCCGGCCCCAGAAACATGTCGTTTGTGGCAGCCAGTGGTGCCTTCTCCCGAAAGTTGAAGCTGGTAACCTCTCCGTCTTCCCCGTGGTAGACCAAAAACCCGCCGCCACCGATGTTACCGGCGCTTGGATAGGTCACCGCAAGCGCGAACGCGGTAGCCACCGCGGCGTCGACGGCATTGCCGCCTTGTCTCAGGATTTCAGTCCCGACTTCCGACGCCGTGAACTGGCTGGTGACAACAATACCGTGTTCCGCCGCAACGGGAATGCGGCCGGATTGGGCCGCTGCCGGAACGACCAGCAGCACCACGAAGAGTGCAGGGATAAGGCCAAGGAGGAATCGCTTCATGGGTGGGGGACGGTGATGGGCAGGGTATCCGGGGCCCCCAAGATATCACGCGCCCGGCGTTCTGAAAACGCGGCACGAAATACGGGCCTCTTCCTGCGCCTGGGCCTCCCGGTCAAGCACGTCTACCGTCCCCCAGTAGAGAGTTTTTGCGTTCTCTGTCGTATCGCAGATACACAAACCCCCCAGCTTGCCGTACTGCGAGAGCGCTCCGATCAGAGCACAACAACACGCTCGGCCTCTGGATGGCCGACATAATCGACTATGTGGTAACTCCGGCCGGTCAGAGTGGCCAGTTTGTCCATGGCCGCCTGATTTTGCTCCGTGGCCCGCTCGTAGTACGGATTGACGGACGCACGGGCCTGGAAGAACACGTCGGGATTCTGCGCCGTCCCCCGCATGGTGGGCCGGTCGGGAGACATGGAGCGTTCGCGGAACTGCTCGACTGCGGTGTCATCGATCAGTTCGGAGATGACGTCATCTGGCAGTACCGATATCTTCTGCAGCTCGTGCGACGTCCTGAACCCATCGAAAATGTGCAGGAACGGGATCCGGCTGGTCAGCGACGCTGAGTGGGCAACCAGTGCGAGGTCCATGGATTCCTGCACCGAGGCGGAGAAAAGCATCCCCTAGCCGGTTGCCCGCGCGGCCATCACGTCCGAGTGATCACCAAAGATTGAGAGCGCCTGCGCCGCAATGGACCGAGCCGCAATGTGGAAGACGGCCGGGGTGAGTTCCCCGGCAATCTTGTACATGTTCGGAATCATCAGGAGCAGTCCCTGACTGGCCGTAAATGTGGTCGTAAGCGCACCGACCTGGAGTGAACCGTGGACCGCGCCTGCTGCGCCGCCCTCGGATTGCATCTCGATGACACGCGGAACGGAGCCCCAGACGTTGGGCTTCTGGTTGGTGCTCCAGGCGTCCGAAAGCTCTCCCATCGGGGAGGCGGGAGTGATCGGATAGATGGCGATGACTTCGCTGACACGATAGGCCACGTGTGCGGCGGCCTCGTTTCCATCCATTACTGCGGTGACGGACTCCATGACGGCTTAGGGGTTGGTATTAGTAACACCAATAACCGGCTCAGGCCAAAGTCTGGAGAGAGGACATCAATCTTGGCCGATGTGGGCGGATTGCAACCCGATGCGTCCGGGATTCCCCCACTCGGCCGCCGCGGACCCTAGCTCAAGCCCAGGTCTGCCAGTTCCGCGCTGATGCCCATCGCAAGCGCGTCGGGGTCGGGGACTAGGGCAGCGTCCGTAGCCAGGCCAATTCGCGCGCGTCCTGCGTAGGTCAGAATGCTGATGCCCATCCCGACCGACCCGCCCCTGGGCACCCAGAACATGAGGTCGCTGAGTGTTCGCCCACCCAAAACAAGGCGTTTTCTGGGTCCGGGGACGTGGGTGATGGCGGCCGAAGACGTGGAAGAAAGCTTCCACACGGCGGCATTCTCCACAAACCCGGGCGAGCGTCCCAGGGCAGTGAGCACGCCGAACGCGGCCACGGGCTCCATTGAATTCCGGGCATCAAGCATGCGCCGGTTCACGGCGGTGATGCGAGCGGCCAGGTTCCGCAAACCGACGGGAAGCGCGAGAATCACGAGGCCAAAACGATTCCCGAGTCCCAATTCCTCGTGGCGATGACGCAGGTTGACCGGGATAAGCGCCCGAAGTTCAAAGTCCTCGGCAAGCTCGCGGTACCTTTCCAGGTAGCGGCGCAATCCGCCCGAAACCACCGCCAGAAGCACGTCATTGATGGTTGCAGAGTGGCTGACGGCGGCCTTTCTAAGGGCAGAAAGGTCCAGGGCTCCAGACCAGTCGACCCGCTTTTCGACACCCTGGGCACCCCGAAACCGGGTCTTTCGGTCCGATCCGGTAAAGGCGAACTTGGCCAGGGCGACCGTAAGACGCGGCAGCCTCCGAAACCACGACACAATATCGGAGAGGCCAAGACGCCGAGCCTCCACCGGCTCCAGCACATCCTCTGCCTCCTCAATGGTGGTCCCACCGGTGGGTCGTCGCGTCTGTGGCATCGCCACCAGAGAAGCCGAACCGTCCGCGTCGGCATCGTCCGCCAGGCTCCTGAGCACATGAATCAATGCGATCCCATCGGCGATGGCGTGATGCAGTCGGGCGATGACCACCGAGCCCCCCTTGAAGGACTCGACTACCACAAACTCCCACGGCGGCCGCTCTGCGGGAAAGGGGGCACTCATGAGCCCCCCGACCAGCGCTTTCAGGCTGGCGTCGTCCGTGGGCGGGTCATCGGACACCGACACGACATGGTTTGAAAACGAGAACTCGGGGTCGTCCTCCCAGTGTGGGCGGCCGGAAACGGCCGAAACACGTCTGCGAAACCTTTCGAAAGACTGGAGCCGCTCTTCCAGGAGCGCCGTGAAGTCTGCGGCCGTGAACACACGATCGAATTCCAGCAGTCCCACAATGATCATCCGGTTGGTGGGGGTATCCATCCGCCACCACGCTGCATCGACCGGATTCATGGGAAATCGCATCATTCGAATAATTGGTCCGGCCGAGGCAGTTAGGGCCGATTGAGAACGGGCCCCCGTATACTCCCCGCTCCGCAGGAATATCCAGGCAGAGATAATGAAGACGATGGGTGGCGAGGACAAGACCGCGATGCGGTTTCCCGATGGGTCGCAGAACGAGCGGGTGCCCGTTCTTATTTTTGACGAGGCCGAGCAATTATCGTTGCAGGTGGCGCGCCGTATTGCCACGCTCATCGAGGAGCGCAATGTGGTCGGGGACACACTGGTCCTGGGACTCCCGACCGGCTCGACACCGATTGGTGTCTACGGCCACCTTGTGGCGATGCATCAGCGGGAAGGACTGGACTTCAGCAACGTCGTCACGTTCAACCTGGACGAGTATTACCCCATGCAGCCCGATAGCCTGCAGAGCTATCACCGGTTCATGAGGGAGAATTTCTTCGACCACGTCAATATCCCTGAATCCAGCATTCACCTGCCGAGTGGCTTGGTCGAGCGGGAGGGCGTGGAAGCCTGGTGCCGGCAGTACGAGTTCGCCATTCAGAGCGCGGGCGGTATCGATCTGATGCTCCTGGGAATCGGTCGAAGCGGTCACATCGGATTCAATGAACCCGGTTCAGGACTGGGCACGCGGACGCGCCCCATCGTCCTGGACGAGATCACGCGAAAGGACGCAGCAAGCGATTTCTTCGGCGATGACAATGTCCCGCGCGAAGCGATCACCATGGGCGTTGGGACCATTCTCGAAGCGCGGGAGGTCATCCTCATTGCGACCGGTGAACACAAGGCCGGCATTGTCCGGCGAGCGGTAGAGGAGGAGCCCACCAAGGAGGTGACGGCCACGTTCCTGCAGCTCCATCGCGATGCCACCTTCTACCTGGATCGCGCCGCGGCCAGCGATCTCACCCGTGAGCGGACGCCCTGGCTGGTTCGGCCCGTGGAATGGACCGACGCGTTGGCCAAACGGGCGGTCATATGGCTTGCCGAGAAGGTGGATCGGGCCATCCTGCGGCTGGAGGAGTCCGATTTTCACAGGCAGCATCTGTACGAGTTGGTCTCGGCCTGGCCGGACACGGACGCGCTGTGCCACAAGGTCTTTGAGGACTTGAGGCAACGTGTGTTCTATGCCCGGAAGCTTCCGATGAACCAGAAGATCATCGTGTTCAGCCCGCACCCGGACGACGATGTGATTTCGATGGGCGGCATGCTCGACAAGCTCGTCAAGAACGGGAATGACGTCACGGTGGCGTACATGACGAACGGGTCGGTGGCCGTATTTGACGCCGACGTACGCAGGTATCTGCACTTTCTTGAGATGAGTCTTCCGGTCCTTGCGTCGGATGACCTTCGCCCGGTCGTGGAATCCATGCGAGAGGCCCTCAATGCCAAGCCCCCCGGCCAGATTGATACCAAGGAAATTCAGCGCGTCAAGGCGTTTATCCGATACGCCGAGGCCGTCTCTGCCATCGAGGTCATGGGTCTTTCCAGAGACAATGCACGCTTCCTTGATCTGCCGTTCTATCAGACCGGAACGGTGCGCAAGAACCCGATCGGAGAGGGTGATACGCGGATCGTGCTTGATTTGCTTAACGAACTGCAACCGGCCCACATTTTTGTGGCAGGGGACCTGTCAGACCCCCATGGCACGCACAGAATGTGTTATGCGGCCATCTCAGGAGCGGTGGACGCCTACCACGAAGAGCACGGAGATGCCACCGAACCCACGGTCTGGTTATACCGCGGCGCCTGGCAGGAGTGGGAGGTAGACAGGGCCGAGGTGTTTGTGCCGCTCTCCAAGTCCGACCTGGACCGGAAAATCGAGGCGATTTTCAAGCACGAGAGTCAGAAAGACCGGGCAATGTTTCCGGGCGCGTACGACGCCAGAGAGTTCTGGGAGCGCGCCAGGGACAGAAACTGCGGTACTGCGGACCTGCTGAATCGGCTGGGTTTACCGGAATTCTACGCCGCGGAAGCCTACGTGACAACCACACGGCTGCCCTGACGGGGCGGGCGGTTGGGGCCGCTTTGGCAAGCGGGCGAGCCAGCGCGGTCTAGGCGAACACCCGCTTTGCCGCGGCCATTGCGCGGGCGATGTGATCATCGCCCAGGTCCCGGTGCGTGGTTGCTCGAATGGTCTGCGGGCCGTAAGCGACCATGAGCACCCCCTCGGTCTTCAGCTTCTCCAGCGCGCTCGCGGCGGTCATGGCTACCACATCAAACATGATGATGTTGGTCTCCACGGCTGAGGGATCAAGCGAGATGCCGGGAAGGAGAGAGAGCGCCTCAGCCAGGGTGCGGGCCCTTGCGTGGTCTTTGTGCAGGTCACCACGGTGGTGTTCCAACGCGTGAAGTCCGCCGGCGGCGATGATGCCGACCTGACGCATGCCGGCACCAAAAACGCCTCGCCACCGATGGGCGCGACTGATGAGTTCGGCAGTGCCGGCCAAGACAGACCCCACCGGGGCTCCCAGTCCCTTGGACAGACAAGCGGAGACCGTGTCGAAAGGCGCAGCCAGTTCGCTCACATCGAGGCCAGAGGCCACCGACGCGTTCCAGATACGCGCTCCGTCCATGTGAAAAGCCAAGCCCGCGTTCCTGGCCACATTCCCGATCTCGATGATATCCTGCTGAATGTGCACGGTGCCACCTGCCTTGCTGGCCGTGTTCTCAACGCAAATCAACCGGGATTGCGGCTCCCAGGAGTACCCGTTCCGGATGGCAGCAGAAACCAGTGCGGCCGTCAAACCACCGCGGTGCCCCTGAAGAGGGCGCAATTGCACGCCGGATAAAGCGCCTGCACCCCCGGACTCATAGTTGAAGATGTGGCATCCGGCCTCACAAATGACCTCATCGCCTGGCTGGGTATGCACGCGAATGGCCAACTGGTTCGCCATGGAGCCAGACGGGACGAAGAGGGCGGCCTCCTTGCCCAATAGCGCCGCCGCGCGCTCCTGAAGCCTCAGGACGGTAGGGTCTTCGCCTAACACGTCGTCGCCAACTTCGGCGTTCGCAATGGCTTGCCGCATGGCGGCCGTGGGCCGCGTGACGGTGTCACTGCGAAGATCGATCACGCCCGGCTGATCTCTACGACTTCCATTTCAACGCTTCCCGCAGGCACCTTGATGGCGATGACGTCGCCGATTGACTTGCCGAGCAGTCCTTGGCCGATCGGGCTGGTGACTGAGATGCGCCCCTTTGTTATGTCCGCCTCCGCTGCCGAAACCAGGGTGTAGGTCTGCTCCATCCCGTTCTTGCGATTCTTGACCTTGACCGTTGAGAGGATGAAGGCCCGGGACGTATCCATCTGCTTCTCGTCCACGATGCGAGCGTTTGCAACGGTGTCCGAAAGTTTGGCGATGCGCCCCTCAAGGTGTCCCTGCGCCTCTTTTGCGGCGTCGTATTCGGCGTTCTCGGAAAGATCTCCCTTCTCGCGCGCTTCAGCAATGGCAGCGGAAGCCTCCGGGCGCTGCCGGGTGAGCATGTCCCTGAGCTCTGCTTTTAGCTTGGCGAGGCCCTCTGGTGTCAGGTAGACGGGCTTGTCCATGGATTACACGCGTTTGGATAATGGATTACTTGGGCGGTGGAAGGCCCGAACAGCAAAACGCCACGACCGAAATTGGCCCTGGCGAAAAATGCTTCTCTTAATGGCCTTATGAAACGACTCCCGGAAAACAAAGATCCGGGGAAGCGTGCCGTGGAAGGAACTGCCCCGCCTGATTCCGTTTAAAAATGCGAAACGGAGCGAATAGAGCAGAGCCCAATATCACCATGTCGTCCATAGATCGCCTCTTGACCGGACTCGTCGCCTTTGCAGGCGGAATGATGGCCGGCGTCCTGCTGGCCCCACAATCTGGCGCCGAGACCCGCGGAAGAATCACCGACGAGGCCCGCGTTCAACTCAAACGGATGGAAGGGCAATTGGAGGGGCTGGAGAAGAAGTTGGCTGATGTCACCTCGCAGGTCCGTGTGACATCCGGCGAGGTGTCTGACAAGATTCGGGGAGCAACCATGGATCAAGTGCTTCCGGAACTCCCCGAAGACCCCGAGGCGTTCAAGATCGCCGCGGACGAATTGGCCGGTGACCTTCGCCACATGCCAAAGAAGTAGCCACACCGGCTCAACAAGAGACCTAACGAAACCCCATAGCTATGCCATATCCCGAACAGCTGGTAACCCCCATGCGCGCAGAGCTCACCCGGCTAGGCGTTGAAGAACTGAAGACATCCTCGGAAGTCGATGGGTTCTTTGCCCAAGCGGCAGAAGGAACCAGTGTTTTGGTGGTTAACTCCGTCTGCGGTTGCGCCGCGGCCAACGCGCGTCCGGCTGTTGCCATGGTCCGTCAGTTGCCCGTGCAGCCGGATCGCTGGGGGACGGTTTTTGCCGGTCAGGACCTGGAGGCAACCTCACAGGCCCGCATGCACCTGATGGGAGTCCCTCCGTCTTCGCCATTTATCGCGCTTTTCCGGGACGGTGATCCCGTGTACGTGCTGGAGCGGCGTCACATTGAGGGGCGTAGCGCCTCGGCGATCGCCACGGATCTGGCGGAGGCTGTGCGCAAGCATTGCGGCGATGAGGCAGGAGCCGCTGATGGCGTGGAAAGCCCGGCCGTCGAAGAATCTGTACCAGAGGGACTGCCCTCGACGTTCCGCTCGATTCTCTAGAGACCAAACCGGGCCTGGCTCCGCATTGTCTATGGCAAACCCTGGCTCCTTGCGAAAAGACTTGGGCCTGCTCGACGTGTATTCCATCGCGATGGGTACGACGCTGAGTTCAGGGTTCTTCCTGCTTCCCGGTCTGGCCTTCGCTGCGGCCGGGGAGGCCATGGTCACGAGTTATCTGGTTGCGGCCATTCTGGTGGTGCCAGCGCTGCTATCGATGGTCGAGCTGAGTACGGCGATGCCGCGGGCTGGCGGTGCCTACTATTTCCTGGACCGTGCGATGGGCCCTCTGGTGGGTACGGTCGGCGGCCTCGGCACATGGCTTGTGTTGATTCTGAAGAGCGCGTTTGCCCTGATCGGGTTGGGGGCCTACCTGGGACTCTTTTTTCCTGAGCTGCCCGTAGTTCCGGTGGCCCTGGTCATGGCCCTGGTCTTTGGTGCACTCAATCTGGCGGGAGCCAAAAAGTCCGGTGCGCTTCAGGTCGTGCTGGTTGTGGGCCTCCTGGCGATACTCTCCGTCTTCCTGTTTGCCGGTTCTTTCCAGCTCAACGCTGGTCAGTTGGCGCATCTTTTCGATGCTGAGAGCAAGTCCATATTTGCCACGGCTGGGATGGTCTACATCTCGTACGCGGGCCTGACCAAGGTCACCAGCGTGGCCGAGGAGGTAAAAGACCCGGAGCGAAATATTGCCCTCGGCATGTTTCTGGCGCTGGCAACGGCCGTGGTGTTCTACGGGCTGGGCACCTACATCATGATCAGCGTCATTCCCGCCGAAGCCCTTTCCGGGGCCCTGACGCCGGTTTCTTCCGCTGGAGACGCTCTCTTCGGGCCTTGGGGCGGTCGGGCGCTGGCCGTCGCAGCCATTCTGGGCTTCCTGGCCGCTGCAAACGCCGGGATCATGAGCGCCTCGCGGTATCCGCTGGCAATGGGGAGGGATCATCTGCTTCCCGGCTGGATGCGCCGCGTGTCCTCTGGCGGGACGCCGGTAGCGGCTGTCCTCCTGACGGTTGCATTGATTCTTGTGTCCCTTCTGGCGCTCGACCCAATGAAAATCGCGAAGCTGGCCGGTGCGTTCCAGCTTCTGGTGTTCGCCTTCCTTTGCGCCGCAGTCATTGTGATGCGGGAGAGTCGTATAGCGTCCTACGATCCGGGCTACAAGTCTCCGTTTTACCCTTGGACGCAGCTGTTCGGAGTCGTGTCGTCAATGGCCATCATCACCCTGATGGGGACGCTCTCGCTGATTTTCAGCGCAGGTCTGCTGATAGGCGGGGTCCTTTGGTATTTCTACTACGGCTCGAAGAGGGTGGTTAGAGAGGGGGCCATCTACCACTGGTTGTCCAGGCTCGGGGAACGGCGATACGAAGGTCTCGACAGGGAACTGCGTGGCATTCTGAAAGAGAAAGGACTTCGGGAAGAGGATCCGTTCGACGAAATCGTCGCCGACGCGGCGGTCATTGATGCGGAGGACGGTGCGTCGTTCGAAGAGATCGTAGGTCTGGCGGCAAACCTGATGGCCGACGATGTGGGCCAGAGTGCCGCCCGACTCCGGACGGCATTTCTTGAAGGAACCCGCATCGGCGCCACGCCAGTTACCCATGGAGTTGCCCTGCCCCATCTCAAGTTTGCCGATCTGAAACGGCCTGTTCTGGTGCTGGTCCGGTCGCAGTCGGGTATCCACGTCGTAGCCAATGATCCGCTGACCGACCACGTGGACGAACAGGAGGTGGCGGCCATTTTCTTCCTGATCAGCGACGAGAATAACCCGGGACAGCATCTGCGCATTCTGGCTCAGATAGCAGGGCGCGTGGACGACGAGGGCTTTTCGGACGAATGGCGGGGGGCGGGAGACGCCCAGGATTTGCGTGAGGTGCTTCTGCGCGACGACCGGTTCCTGATGCTGTCGATCCGCTCCACCAATGGGTCCCGTGCCCTGATCGACAAGGAACTCCGCGAGATTCATCTGCCCAAGGGCGCCCTGGTGGCACTCATCCGCCAGGACGACGAAGTGCACGTTCCGGACGGTTCGACGGTGCTCCGGGAGGGCGACAGGTTGACCTTGTTGGGTGAGGCGGTCGCGCTGGAGGAAATCCGCCGCAGGTACCTTCGGGAATCCGAGTAAAGTCTAACCGCTGGCGGCCGATACCGTGGTGAGAACCCGACTCAGCCGTGATAGGACTTACAACACAGCAACGCTCCACCTACCCCGAACCCACGTTCGAGGAGATGATGGGATTGGCCGTCGATTTTGGGATCATCAGTGCGATGCACAGCTCCGGCAACCGCGTCAAGATGGAGGTCCTCAATGAGATGGTGGATCTCACGATGTCAGAGGCTGCGGTCCTTTTGAAAGGACTGCTTCTGGGGTACTTCTACAACCAGAAGAGAGACGACCTGTCTCTGGCGCGCTGGGAGTCCTGAGAGGCCCTCGGGCACTCTTGACTGGAAGATCACGTCCGAGCCGAACCCGACGAGGCGCCTTTCCGTTAGCCGAACGTTTGCCACGTTCAACCCAGGAAAGAGATGCGGGACGTCTATGTAGTTGGTGCCGTGCGCACCCCGATAGGACGATTTGGTGGAGCCCTGAAGGATCAATCGCCGGTGGACCTGGCAGCACACGCCATGCGCGGGCTGTTGGATCGGACGGGTGTTGATGGCGGAGCTCTGGATATCTATCTCTTCGGTAACGTGCTCAGAGCCGGGCATGGGCAGCTGATCCCGCGACAAGCCGCCTTCAAGGCAGGCATCCCGGACTCTGTGGACGGCGTGGCGCTGGACATGGTCTGCTCCTCGGGAATGATGAGCGTCATGCAGGCCGCCACGATGATCAAGGCCGGTGAGGCCGATCTGGTCATGGCCGGTGGTACGGAGTCCATGTCAGCGACAGGATTCAGTTTGTCATCGCGGGCCCGCTGGGGATACAAGTTCCTCATGGGCAATCCGGAGGGCCTCACAGATCTATTGCTGCACGACGGACTGACGGACCCCATGAGCGGAGAGGCCATGGGCGTGCAGGCAGAACGCCTGGCGACAGAAAAAGGCGTGACCAGAGACAGGGTGGACCAGATGGCACTGGCCTCCCACGCCCGCGCAGCCGAAGCCTGGAAGCAAGGCTGGTTCGACAAGGAAGTGGTTCCGGTGGAGTATCAGGTGCGTCGCAAGCCGGTGATGCTTGAGCAGGACGAGGGCATTCGCCCGGACACGACCCTTGAGTCGTTGGCGGGGCTTCGTCCCGCATTTGACAAGGCAGGCGTCCTTACGGCCGGCAATGCGAGCCAGATTTCGGACGGAGCGGCCGCGCTGCTGCTGGCCAGCGCCGACGCTGTGAAAGCGCACGGGTTGAAGCCACTCGCCAAGTACAAGGCCGGCTCATGGGCGGCCGGAGAGCCCTGGCGTTTCCCGGAGGCACCTATTCCAGCCGTTAAGCGCCTGTTGGCGCGGTCTGGGGAGTCCATTGCCGATTACAATTTGTTCGAGAACAACGAAGCGTTCTCGCTGAACAACGTCCTCTTTTGCGATATGCTTGGGGTGAAGCATGAGGATCTCAACGTGCACGGCGGTGCCGTAGCGCTTGGCCATCCGATTGGCTGCTCAGGCGCAAGGATCCTTGTCACGTTGATTCACGGCATGCAGACGCACGATCGGGAGCGGGGCCTGGCCGCCATCTGCCACGGCACCGGAGGCGGGACAGCTGTCGCTCTGGAGCGCGCCTGACGTGGCAAACCTGCTCTGGATTGCGTCCGGGGGCGCCGTGGGCGCGTTGCTCCGGTACGGGATGGTGATGAGCGTCCACCGCGTGTTCGGGTCGGCGTTTCCATGGGGCACGCTGACGGTCAACGTGGTGGGTTCTCTTCTGATTGGTGTGTTGTGGTCGATGGCCGAAAGGGTCTCCTTCACCGCTGCGGCTTCCGCCTTTCTGTTCATCGGCGTGCTGGGTGCGTTCACGACGTTCTCGACGTACGCCCTTGAGTCCGCCAACCTCTTCCGGGACGGCAAACAGTTGGCCGCTCTCATGAACCTGCTTCTTTCCAATGCTACCTGCATTGTGGCCGTAGTTGCGGGGCTGAAGATTGGGCAGTACTTCTGGGCGGGATGAAAGAGAGGCTTCGAGCGATTTCAGAAGCTGCCCGGGCGTGGCGTGACCCGGAGTATCCGCGGCGGGTCAAGGCCGTTGCCCGGACGCTGAGTGCCGGCAACCGCTTCACGACCCAGGCGCTTGCCTTCGCCATCAACCAGCAGATGAGCCTGATTGGCATTGTTTCCCTGCGGAGATGGCTGGGGAATGCTCCCGTGGAGACGTGGAAGCGTGTTGGAGTCATCGAGGCCGGCAACATTCCTTTTGCAGGATTACAGGACTATCTGGCGGTGTCGGGCTTGGGGCACAGGTTCGTGGGCTCGGTGTCCGCGCGCTCGCCATACCTGTTGCCGGCATTCGCCGCAGATGTCGAAGAGCGGGGAGGCGAGTCCGGTGAGTTCCTTCCCCACGAAAAACTGATCCGAACGGTGGACGCGCTGATCGCGGCCGGCACGGACCAGACCATGGCCGAGTTGGACGCCTCGTGCGAGGCTGCGGGAATCCCGGAATCGGCCCGACTCCTCAGGGGGAATCGCTATTCCGTGGCCGTCCTGGACGGGACAGAGCACCAGGACCAACGACTCCGGCTGGCCGAAGATGCCCTGCTCCACGAGGGGCTGGGGTGCCTGAATGTGGCGCTTGTCTTTGCGCCTGTTGCTGCGGATGGAGATCCGTACTTCGAGGCCTTTTCCGTTTTTCGCGGCACCTTCCCGGCACATCCGGCAACCTCGGGCGCCCTCAAGATGCAGCAGGCCTTCCTGGCGGCCGTTAAGGCGCCACACGCCTACGGAGACGGCCTGGAATACCTGGTAAGCAGGGGAGAGGCAGAGGTGCAGGTGCCTGGACACATACGCTGGGTGCCCTACGAAGATATTTCCGAGGTGCACGCCTGGCTGGCCGGACACGCGGGTGAGATTCAGGTCGTATCGGCGACTCCGGAGCTTCGCCCGCAACTTCCGCGGACCGTTGCCAGCGTCACGATCGGCAACACCCAGCGACCTTCACTCGATTGGAGGCCGGACGGACAGGACACTCTGGCGTTTCTGCGGGGCCTGGGCGATGAGCCCGGCCCGGGCGATGAGCGGGGCCTGGGCGCCTAGCCCGGCCCGGCTTAAGCCTCCAGAAGGGCCTTCGCCTGCTTCAGGATGGGGTCCCACCGCGCTTCTGGTGCCTTGGTAATGGTCAGAAAGGCGGGGAGAATGAATACGTTCGCGACGCCCTCAATGGCAAAAAGCGGCTCGCCGAGCGCATGACCACTGGCTTCGGTGGCCGAGGCGAAACTCTCCATCCCGGATTCGATAAACCCTCCCTCCGCGCGAGTGATCTTGAGGCTGTCGGGGTTTGGCGTCGGATGTGTGGTGATCTTTCCCATGCGGGGCCGCTATTGACGAACTGTTCAGAATGTCCCGCGAACGAACACCGGGACGGATCGTTGCACAACACATGGCCGAAGTCCCTGATACAAAACAGAAAACCGCCCCCCCCAGTGGCAAGATTGGTCGGCTGACCACGGAGGCCAAGGGGTTGGTTGACGACACCAAGGAGTGGGTGGACGCAAAACTGCGTCTGTTTGAGCTGGACGTGGAGGACAAAATTGATTCCCTCGCCAACAAGTTCGTCTCGGGTGCCGTGGTCGTCGCGACGGGGGCACTCGCGCTTGTTTTTTCGCTGGTTGCCACGGCCCTGGCCCTGGGAGACCTCTGGGGACGAAATTCTCTGGGCTTCATGGCGGTGGGTGGCGCACTTTTCCTGGTGGCACTCGTCATTTACCTGGTCAAGCCACGACTTGTCAAAGGATCGATGGGTGGCGCGGATCGGAGCGTCCTGGATGGGCTGACCGAAGGCAAAGATCAGAAGCAACTTCCGCCAGCAGTCGACAAAAAGAAAGATGGATAAGAGCCGGGCGGAGCTGGAGGCACGTTTGCAATCAGCGAGTGATTCCATGTCCCGTCGCCTTGTGGCGATGGAGGACGAAGTCAAACTTCCGGCGGTTGTAAGATTAGGCAGTTTTGCTGGCGGAGCACGCGCCAGAAAGATTGGCTTTGCCATTGGTGTCGGCCTTTTGGTTGGGCTCCTGTTTGGTCGAAGCAAGAAAAAATCAGAGCCGAGGGCAGGCGCCGATTCACAGGGCCTGCTGGGTTTCGTACTCGGTCAGGCGGTGCGGGTCGGTGTCACCGTCGCCGCTAAAGAGATTGTTAATCGACTGGTATCCCGGAACGGCGGGCAAGACGGCTCGTAGTCGGTACTTTTTCCGGGACTCCGGTGTGACCGGCTCACGTTTTCAGCGCTCCGACCAAACGTACAGGGCAGTTTCACTGCTATCACTGACTGGATGAGAATCGTTCTTTTTGGGCCTCCCGGAGTTGGGAAAGGGTCTCAGGCCAAGTTGTTGAACGATCGCTACGGCATCGCGCACGTGTCCACTGGTGTCCTGTTGCGTAAGGCCATTTGTGAGCGGACGGACGTCGGCATCGCCGCCGAGGAGCTTGTCAAGGACGGCAAGCTTGTTCCGGACCGGATGGTTCGCAAGATTGCCGAAGACGAAATCAAGGCCCGTGACTACGATCAGTTCGTCCTGGACGGGTATCCCCGCACGATTCCTCAGGCCGAGTGGCTCACGCAGTTTCTGTCCAAACACGACGCCCAGCTGCACCGAGTGATCAGCCTGATCGCGCCGCAGGATGTTATCGTTGACCGCCTCTCAAAGCGCCGTGTGGATCGTCTCACCAGAGAAAACTATCATCTGGACTTCCGCCCGCCACCCCCGGATATGCCGGCGGACAGACTGGTTCAGCGTGAGGATGACCGTCCCGAAGTTGTGCTGCGGCGCCTCTTGAACTACCTGGATGCCACGAGCCCGGTCCAGGAATACTACCGCGAACGGGGCCTGTTGTCCGAGGTGGACGGCGTCGGACAGTTCGACGAGGTACATGCCAGGATCATGGCGGCGCTGGCGCCCCATGACACGGAATAGGAATGCCGCCAGAACAAACCCTGGGGGAGAGGCGCGCTCTGATTGAAGGTGCCCTGCAGGCGGCTGTAGGTGCGGAAGGGCCTGAAGCGCTGTATGCACCGGCCAGTTACGTCATGGCAGGCCAGGGCAAGCGTCTGAGGCCGCTGCTTGTGGTGCTTTCTGCAGAAATGAATGGCGGTTCGGCCCAGGTGGCACTGCCAGCCGCCGTTGCGGTGGAAGTCTTTCACAACTTCACGCTGGTTCATGACGACATCATGGATCACGCCAGTAGCCGACGCGGTCGCGAAACGGTACACGTGCGCTGGGATGAGCCCACGGCAATTCTGGTTGGGGATCTACTCTCCGGGATAGCCTACGAGCATTTGGCCAAACTCCCCACTGCGGCCATTCCCGAGGCAATACGCGTCTTCAGCGCCATGCTGCGTCGTTTGTGCGAAGGGCAGACCCTTGATATGGCGTTCGAGGTCAGACCGGAGGTCAGCCTCGAGGATTATCTGGGCATGATCGAGGGGAAAACCGGCGCGCTGCTGGCGTGCGCTATGGAGCTTGGCGCCTTGGCCGCGGGCGCCTCGGAGGACGCCCGAGAGGCCGCCAGACTGACCGGCCACGACATCGGGAGGGCCTTCCAGATCCAGGATGATCTACTGGATCTCACTGCCTCCGACCCAGGCTGGGGCAAACCTCTTGGCGGTGACCTGTTGGCGGGCAAGAGAACCTACCTTCTTCTGCTCGCGCTCGAGCGGGCGCAGGGCGCTGATTTGGAGTTGTTGAAGCGGGTTCTGGCCGGCGAGCTGACGGAATCCGGCGTAGATGACGTCCGAAGCGTAATGGACCGCCTGGGTGTACTGAATGACACCCGGGACGCAGTTATATTTCATTCCGATGCCGCGATTGGTCGCCTGCAAACGGCACCGGAATCCCCCGCCCGCGAGCTACTCGTAGGATTAGTCCGCTCCATGCAGGCACGACTCCACTGAATATGGTTGTTCGCCACGTCACTGTCACCAATCGCGCCGGAATCCACACACGGCCGGCGTCCATGATTGTCAGGACGGCTGCCAAGTTCAAGGCGGATTTCTTCATTCACAAGGACGCCTACGAGATCAACGGCAAGAGCATCATCGGCGTGATGACCCTTGCAGCTGAGCAGGGAGCCACGCTCGAGCTTCAGTTGAGCGGAGCCGACGAAGAGGAGGCTGCCGATGCCCTGGCGAAGCTGTTTGAGGACGGATTTGGGGAGGTTAACTAGTGGCGGCCACGCCGCACATAAAGCTGACCAACGCCGACGGGACGGAAGTGGTGGTTTCAGGTGTTGCGGCTTCTCCCGGCATCGCAATCGGCCCGGCGTATGTCTACAGACGTCAGAGCTTTTCTGAGGAACGTCGTGAGATACTCCAGGAAGAAGTCCAGGAAGAAGTAGAGCGGTTTGAGCGCTCGGTAGTGCGTTCGGAGCGGGATCTCGGCAAGATCATCGCGATAACCCGCGAAAAAGTGGGCGAGGAAAGTGCTGCGATTTTCGATGCGCAGCGCCTCATGCTCCGGGACTCCGCCATTTACACGTCGGTTGTGAACGCCATCAAGCGCGACCGGGTGAATGCAGGCTACGCGGTCGAGAAGATCATGGAGCGGCATCGGAAGGTCATGGAGGCCTCAGAGTCCGAGTACCTCCGGGAGCGGGCCCACGACCTTGTCGATGTCCAGGATCGCCTGGTGCGCCATCTCAGGAAGGGGAGGGCGCTTTCGAAGATTGACCCCAACCACATTGTGGTGGCAGAAATCCTGACTGCGGCGGACATAGTGTTGTTCAGTCGGCGCGGCATTCTGGGCTGTGCCATGGATTTCGGCGGGGCCACCTCGCACGTGTCCATCATGGCCCGCTCCATGAGCCTCCCCGCGGTAGTGGGGCTCCACGGCGTCATTGACCACATACAGACCGGCGAAACCATCATCCTGGATGGCATCCGGGGCGAACTGGTACTGAATCCGACCGATGCGACCATCGAGCGCTATCGCACGCGTGCCCGTCGATATGAGCGTCTGAAACAGGAGGACAAGCACCTCATCCCCCTCGCCTCCGAGACACTCGATGGGCACACCATTGTCCTGGAAGCAAACCTTGAGTTGGAGGACGAGTTGCCGCTCGTTGCCGAGTACGGGGCAGAGGGTATTGGCCTCTTCCGGACCGAAATTCTCTTCCTCATGCAGGGGCGACTGGTTGTGCCCGAGGAGTCGCAGTTCAGGATCTACAAGAAAGTCGTTGAGACGGTTTCCCCGCGCCCTACCACCTTTCGGGTGATTGACCTTGGCGGGGACAAGCTGTTGCCCATGGCCCACCGGGAGCACAATCCCTTCCTGGGCTGGCGCGGGATCCGGGTGCTTCTGGACAAGCCGGACCTGTTGATGCCTCAGCTCCGCGCCATTCTGCGCTCCAGCGCCTTCGGCCCGGTCCGGATCATGGTACCCATGGTGACCGAGGTCGAAGAGATCAAGGCGTTCCGCAGGCACCTGAACGATGCGCAAACCCAACTCGGCGAGGAGGGATTTGCGTTTGATCCTGACGTCAAGGTGGGCATCATGATTGAGGTCCCTTCGGCGGCGCTGCTTGCCGATCGTTTTGCGCCCTACGCGGACTTCTTTTCGATAGGAACGAATGACCTGACGCAGTACACGCTGGCTGTGGACCGTGGGAATGACCTGGTTGCCGACCTGTACCAGGACCTGCATCCGGCGGTTCTGATGCTGATCCGGCGCACTGTGGAGGCGGCCAGGGGACACGGCATCCCGGTCGGTGTCTGTGGCGAAATGGCTACCAACCTGAGGGCCGTTCCGGTGCTTATCGGACTCGGCGTAGATAGCCTCTCCGTTTCGCCGGTCTATCTCCCCGGCGTGAAGCGCGTGATTCGCGCCATGAAACTGTCCGAGGGGAGGATGCTTGCTTCGGAGGCACTCCAATCCCAGAATGCAGTCGAGGTGGCTACCCGTCTGGACCAGTGGCTGGAGGAGCACGCGTGTGGCGTGGGGTTCTTCCTGGAGGGGCCCCAGGCAGACGCCTAGGGAAGACCGTTTGGTCCGTTCGGAGTACCCAGCCATCCGTCTGAAGGGCGTGTGGAGCGGCAGGGGTTACCCGCATGCCCGGCGAGCCTTGTCGTGGCTACCTTCCGACTGCAGGGTCCACGCTCCTTCCCCCAACGCTCGCGCTTTTTGTGACTGCCCGTATCCGTCCGGCCGCCTTTCTGATCTGCGCCCTGTCTCTGATGACCGCACTTCCCGCGGCGGGGCAGTACGCCTATCATTTCGGTCGAAACAAGGTCCAGTACGATAATTTCGAGTGGCACGTCCTGGAGACGGAGCACTTCGACATTTTCTACTACCCGGAAATGCTGGAGCTGGCGCAGCAGGGAGCCTTCTTTGCCGAGGAGGCCTATGACGACCTGCAGAACCGGTTCAACTTCTCGTTGAACAACCGGGTGCCGATCATCTTCTACTCCTCCAATCTGCACTTCAAGCAGACCAACATCACACCCGGCTTCATTCCCGATGGCGTGGGTGGCTTTTTCGAGTTCCTGAAGGGTCGGGTCGTCATTCCAGCCAATGGGAATATCACGCGCTTCCGCCGGGTGATTCGGCACGAGTTGGTGCACGTATTCACCTACAACAAGGTGCTTCGTGTGATGCGGGACCACCGGCGCGTGCCGGACCGCTTTCTCCCGCTCTGGTTTACCGAGGGACTGGCCGAGTACTGGTCTGGCGAACCGGATCACCAGCACGAGATGATCCTGCGGGATGCCGTGTTCACAAATTACCTGGTCCCGCTGGAGACCATGTACCGCATCAACGGCTCGTTCGTGATGTATAAACAGGGGGAGGCCATCTGCGAGTACATCGCGGAAACGTATGGCGATGAGAAGCTCCTGGACATTCTGGAGGCCACCTGGGTAGACAAGGACTTCAAGACCGTCCTAGAGACCGCGCTTCGGACCCCTTTCCCTGAGTTGGCTGCAAATTGGCAGGCCTGGATCAAGAACCGGTATTTGCCCGGCGCGGGCGAAATGGAGTTGGGGTCCATCATCGCCGACCCGATTACGGGAGTCGGTTTCAGCGCAAAGCCGGAATTCTATCGCAAACGGGACGGTACGGCGCGCGTCTACTACGTGGGCAACCGGTCCGGCTACGGCAACCTCTACAGCGTGGAAGTGGACTCCGTCTACAAGCCGCTCGGTGACCCCGAAATAGAACTCGAAGGGGAAAGGAACGAGCGCCTGGAGGCATTTCACCTGTTCGAGAGCCGGATGGATGTTTCGGCGGATGGACGACTGGTATTCGTGACCAAGAGTGGCGGCCAAGATGTGATCCACGTGTTTGACATCGAAGAAGACGAGCTCATTTCCACACTCCGCCTGGACCAACACGTGGCCGTCTCGTCTCCGCATTGGTCGCCGGAAGGAGACCGGATTGTCTTTTCGTCCATTGACGAGTCTGGCTTCAGCGATCTGTTTGTCTATGACTTTGGCGATGGGAGCCTGGTGGCACTGACCAATGATGCCTACGACGATCTCGATCCGGCATGGAGCCCCGATGGACGGTTTGTAGCCTTTACTTCAGACAGAACGTCGCTGGGCAAACAGGGGGCCTACAACGTATTCACGTACGACTTTGAGACCGGCCGCGTGGAGTACGTCACCTTCGGGGACCAGAAGGATTTCAGTCCAACCTGGAGCCCGGACGGGAAGTCGCTGGCGTATGCGAGTTCGGTACGGGGGGAGGGCGAACGATACAGCGCCCAGGATATCTGGATTGCCGACGTCTCCGGACGGATAGGCCAGCCGCCGGCCGTCGCGTCGCTGAATGTTGGCGACGACTCCGCCCCCATCACAACCCGCCGCGTGGACAGAATCACGCACCTGGCTGGAGCGGCATACGATCCCGTATGGACCGAGGATGGGAGGATCATTTTTACGAGTTTCGAGGGCCTTTCGTTTGCCATTCGGTCCATCGGGGACATCGGCAGCCGCGTTGCTGAACCCTTGGAATCCAGGGACGTGGATCTGACCCTTCCGGGCACATCCTGGACGTACGGAAAACTCACGGGCGCGGCAGCCCTCCGAACGCCCTACAAGAAGCGCTTCAAGTTGGACTTGGCGCAGGGCACTGTATCCCAGAGTGCCGTTCTGGGCACGTTGGGTGGCGCCATGCTGGCTTTTTCGGACTTGCTTGGGGACGACTATCTATACCTGACCTTATTCAACACGGCACAATCCCAGCGGGATTTCTTGCGGAGCCTCAGCTTCCAGCTCTCCCGTTCCCGTCTTCACAAGCGGACCAACTTTGGCTACGGGGTCTACCGGTTTGCCGGTCTTCGGTACGACATCACCGACCCAGACGCCCCGGCCGGATTCCCGCGTTTTTATGAAACCGTGTATGGAGGCTTTGGAGCCATCAGCCATCCGATTTCCAAGTTCAAGCGCTTTGATGTTTCTACCTCGCTGAGCTGGAGCAACAAGGAAATTGACATCCGAAATATCGATCGGGATGCCTTGCTGCTGTCCAACAGCGTCTCCTTGGTGCACGACAACGCCCTCTACCACTACAACGGCCCGATTGAGGGTTGGCGCGGCAAGCTGACTGCGGCATACACGACCGACATCCTGTATTCCAACGTTTCGTACTACTCGCTCCTGGCTGACTTCCGGTACTATTTGCGACTTGGACGAAGCGTGACGTTTGCCTCGTGGGCCATGGCCCGCATGAATCAAGGGCGCGAGGCGCGGCTCTACTACATGGGCGGCAGTTGGGACTTGAGAGGATTCAGGCTCTTCAGCGTGCGGGGCCAAAAACAATGGTTCACATCCCAGGAGCTGCGTTTCCCCATTCTGGAGCAGCCATCGGTGACTTTCCCCGCTCTTGCGGCCCTTGGTGTTGTCAACTTCAAGGGGGCGCTGTTCTTTGATGCGGCCCACTCCTGGAACGGTGATTACAACCTGAAACAGCCCGAGATCGTAGCCGGAGAGACCATTGGGGCCGCGGGAGTTGGCTTCAGACTGAATCTGTTCGGTGGGTTCGTCTTCCGATATGACATTGGGCACCGGTACCGCGACGGGTTCACCCGCATCGACAAGCGGTTCTTCAAGCAGTTCTTCTTCGGCTGGAATTTCTGATGGTGTCACGCCGCCTGATCATACTCCTGGTGCTCGTCCTCACCGGCTGCAAAACGCTGCAGTTGGAGAGGCCGGTCCGTGTGCAGAGCACAGACTGGTGGACCACAGGCGGCTCGGAATCGCACAACTCCGCCGTTGACGCGGACGTGGCGCCGCCGCTAACTCTGGCGTGGGAGTACAACGCACTGGCGGCCTTCGGCCCCGGGTCACCGCTTGTTCTTGGCAACGCGGTACTCGTTGCCAACCTGCAGGGAGAGGTTCACGCCATCAATCTGGAGACCGGTAAGCGAATCGGTCAGGTGTCGTTTCGCGAGGCCATCAACGCCACGCCGGCGCTGGTGGACGAACGCATCATCGTCGCCAATGCGCTGGGGAATCGGACACTGCAGGCCTATGACCTGGAGCGGGCCTCCACAGCCTGGACCAGGCGAGGTGCCACCGTGGAGGCCGGACTCCTGGCGTATGGGGACGCCGTCTTGGTGGCGGATGCCCTGGGCAAGGTCAGCCTGGTGAACGAGCGGAATGGCGAGGATATCTGGACGTTCGAGGACCCGGACCAGACCAATGTCCGCGCGACGCCACTGATGGCGGGTGACCTGTTTGTGGTCATTCACCAGGAAGGCACGGCGAGAGCGTTTGAGCCCGCGACCGGAGAAGTGGTCTGGGAGGCAGACATGGGTGGCCCCGTCTACGCGTCTCCCGCCGCAGCCGGGGCCATCGTGTACGTTCCCACAACGCGTGGCGTGATGCTGGCCGTGAACGCGCGGACCGGACGCATTGAATGGCGCTTCGACACCAACTCGGAGCGGATTCGCCTTGCCAGTCCATCCATCAAGGACGGCGTCATCTATTTCGGGGCTTCTGATGGTTTTGTTCGCGCCATCTCGACCAACTTTGGAGAGCCCAGGTGGCGTGCGCAAATGTCGGCCGCCATCAACGCACAGGTGCTGGTAGCCGGACACTACATCTATGTGGGCACCATGCACAACAAGCTTGTGGCACTGGACTATGAGACCGGCGGGGAAGTGTGGTCTACCGAGCTTCGGGGCCGCATCAAGTCTGCCATGGCCGTGGCCGGCGGTGGAATTGTGGTGTTGACCGAGCCGCGGTATGTGTACATGTTTATGCCGGAGGTGAGGAATGTCACGCAGTAGACTCCTGTTGTTCGCGATCCTTGTGGCCACCGGCGGTGCTGCCGGGCGGGTTGCGGCACAAGTGGCCGTGGTGACCTCAAATGACCCGCAGGCGCTGGTTTATGCGGATTCAACCTGGCTGGGACCGGCGTCCAGGGGGACCTTTGAGCTTCCCCAGGGGACGCGACTGGTTCGCGTTGTGCCGTCGGCAGTTGGTTCGTGGGGCGTTCCGGGAGTTCAAGCGGCGGTCATTGAAGGAGATACCGTCCGGGTCAGTGCCCATTTTCCGATTACCTACCGCCTTGAAGGCACACCGTTTTCGGCCCAGGTCTATCAGGTCAATGGCGACGACGAAGTCCTCCTGGGGACGACCCCGGTGGTGCTCCACGAGGATGCTCCGCTTGCAGGGGAATTGGTGTTTCGGCGCGCGGGGTTTTCGACGGTCAGCATTCAGCCTGGAACGGCGTTCTGGAATCACCATCAGGCCGTGCTGCAGCCACTCGCAGAGGACGTCCTGATTCCCGCGGACGTGCGGCTGGACATAGCCCATCGGTCCCGGCGCTGGATAGACTACGCCGCGCTTGGTGCCGCCACAGTGGGCGGCATTCTGGCGGTGCATTACAAGATCAAGGCGGACAACCGCTACGCCGAATACAGCGAAACGGGTGATCCTACGCTCCGGCCCAGGATCGAGCAGTTGGACGACCGCTCGGCCATTGCGTTGGGTGCCATGCAGGCCGGCGTCGGCGTGTTTGCGCTGAGGCTGGTGTTTCGGTAAGGCATTCGGGTCCGAGAAACGACTCCCACTCGCAGGCGTTAGTGCGGCGCAAACCAACTACGCCGCCATGCTCAGAGACCAGCTCAAGGAAGACCTGAAACCGGCCATGCGGGCCAAGGACAAGGTCCGGCTCAGGACCATTCGTTCGATCCTGTCCGCCATGTTGGAGCGGGAGGTGCAGCTTCGCGAGGGCGGTTCAGCGGTACTGACCGACGAGCAGGCCATGGAGGTCATCCAGAAGGCCGCCAAACAGCGCAGGGACGCGCATGCGCAGTATGTGGAGGCGGGCCGGGATGACCTAGCGTCCATCGAAGCAGAAGAACTGGTCATCCTCGAGGAATACCTCCCTGCGCAACTGTCCGACGAAGACCTACGTAGCGGAATCCAGGCAATCGTTGCGCAGACCGGCGCCGCGTCCATGAAAGACATGGGCAAGGTAATGGGCATGGCCATGGGGAAATTCAAGGGCAAAGCGGACGGCAAGCGCGTGCAGGAAATGGTGCGCGAAACACTGGCGGGGTAACGTGGGCATACTGGACATTGTCATCGTAGCGCTTTTGGCCGTGGGAGTCGTAACAGGATTTCGGACCGGCTTTTTCAAGCAGGCAGGAGGCATTGCTGGTATTCTCATTGGCTTCGCGCTGGGGCTCGGCCTCATGAAACCTGTGGGCGACTACCTCATCTCCAAGTCAGGGATGGAGCCTGCAGTGGGTCCGGTTCTGGGATTTGTTGCGGTTTTTGCCGCAGCCTACCTGCTCGTGCAGATTGTGGCCAAGGTGGGGGAAACCTTACTGGGAGCCGCCAAGCTCACGTTTGTAAACAAGCTCCTGGGTGGTGGCGTCGGCGGTATCAAGGCCGCCATGATGATGAGCATCGCTTTTATAGGTGCGGCCTACATCCAGGTACCCCCGCAAAGCACACGCGACAACTCGGCGCTCTACCACTCCGTGGCGGCCATCATGCCCGTGGCGTGGTCCATGGTTTCCGAGAACTCCGAGTCTCTGGACGAATTGTCCCGCAGGATTGAGGAGAAGATCCCGACGGTCGATTCCGATTCGGACTCCGGATCGGAGGCCTCCGAGAGCAACTAGAAACCTTGCATGCCGGGCGTGAAGATGACGCCCGCCTTCAGAATCCACCCCGAGGCGCGGTTCATGTTGTCCGTCTCGAGGCGGATCTGCCCAGCGCCAGCGCGGAAGGACAGGGGAGCGTCCGGCCACACGTGTAGCCAGGCGTCCCAGGTGGTTCTGGTTGGGTTTTCGCCGGCAAAAAGTCTGGCTGCGGACGCGTTCGCCCCCAGGATGGCCTTGCCGGCAATTCGGGAGAGGAGGCTGAATTCCAGTGCGCCGTCAAATCCCGTGGATCCGTCACCGGGGCCAACGAACAAACCGCCAGTAGGCGCGATTGTGGAGAGCGAGGCCTTCGCCAGTAGACGCATCTCCAGCATGTTGTCGGGACCCCCGAATCTCAGCGCCGGGCCTCCGCGAATGGCCAGCCAGTCTGCCTCCACCTTGAGTGGCCCCGTTCGGTCGTAGGAGAGCAGACTCAGGCCACCCGCCCAGGGAGCCTTTACAATGAGCATCCTGAGCGGGCTGACCGCCCAGGCGAGTTTGGCATCGCGATTTGCGCTCCGTACACCAGCCGTTACCGACAGAAGATCCAGGCGGGAATCCTCCGAGACATTGGGGAGGAAATAGAAAAGAGGAACCACCCGCCGAGCCGTCAGCGAAAGCCCCCCAACGCCCGGGTCCGTTGCGTACCAGGAGTTTGCCTCGAGCTCCAGGGGCGCCAATTCCAACCAGGAAGGTTGGGCGGATACCGGTGCCGCGATAGCGAAAATGACAGCCAGCAGCAGTGCAAGCGGGAAGGGTCGGATCATGCAGTTGCTTTCTTTCGCCCGGCCCTTCGAACAATCAACAGGCCGGAAATCACCAATGTGCCCCCCACCACCTGACCGAGCACAAGGTGTTCCCCCAGGAATGTGATACCGGTGATGAGGGCAACCACCGGAACCAGGTAGCTGAACACTGCCGTTCGGGAGGGCCCAATCTGCCGGACCGCGTCGTTCCAGAGCACCACCGTGAGGCCGGTGGAGAAGGCTCCGGAGAAGGCAATCGCAACCCAGATAACCAGCGATACTTCCGCCCACGCGACGCCCGCCAGGTACGGCCAGGAGATGACGGTCAAAGGAAGGATCGAGAAGAAAACGCCGTAGAACGTGAGTGCTACGGCCGGGATGTGCGCCAGGAGCGGCCGATTCAGCGTCGTATAGGCAGCCCACAGCATGGCCGCCAGCAGCATGACCAGGTTTCCAAAGAGGACGTCCGTCCCCAAGTCCACCTTGCTGCCCGAGAGAATGATCCACGCCGTGCCGGCAAGGGAGACAAAGAGGCCACCCCACGCGGCCGCAGAGAGGCGCTCGATGCGGAGCAGCGCCGAGCCGACAGCCGTCCAAATCGGGGCGGAGGCCATGATCAGCGCCGCTGATCCGGCCAGCGTGTTGCTGAGGCCAACAATGAACGCCACCTGGTACACCGTGTAGCCCAGAAGGCCCGTCGCGATGACCCGCCAGGGGTCCAGCTTGAGGGCATCAAACACACCCGTCTTGCTGCGACGGCTGGACCAGACGTGAAGGCTTGAAAGCGCAATGAACGCCGCCAGGATGCGCAAGAGGTTCAAAGCCTGCGTGTGCATGGCCGGCAGAGCGGCCTTCAGGACCACGAAATTGGTGCCCCAGATCAGCACAGAGAAGAGGAGCGACACCTCGACGGGCCAAGGGAATCGCGGATGCTGGTCTTGGCTTCTCAACGGAGGGGCGGAGGCGACTGGGGGGAGCGTGGCCGACAGGCCTCGCCGGGAAACGTCCAACGGGAATACCGCGTCAAGATACCTGCATCTGTTGCAGAACTTTGCGTCCCGGGTGCTCAGGTTTGTAAAATGGCATCGTATTTATGGGGGTCCTCCACTCCCGAAATCCCCACCAGTCATGCTCGGCGACGGAATTACCAAGCTCTACTACACCATCGGAGAGGTTGCCTCTCTGGTAGACGAGGAGACCCACGTGCTCCGGTACTGGGAAACCGAGTTTCCGGACCTGAGGCCGCGGAAGAACCGCGCCGGCAACCGCGTCTATATCAACGAGGATATCGACCTCATCTACCGGATTCGGCGACTGCTCCGGGAAGACAAGTTCACCATTGAGGGGGCCCGGCAGCAGCTGAAGAAGGCGGATCCGGGGCGGTTTGCGCCCGCTGCGGCCAAGGATTTGAAGGAGCTGCGGGCGTTTATGGTGCGGGTGCTGGACCGGATCAAGTAACGGGAGGCCTTGCAGGCGTCTTTACCCCATCTGGCACACGGATGCACTAGGCACCCATGAGGCCCTTGCGCCCCATGCATTTGGCCATGACCGCGAGTTGGCCGATGTGGTAGGATTCGTGCATCGCAAAGAAGGCGATGAGGTCCATCATGTTGGGATCGCCGCCCGGGACCGGAATAGGGGAGTCCTTCATGAGGTCATCCATCTTCAGCGCCTCGAAGCCCGCGATCATGGCCTCCGAGATCTCGGCGAAGGCGTCCATCAACTCGCCGATGGGCGGGCACGGGTTGTCCTCGTTGAACTGCGCGGCCAGCCTGAAGTCGCCGAAAGCACCCCAGTCAGGGACAGGGGTGTCGATCCCCAGGGTTTTGGCCAGATTCAGGCGGGAGGTCACGATGTGACCTATCACCCGATCATAGGAATTGCAATTCTCCATCTTGAAGGATGCCAATGCGGGATCCAGGTCCAGGACTGCATTGCGGAGCATCCAGGCGTTGTGCCAGAAGATCTTGATGGCGGGGGCAAGTGGGTGGGTCATGGTTCTTGCTGGGTGCGGTCGGGCAAGCCGGCGCTTCTTCGTAGAGGATTCGCTCAGAAGTTCGGGATTGTACGGAAAATCGCAAGGTTTTGCTTCCGTATATTACCGGAGTCGTCTGGCCACACCTAGGCGGCATTTTCGGGGCGTGGCGCAGTCCGGTAGCGCACTTGGCTGGGGGTCAAGGGGTCGCAGGTTCAAATCCTGCCGTCCCGACACTGGAAACATTGTTTCCGGGTCTCTGAGGGCACTTGGTAGAACACTACCAGGTGCCCTTTTTGCGTCTGGTAGGGATGTGAGACAGAAGTGCTGTTACATATTTGCTCCAATCGGCTGACTG
>JBLHLC010000013.1:0-108157 GCA_047619685.1 Rhodothermales bacterium
GCAGATTTGCCGTTGGTTACAATGAGTCCCGTTTGCCCACCCTCATGGTTAATCTCGCCAGCATTATCGGTTACATCGGCGTAGCCACCAACACCGTGTGGCCGTTTTTTCGGACCCGCGCTGTGATGCTATCTCTGCAGGCGTTCGGCGCGTTCATCTTCGCCACCCATTTCGGCCTTCTGGGGGCAAATACCGCCATGCTGCTCATGGTCGCGGCAGGCCTTCAGGCACTCGTTGCCATTCCGCTCGAGGACAGGCCGGGCTTTCGCCGGATCTACATTGCCACCCTCCCGGTTATCGCACTGTTGATGCTGCTCTCCTGGCAAGGGTTGTCTTCACTCTTTGCGGCTTTTGGGATGGCGATGATCAGCCTGGGCCGTTACCAGGTGAACCTGATCCGCTTCCGAATTTTCTTGGTGGGATGTGTTCCGTTCTGGATTGTCCACAACGTCATGGTCTGGTCCGTCCCTGGCCTGACCTCTGATGCGCTAACCATATCGACGGGGTTGTGGGGTCTGTATCTGGCCGTGCGCCGGGAGAAAGAGGCGGCTGAATTGGGGCTATCGGCGGACTGAGTGAACTTGCGCCAGGATTAGCCAGCCAGCTCCTTCCTCACCATGGGCGCAACTTTTGTCCCGAATAACTCGATGGCCCTCAGCATTTGGGGCCGCGGAATGGTGCCGACGCTTAGCTGAATCAACGTGCGATCATGCCCGAATACCCGGTGTTGGCGCAGGATTTTTTCGGCTACCTGCTCCGGATTCCCAAGGAAGATCGCGCCGTCCGGACCGGCCTCGTGATCGAAATGCGCCCGCGTCATGGGTGCCCATCCTCGCTCCCGACCAATTCTGTTCATGGTCTGCGCAGTCGGCCCGTACGCCAGGTCACCGGCTGCTTTGGCATCGTCCGCCAGGAATCCATGCACGTTCAGGCTCATGGGCACCGTGGCTGGATCGTACCCGGCCTCGCGCAGGGCCTCCCGGTAGATATCGGCAAAACCCTTGAACCTGGCCGGATTACCTCCAAGAATGGCCAACGCCAGTGGCAAACCGAGACTGCCCGCCCGAACCGCGGAAGAAGGTGTCCCCCCCACGGCAAGCCAAACGGGTAGCTGTGCCTGGTGTGGCCTGGGATAAACGCCGAGGTCGTTGATTGACGCGCGGTGCTTTCCCTCCCAGCTGACGAACGTGGATTCCCGCAGCCTGAGCAGCAACTCAAGGTTCTCCGAAAACAGCTCGTCATAGTGCGCCAGGTCCAGACCAAACAACGGGAACGACTCGATAAACGAACCCCTTCCGGCCATGATCTCGGCCCTGCCCTCTGAAATGAGATCCAATGTGGCGAACTCCTGAAAGACGCGCACTGGATCATCGGAACTCAGTACCGTAACCGCGCTGGACAATCTGATCCGCTTGGTCTGCGCAGCTGCGGCCGCCAAGATGGTCGCCGGGTTTGAAGCCAGGTATTCTGGCCGGTGATGCTCACCGATCGCGAACACATCGAGCCCTACCTCCTCTGCGAGGCGAACTTCTTCCAGCAGGTCCTGCATCCGCTGCGTGGCCGATCTGGATATGCCTGTGACCGCGTCTGGCGTGTTTTCGGCAAACGTGTAGATTCCCAGTTCCATGAGTCCCAAGTCTGTGTTTTTGAAGGTAGGCCCCTGTAGTGCCTCATCTGCGACTCGCGTTACAGTCAGGTCAAATGATCACGAGTTTCCATTGCTGATAGAATGAGAACTAGCCGGGTTATTCACGTTGTCAGTTGCCATGCCGAAGGTGAGGTTGGCGACGTTATTGTCGGGGGTGTCGCGCCGCCTCCCGGAGACACGCTTTGGCAGCAGCGTGCCTTCATTGCCGCGGATAATGAGCTACGTCAGTTTGTCCTCAACGAACCCCGAGGTGGGGTATTCCGACACGTCAACCTCCTCGTCCCCGCCCGGGACCCTCGGGCCCAGATGGGCTGGATAATCATGGAGCCGGAAGACACGCCGCCCATGTCGGGCTCCAACTCCATTTGTGTGGCCACCGTTCTTCTGGATAGCGGGATTCTCCCCATGGAAGAGCCCGAGACGCTGCTCGTTCTGGAAGCCCCTGGGGGATTGGTCAAGGCGAGGGCGGAATGCCGTAATGGCAAGGCCGAGAGAATCACGATCACAAACGTGCCGTCCTTTGCGGCCCGCGTCGGCGCCCCACTTGAGGTGGCCGGTCTCGGGACGCTCAGCGTAGACACCGCTTACGGGGGCGACAGCTTTGTCATCGTGGACGCGGAGCAATTGGGCTTCGCCATCGAGCCGTCGGAGGCCCGCCAACTTGCGGAGGTCGGGATGCAGATCACCACCGCGGCCAATGAGCAGCTAGGGTTTCATCATCCTGGTAACCCCGACTGGAAGCACCTTTCGTTTTGTCAGTTTGCGGGGCCCCTCGTCCAGGAGGGGGGTGCCTGGACCGGCCGTAACGCCGTTGCTATCAGGCCCGGGAAGATCGACCGGTCGCCGACCGGGACGGGATGTTCTGCCCGGATGGCCGTTTTGCACGCAAGAGGCATCATGCAGGTGGGCGACCGCTACAACGCCCGCTCCATCATAGGCTCCGAATTCAGGTGCACCATCGAGAGTACCACGGACGTCTCGGGGCACCCCGCCATAATTCCGACCGTGTCGGGACGCGCGTGGATCACGGGTACCCATCAGCACATGCTGGACCCGGATGACCCGTGGCCGCTGGGTTACCGGCTCTCGGACACGTGGCCTGAGTTGGGGTAGTCTCGCAGACCTGGTGCGTTCTAGAAGCCTGTTGAATAAGTGGAGTATGCCAGGCTACGAGCGCCGGGATGCCAGATGTAAGGCGTCCTGACGAGTAATGGCACCGCCATTGCGAGGAGGGGCAACACCGCAGATGGCGTTCCGCCGCCGTAGAATGGCGTGCGCCACTTGTTCAACAGGCTTCTAGATCCTGCTGCTGGAATCAATCAGCTGATTCCCGCCGGACGGGGTCTGGACGGCAAAGTTGAACCCGGGCGCTATGCAATAGGCCCCGTACTCACCGGTCTTGCTGAGCGCAAGAAAGCCCACCTGGATCTCCCGCCAGTCCGGGTTCTTCTGGATGACCCGCTCCACGGCCAGTCTGCAGGCATCCTCGGGGCCGTGGCCCTGACGCATGAACTCCACTACCAGAAAACACCCTACCGCGCGGATGACGGCTTCTCCCCAGCCGGTGGAAGTGGCACCACCCACTTCGTTATCCACGTAGAGACCCGCACCGATGATGGGGGAATCGCCGACCCTTCCATGATACTTGTACGCCGCTCCGCTGGTGGTACAGGCGCCCGCCAGGTTACCGTGGGAATCCAGAGTCAGCATCCCGATGGTGTCATGGTTTTCAACGTTGATCGGCGGGCGCTCCGGCCCATTCTCTGCCTTCCATTGCTCCCAACCAAGACGCGAGCCCTCCGTGAGGAGATCTTCCTCCTGGAATCCCTGGTCCTTCGCAAAATCCAGGGCTCCCTGACCCACCAGCATGACGTGCGGTGTTTGCTCCATCACCCGCCTGGCTACCGAAACAGGGTGCTTGATCCCCTGCAGGAAGGCCACAGACCCGCACCGACCCATGTGGTCCATGATGCATGCATCCAGCGTGACCTTGCCGTCCCGGTCCGGCATACCGCCATACCCGACGGTGGTGATGGTTGGATCACCCTCGGGAACGCGCACGCCGGCCTCCACGCCATCCAGGGCCGATCCGCCGCCTTCCAGGACTTTCCAGGCGGCCTCATTGGCCGGCAGTCCGTGCACCCAGGTAGAGAGTGCGACCGGCTTCACGGTGGCGGCCGGCCCGCCGGGGCGCTGAGAATCGTCGGACGGCTCCGCACATCCCCCCAGGACGGATGGTACCAGAGCGGCACCCAGGGCTGTTTTCTTGATGAAAGAGCGGCGGTTGGACATGGCTTCGGACTCAGGTTGGGGGGCTGCAGTATAGTGGCTGACAAAAAACAGAAGGGCACAAAAAGTGGGCGCCCTTCTCCCCAAGGAAGAGCGCCCATCCGACCAAGAGCTTGCGCCAGGTGTCGAAAGAAACGGTAACTAGAACGCTACCACTCCTTCGATCATGAGCCCCTTGAACCTCCCCTCGCTGAATATGCTCGAGGTCGGATAGTCGTTGTAGTTCTGTGATACGTATTCCAGTTTCATCAGCACGTTTTCGGTCATGAACATGCCCGCTCCGATCTGAATGCGATCCACGCTGACGTCTGTGCCGTCACCAATCAGCTCTCCGCTGACCTGGTTGTAGCGGGCTGCTACGTAGAAGTCCTCGGAAGCCCCCAGGCGATAAATGAGGTCCGCCGCGAACTGCGTCACATCTTTGTCGCTCCCGGAGGCCGACTCAAAGGTTCCGAAGAACTCGAGGCCCTGGAATTTCACGAATGGGTTGATGACAAAAGCCTTGACGTCGTTCCGGAGACTGGGGTTGATGCGGCTTGACCAGTCACTGCCACCGAGAGTGTTGTAGTAGCGTGCGCCGCCACGGTCGCCTGAGAAGAGGGTGTTGCTGGCGGATTTGGCCGTCGAATACATCGAGCCCGTCAGCCGCACACGCAGATCGTCGTTGATCTGCTTGTCAACGCCCAGCTTGGCGATGATGGAAGGAGCGCGCTTGTTGTCATCGGCCACGTTGCCTTTGACTTCGCCGCCGGTCACGGCCAGCATCCCGAGCAGTCCGTTCTTCTGGATGAATACCTCCATACCGATTTCTGTCGTGAAGGCTTCCATCAGGTAGTTGCCCACGAACGGGTTGTAGATGGCGTTTCCGTTGTCCGTCCGGCGGAGGTGTCCATCGCCGTAGTTGACTTCGAAGTGACCTGCACGGACGGTGGTGATTTCCATCAGGCTGCTTAGCGCCTCATTCTCCCAAGGGAGCTTGTCGATCTGCAGGAATCCACCCTTGACCCAGGTTTCCTGGTGGTGACGGGAGGAGAGATAAGAGACCAGGTTCACCTTGATGCCGTCTGCCAGCTGAACGTCAAAAACCAGATTCGCAGTGGCCAGATTGAAGCCTCCAGTGATGGCTTCGGGAGCATTCAGGTCGGTGCCGTCAACGATATTTGGCGTCGCTGAATTCTCGTTGGTCAGAGACTGGAACTGCTGCGCGAAGGCGCCGCCGATTTTCACGCCGAGGCCTTTGAAACCGACGTTGTCGGTCTTGCCGGGCTCGAACATGTTGATGCCTGCCTTACCAGCGGGGCGCGTGTACTGTGCCTCGGTGTTCTGGGCGCTAGCTGCGGGGGCCGACAGAGTGAGGGCCAGTACAAGTGTGAGAAGAGTCGTCGCAATAAGTGAGAGTGTGCGTTTCATTATTGTCCTCCAGGGAGGTATGGCTTGGGGATTCGTTAGGTTCAAGGTTAGCCGGCGGGTTGCGCCGACTCTCGACGTGCTCCAATCAGATCGAAGTGCACGTCGATTTCGTTGTGGACTTTGATGAGTCCAAACAATTTGGTTGGGGGGTCTATCCCGAAATCGGTCAGAAGGAGGTCTTTGCTTCCTCGGAGGCGCAACAGGCCGCCGCTCAATACCTGTAGGGTCCCGGTGATGGTCACGCTCTCCGTGTGCCCCGCAATGGTCAAGCTGCCTGCAGCCTCGATCGGGACTCCTGCCACATCGCCTCTGTCGGGCAAAGCACCAGATTCGGAACGCTTGGAAGTACTGATTGGGTCAAGCTCAAACCTGATTTCCGGAAACTCGTCGGAACGCAGCGAGCCGCGAAGGTCACGGGTGATGCGTCTGTCACCGCAATCAATGACGGCAACGGGCACACGCAGGTGGGCTTCCGCCATTCCTTGAGGTCCGGCGGCCTGGACTCCGGTGCCGACCAGCCGTTCGGGACCGGAGTCTGTGAGCCGCCCCTCTCCCCACACCGAGTCTACCCTGCAGACAAACTGGCTCACTGAGGAAGAACCCTCAATCCAGAACCTGCTGTCGGGGTGAGCCTCGATATTCGCCTGGGCGCTCGCCGACATCGTCAGCACTGTCAGCGCCACTATATGGAGTAGGATTCTCATGGCCTCGTTGGCTGGATGAGTTGCCTTGTAGACGGGCTGGCTTGCCTAGAGGCTGGCTACCACGTTGAAGGCCACCGTGACCAGGTCACCGGTCTTGATGGTTCCCAACAGGGCCGTCGGTGGCTTCACGTTCAAGGTGGCCAGGCTCATTTCGACAGAACCTTCCATGCGGGTTTTTCCGTCGGCGAAGGATCCTTCGAGTGGCACCATGATCTTAAACTGGTTACCGCCCAGCGATAGCGTGCCGGTTACGGTCCAAGCAGATCCTTCCGTGGTAATGGAGTCGGCCACGAACAGAACAGATGGGTGGTCATCGGCGGAGAGCGCGTCTCGGAGCTTCTTGTTCATGAGCCCCTTTCCGCATTCGATGTCGGAAATGGTTACGGACACTTCGCCACGCTGCGCTACGGGTGTGGCCGAAGTCGCGTCGACGGTTTCGACCCAGCCAGCGAGGTCTTCCGCCTCACAATGCCAGTCGTGAAGGGAGGAAGTCCCCGAAATGGTCATGCTGCTCTGGTCAGCACCAAAGGTGTAGCGAGCAGGCGCGTTTCCAGCTGTCAGGACCAGAACCGAAGTCAGGAAGGCTGGCAGTGCAAAAGAAAAGAGGTTCATCATGGGGGTTGGGCTGTGTGCCGTTTGGGGCTACACAAGCGTACGGACCTCGATTCCCGTCCAATGGCGTGCCCGCCCTGCACGTGGCGGCAGAGAACCTAGCGTCGGGATGTCCGACTCTCCCCCGCAGCACTGTCCGTGTCCCCCTCGTGCCAGCGTAGGGTTAAACCCTACGCGCGTGGGCCGCCCCTCAGAGCGGCCCACGTCCCGGTCCCATCATGCTGCGAAGACCCCCGGATGCGGACCAGCGACGCCCGGCACTCGCCCTCGTCTAGTTTGTCCCTTCTGGGCCCTTAAATCGCAGGGTACCGCCCACAACCGGGACCTGAATGGATGTCGCATCAAGGTCCATTGTGACCCTGGTTCCGGGTTTTGGTCTCAGGGTGAAGTCCCTATCACTGGACATGATCATCAACCCGATCTGTTGCCCCGCAGGAATGATCTGGTCATCCGGCTGTAGGTCAAATGTGATCTCGCGGTACTCACCCGGCCTCAGGGGGCTACTCTCCCTGAGTGATCCTTGATTCTGTGGATCGGCCCATCCGCGCGTGATGAGGCCTCCCTGAGCCCGGCGGCCATCCGTCCATGGCAAGGAAACCAGGTAAACCGACAGATTCATCGCGGGCCGATCACTCCCCACCCGAATCGTAATGGAAGGAGTGCCAGAAATATGTGCGTCCTCAGCCAGGACGGGCGTAGTGTAAAGAAGGCGGTGCTCGGTCCATTCCGCCTTGGCCAACGTCTCCCCATCAAACGAGACGTCGTCCACCAGGGACTCCATCCCCTGACCGGATGCCGGTGCCAGGGTCAGTGCCCCGGCCCCTCGTCCACCAGCGGACGGGTAAAGCGAGACAGGGGATGCCTTGGGGTTGGGGTAGTCGTCGTAGGGCGTGGGCTCCAGCCGGTCGGATCCTTGCCTCACGATCCAAGCCCCGGGGTCGTCTTCGACGCCGTTCTCGATACCATATAAGTAGTGCGTGAACCAGCGGTTCATCAGGCGCATGGGCGGCGGTCCGCCGTGCCCGCCCTGATGGTAGTACTGCTGGACGGGAACACCCTGCTTTTTGAGAGCCGCAACGATGCGTGTGCTATGCTCCGGCACCACATTCCAGTCGTTGAAGGCATGGGCCATCAGCGTAGCCGCCGTGACATTCTCGATCACGTTCAGATAGTCGCGGGATGCCCAGAAATCGTTGTAGTCGCCCGTGATGCGATCCTGGTTCTCAACCATGAGGCCGTCCCGAACCGTGGCGTTGCAATACTCACGTCTATCAGAATCGCGGCTGTGAATGAAATCATACAGCACATCAATGTCTTCACCAGCCCAGCCGCCTGGATTCCTGACCAGCCCGTTTGACCTGTAGTAGTGGTAATAAGAGGTGTTTGGAGCCACCGGAATAATCGCCTTCAGGCCTTCCACGCCGGTGGTCGCCGCCGCCAGAGGAAGTGTCCCGTTATACGATGTCCCGGTCATGCCCACTATTCCCGTGGCCCATCCGGCTCGGACCTCTTCGCCCCCGGTAACCGCCGTAAATCCGCGCGCGCGCCCATTCATCCAGTCTATCACAGCCTTGGGTGCCAGCGATTCATTGATCCCTCCCACCGTCGGGCAGCCCTCCGAGAGGCCGGTACCCGGGGAAGAGGAATGCACTACCGCAAAACCCCGAGGCACCCAGTCTTCCACGAAACGACTCGATATTCCTGCGGGCGTTCCAGCCGAGGGGCGGGGCTGGTGCGTGCGGGCGGGCGGCGGCGCTCCGATCTCGTGGCTGATGTCCCAGAAGTGCTCGCGGGCGCCGGATGTCCCCGCGTAGTAGGGGCTTGAGCCATAGATGGCCGGTACCTTCAAGTCTGCCAACTCGGTCTGAGCTGGCCGGACGACGGCCACGTGGACACGGTCCATCCGGCCATCGCCATCCGAGTCAAACTCCGTCTCGACCCAGAGCTCTTCGCGGATCCAGTGATCGCTGTCGGAGAACTCCTTGACAGGCTGGGCCTGACCGTCTTCAAAAACGGCGCGCGCGTTCAGGTATTCGGGAGTCGTCTGGTCTTGCCCGCAGGCGGACGCGGCGATGACTGCCAAGACTAAACAGAGCGGTAGAGTCCGATTCACAAGCTTCATGTCTTCGGGGAAACTGTCAGGAATCCCCTTCAGCGGGGCCCGGTCTGCTGCAGTACCTTGAACCCAATCCACCGTTTCCCAGTCAGGGTGATATAAGACATGCCTACCACGATTTCTTTCCGATTTTTGCTGCCGGCCGCCGTAATTCTCCTGGCTTCCTGCACGGGATCCGTGACCCAAACCGACCCGGAAGCTGCACTTGTGGAAACGGCTCGAGGCATCCACGAGCGCGTCATCACCATTGACACGCACAACGATATCAACGTTGCCAATTTTACTCCTGAGCGCAACTACACGACGGACCTGCCCACACAAGTAAACCTCCCAAAAATGGAGGAGGGCGGACTGGACGTTACGTGGCTCGTGGTCTACACCGGGCAAGGCGACCTCACGCCCGAAGGCTACGCGGATGCCCACGCCAATGCGATGGCCAAATTCGAAGCCATTCACTGGCTGACCGAGGAAATGGCGCCCGACAGAATCGAACTGGCACTGACGTCAGACGACGTCCGCAGGATTTCGGCCGCTGGCAAGAAGGTCGCCATGATCGCTGTCGAAAATGCCTACCCGATGGGCCTCGACCTGGACAACATCCGCCAATTCCAGGAAATGGGAGCTCGGTACGTGTCATTGTCCCACAACGGGCACAGCCAGTTCTCGGACTCGAACACGGGTGAGCGCGATGACGTTTGGCTCTACGATGGCCTCAGTGATCTCGGCCGCCAGGCTGTGGCAGAGCTCAACAAGTGGGGCATCATGATCGACCTGTCCCATCCCTCCCGATTGGCCAACCTGGAGGCCATGGGCTTGTCAAAGGCCCCGGTGATGGCTTCTCACTCCGGTGCCCGCGCCATGAACGACGTCAGTCGAAACATGGACGACGAACAGCTCATGGCCCTGAAGGAGAACGGAGGCGTGATCCAGACGGTGGCTTTCCGGAGCTACGTCAACTCTGAGAAGAACTCGGCATACCAGGACGCAATCGGTGCGCTGAGGGCCGAGGTGGCAGCGCAAATGGAGATCGAACTCATTACAAACCGTCGAACGCTGTTCACGCTACCCGCCGAGGAGCGCGAAGCCTACCTCGAGCGGCTGGCACCGGTGAATGCGGTCGTCGAGGAGCGCATGGCCGAACTCGATGCCAAGCCGGTGGATGTTGCCGACTTCGTCGATCACATTGACTATCTCGTTGGCCTGATTGGGATCGAGCATGTGGGCATCTCATCGGACTTTGATGGAGGTGGCGGTGTGGAGGGCTGGAATAGCGCGGCAGAGACCTTCAACGTCACACTCGAGCTCGTCCGCCGCGGCTATTCGGAAGAAGAGATCGGGATGATGTGGAGTGGAAACCTGCTTCGGGTACTCGACGAGGTCCAGCGCATAGCGGCCCAAATCCAGGCTGGCGAAGCCTGACCCAGGAGGTCCACGCCGACCGCATGAACGCAATTCCAATGACTGATGCCCCGGTTTTCAGGGCACAGAATCTTACCAAGACCTACCGCATGGGGGAGGTCGAGGTAAAGGCACTGCGTTCTGTCAACCTCGAGATCAGGCAGGGAGAACTGGTCGTTCTTCTGGGAGCATCCGGCAGCGGAAAAAGCACTCTTCTGAACATCCTTGGAGGGCTGGACGTCCCGACAAGCGGGACGGTATGGTACCGAGATCTGGATCTGGGCGCCTCAAATGAGAGGACCCGGACGACATTCCGACGGGATCATGTCGGGTTCGTTTTTCAGTTCTACAACCTGATTCCCAGCCTGACCGCGCGCGAAAACGTCTCGCTGGTCACCGACATTTCAGAGGACCCCATGCCCGCCAGCGAGGCACTGGCCATGGTGGGTCTGGAGGAGCGCCTCGACCATTTCCCGGCCCAGCTTTCGGGTGGAGAGCAGCAGCGTGTGGCCATAGCGCGCGCCATCGCGAAACGCCCCGATGTCCTGCTCTGCGACGAACCGACGGGCGCGTTGGACCTCCAGACCGGACTCATCGTCCTCGGTGTCCTGGACCGGGTGAACCGGGAGTTGGGGACCACTACAGCCATCATCACACACAATGCCGCTATCGCGTCGCTCGGGGATCGATCGATTCACATGAGCAGCGGCGTTATCAGTGACCTCAACGTCAACAAAACGCGCGGCAATCTCGACGAGGTGCACTGGTGATGTCGGCATGAGGGCGCTCCACCGTAAACTGCTTCGGGACACCTGGAAACACCGTGGTCAGGTGGTATCCATCGCATCCGTGGTGGCGGTGGGAATCATGACCGTCCTGACCATGCGCGGGTCGTACGCGTCACTGGAGGAATCACGAGACCGCTACTACACCGATTCTCGTATGCCTGACGTTTGGGCGTCGCTGGAGCGCGCCCCTGAATCGGTACGGCGCAAGTTGGAGGACATTCCCGGCCTCTCGAACGTGAGTACCCGGGTAGCATTTGCCGCGACGCTTGACATACCGACAGCGGAAGCGCCCGCGATTGGCCGTTTCTTCTCGATCCCTGAAGACCGATCCAACGTCCTGTCCGACATCCACATCACGTCTGGTCGCTACATAGCCCCCGGACGTCAGGATGAGGCGGTTGTCAGCAAGAATTTTGCTTTGGCCAACCGGTACGAACCCGGAGACACCCTTCGGGCAGTCATCAATGGGCGACTGCGTGACCTTCTCATTGTCGGGACAGCGATCTCTCCCGAGCATACCTACGCCATACCGCCAGGTGCCTTGTATCCGGACAATGAACGCTACGGCATCGTCTGGATGGGCCGCGACATCCTGGGCGCTGCCTACAACATCCGGGGAGGGTTCAACGAGGTAATGGCCACCTTCTCCCCCGGCGCAGACGAGGCGCGGGTGCTGGACGCCATCGACGATGTGCTGATTCCGTATGGCGGCCTGGGTGCCTATCTCCGCGAAGATCAGCCTTCCCACGCCATGGTTCAAAGTGAACTGGATCAGGGCCGCTCCATGGGACTGGTTGTGCCGGTGGTGTTCATGCTGGTGGCGGCTTTCCTCCTGAACATTGTCCTGGGCCGGATGATCGCCACCGAGCGGACCGAAATCGCCGTACTCAAGGCGTTCGGGTACTCGAATTGGACCGTTGGGCTGCACTATCTCCGTTTCGCGATGATCGCAGTGTTTTTGGGAACGGGTTTGGGCACCGTTGCCGGCATCCGTCTGGGCGGATCCATGGTCGAGCTTTACGCTGAGTTCTTCGACTTCCCTGACTTGCGGTACACCATGGAGTGGAGCATGCTTTCCCTGGCCATTGGCCTGAGCACGTTGGCAGCGGGCTTGGGGGCTGTCACGGCGGTCCGCAAGGCCGTTCGCCTGCCTCCCGCCGAAGCCATGCGTCCCGAACCGCCGGCGCGCTTCAAACCCGGACTCCTCGAGCGGTCGGGGCTGACTACCCTGCTGCCGACTGCCGGGCGCATGATTCTCCGCAACCTCGAACGGAAGAGCGTGCTGTCTGTGCCCACTTCTGCCCTCTTTCAGTTGGAAGGGACCTGGCAGGTCTTTCAGGTCAAAGACGGAGTGGCTGTTCTCGCTGCCGTCCGCATTGGTCATCGGTCAACCGATAGCGCCGAAATTCTCGAGGGGTTGAGCTCGGGAGACCAGGTGATCCTCTTTCCGTCGGACAAGATTGAGGCTGGGGTCAAGGTCAAGTCGTGACGCCCCGTTGACCGGGGCCTGTTCGGGCCACTTGCCGCGGCTGCGGTCTGGGGATACCTTATGGGCTGTACCAATCCCGTTTGCTTGCAGGTGCCTCATGTGCGTCCGCCGTTCGATTCCGATGGCCCTCTGGGCCGTTGTTGTCCTCTTTTCTGCCGGCTGCGGATCGACGTCCTCGATCGCCGAGAGCTCAGACGCGGTTGATGCCGTCCTCACGCGCATTGTGCAGCCGGGGGCGCCCGGACAGGCTAGTCGAGTCGTTCAAGGCGGGAACGTGGGCATGGCTTCTGAAGCTGATGTCGCGGGTGTGCTGACGGCAAAGGCGATCGCGTATACAGACGCAGATGTTAACTTCATGCAGGGCATGATTGGCCACCACGCTCAGGCGCTGGACATGACCGCACTGATTGCCGACCGGACCCGCCGAAAGGACCTGCTCCTGCTGGGTCAGCGGGTCGAGATTTCCCAAAACTCGGAGATCGAGATGATGCAGAAATGGCTCAGAGACCGCGGGGAAGATGCCCCGGATGCTACGGCCGACCACATGATGCAGGGTCACATGGAGGCCATGCCCGGAATGCTGACTCCTGAGCAGATGGAAAACCTGACCTCGGCCAGCGGAGATACCTTCTACAAACTATGGCTGGAATACATGATCCAGCACCATCAGGGCGCCGTCACCATGGTCAGGCAACTTCTGGCGTCCGAGGGTGCGGCCCAAGAGACCAATATCTTCCGCTTTGCAGACGCCGTCCAGGAAGACCAGACTATGGAAATCCAGCGCATGCGTGGCATGCTCTCCTCGCTTCGTTAATCCAACTCCGATCAATCCAAGAATTATGCGATCACCCGTCAAATTATCCTTGTGCCTGGCGCTGGTTGCCGGCCTCATGGTCGCGCCGAGTTTTGCTCAGGACGCGCCTCCCGTGTTGCCCGAGCCGCCTGCCGAAAAGCTGTGGGACTGGGACGAGAACGATCCGCGGATCGGCCTCAAGGCTGGCCTCCATGACGCGGGAGAAGCTGCCAAGGGCGTCACGCTTCTGGCCAATATGCCCAAACCAGTAGGGTTTCGGGACGAGGTCCTGACCGGTGGCAGTGTCACCAATTCTGACCTGGCCTTCCAGGGCGACTACGCGTATATCGGCAACTACCGGGGCTTCAACATCTACGATGTATCGGATCCCAGCAACCCGTCGCTGAAAACATCGGTCATCTGTCCTGGCGGCCAGGGTGACATTTCGGTCTACAAGAATCTGCTTTTCATGTCGGTTCAGGAGACACGGGGACGCCTTGACTGTGGTACCCAGGGCGTGGAAGAAGTGGTCAGCGCCGAACGATTCCGAGGCGTCCGCATATTTGACATCAGCGACGTTGCCTCGCCCACACAGGTCGGTGCCGTTCAGACCTGTCGAGGTTCTCACACGCACACGGTGGTCAGCGATCCGAACGACGACGAGAATGTGTACGTCTATGTTCAGGGCACCAATGACGTCCGGCCCAAGGAGGAACTTGCAGGCTGCTCCACGACCAGGGACCCAAATGAAGATGCGAACACTTCGTACTTCCGGATCGAGATCATCAAGGTCCCGCTCGCCGCTCCCGAAACTGCCGAGATCGTCAACATGCCTCGGATCTTCGAGCAGGATGGCAACATCGGTGGCCTGTGGCAAGGAGGCGATCACGGCGCAGGGACGCAGGAATCGCGTCTGACCAACCAATGCCACGACATCACGGCCTATCCGGCCATCGGACTGGCGGCCGGTGCCTGCGCCGGTAACGGGATTCTGCTGGACATCACGGACCCGGCCAACCCCGTTCGCATCGAGCAGGTAGTGGATCCCAACTTTGCCTACTGGCACTCCGCCACATTCAACAATGACGGAACCACGGTGATTTTCACCGACGAATGGGGAGGAGGTGGCCAAGCTCGCTGCACCGAAAACGATCCGCACACCTGGGGTGCGAATGCCATCTTTGACCTCGAGGATGGACATCTCACGCTCCGCGGGTACTACAAACTGCCCGTTCCCCAAACCACACTGGAGAACTGCGTCGCACACAACGGTTCGATCATCCCGGTGCCGGGCCGTGACATCAAAGCGCAAGCCTGGTACCAGGGTGGTATGTCGATTTTCGACTTCACCGATCCCGATAACGCCTTCGAAATCGGGTTTTTTGATCGTGGGCCGATCAGTGATACCGCGATGGTATCCGGTGGCTACTGGTCTACCTACTGGCACAATGGGCAGTTGTACGGCGCCGAAATGGCCCGAGGGTTTGACATCTTTGAGCTCATCCCAAGCGAACACCTCACGGCGAATGAGATCGGAGCGGCCAAGCTGATGTCGATGAAAGACTTCAACGCGCAAGAGCAGCCTCGCTTGGAGTGGCCGGCCGTCCCGGTCGTCGCCAAGGCCTATCTGGATCAACTTGTGCGAGCAGACGCGATTTCTGCCGGTTATGCGGCTACGGTCTCGTTGGCGCTGGACGAAGGGCGCATGGATGAACTTGGCCATGCCGCGTCAGCGCTGGAGGGCGCTGCGCTCCGCTCTCTGGCCAACGGAGACTCCCGCCAGGCGGACAAAGTCCGTGTCAGACTGGCCAAGGTGCTTCGGGAAATAGCCTCGGAGTAGGTACCCAAACGGACTGGTTTGTGATCGGGGGCCCTGTCCTTGGGGACGGGGCCCCTTTTCCAACTTACCAACAACTGGAAACCAGCAGTCCGCCCGCCCGTGTGAGAGCGGCTTATCCAGAAGAACGAAACCCAGAGAGACGTTGGACCTCAAAATTTCAGGCTCGGTATCGGAGATTCTCGAAGCCCAGACCGGCACGAGTCAACGCGGCGAATGGCGCAAGCAGGACTTCATCCTGGATGTACCTGGCGAGTTCGTCAAGAAAATTTGCATCACCGTTTGGGGAGATAACATTGACCGGTTTGCCCTTAAGGTGGGCGAGTCCGTCACGGTGTCTATTGACCTGCAGAGCCGCGAGTACAACGGCCGCTGGTATACGGACGTCAAGGGCTGGCGCCTGGAGAGAATCCAGGCCGGCGAAGGCGCCCAGGCCGCCCAGGCGCCGCTTCCGCCACTTCCGGCAGCCAGTGAGATGGAAGACGATCTACCTTTCTAGGTAGTCTGGGAGCTAGTTTGGCGTGTGGGCCCTCACCGGTCAGCCTGTCATTGAAAGCTCCTCGCCATGTCTTTCCTTCAGCCTGCTCCCCCGGTCACCTATAGGCCGCTTGGCGTCTCGATAATCGGGTACTACCTGGCTATCGCCGGGCTTCTGGGTATCCCGTTCCTGCTGATCCCGTTCGAAGACTTTGCCGTCTACGACGTCTGGGCTCGGATGGGACTTGAACCGATCATGATGCGGGCCATTGGTGTGGCCAGCGGCATTATTAGCGCAGCGGCTGGCCTCGCGATACTGAAGCGCCAGGCCTGGGGCCGCACACTCTACCTGTTCGCGACTCCACTCGTCGTGTTCGCGAGCGCCTTTGTGTACTCGCAGTTCAGGATTGCCGCCGTCGCCGGAGGGTTCGCCACGTATGGCATCATGGCCTATTTCCTGACCAGGCCGGCCGTCGATGGTTTCTTTGATGGGACGGTAGTCCACGAGCCGGCTGACCGGGCCGAACTCAGACGCTATCGGCGGGCGCAAGGCAACGGCAGCGATTTGGCCCGCATCTTTGGCGTTCTTGCGAGCATTGGAAATGGGCTCCTGATTCTGGTGTTGGCCACTCTCATGGGCGTTGCCGCGGGTGTGCCCGGAGGCGGAGACGCCATTACAACGGCGATCCTGACGTTCGGCACTATCGCCGTTGCCGTGACCACGGCGGGCCTGTTCTTCTGGGGTTCTGGCCGCTGGATGGGCTATATGGGGTGGACCCTGGCCATCTCCGGTGTGCTACTCGTCCTCAGTGCCGCGTCGCTCTTTCTGCAGATGGACCCGTCTGTACTGGATGCCGTCCCGGACTCTTCAGTGGATATCGAAGAAGCTTTGGCCATCATGGGTGCCATGGGACGCTATATGCTCGGCACCGGCCTCGTCGTCGCACTCATCGGCGTGCCATTGCTGCTGCTACAATGGCGCGCCGATGAGCGCGGGCTGGTGGAAAACCAGGCTCTCTAGAGCTTTAGGAGTCCACCTGACGGAAGCGCAGCAGAAACATGCCTTCGCCCTGGCTGGAAACGGCAATGATCCCGCTCTTGAAGTAGGGATAGTTGCTCCAGGAACCGCCGAATCCCGCGGCATCCTCGGCATAGGGAGCCGTGTCAAAGCTGCCGACCTCTACTGGATTCACCGGATCGGTGATGTCCAGTATGCGAAGACCAGCCTGGTAGTTGGACTCGTAGAGGTACTTGCCGCGGACATACAGATTGTGATCACTGGCGCCTGAGTCCAGGTAGAACTCGTTCACCAACTGAGGGTCGTCGAGATCCTGCATGTCCCACACCAGCGTCCGCGTCCGGTCCACGGCTCCGTTCATCTCGTCTAGCTCATCGTTCATGTAGAAGTACGAATGGCTCTCATCCAGCCAGCCCTGGTGCGTGTAGTGCGTCATTGGGTATGTCGCAAGCGCCACTGTCGTTGGGGCGGTCTTGTCCGTGACGTCTGATATCACCAAAGACTTCCCGTTGGACGAAAGGCAGATTTCCTGGCCGGCGTGGTCTGCATCCGGACCATGGTAGAGGACGCACTGTGCATCGTGTGTACTGCCTGACCGAGCCTCGGAAAAACAACCGGCAAAGGTTGGGTTGACGGGATCCCTGATATCAATCATGTGGCTCTGGCCCTCGCAGGTCTCGCCGCCAGACCCGTTGCCCACCGCGTAGGCAAACCCGGTGTCTTCGTTGATGACGATATTGTGGGTCGAAGCCGTTCCAGAGTAATGTGCCGTTTCCACCAGCGCGACCGGCATGTCTTCCGGGGCTATGTCCCGCAACTGCGTCAGGTCAAGAATCTGGACTCCGTGCTCACCGGAACCGTCAGCCACTATGAATGCGTGGTTCTTGTAGACCTTGACGTCTCGCCAGGTGGCCCCTGGAGAACCCTCTGTACGCATCAGTTCTCCCACGTAGACCGGATTCCCTGGGTCCGAAATGTTGATAAACGCGGTTCCGTCTGTGCGCCCCTGGAGCACCCACTCGTGCCCCGTTTCCGGATCTTCCCATCCCCAGATGTCCGTGAGTGTGACGCCGCGCGCCGAGGTAAGCTCGTTGGTCGAAATCATGGAGACCATGTCCACGTTGTCACAATCGAAAAGGCCCGCGCTCCCGTCTTCGCAGTCCACCTGATCTCCCCGAATCGAAGCCATGCGACCCACCGGCGGGGCCAGCGTGCCGGTTGCTACCCATCCGCCTTCCGTGCGCTCGAATACGGTCGCGATGCCCGCCTCGTAGTCGGCCGAGGGCGATCCGACGGCTACCGCATCATCAGCAATGGCCAGGCCCGTTCCGAAGCCGCGCCTCGCCCGGTCATCCGGTGCCTCCAGTTGGGTTGCCGTCTCGCCCTCAAAGAGCCACACGCCTCGCCGAGCGGCCGCTAGGACCATGCCGCCGTGGGCCGCGATCCCGCTCCCGAGCCCGGAAACCGGCCGCTCAGAATCGTCAGCGGCCGTAGCAGAGGCCGATGCCTCCAGCCGCTCCATTTCGCCCCAAGTGCCGTGCTCGTCCTGTTGGAAGCGGAGGACGGCGTTTAGTCCGGGTACCCCCGCATAGAGAATCCCACCGTCGTAGGCCAAGGCCCTGCCAAGGCCGCTTCCGTCGGTTAGGCCTTCAGTGGTGAGCCGGCCCTCAGGCACCAACTGGCCTTCCTTGCTGACATAGACATCTACAGCACCCTTGCCCTCGTCTGCCCCCGGGATGCCGATGAAGATCCGTGCGGCCAAGTCGCCCACGATTGCGTAGCCGAACCCTTCCCCTTCAGTACCTCGAAGGACGGTGGCTTCCTGCCCGTCGAAACCAAACAGGTGGACCGCACCTGTATTGGTGTTGGAGTTGAACGAGGTTGTAGCGAAGTGCCTCGCCGCAAAAGACAACGTTTGGGTTCTCCGACCACCACGCGCATAGGCCCCGCCTACTTCAAATCCTTCGTCCAATCTGGCAGGTTTTACGGTGGCCAGTAGTTCGTACGCCCCCTGCTCGTTGACCTGGTAGATGTAAGAGGCATCCTGCCCGGGAGCCCCAACGGCGATGTGAGGACCATGGAAGAGCACCGACCGGCCGTAGTTATCGCCGACTGCGGGTTCTGGTGCCTGCAAGGTGCCCACCACCGCCCACTCGCCCGCTTCATTGCGCGCGTAACGGAAAACGGTACCCCCTGCCTCTGCCCCGGCTGGCCATCCAGTAGGCGCCGAGCCTACGATGAACTCGGATCCGAGGCCCGCAATGGTCCCGCCGAAACCGGCGCCCGCGGTCGCTTCCGGTGACCCCGGCTGTGCATGCGCGGCAGAGACAATCAGTAAGAGCGAGACGAAAAGAGAAAGGCGTTGCATGGGCGGGGGCTTTTTGGACAGTCCAGCAAGATAGTGCCTTGCCGCGTGCATGATCCAACCTCCTTTCAACCCACGCACGCCCAGCCGCGTGGCATCAAACATGCAATTGCGCTAGTTTGCTGGCCCACCTTTCCCAGTCCGATATGCGCGCCCTCCTCCTCGCCCCGCTTTTGACGCTCTCCGTCCTCGCGATGGGCTGTGCTCAAGAAACCGCAGCGCCAATCGCCTCCGGATCCACCCATGCGCAACTGGTAGACTTCTACCACGCCTGGCGGGATTTCCAAGCTCCGCCCAAGACCCGCGGGTTTTCTGACTACTCGGCCGCGACCATGGCAGCGCAGTACGAGGCACTCCCCCGGTGGCAGGCGGCGCTTGCTGACTTTGATACTACAGGCTGGCCCGTCCCTTCGCAGGTTGACTGGCACGTCATCCGTGCAGAAATGTACGGACTGGACTTCGACCATCGGGTACTGAAGCCCTGGGCCGAGAACCCGGCATGGTACATCCAGATCTGGATGTCACAGAGCGACACGCCGTCACACGAGGGCCCGGTGCCCAGTGGGTTCATCGATGTGTGGAAATACGATTTCCCGCTGACCGAGTCCACCGCGGATGAACTGCAGGCAGCCATCGAGACGATCCCCGGATACGTGACGCAGGCCATGACCAATCTGACGGGCAACCGGCGCGATGTCTGGCGGATGGGAATCGAGGTGCTACGGGACCAGAATGCCAATCTGGAGCAGGTCCGCACCATGGCGGCCGGGGTGTCGCCGTTTCTTTCGCAGGCGATTTCGGATGCCCAGGATGCTACACTGGACGTGGTTGAGTGGCTCGAGGCTGAGCTTCCTTCCAAGGATGGACCCTCGGGGATTGGCATCGAGAACTACGACTGGTACCTGAAGAACGTCCATCTGAGTCCTTACGGTTGGGCCGACGAGCTCCACATCATGGAGTCTGATCTGGCCAGCTCCTACACGGCGCTGCGCCTTGAGGAAAACAAGAACCGGTCGTTCCCGCAGAGCTACCCCATCGACAATGCCCGCGACTTCGAACGCCTACAGCAGGAGGCCGTGACCGAGTTCATCGATTTCTTCCGGGCGAAAGACATCGTGGAAGTGAAGGACTACATGGACCCGGCCTTGCGCGCCAGGGTCCGGGGCTTCAATCCCGAAGGGCCCGAGCAATTTTTTGCACAGGTGGTGTTTCGCGATCCCATCGTGATGCAGACCCACTGGTATCACTGGATTGACCTGGCCCGCACGCGGGACGAGCCAAATCCGAGTCCGATCCGCGACAACGCCCTCCTCTACAACATCTGGGACAGCCGGGCAGAGGGACTGGCTACCGCCATGGAGGAAATGATGATGCACGGCGGATTTATTGAGGGACGTCCGCGCTCCAGGGAACTGGTTTGGATACTCGTTGCGCAACGTGCGGCGCGTGCCCAGGCGGGACTTCGCATGCACTCCAACGAGTGGACCCTTCAGGAGGCGTCTGATTTTGCCGTCGAACGGACGCCCCGAGGCTGGATGACCCAAAACGGGCAACTCGTTGGTTTTGAGCAGCACCTTTACCTGATGCAGCCCGGATATGGCTCCAGCTACTTGGCCGGCAAGGCGCAGATCGAGCACCTGATGTCGGAGTGGCAGCATGTCGAGGGGAGCGCGTTCACCGTCCGTCGCTTCTTTGACACGCTCAACGGGGTTGGCCAGATTCCGGTGTCTCTGGTCGAATGGGAGATGACGGGTAATAAACCTGCGCATCTGGAGTGAGCCGGGCATTCGTCAAGGACGACGCCCCGGATGGTCCTCAGATAATTCCGCCCAGACCGGCACTTCCGCCGGGGGTGGCTAACTATGTCACGCCTCGAGGGCTACGCAAACTCAGAGAGGAGCTGACCGTCCTCGAAGCAAAACGGGGCCAAGTGGGCTCGGCCAAGAACCGCCACAATGCGGACGTGGCGCACGAACTCTCCCTTGTCAAGGGTCTCATTGCCCAGTTGGAGAATCGGATCGGAAGTGCGCGTCTGGTAGACCCCGCTGGTCAGCCCCGTGCCGAGGCGCGCTTTGGCGCGACCATAAACCTGAGGTCAGAGTCCGGCATGGAGCAGACGCTGACGATTGTCGGCGTAGACGAGGCCGAGGCAGCAGAGGGTCGAATCGGGTTTCTTGCACCCGTGGCCAGGCGAATGACCGGCAAGAAAGTGGGCGCATTCGTCCCGATGCCCTCTCCGAATGGCGAGGAGATCTTCGAGATCACATCGATCTCCTACCTGGGCTAAGCCGGCACCGGACTGCCCACCGCCAAAACGGCCGCTTCCAGGATCCCCAGACCTTCTTCCAGGTCTTCGTCCGTGATTACGAGCGGCAGCAGAACGCGAATTACGTTTGCGTACGTCCCCGACGGAAGGACAATCAGTCCGTTCTCGCGACACATAGTGGCGATGGCGCTGCAGGCATCTCCCGCCGGACGGGAAGGATCTCCGTCGTGACAGAGCTCCATGGCCAGCATGGCCCCCAGTCCACGGACATCGACAACCAGCGGCGAGGCCTCTCGCAGGCGCTCTAACGACGCCTTGATGCGGATGCCGATCCGGGTCGCCCGGGCATTCAGGTCCTCCTCTTCCATGACCTGGATAGCGGCAAGCGCAGCCGCACAACAAACCGGGTTTCCTCCATAGGTCCCGCCAATGGTGCTGGGCCCTGCGGCGTCCATCACATCCGCTCGTCCCAGAACGGCTGAAATCGGCATACCACCACCCATCGACTTAGCCCAGGTCGAAAGGTCCGGCACCACACCCGCATGCGTTGACGCTGCCCACTCGCCCGTTCTGCAGAATCCGGACTGCACCTCGTCGAAGATCAGCATGATCCCGTGCTTGTCGCAGATCGACCGAAGTCCTTCCAGATAACCCTTCGGGGCCACCGCAAATCCGCCTTCGCCCTGCACCGGCTCCAGAATGATTGCGCAGACCTGATTGGCCGGCACCATGCTCAGAAACGCGTCCTCCATCCGGGCCAACTCCCGTGCAATGAACTCGTCCATGGAAAGTCCGTCGCCATACCGGAAGTGGTTCGGGTACGGCAGTCTGTACACCTCCGGCGCGAACGGCCCGCAGTTGTTCTTGTACCTGGTTTTGGACGTCAGCGTCAGCGCCATGAGGGTCCGGCCGTGGAACGCCTCGGAAAAACAGATCACGGCGGGCCTGCCTGTGGCCTGGCGTGCAAACTTGATGGCGTTCTCAACTGCCTCCGATCCGGAGTTCATGAGTATGGCCTTGGTGCGGTCTCCGTGGGGGAGCAGTTCGATCAGTTTTTCGCACAGCGCCAGATACGGTTCGTAGGTTGCCACATGGATCGAGGCATGGATCAGCGACTCGGCCTGCCGCTTGATGGCCTCAACGACGCGCGGATGACAGTGACCCACGTTCAGAACGCCGATCCCGCCAGCGAAATCGATGTACTCTTTTCCATCGGCGTCCCGCAAGCGGGCTCCCGAACCGCTCGAAGCCGTCAGTTCGTCGGCAAATTGCCCTATTGCGCTGGGTACTACGGCTTGGCGCCGCTCCATTAGATTCTTGCTGGTGGCCATATAGTTATTAGCTGATCGGTTCATTTTACGCCAACGCTCTTCTTCGCGCATCCCGAAAGTTTCACAGGGTGTCGCCTTCGAATAACCCGTGTAGGCGCGAACAGAGGCGAGGGCCCGCCGTTTGGGTCGAAAATCAGAATCCAAGATCATGGCACTCCAGGCTCCCGATTCCTTCCAGGTAGATGGCGAAGGCGACCTCTTCGTCCGCTTCAACACCAGCATGGGCACAATGACCGCCCGCCTGCTTGAGAAGGAGGCCCCCCTGACCGTAGCGAATTTTGTTGGCCTGGCCACGGGTTCAGCCGACTGGCGCGACCCCAAAGGTGGTGATACCGTTCAGCGCCCGTTCTACGACGGCCTGGTATTCCATCGCGTAATCCCCGAGTTCATGATCCAGTTCGGATGCCCGCTGGGCACCGGTACCGGCGGACCCGGCTACCGTTTCGCCGATGAGTTTGCCCCCGGCCTGAAGCACGACCGCCCCGGACTTCTCTCCATGGCGAACGCCGGACCCGGCACCAACGGATCCCAGTTCTTCATTACCGAGATCGCCACCCCCTGGCTTGACGGCAAACACGCCATCTTCGGCGAGATCACCGAAGGCGTAGATCTCATCGTCCAGATTGCCCGCAGCGGCAACGCGAAGGTCAAGATGGAAAGCGTCGAGGTTTTTCGGGCCTAGCGGGTCCTCCCGGTCGGCGCTCCTAGTCTGCGAAGCGTTCCTGGGCGCGGACGATCAAATCGGCCCACTGCGCCAGTTCGATTGGATTCCAAACCGGATCCATGGCTTTGCGCGCCTCATGGGGATCCACACCCTGTTTCAGCGTGCGATACAGGTACGTGAAGGCCGACGCCCGCATGTTCGCAAAACAATGGACAAAGACCTTCCGGTCCTCGTTCATTTCCATGACGTCGAAGAACATTTCCAGGTCCCGCAAGGAAGGCTCCGTCCATGACACCGGGATGTGCACGTAGCTCATTCCACCCTGCACGACCAGGAAGCCTTCAATCCCGTTGCGCTCCAGACTGGCGGTGGCCAGGTTGACGACGACCTCGTAGCCGGCCTCCACCAGTGAGTTGATTTGGGTGTCCGCTATCTGCCCCGATGTGGCCAGGCGATCCGAGATCTTGACGTAGTTGCGGATGGTGGCCAGGTCCTCCTCTGCCGTCTGGGCCAGAGTCGGCGCGCACGTGGCCAGGATCAAAAGGGCGAAAAGGAGACGTTTCATCTGGGTGGATGGCTGCTTGGGAGGCAAAGTACCCGATTCTGGACGACCGTTGGATAGGGACAAGAGAGTGCCCTGCGTTTTGATCCACCTTTTTGTGGATCTTCCCGTCCCCAAAGGCCCGTTAACCTTTCTTCCAGCATGCGAAAAACCCTCCTGTTGCTACTGACCTACCTCATTCTGTTCCAGTGATTCAGACGGAACGCCTTCACCTCCGGAAACTCACCCTCGACGACGCGCCCTTCATCCTGAAACACGTGAATGAGCCCTCGTTCATCGAAAACATCAGGGATTCCGGTGTACGCAACCTGGATGACGCCGAAGGCTATCTGACCAAGGGCCCGCTGGCCAGCTACGAGAAATACGGATTCGGGCTTTGCCTAATGGAGCTCCGGGAGTCGAAGACACCCATTGGCATGTGCGGTCTTCTCAAGCGGGACACACTGGACTTCCCGGACATCGGCTACTCCCTCGACCCGGCCTTCTGGAAGAAAGGCTACGCGTCCGAAGCCGCCGCCGCTGTACTTGACTACGGGTTTGGAGAACTCGGAATGACGCGCGTTCTGGCGATTACGTCACCTTCGAATGAGGCGTCCGCGCGGCTGTTGCTACGGCTTGGAATGACGGACGATGGAGAGGTGGAATACGCCGGGAAACCTGCCCGGATTTTTTCTTTGGTGCGGTAACTTTGGTCACCGGGGTACTGCCGGTCGCTGAGGGAGTGCCCCCCGCACCTCGCGGAGCCGTGATGGAGTCACTGTTTCGGTAGACCTCGGGCAGGCTGCAAGGGCACGGGGGGCACTCCCTCAACTCCTCACACCACCCCGCTTTGAAGCGCGGGAAGGAGGTGCCGGGGTCGGGCCATGCCGCCATCCGTCGGGCGCGCCGCAGAGGCCCCCGCCCAACCGACCCCGCCAACCGATGAGCGCACAAAGTGCGCGACATCACCCAGCACACCGTCAGCCACGCCACGAGCCGCCCCCTGCACTCCCACCCGCGGCCCTTGACGATGGGCGGGACCCTCCCTTCCGCCCGCGCCTTTGGGGATAGCGAGCGAAGCAAGCGCCTCCGCCGGCCTCGGATTGGCAGCACGCGAGTGGCCGGGGCGTCCCGGGGGCCCTTGGAGCCTGCCCGAGGTCTAGCGTAACAGTCACTCCATCACGGCTCCGCGAGGCCATCGGGACACCCCGGCCACGCCGGATCCGGCACCTCCGAAATCCCCCGAATGAAACGCAACTCAGCGCGTAATAAAGAGAGGAGCAGAAAGACGAGTCCCGTGCATCTCAACCAATACTATGTAGAACCCGGACGGAAGCCGCAGCGCGTCGAACAGAACGTGGTGTCGCCCAGCCTCCAGCTGCAAGGTCCTGGTTTCCTGGACCCGGCCCAGGGCGTCAACCAACCGGACGCTGGCTGTTGCCGACGTGGGGTTGGCGATGCTTAGCGTGATCTGATCCCTGGCTGGGTTGGGATAGACGCCTTCGAGTTCCAGTTCCGTTGGAAGGTCTTCGGGCGAGTCTACGTCTGTGATCAAACCTCGGACTACGGGCAGGGTGATTGCCGGACCGGCCGTCTGGTCCAGACCGTCGCCTGCCACGACGCGGTGGTAGGCCGTTCCTGACTCGAGCGGCGCGAGGCCCGCATCGGAGAGCGCTGCCGCCAGTCTTCCGTATTCAATTGCGACGGACGTTTCGGCGCCAACGTCTTGAGATATGGTCGGGCCGATGAACTGGGAGCTGACAGAGAACTCCCAGCGGTAGGTCACGGCATCCCCCTCGACGTCGGTCACCGGATTCCAGAGCACGCGAAACAGACGGCCTGGATCGCCCTGAACATTGAGAAAGGCGCCGGGCAGGGGCAACACGATTTCCGGGCGTTCGGGTGGGTCATTGACCGGCGTCACATTTACGCGCAGCCATGCGTCCGATGTGCCACCCCGCCCATCGTCCGTAGTGTACCTGAGTGAATCCACCCCAGCCCAGTTCTGAAACGGCACGTACCTCAAAATCCCTGGAGACGACTCGTAGACGAAACCGCTGCTGGGTTCTGTAAAGGCAGCAATCGAGAGAGGGTCGGAGTCAGGATCCGAGTCGTTGAGAAGCACAGCCACGTCGACCGGAATGTCCTCGGGACTCTCGGCAAAGTCGTTGACGGCGACGGGGGCTTCGTTGAGGGCGGTCCGGAACGAGTAGATGTTGCTCCATTCACTCTCTCCGCCGCGATTCACAGCACGAACTCGCCAGAAGTGCACTCTATACGGCCTGAGTGGGCCGACCACCAAAGAATCAAGGGCCACCTGGACGGTGTCCGCGGCGGTCTGATCAAAGCTGACGGAGTGACTGACCTGAACCCGGTAGAGTTCCGCGGTCGGCACGGCACCCCACCAAAGCGGAACGCGAAGGCCTGTATCTACCGCCCCATCCGGCGGCTGGACCAAGCGGGTAGCGTCAGGCGGGTCCATTTCTGTCGAGAAGGATTGAGTCAGCCATTCTGACTCGCCTCCGGTGTTCACGGACCTGACGCGCCAGAAATAGGTCGTCCCCCGGCCGAGCGCGCTCGTCGAATAGGTAGTTGAGAGAACCTCGACCCGGATAAGCGGAGCAAGGAAGTCACCTGTCAGAGACACTTCGACCTCATAAGTCCGGGCGCCGTCCCCCGCTGACCAGGAGAGCACCACGCTTGTCGAAACGTCCAGTGTCCCATCCAAGGGCGATGGGTTGGTAGGGGGCAATGGTGCCTGTTCCACGGTCTGAAAGACAGCGGCAACCGGCCATTCTCCTGCACCCTCCACCGACTCTGCGCGCACACGCCAGGCATACGATCGGCCAAACTCCAGCGTCAAGCCGGAAATCGAGGTCCCGGGAATGCCAGCCTCGTCGTGGAGCACGACGGCGAACGAAGTATCCGTTGCCACCTGCATCCTGTAAGAAATAGCTCCCGGCACCGATGTCCATTCGAAACCTCCCGGTATCGGAACGGCCACCGCCCCCTCTGAGGGGTTTACCAAGGTGGGTGCCGAAACGGCGCCGACCGCAAAGGAGCGCGGAGAAGACCACTCTGAAATTCCTCTACCCGACCCGCGGACGCGCCAGTAGTAGGTGGTGGCCGCGGCCAGTGACTCCACCAGAAGCGAATCACCGGTCACTGCTTCCTCACGGTCAATCGTATTGAACGATGGGTTGCGGGATAGCTGAACGGTGTGGGTGGCACCGCGCCTCCCCATCCAGTGCAACGACAGGGTAGACGGAGTGTCCGCTGCGCCATCCCTAGGCAAAACGACAGTGGGCGTCACAACGGCCGCTTGACCCAAGGCGGACAGATCGGTGTAGGAATCGCCGATGTAGACATCATCCACGTCGATATAGCCGCCCTGCCCATCGGGCGAAAAATCGTATTGAACTCCAAGGCGGGCTACTCGGCTCCAGTCAAATTCGCGCCAGAGGGCGTCATGAGAAGTCGGAAACTCGGACCCGCAACATCCAATGCCATAGCCGCCGGTCCACGCTCCGGTATAGTGCCAGCCTGCCTGTGCGGCCGAAAGTGTTCCGGCGGATCGTGCCGATTCGAGCTCCGCCAGGGTGGTCGGAGGGAGCGGGATGGCCAAGCTGTGCCAATTCCCGTCGCGGAGACTATCCGGAATGAACCACTTCAGCCTCATGGGTGCGTCTCCCACCCCATCGGCTATGGATGTGGAATCCTGAGGTCCTGAGAACGAATCGAACATCGTCACAGAAATACACTGTGCCCCGGTTTCCTGGCAGACACCGCGCCCTTGGAGCAGTGGATCAATGAGTATGCGCAGGTACAGGGTCTGCGTATCGGCCGGGTCCGGGGAGACCATGGCGGACATGTCTGCGCCATCGCGTTCGAGAAAGGCGATCCCCACGCTCGCCCACTCCGAATAGTCCAGTCGCAGAACGGGGTTTTCAGGATCGGTCGGATCGGCCACCACGGGCCCCTCGACCTCTGGGATCAGCGAGTTGGTCGAGTCCACAAACACCACAAACTCGGATCCCAAGTCCGGAATCTGAGCCTGAGCGCTGTCCACTTGAAAAGCAGACAGAACCAGGACTAGCGTTATGTAGGGAGCGGTTCGCATATTCGCGTGAGGCGTACATCTATTGGGATCGACCCCTTTCGCCTACAATCAAGCTTCCGAACAACCAACCCCATGAAGGTCCACAACATCGACGGCGCTCCGGCCGCAATAGGCCCCTACTGCCACGCAATACAGACCGGCAACCTGGTCTTTTGCTCGGGACAGACACCATTGGATCCCGAAACCATGCAGGTCGTGGGCGATGACATCGCTGCCCAGACGGAACGTGTGCTGGACAACATTGAAGTCGTCCTCGGCGGCCTGGGACTGACGCTACTGAATGTTGTCAAAACCACCGTCTTTCTGAAGGACATGGGCGACTTCAAGGGAATGAACGCGGTCTACGCCCGTCGTTTCGCCAGCCACACGCCGGCCCGCAGTACCATCGCGGTTCGCCAGAATCCGATGGACGTCATGGTGGAGATCGAGTGCATCGCGGAGATTCTCTGATCGGTTCAGTGCTGCGCGTATCGGCCCGTGACGCGTATTCTTCGGTCCCACCAGACCGCCGAAGACATGCGCTTCTTCCCAGCTCTTCTCTCTTGCCTTCTCCTTTTCTCGTTGGTTGCTACCCCCGGGGCTTCGGCCCAGGAAGCTGCCGAAATTGCCACCGCCCTTGAACTTCGCGCGATAGGGCCTGCCGTGATGGGGGGCCGTATCGCTGACATTGCCGTTCACCCCGAGCACCTCAGCACGTGGTACGTCGGTGCCGGTTCGGGCGGCGTGTGGAAGACCACCAATGCGGGCGTCACATTCACGCCTGTTTTTGATGATGAGGCGTCCTACTCCATCGGGGAAATCGCCATTGACCCCAACAACCCGGACGTAGTCTGGGTCGGTACGGGCGAGAACGTCTCCGGCCGACACGTGGCCTGGGGCGACGGTGTGTATCGCAGCCGTGACGGCGGCGGTACCTGGGATAACGTTGGTCTTCCCCACTCCGAACATGTGGGCAAAATCCTGATTGACCCGCGAGACAGCCGACGGGTTTTCGTGGCTGCCGAAGGCCCATTGTGGTCATCGGGCGGAGATCGCGGCCTCTACCGATCCTCGGACGGCGGCGATTCATGGGAGGCTGTGCTCTCGATCAGCGAGAATACGGGCGTGACGGACGTCGAATTCCATCCGACCAACCCGGACGTGATGTACGCGGCTACGTATCAGCGCCGTCGCAGCACGTGGGCGCTTTTGGCGGGCGGGCCCGAGTCCGGGATCTACAAGTCGACCGATGGCGGAGACACGTGGCGCCACATCTCGACGGGGCTTCCAAAGGGCGATGTGGGCAAGGTTGCCCTGGCTGTTACGCCGGCGGACCCGGACCGCGTCTTTGCCACCATGGAGGCGGACCGCAGTGAGCGCGGGTTTTACCTCTCCACGGACCAGGGCGAGAGTTTTGCGCGTCGGAGCGATTACATCTCGGGCGGCACGGGAGCCCATTACTACCAGGAGATTGAGGCGTCGTACGTCAATCCGGATGTGGTTTATCAGGTGGACGTCTGGATCAACGTCACCCGGGATGCCGGCAAGTCCTTCAAGGAGTTGGAGACGGGCTGGGGCAAACACTCCGACAACCATGCCATCTGGATCGACCCAACCAATCCAGACCACATGTTGGTCGGCACGGACGGTGGCCTTTACGAAACCTTCGACGAGGGCCAGACCTTTCGCCATTTCCCAAACCTCCCGGTCAGCCAGTTCTACAAGGTGGCCGTGAACAACCGGACGCCGTTCTACGACGTGCTCGGAGGCGCTCAGGATCTGGGGACGCTGATGGGTCCATCGCGGACCATGAACGCGGATGGCGTTCGCAATCAGGACTGGTACGTGCCGCTGGGTTCGGACGGGCAGGGCGCTGCCTTCGACCCCGAAGACGACGACATCGGCTACATGGCCACGCAGGGCGGGAACTGGTTCCGTCACAACAAGCGGACCGAGGAGGTCATCGACATCCAGCCTCAGCCGGCTCCTGGCGAGGACCCTGAGCGCTGGAACTGGGACGCACCGATCCACATCAGTCCTCATTCCAGCCGTGTATACATCGCCTCGCAGCGTCTCTGGCAGAGCGACGACCGGGGTAACAGTTGGACGGCCAAGAGCGGGGATCTGACGCGAAACGTCAATCGCTACGAGTTGGAGCTGATGGGCCGCGTTTGGAGCGTGGATGCGCTCTATCACAACGGCGCGATGTCCAAGTACTCCACGATCACGGGTATTTCGGAGTCACCGGTTCAGGCCGGAATGATCTACACGGCGTCGGACGACGGTATTGTCAATGTCACGGAGGACGGCGGCACCAATTGGCGACGGGCCACGGCGCTGCCTGGCGTGCACGAGCAGGCATTCATCAATGACGTCGAGGCGTCGCGCCATGACGCTGCGGGCGTGTTCGCCATTGCAGACGAACACAAACTCGGTGACTACCAGCCGCTGGTGTTTTACAGCGACAACAGAGGAGCCTCCTGGCGCTCGATCAACGGCGACTTCCCATCGAATGTCATCGTGTGGATGGTCCAGCAGGATTACGTCGATGAGAATCTGCTTTTTCTGGCGGCCGAGAACGGGCTTTACTTCTCGCCGAACTTCGGCAAGAACTGGCAGCGGTTACCGGGCGCGCCGACTATTGCGTTTCGGGACGTGCAGATCCACAAACGCGACAATGACCTGATCGGAGCGTCGTTCGGACGAGGCTTTTATATCCTTGACGACTACTCGCCGCTCCGGGGCGCTGGCTCTGTGGCCGGCGGCGGCGTGCTACCGGTCCGCGATGCGTGGTGGTACGAGCCCAACCTGCCCATGCAGGCTCCAAGACAGCCCACGCTGGGGACGGATTCGTTCGTCACGCCCAACCCGGATTTTGGAGCTGCCATTACCTACTACCTGCCGGAAGCCTCATCGACGCTGAAGGAAGCCCGCAGGATTGCGGAAAAAGATATCAGGGCAAGCGAAGGCAATGTGCCCTTCCCGGGCTGGGATCGGCTTGCCGCGGAAGCCACCGAGACCTCTCCCCGAGCGCTCATGGCCATCAGGGACTCAGGTGGCAGTACGGTTCGTTGGCTTGAGCTGTCCAACAAGGCTGGCGTTAGCCGTATTACCTGGAACCTCCGTCTGGCACCGGCTGACCCCATTAACCTGGTAGTGCCCGACTTCGTCACACCATGGTCCGGCTCGGCCGTCGGCCCGCTCGTGGCGCCGGGCTCGTACTCGGCGCAGCTGGTCGTGATCGATGGCGAGGGGGCCCGAGAGGTTGGGACGGCTGAAAGTTTTACCCTGAAACCCGTTCACGAGGGCAACCACGCCACCACCGCGGCCGTTCATGCGCAGGCACGAGAGTTGAGTCGCAAAATTGGCGTAGCGAGCTCCGAGTTGGGACTGCTCGGTGACAAGCTCCGTCATATGCGCGCGGCATTGCTTCAGGCGCCGGGCGCCACCCCTGCGTTGTTCCAGCAGGTTGATACGCTGGACAAGGGACTCTCCGAGCTCAACCAGGAACTAGGCGGTGATCGCGTACGGGGCGGACTCAATGAGACTACGGCACCTTCACTCAGGAGCCGGGCTGGCAGGGCCGTTGGCTCCATGTTCTCCACAACCCAGGCACCCACGGAAACCCAAAAAGCAGGACTGAAGATGAGTTCTGAAGCCTTTGGAGGTTTCCTGGAACGCATGCGGTCCTTCCTTGGGCAGGTTTCTGCGGCCGAGGCGGCCCTGGAAGCTGCCGGCGCCCCCTGGACTCCGGGCCGCGCGATCAACTAACCCCGGGTCAGCCCCAACGGGCCCGTTTAGGGGTCCATCGCCATATGACGTACAGACTTGTCTTTCTCCTCGCCGTTGCGGGGTGTGGCCCCGCCTCGCCGCTCCCGGTTGAACAAACCAGCCACGGTTCGGGGCCAGCTCCCGTCCTGGTGGCCAGTTTTGATGGGCTGGGGGTGGGCTTCGACGGCCCGCAGGGGCCAGCCGCCACAAGAAATCCCAGTGACAATTCACTGGCCGTCGGACCGGACCACGTCATCCAGACCGTCAACACCCGGATGGCCATCTTCGACCGGACAGGTCAGGTGCTCTACGGGGCTGCGGAGATCCGAAACGTCTTCCGTGGATTCGGGGGCCCCTGCGAGGAGTTCAACAACGGCGATACGGTGGTGCGTTATGACCAGTTGGCGGACCGCTGGCTCGTGGTGATGCCCATCTTCCGGCGATTGCCACGGCGCGCCGATGAACCGCCTACGCCCACATCGGCGGACGGCGTCGTGGTCAGCCAGGTGGGCAATCCGGATCAGCCAGGCCCGGCCGTACGGCTCCACATCCCCACTCGCCCCACGCCCCAGGAAATCAGCGTGGCGGAGGAGGCCAGGCGGCTCGCTCGCCAGCAGCCTCGGGGCGATGGATCGTACGCCATGTGTTATGCCATCAGTACCAGTTCCGACCCTTTCGGTACCTGGCACCGCTATGAGTTCGTGCGCCCGCTCTTCCCGGACTATCCCCGGCCAGCCGTTTGGCCGGACGGCTACTACGTCCCCACCAGCACGGGAGACAATGTCATCGAGAAACACGCCTGCGTCGTGGATAGATCGGCCATGCTCAAGGGCGAGCCGGCGAGCGAGCAGTGCATCATTGTGGACGATGTCAACTTTCTCAACAACGCGGACCTGGACGGCCGGCAACTTCCTCCACCCGGTGCGCCCAATATCATGCTGGCGACGGGGGGCTCTCAGCTGACTGGCGTGACCCGAGACAGCACGGTCCTTGCCTGGAACTACCATGTGGATTGGGACGACCCGTCCAAGACGCACCTCACAGGTCCAACCCATGTCCCGGTCGAGCCCTACGACTTTCTCTGCGGCGGGCAGTTGACGGAATGCGTGCCGCAACCCGGTGTGGATCAGCGGATCGATTCCCAGGGCGACAAGATCATGGCCCGCCTGGTCTACCGCCGGATCGGACGACAGGAGTCCGTTGTCGGCGTACACTCTGTCGCGACGACTCTCGGAACGGGTGGCGTACGCTGGTATGAGTTCCGCGTCGGGGCGGACCGGGCGATCGACCTCCACCAGCAAGGCACCCTGGCGCCTGACAGTTCCTATCGCTGGATGGCCAGTCCCGCGATGGACGGTTTCGGCAACATCGGGATCGGCTATTCCTTTGGAAGCGCGACGCAGTTTCCAGGGCAGCGTTTTGCCGGGCGAACTCCCGAAGATCCGCTTGGCCGCCTCGGGCTGAGAGAGGCCGTGCTGGTCGATGGAGAGGCGTCCCAGACCACCACGCTACGCTGGGAGGACTACACGCAGACGGCCGTGGATCCGGTGGACGATTGCACAATCTGGTATGTCGGCGACTATCTGAAAGAGGGCGCCACCCTGTACTCCACGCGAATTGGCGCGTACAGACTTCCCGGGTGTGGGCAAGGGGAATGAGCAAGATTCAGCATCCCCTGACCCTGGAGGGCAACCATGTCCGACTCGAGCCCCTCTCGCTGGATCATCTGAGCGGACTCTGCAAAGTCGGACTGGATGAGAAGCTCTGGATGTGGACCCCGCGCCATATTGGGACGCGTCAGGACATGGAGGCGTATATCCGCGAGGCCGTTGCCGGGCGAGAGGAAGGCACGGAGTATCCGTTCGTCACGACACTGAAGTCAAACGGTCTTGCGGTGGGAAGCACCCGGTTCGGCAACATCGCCCTGGCAAACAAACGACTCGAAATCGGATGGACCTGGGTAGCCGCGGGCTGGCAGCGGTCAGCGGTTAATTCCGAGGCAAAGTTGCTGATGCTTGAATACGCCTTCGACGTGCTCGACTGCAACCGGGTAGAACTCAAGACGGACGCGCTGAACGTGAAGTCCCGGCGCGGCATCGTGGGCATCGGCGGGACCGAAGAAGGTATACTCAGACATCACATTGTGAACGCAAACGGTCGCCTACGCGACACGGTGTATTACAGCATTCTCAGGAGCGAATGGCCGGCCTCCCGGGAAATACTCAAGGCGCGCCTTTCCAGAAATTGACCGCATGAAGGCCCACCCTCTCGGTTCGCCGGACGGCCAGAACGTCGCTTTCGTCCAGCTCGGAGTGGTCCTGCTCGTGACCCTGTTTGTCGTGGTCATCGAGTGTTGCCGTTTTTTTCCTCGCGTTGCTTAGGCCGTCCCGATAATAATTTGCGGCAATGGAGGCCATCTCCTCTTCGCCTGCGGCAATTCGGTGACATCGCTTGACCACTTCATCGCTCATGAGGCTTTGAAGGGGTTGTGCCACGCTGGGAAAGCGGTCGAAAGCGGAGCGGAGAGACTTGTCCCAGCTGCGGCGATAGCGCAGGACATCATCGGCATAGACCGTCGTTCGCCGTGTCCCCTCGTCGAGCGGCACGAAGGGATGTGACACGTTGAGGTACCCGTAGTCGTCCGTCAGCTGTTCGCCGGCTTCAATATCCCGGATCGCCAACTCAAAGTCGTAGGCCGTCGTGAGACAGTTGGAGCGAAACGAGTGATTGACGTATCGGGCGTTGTCCCAGCAGAGTACGTATTCGCCGATGTTGTTTCGGAAAGCGTACGTGTCGATCAGATCCTGGTAATCCGGTCCCAGATCTTCTACTTCTTGTGGCAAAAACACCCGGTCTAATCGGTCCAGGATCCAGGTGACCGTGCCCTTCGGAATGTGCTGCGTTGCCACGACGCCGTGTCCGACCTCGCGGCTGATGAAGCGAAGTTCCGTGTGCGGATGTATCACTTGAGCGACTCCACGAATAGACAGCGCAGCCTGCGCTTTGCGGGTCAACCAAACGGTTCGACGCGCGCTCTACTCCGAACCCATCCGAGAGTTCTGCACGAGAAACATGAATTTCGGAGAGCCGTTGCGCATTGATCCGGGGCGCGTTGGAGACTATCGTTTCTGGACGCATCTGCCACGGCTCAATGAAACCCTTCCTGGTTGCTCTCACGCTCTCTCTCCCCATCCTGGCCACGGCCCAGCAGCAGGAGACCTACGATTACTGGCGGTTCGACCGGGACTTGATTCAGCATGGTGTTCAGGCCATTTTGCAGTGCAACGGCCTGTTCACATCCGATCGATCTCTTGAGCAGGTCTTTGATCAGGAGCTCAAATACCTGGCCCAACCGGTGGGAACGGCGAGCGGTGGAGACTATGCCGTGGATTGGGAGCGGAAGGCCGTCACGATAGGCGTGCCCGGCGGGACGCCTCCCATGCGGGCCGTCTTTCGCGAGGGTATCGGATGCGTCATCCTCTCGCCCGATCAGACTCTCGAGGACATCGATTCCCTCCCCGCTCTGGATCTACCCTACCCGGATTTCGATCCAGCAGTCACGCCGTGGCCCAATGGTGACCTCGTTCCCGACGATCCGTTGCCGGACGGCGTAGACGCCTCCGCGCTTCTGGCCGCGTCCAACTGGGCATTCGACCGCGACTCTCCGGAGCAGACAACCATCAGCCTGCTCGTGATTCATGACGGCAAAATCGTTCACGAGCGGTATGCCGACGGGTTTGACAGGACCACGCGGACCCGGACCTGGTCCACGGCCAAGAGCATCGGCGTCACGCTCGTCGGGATGTTGGCGGACGAGGGAAAGCTGGATCTGGATGCGCCCCTGGAGTTCGATTGGCTCCCGCGAGCCTCATCCCCGGAGTCCGACCCACGCCATCGGATCAAGCTGCGGCATCTCCTGAACATGTCCAGCGGCCTCCATCCGTTGGACAACCAGCGCCTTGAGTATGCCACAGGCTCCGGTCTCTCCTACTGGGCGGGCGCCTCGTCCGTGAACGGCGCCCTCAGCCGTGCGATGATCCGCGAGCCCGGCACCAACTGGGATTACGAGAACTACGACACCATCCTGGCGGTCTACGCCATGAAGCGTGCCATCGGCGACGATCAGACGTACCTGGAATTCCCCCGGAAGCGACTCCTGGACAAAATCGGCATGCGCAGCACGCTGCTCTCGACGGATCGCTTCGGGGATTTCATCATGAGCAGCCAGATCTACACGAATGCGCGAGATCTGGGGCGATTCGGTATGCTTTACCTCAACGGCGGCGTTTGGGATGGCGAGAGACTGCTTTCCGAAGAGTGGATTGAGTTCGTCCGCACCCCCGCACCCGCTTCCGCCAGCCGTGGCAACTTCTACGGCGGCCAGTTCTGGCTGCCTCCCGACAACAGGACGGACGTCCCGCGAGACGCCTACGCTACTGCGGGCAACCGGGGACAGTTTGTCATAATCGTCCCGTCGCAAAACCTCGTTATTGTCCGGCGCGGCCTGGACTACGGTCGGCAGGGGTTCGACCGGTGGGATCTGACGCGAGAGGTGGTGAAGGCAATCAACCCCTCCAGGGACTCCAACTGACTTGGGTGCGCTGTACTCCCTGAGAATCGCGACCGGGAACGACAAGCCGGGACTTACCGCCTTGATCGAGGCATCGATCCGCGTGTTGGGCGGCCAGTTTTATGACTCCGACCAGGTTGAGTCCTCCCTCGTCCATCTGTTCGGGGTGGACTCGACGATGATTGGCGACGGGAGCTACTTCCTGGTGGAGGCAGCGTCAGGGGAAATGGCGGGAGCGGGCGGATGGAGCTTCAGGAAAACGCCGTTCGGCGGTGACGCTGCCACGGGGATCCGGGACCGCGCGCGCCGGAAGCCGGGCCGGGATGCCGCCATCATTCGCGCGTTCTATGTACACCCGGAGCACGCCCGCAAAGGCGTGGGTGGCATGCTGATTCGGGCTGGAGAAGAGGCGGCCACGGCCATGGGATTCGATCGATTCGAACTGGTGGCCACGCTCAGCGGGATTGCGTTCTACAGGGCGATGGGCTACTCGCCCATGGAGCCCGTTCCCGTAGAACTGCCGGACGGCACGGTGATAGACTGTCTCCGAATGCAAAAACGCATTTGAGCCTCCGGGTGCGGGTGGTCGATATTGCGACCCCACCCGAATCCACCGCTCATGCGAATCCTATCCTTTCTGGTGCTGACCCTTCTGTCCGCACCCATCGTTCGTGCCCAAACCACGCCCTTCGGAGCGGCTGACGTCTTCGATCTGGAGTGGGCCTCGGACGTTCAGATTGCGCCGGATGGCGAGACCGTGGCCTATGTCCGCAACGGCATGAGCATCATGCGCGACCGGCGAGAGGGGCGTATCTGGACGGTGCGTACCGACGGTACCCGGCACCGCAAACTGACCGGGGCCGACCAGGGAGAGTCATCACCACGGTGGTCTCCCGATGGGACTCGATTGGCCTTTGTGTCAGGTTCAGACGACGGAAGCGAGATCCATCTGTATTGGAGTGACAGCGGCACATCCGCGCGCCTTACGCAACTCGAGCGTTCGCCAGGCGGCATCGCCTGGTCGCCGGATGGGCTTAGTCTGGCCTTCACCATGCTCGTCCCGGACAAACCGGAGACGCTTTCGGTCAAGATGCCCGCGAAGCCGAGCGGCGCCAACTGGGCAGACGCTCCTAAAATGGAAACGAGAGTTCATCACGAGGCGGATGGTCGTGGCTACATAGAGCCCGGATTCAGGCACATTTTTGTGGTCTCTGCAGATGGCGGGACACCCCGGCAGCTCACCCGTGGGGACCGGAACCACGGATCTCCCGTCTGGTCAGGAGACGGAAAGGACATCTATTTTTCGGGCAATCTGGACGAGGACTGGGAGTACGCCCGACGGGAGTCTGAGGTGTATTCGGTCGCGCTGACCGGCGGTGCCGTCAAGCAGATCACCGACAAGTTCGGGCCGGACTCCTCGCCCGCAGCCGGCCCTTCCCGCATCGCCTACACAGGGTTTGTGGACGAGGAGGAGACCTTTCAGAACACCCATGTCTACACCATGCGCCCGGACGGGTCGGATCGGCGGGTGCTGGGCGACGGGGGGGACTACTCGTATTCATCGCCAGCGTGGTCTGCGGACGGCTCAGGTGTCTATGCGATGGTGGACGTGGAAGGCACCACCCATGTTGCCCTTCTGGCCGGTGGTTCGCGGGAGATTGTGGCCTCGCACTTGGGTGGCACTGCGGTTGGCCGCCCCTACGGTGGAGGCAACTTCAGCGTGTCGAACACTGGGCAAGTTGCCTGGACCTATTCAACGGCCAGCCGCGTCTCCGATGTGGCCGTGACCGGTCGGGACGGCGTGCAGTTCTTGACGAACTTGAATGGCGACCTTCTGGAAAAACGCTCGCTCGCGCGGGTCGAAGAAATCTGGACCGAATCGTCGTTCGACGGCCGCCGTGTCCAGTCGTGGCTGGTCTACCCGCCTGGCTTCGATGCATCGGAGAAGTACCCGCTCCTGGTTGAAAACCACGGGGGACCCGTCTCCAACTACGGCGACCGATTCTCCGCGGAGATGCAACTCTACGCCTCGGCGGGGTACGTGGTGCTCTATCCCAATCCGCGGGGCAGCACCAGTTACGGCGAGGAGTTTGCCAACCTCCTCTATCTGAATTATCCGGGCCAGGATTATGACGACGTGATGAGCGCCGTAGACGACGTCATCGGTCGTGGATACATCGACGAGGATCGCCTCTACGTTACGGGCGGCAGTGCTGGCGGCATCATGACCGCCTGGATCATCGGCAACACGGACCGATTCCGGGCCGCCGTGGTGACAAAACCGGTGGTCAACTGGGTGTCAAAGACGCTCACGGCGGACAATTATGACGGCTACCACACCTACCGGTATGAAGGCATGCCTTGGTCCGATCCGGACAACTACTGGAAATTTTCGCCGCTCTCTCTGGCTGAAAACATGAACACTCCGGCCCTGATCATGGTAGGCACCGAGGACCGGCGAACGCCGCTCAGCGAGTCGAAGCAACTCTACCACGCACTGAAGCTTCGAAAGCAGGAGACCGCCCTGGTCACCATTCCGGGCTCGTCGCACAATATTGCCAACCGCCCCAGTCAACTGATCGCCAAGGTCCTCTATACCCTCGCCTGGTTTGAGAAGTATGGCGCACCGTCCTCATCCCATTGACGCACATGGCAGAGCGCACATTTTCGGAAGAACAGATCAGAGCTCTCATGAGGAGGGCCACGGAACTCCAGGTTATGGACCCCGGGGAGAAGGAGGGGCTGACCCAGGCCGACCTTGAGCAAATTGCGGCAGATTCCGGCATCCCGCCCCAGTACCTTCGCACCGCCATTCTCGAGGCGGATCATGGCGTGTCATCCAGGGATGTCTCGGGACAGACCAAGACCCACGCGTACATCGACCGCGTTGTGCCGGGAGAACTGAGCGAAGACGAGTGGGCACAGGTGGTGATGCGCCTGCGAAAGGAATACTCCAGTGATCTGGCGGCGAGCTACGGCGGGGGACCGCAGTACGGCAAGGGTGTTTCGGAGCAACTCGGACGGACGCGGGAGTGGAGCCATACCACGTCTCTTGGCGTGACGACGAATGTGGCCATCCGGTCCGCCGACGGCAAGCAACACATCAGCTTTCAGCGGCGCGTCGGGCTCGGCAGCCCCCGCGTAGAGGGCATCGGATACGGCCTGCTCCTTGCCTCCTTGATGGGAGGGATTGCCGGCGTGACCAACGAATCGGCCCTGCTGGCGCTTCTGGTTACGGCGGCCGTCTGGGCAGTGGCCGCACCGGCTGTTGAGTATCTGGATCGCCGCTGGCGCGACAAGATGCTGAGGCAGATGCAAGCGGTCTCGGACGACATTGCGCGAATCGTGGCGGACCCGGTGGTGGAATCGGGAGAGGCCACGACCCTGGAATCCCCCGCCGGCTCGGAAGCCCGCCTCGACCTGGATGGACTTGAAGCTCCTGAACCAGAAGCAAACCGGGCGGGCCAGCGGACCCGTGCATAGAGTCCAGACCTTCTCAGACTTTTCCGAGGCCCGGAGACTGCTTGAGCCCTGGCTTTTGCAGCGGGAGGCCGAGCACGGGTTGGCGATCGGGATATTGCGGTCCCTCGAAAGTGGCGAGCACGACTACGAGTCGCCTTTCGTAGCTGCGGTGCTGTCGGAGAATCGAATTGTGGGGTTCGCCTTCCGGACTCCACCGCACAAGCTCGCAATTTCTGATATTCCGACGGAGGCCATCCCGGGGTTGGTTGCGGAAGTTCGCCGGGCGTACGACTGGATTCCAGCGGTGTTGGGCCCAGAGACCGCCGGTACTTACTTCGCCGCCGCCTGGGCAGCCTCGATCGGATGTACGGCGCGCTCCGGGGCGCGACAGCGGATTTATGCAGCTAGAGTCGCGGTCTTGCCCGAGGCTCCGCCAGAGGGTCAACTTCGCGTGGCCAGCACCGAGGACACTGAACTGGCGGTCGAATGGACCGCTTCGTTCGTGAGCGAAACCGGGCTATTGCCAGCCAACTACGATGACCATGTCAGACGACTAATCGCGGCCGAAGAACTCTACATGTGGGATGATGGCCAAAGGCGCTGCATGATCGGCGCCACAGCACCCACGCCCAGCGGAATCCGAATTGGTTACGTCTACACCCCACCGGCCAATCGAGACAAGGGGTTTGCCAGCGCAGCTACGGCACATCTGACGCAGCTTATGCTGACTCGATTCGACTTTTGCACGCTCTACACGGACCTGTCAAATCCGACGTCCAACTCTATTTACCAGCGCATTGGTTACCGGCCGGTCGCTGACGTTTCGGACATCAATTTCCTACCCCAGGGCTAGATCACGAAGGGTCTTCCATTACCGCGCCCAGGTGCTCAACACCCCGATGGCCGGCCAGGCGCATTTGAAGCTCACGCTCCCGAAAGCGATCCCTGTCTTCGTCCGTGTGGCTTTCGTGGCAGTAGTGACAACTGACACCTTCCTCATACTTCGGGCCGGACTCCTCTCCCGGCGCCAACGGCATGCGACACGCCCGACACATGCTGTACTCTCCTGGCTCCAGGTTATGGTTTACGCCCACCCGGTCATCGAACACAAAACACTCGCCGCGCCAAAGCGATTCCTCCTCGGGGACCTGCTCCAGGTACTTCAGGATGCCACCTTCCAGGTGGTAGACTTCTTCAAAACCTTCGCCAAGCAGGTAGGATGTGGCCTTTTCGCAGCGGATGCCCCCGGTGCAAAACATGGCCACTTTTTTGTGTTTTGATGGGTCCAATTCTGCGGCAACGAACCCCGGAAAATCCCGGAAGGACGTCGTATCGGGATCCAGTGCTCCCTCGAACGACCCCATCTTGAACTCGTAGCGGTTGCGGGTGTCTACCAACAGAACTTCCGGGTCCGAGATGAGCGCATTCCACTGAGTCGCATCCACGTACTGCCCCACACGAAGGGTCGGGTCGACGCCCGGAACGCCCAGCGACACGATTTCCGTCTTCAGACGAACCTTGGGGCGACGGAAGGGCATCTCGTCGGTGAAGGACTCCTTGTGCCGGGTGCCCGCCAACGGACCGTGTGCGCGGATGGATGCCAACACAGCGTCAACACCCTTGCGGGATCCGGCTATCGTTCCGTTGATTCCCTCATCGGCCAGAAGGATCGTGCCTCGGACGCCCTCGGCCACCATCTCCGAAAGCAGGGTCGAGCGCACTTCGTCCAACGCTTCAAGACGCGCAAAGTGGTAGAGGGCTGCTATTACGAATCGGTGTTCCACGCGCGTCGGGATCTCGCCAGAGTTTTCGTTTATTCCCCAAACGCGTTCCGCTGTCTCCGGTTTTGCCGTTGATGCGGCCTTGGCACACCCCGCGTGGTATTTTGCCACCAAACCGGTTGTAATTCACTCCTCCGTCATGCGCGCACTCAAGTACCTGACCGCTTTCCAGATTCCCCTGAGCGTATGGGCCGCGCTTACCCTCCCCGGGTGGTGGTCATTCCTGGCCGTAGTTCACGTCTACGGCCTTGTGCCGCTGGTCGACCAGATGCTTCCGTCCAGTGAGAAGAACATGAACGAAGCCGAGGAAGAGGCCGCTCGCGGGGACCGACTCTACGATCTGCTTCTTGTCCTCCTCGTACCCGTCCAATATGCCCTCATGGGATACTATCTGTATTTGATGAGTGCCGGTTCACTGACCACGCTGGAGATGGTTGGAAATTCGCTGTCGATGAGCATGGCATCCGGAGTGCTGGGCATCAATCTGGCCCACGAATTCGGCCACCGGGTGTCGCGGGCAGAACGTTTCCTTTCCAAGTCGTTGCTCCTGACAACGCTCAACATGCACTTTATCATTGAGCACAATCTGGGTCACCACAAGCGCGTGGCTACCCACGACGACCCGGCGACCGGGCGCTTTGGAGAGAACATCTACACGTTTGTCCCTCGTTCCATGGTCCAGAGTTACTTCTCCGCCTGGCAGATTGAACGGACCAGGCGGGCAAAGCGCCAACTGCCCTTCTGGTCACTCCGAAATGAGATGATCCAGATGACGCTCATTCAAGTGGCAGCCTTGGGAGGCGTATTCTGGTTTGGTGGCTGGATTGCCGCGGTTGGGTATCTGGCGGTCTCACTTCTGGGGCAGGCACAGTTGGAGATCATCAACTACGTCGAGCACTACGGCCTCACCCGCCGACTGCGTGAGGACGGTCGTTTTGAACGGGTGCAGGCTTACCACAGTTGGAACTCCAACCACGCGTTCGGCCGCCTCATCCTATTCGAGTTGACACGACATTCGGATCATCACTACATGGCCAGCCGACCCTATCAAGTCCTCCGACATCTGGAAGACGCCCCGCAAATGCCCGCCGGGTATCCGGCCATGATGCTCATGAGCCTCATTCCGCCGGTGTGGTTTCGGGTAATGAATCCGCGGGCTGAAGCCACTATGCAGGCGCACGCCGGATGAGCAAACTTGAACTCAAGATCCCGCCGGCAATCCTGGCGGGAGCAGCCCTCGGCCTCATCTGGATGCTGCGCGAGCTGTTGCCAAACCTCACGGTCATCGAGCCGCCCTACCGCACGTTTGCCAATCCCCTGTTTCTGGCCGGCGCCTCCGCGGCCGCGGTGGGCATTCTCCAGTTTGTCTTGGCGCGCACCACGGTGAATCCGCACAATGTGGACAGGGCGTCAAGCCTGGTTACGGGCGGGATCTACCGGGTTTCCCGCAACCCCATGTACCTGGGAATCGCGTTGATTCTTGCAGGCTTCGTGGTCTACCTGGGCAACATCGCGGGTATTCTGGCGGTCGCGGCCTTCGTGGCCTACATGAACCGGTTTCAGATTGAACCCGAGGAACGCGTGATGGCAGAAAAATTCGGGGATGCGTATGCCAGCTACCAATCCCTTACAAGACGTTGGATATAGGCCCGGACGCTTTTTTTCGGTGGGCCGTCCTTGGGGTTCTGCTGGGTTCGATTGGCCTCTCAGGGTATCACCGGCGCCGTGCCCGACAAGCCGGAGGCGGCATCCCCCGGTCAAGTGAAGCCGGCATCTGGATGCTGATCCGGTTGGTTTTTGCGCTGACTCTGGCCGGCTCCGTCCTTGCCTACGTGATCTCGCCAACATCGGTAGCTGCCTTCCGGCTGACACTCCCCGAGTGGTCCCGCGGCGTCGGGCTTGCCATTGGCGTCCTGTGCCCTTTGGCGGTGCACTGGGTGCTCGGTGCCCTGGGCTCGAACGTGAGCGAAACCGTGCTTACCCGACAAGGCCAGCGACTGGTCACCGGAGGACCCTACCGGTACGTCAGACACCCGCTTTACACGACGGGTGTTGCGATGTTTTTCGCCATCGGGCTCATGGCGTCAAGCGGGCTGATTCTGGGTCTCTCCGTCTTGGTTGTCCTGGGTGTTCGCCTGGTCATTGTGCCGTCCGAGGAGCGCGAACTACTCGCCCGATTTGGAGCAGAGTATCAGGACCTCGTTCAGCGGACGGGCGCCCTCTTGCCTCGCGTCTTCGGTGGTGTCCGGGAGCACTCCCACGTGGCACGCAGACTTGCGCTGGTGTCCCTGGTGGTCCCCGACTATGACGAGGCCATTGCCTACTACACCGAAGTACTTGGCTTCCATTTGGACGAAGACACCGACCTGGGCGGAGGGAAACGGTGGGTCGTGGTTCGCCCGTCTCACGGCTCGGGCGCAGGGTTGCTTTTGGCGCGGGCTTCGGGCGACAGCCAGACAGCAGCGATTGGCAACCAGACGGGGGGCAGGGTATTCCTGTTCATCCATACCAACAGCTTCGTTCGGGACTACGAGGCCTACCGAGGGCGAGGAGTCACGTTTCTCGGCGACCCGCGCCACGAGGAGTACGGAACGGTCGTTGTGTTTGAGGATCGGTACGGAAACAGATGGGATCTCATCCAACCCCGGTCATGACCGGCGAGCACGATTTCAAGAGCCTGCTGACGGAGATCAGCGCCTGCAGGGTTTGCGAAAAGCACCTCCCGCTGGGACCCCGACCCGTGTTGCAGGCCAGTCTGGACGCTCCAATCCTGCTGGTTGGACAGGCGCCCGGGCGCCGGGTGCATGAGTCAGGCGTACCCTTCGATGACCCGAGTGGTGACCGGCTCAGGAAGTGGCTAAGTGTCGATCGCGAGACGTTTTACGATCCGACAAGAATTGCCATCGTCCCGATGGGGTTTTGCTTCCCCGGAACTGGTACATCGGGGGATCTTCCGCCTCGCCCCGAGTGCGCCGAGACGTGGCTGGAGAAAGTCTTGACGCCAATGACCAAGGTTCGGTTGACGGTTGTGATGGGCGCGTACGCCCTCAGATACCACCTGAAGCCAGGTCGGAAGTCGCTCACAGAGGTGGTTCGGGATTGGGAATCGTTCTGGCCGACGCATATTCCTCTTCCGCATCCGAGCCCGCGCAACATTCGGTGGTTCAAGACGAATCCCTGGTTTGAAGATGAGGTCATACCGCGTCTTCAGCTCAGAGTGGCTGGGCTTCTGGCCGTTGGCGACTAACAACTCAGTACGCCAGCGGCGACTTCGGGGTGGGGAGTCTGTCCCCCTTCTGTACTTATCTCGTTCGGTGGTTTGCGTCTCCTACTTCTCGTCGCCCTCCTTTCGGTCAGCACGTCTCCCGCGAAGGGGCAGAGGGCGGAGCTTGGTGGGCGCGTGCTTGAGGCCGGATTTGAAGCCGGGCTGAGAGGCGCACATGTGCTGGCCACCAGCCTTGCGGACACCGCGCGGACCGTTGGCGTGGCCACCAATCGGAGCGGCTTCTTCTCTCTCAAACTGGATTGGGAAGGTCCGACGGCGGTGCAGATTTCGCATGTCGGTTTCCGCGCTTTTGGTGACTCACTTGATGCACATGGAAATGTGGACTTTGGGGTCGTCAGACTTCAGCCCGACGTCACGGAACTGGAGACCGTGAACGTGGAGGCTCGGCGAGAGCGCATGACCATCAGGGGAGATACGGTCGAGTTTTTTGCCGGAGGGTTTTTCGTACCCAGATATACGCAGGCGGAGGCTCTGGTCAATGCGCTGCCAGGCTTCAGCATTGACAACGGCGTGGTTTTCTACCTGGGAAAGCCGGTCGATCGTGTGCTCGTGGACGGCAAGGCCTATTTCGGTAGCGACGTGATGGAGGCCCTCCAGACCCTGCCGGTCGAAATGATCGAGGCATTGCAGGTCTACGAAGAACTGCCGGAAAACCGTCAGTTCTCCGGTGTGGATGATGGGACCCGGGAGCAGGTCATCAATCTTGTGACTGACCCTCAAAAGAGAAACGCCCTGACGGCTGACGTTAGCCTGAGCGGCGGCACGTCGGACCGCTACTCCATGCAGGCCAACGTGGCCCACCTGAATGCCCCCAGAAACGTGAGGGCTTCCTTTCAGAGAAGCAACAATACCCCTGGGAGTGGCGGTTTCTCCAAAGCGGATTCGGGCACGCTGAGCTATGCCAACACCTGGCGGGAAAACACGCGCGTCAGGATGACCTATACCCTCCGCGACAGCCAGAACGAGACATTGTCCGAGCTTTCGCGCACCTACCTGGCCCAGGCAGGGCTGCCGGCGTCGTACACAGAGTCCAGGACGAGCGAAGCCGATTCCGAGGCCCACACATTCTCCGGCTCGGTCAGGCACACGATCGCTGGCAAACACCAACTGTCGTTTTCTCCGCGGCTGTTGGTGATGCGCACCAGCGCGCGTAGTTCGCTGGATGCCACGACGGCGGCACAACTGACGGGCGACCTTAGTCGCGTTCTGACCGGATTTGATGGGACGAGCACCTCGCTCGCCGGAGGATTCGACGCGGACTGGGAAGTGACCGGTGACCGCACTGGATTTAGATCGTCCCTGGGTCTTTCCGCCTCGGATGACGCCGGGAATGACCTCCAGACCTCCTCCTTTGATCCGACTAGTTCGTTCCTGACCGCAACCGAGTCTGCCAGTTCATCGCAATCTATCTCCCTGGACGGGTCGATTGGATTCATGAAACGCCTGGGTGAGGACGGCTTCTTGAGCGTTGATCTCAGTCACACAACCTCGGAGGACGACCAAGACCGACTGTCCTTCACCACTGCGGGAGACCAGGCGTCCGTGCTTGACTCGACACTTTCAAGCAGAGATACGCGCCGGCTGGCTGGCACAGACGCCAATTTGAATCTCTACTATGAGAAAGAAGACCGCGGCATGGGGCTCACGTTGGGCGCCGCTCGCAACCGGCGAACGCAAGACGAGACTCTTCCGGAGAAGAGTGGGGTGGCCGAAACCGACTACTTGTTGTCGGCCGGGTTGGAGCTGCATCGATCACTTGGGGACTTGGGGCGCCTGGCCGGAGGGTATCATGTTTCCGGTTCATCTCCGTCCGGGGGCGACCTCAGCCGCCGAGTGGACTATTCCAATCCGCTGTTCTTGAGGGTTGGAAATCCGGATCTAGTCGCGAGCGCGACTCACGTAATTAACACCAGGGTGACGGTGCGCCAACGCGAATCGAATCGGTCGGTTGGTTTTGATGCGTCGCTGACGCTGGAGCAGAACCAGGCCGGATCCGAAACCTGGTACGCCGGTGGAGGAGACAGACTCGTTGAAGACATCCTCGTCCCCGCCGGAGGTCAATTGAGCCGAACGGCCAACCTGGGCTCGGCCAACTCATTCCGGCTAAGCGCGGATGCCGCAACAGCTCTCCCCGAGAGAAAAGGAGAGCTCCGTTTCCGGTTTAATCTGTCAACGCAACAGCGGCCAGTTTCCATCAACGGAGAACGGTCGAGCACCCGTGTCCGCGGGCTGTCGGGACAACTGAGCGGCGGGATAAGACCTTCTCAGTCGCTCTCTTTGAATGCCACGTATTCGCTTTCCCATTCTTCCAGCCGGTACGACAACTCCGCCGCAGTCGCGAGTGACTATATCACACACCAAGGCTCCCTGCAGGGGGCGCTCCAATGGGAAAGCGGGCTCAGCCTCAATTCCATCTTTGGGTTCAACATCTATGAAAGACTCGGATCTGACTTCGACACGGCGTCATCCTCCTGGAACGTACAGGCCGACTTTCGCCCCAAATGGGCCGAGCAGTTGTCAGCTTCGCTCAGCCTGATCGATATCCTGGATTCCGCGGATACGGTGAGTGGATCATCCTCGGCGCTTTACCTCGAACGCGCCCGGCAGAACCAGCTCGGCCGACACGTCTTGTTTTCCATCCACTGGAATATCCGGAGTTTTAGACCCGGGAGGGGGGTTGCTTCCCGGCCATAACGAGGCTCGCGCGGAAGCTGGGATCTGCATGTCGTGGAGTGGGTCATTTCCACGTTGTACTGAATGACCCCCTGCATCTATCCCCCAGACATGACAACCTCCAACGCAGACTCGCGGACTTGGGCCGCGATTGGCGTCCTCATTCTATTTGTTCTTACCGCTGCCATAGGGTGGATCCAGGGACTGGCCTTTTCGGCGTCAGCCTCCCTGGCGGGGCAGACGGTGGTTCCGAGCTTGCTTTCAATTGCCCTGGCGTGGGCGCTTTCCTCGGCGTTCAGATCAAACCTGAAGTACAGGCTGATGGTTGGGGTCTGTGTATTCTGCGGGAGCTACAATCTTATCGGTAGCGCTCTTCTGAGTGCTCCGTCCGGGATCGAGGTGCCTTTCCTGCGTAATGGAGCTTCCCTCCTCTACGCCGCGACTATGCTGGTAGGCGGTCTGGTGGCGGGCTACCTAGCCTCCCTTGAGCCCATCAAACCGAGGAAATTCAGGATCGCTCCCGCGACTGCATTGGCGTCCGGCCTCGCAGCGTTCGCCGCCATGGCAACAGCGGGTCTCATGGAAGGGACGCCCTTTTCAACGGCCGTTGAGATGGGTGGGCAATCTATCCTTCCGGCCATGGTCGCGGGCTGGGTCGGCGTTCAGGTTCGCAGACCCATTTGGCACCGGCGTCTGCTCGGGCGAGTCCTGGCGTTCGGGATTGGCCTTGGTGTCTTCGGAGCCTTGATGGCGACCTTGGCAACCCCACCAGCGGGCATCGAAACCCTGTTCTTTTCCGGGCGCGGAGCTTTGGAAGGGGGGCTTGTGGCCTCGGTAGGAGGTGCCACCTACGGTGTCCTGAAATTCCTGTTTGATCCTGATCGCGACCAGCCGGGAAACCCCGCCCCGGCCTAAAAACTGTAATTCCGCAGGGTGTAGATGAAGTTCAGCATCACGTAGCGCCCCAGCACGTTGCTACTCGTGTCTTCTACGTAGAACGTGCTGACCGTCCGCCCCACGCTGGTCTGCTGGTCCAGGATGTCCATGACCGCGAACCGGACCTCGCCGCCATTCCCCTTCAGGAATTTGTACCCGAGCGACGCGCCGAGCAGAATGGACGTGTCATCGACCGAAGCATCTAGACCACGGTACGCCCGGTAGGCCGCCGTGCCGTTGAACACCCAATTGGCGTTCGGCATCAGGTTCACCTTTACAGCGGAGGTATGGGTAGCGTAGTTGGAGTCGAGCTCCGGCGCGATACTATTTGTGATGATATTGTAGGAGGTGTTGTGGGACAAGGTGAAGTCCACACCCTCGCTGATGTTTGAGCCCAGCACGCCCCCGCCATTGAAGCCATGCACCTCGGCCTTGTTGGAAGCCCCGTTGACCAAGCTTGGGGTATTTGCGTAGCTGTAGCCTCCGCTGAAGTTCATGTTGGACTTCAAGAATCCAACAGGCTGCCCAAGGGTGACCAGGCTGCGTGCGTTCCAGTAGCCACTCAAGTTGGCCGGACGCGTTAGCTGTGAACCGGGGGCCAGCACAATTCCGTTGTCCAGCGTGGTCTCCTCCAGCGCCACCAACGTCTCGGACCCCACATAGTCTTGCGTAGTCGTAAGGCTCAGAAACCCGATGAATACACGACCTGCCAATGGATTCGTGGCGTTGTAGCGCCCCACGAAATTGTGCGAATAACTCTGATCCAGATCAGGATTTCCGGTAGAGAGAAATAGCGGGTTGGTGTTATCCACCACCACCTGAAGCTGGTTGATTGACGGCGTGCTGGTCGATGTCCTGTAGGACAGCCGTAGATTGTTGGCCCGGCGTTCCCCGTACTGCAACGTGACTTGGGGGAGCAATTGCTCAAATTTCTTGTCCACGGCCGTCTCCAGGGGGAAGGTCTGATCCCCGGTCAAGCTCTCCTGCTGGGCGTCCAGGCCCACCGTCAGGAATGCTTTCTCCGCCCTGTAGCGAAAGCTCATCCCCGCACGCTGCGTAACCACGTCGTTCACGTATGTGCTGGAGAGCGTCGGATCAATCAGCGTGTAGAGTCCGGTGCCTACATCCAGCAGGTTTGCCCGCCGATCTGCGTCGCTACGCGAGAAAGCGGGACGATAGTTCACCTGGAACTGACCGCGTTCGCCTATGGGCTCCGTAAACGTTACGCTCGTGCCCAGGTCATAGCCGGACTGGAGGTTGTCGGTCCGCTGGTCAAAGAAGTTATCATCGCTCGAGGCATCAAAAAACGTGTTCTCTGACAACTGATCCGTGACGCCATCCCGATCATTGACCCCACCAGAAAAATTCAGGGAGACGGTACGGCCCCGCTTGGCAAACTGGTGCCGAAAGAGGACGCTGGCAGACGAAGTCAAGCCGCTGTTTTCGGACAAGAAGTCGTTCAGCGTCTGGCTGAGTTGACCGCCCGCAGGATCGGTGTTCAGGCCGTAGACCAGACTCTTCGAGTCGTTGCTCTGTGCGCTGACACGCGGCGTGAAAATGAGGGAGTTTCGGTCGTTGATCGTGTAGGTCATCCGCGCCGTGAGGCGATGATTCAGATTGTTCGACGTAGCGTCGTTCGACTCGTTGTAGTACTGACTCTCCGTGGACGTCAGGAAATACTCCCGATCCAGGAGGTTGGCCGTCGTGTTGTCGCTGGTATTGAGGAAGTAGCTCGCCGACATCCGCACGCTGGAGCCCCACTCGTCCGAGAAGTTCACTCCGAGAGCGTTCGTTTGGTTGACGCCACCCTGACTCCCGACCTGAAAGTTGCTGGGGTTCGAGGAAACCCTGATTCCGGCGCCGCCGCCGCCTCCAGGACCGCCACCGAATCCGCCGCCCCGACCGCCACCGCCGCCAGGTCTGTCGCCACCGCCGCCACGACCGCCGCCGCCAGCACCGCGACCGCCGCCGCCAAAGCCGCCACGGCCACCTGCCGTACCGACCACGCCAAGCAGATCCTGCGTGGAGAAATTCTGCTCATTGATATTGTTGGACATCCCGATAATCGAGAGGCGCCGGGCACCGTTGAACATGTTCACACTGCCGCCGGACAGGTACCGATCCTCGGATCCATACCCGCCATAAAGCTTCCCGAATTGCCCGTTTCGACGATCCTGACGGGTGACAATGTTGATTGTCATTTCGCCGCTGCCGTCGTCGAACCCTGCAAACTCGGCCTGGTCGCTCAGCTTCTCGAAGACCTGGATCTTGTCGATGACCTCGGATGGGAGATTGCGAAGAGCAGCCGTGGGATCGTCGCCAAAAAATTCTCGCCCATCCACCAGTACACGCCTGACCTGTTCTCCGTGGGCTTCAACCTGGCCGTCCTGCACGACAATGCCCGGCATCTTGGCCAGCAGGTCTTCCGCGTTGGCATCAGGGTTCACCTTGTAGGCCGCCGCGGCGTACTCGGTGGTGTCGCCGTTGATGGCCACGCGTTCCTGCATGGCCTCTACAATCAGGTCCTCCATACGGGTCGCAATGGGCTCCAGACGTATCGTGTCCAGCTGGCGACCTGCAGATGGGATATCCAGCACGCGCAAGGCGGGCTCGAAGCCCACAAACGTAACCCGAATTCGGTACATCCCGGCTGTCGGCAAGAGCACCCGGAAACGTCCCTGCGCATCGGCCGCCACGCCGAACTGCCGAGTGGAATCCGCAAGCGGTGATGCGATGACGTTGACGCCGGCAAGCGGATCACCGTCATCTGCCGAAACCACATTCCCGGTGAGCGGGATTGTCTGTGCCCTGACGGCCAGTGGCGCGACAAGAAGGCCGAGCAATAAAACGTAGCGCTTCATCATGAGGGCGATTTTCGAGAAAACGGAGCTAGTTGGATTTGCTCACTATACCGCCGCCGTGACGCGCGGGTTGTCACGGATTGGTGTCGTTCCTGCCGCGAGTTTGTTTGGGTCACTTGGCAAGGTTCACCTGAACCCACAGGTTGATCGGCTCCGGTCCTCCACCAGGACCGCCGCCTTGCCCGCCGCCACCGCCTTGCCCGCCGCCACCGCCACCGCCCCGGCCACCTCGGCCGCCGCCGCCCCGGCCACCACGACCACCGCCACCGGCGCCACCGCCGCCGACGCCGGCCTGGCCTTCCTGACCCCGACCGCCGCCCAGCTGGACCGTCTTAACGCCAAGACTCAACATCGCCAGATCTGCGGGTAGACCCAGATCCAGGTCGCCAAGCCCGGTAAGGGGTATAGAGAACTCGTAGCTCAGCGTACCGGCTTCAAACCGGGAGGAAGCCTCCAGGCCCTCAATAGAGCCGACGCGCACACGCATCGGGGGCGAGTCCTTCGCCAACAGCTGCATGTCCGTCATCTGTGCGCCAAACAACATTTCCATCATGGCCGGATCCGTCCCGCCCGTTGGAAGGGGAAGGGCCTCACTGCTGCCTCTGTTGAAATTGACCAAGCCCATCGGATATCGGAAGCCGGCGTGCTGGTCCTTGCCTCCCGCTGGATCGATCCAGAGTTCCATGCCGGTCATGATGGCCTGCCGAACGGTCGCGGCATCTGAGCTTCGGACGGCCACGTAGAGCCGCTCGCTGTCGTTTCGGACTCCAAGCAGAATCCGTCCATCCTCGTGGCGCTGCATGCTTCCGGCCCATTCCTCCGTGTTTCCGTCCACCTTTGGCGGAGTCGAAGCCAGTTCGCTGGTCATCACCTTGCTGGTGCTGCAGCCCGCAAGCACCAACACCGCCATGAGAAGGATTTGTGAGTGGGGTTTCATTTTGCTCTGCCGAGAAGGGTGTCTGAAGGGTGCGTGACCGCCTGAAACAAAGAAACCGCCCTGAGGCGGTTTCTAATGTCACAATTGTGTGACGGATCTGCGGATTATCTAGCCCTACATGTGGACTTCGATGGCGTCGCCGCCCCGGCTCCGGCTGCCAATGTCTGACAGGTGGTATACGAACTTGAGCATCACATAACGACCCAAGCTCTCGATCCGCTCCTCCCGCACAGAGCTCCCGGAGTTGGAGAAATTGACGCCGACATTCTGATTCAGAAGGTCCAGCCCAACCAGCTGAATTTCCGCCTTCTGGCGGAGCAGGGTCTTGGACACCTTGGCCTCCCACAACGTCACGTTGTCGTTCGCACCAAAAACATCCTGGTCGAAGAAGCGGTAGTTGACTTTCGTTGATATCTCCAGAGTCTCGGAGGGATACCAGCTCACCTCGCCAAACACCGTCTTGTTCGTATAACTTTGAGAGAGGCCCGGGTTGAGCGAGTAGTCCACGTCATTGAGCGTCAAGGATGCGCCACCCGCAATGTCCCAGATATCCTTGGACCGGTTTTCGACCTTGGCCTCGACCGTGTTGCGCAGGATCCGGGTGTTGTTCTCGGCGGCGTTGATCAATTCGAGACCCCGGGTATACATGGCCCGGTTGGAGAGATTGATCTTGACCCGGAGCGGCCGAATGGGCATTCCGTAGTTGATCTGGCCATTGACGTTCCAGTCATCAGTGGTGGAGTTGATGCTGGTGACACTCTGAAGGAACTGCTGATCAATGGTGCGGGAGCGCACAATCTTGTTGTCCGTGTACGTCACCGAAACAAACGAGAACAGGTTGACGAAGCTGAACTGGTCGAAGAACATGTAATGCAGGCTCAACGAGTGTCTGTACTCCGGCTTCAGTGACGGATTACCGACGTACACATTCAGCGGGTCGCTGTTGTCGGTAAAGGGCTGAAGTTCATTCATGGATGGCTCCCGGGTCGACGTGCGATAGCGCGCGTCGAAGTTCATCCCCTGCCGGAACTTGAGTCGGAAACTCGCGCTGGGAAGAAAATGAGTGTAGCCGTTGGAGATCTCCTCGTCACGATCCAGAATCACTCCGTCCAGAGTTGATTCCTGAACTTGAAGGCCAAGCCCAAACGCAATTCGATCCCGGTTCTGGTCGAAGCGAAGTCCGCCTTGATAGTAGCTGTAGGTTCGGTCGAAACCGTTGCTGAGTGCGTCATTCAGCCGAAGCACGCCGCCAACCTGGTCCCAGATCGACTTGTTCTGGTCCTCGCTAACCTGCCGGCGCTGGGCCGACAGCTCAAGCACGCGCTTGCCCTTCATGGGCTGGCTCACTGAAAGACGCTGCGTCTGGCTCAGCGTGTTGCCCATGTTCCGCTGCTCCTGCAGGATCTCGTTGTAGGTCACCAGATCGCCTGCCTGAAAGAGGCCTATGGTGTTTTCCAGATCACCGTTGGTTTCAGAGTCGTTCAGGTTCAATGTGGCCTCGCCAACCAAGGCAGTTCCTTTCTCGCCCAGGAGTTTGCGCCACGTGAGGCGCCCATCACCGCTGAGTGTGTTGCCGCCCTGTGTGTAGGCCGTCTGCGCGGTATTCTGAGTGAGTCCGGTTGTCGCGAACGTCTGGCGAAAGCCGCCGGTTGTCAGATCTGACGTGGCCGCAGCAAGGTTGGCCCGCAACCGAAGTTGGTTCCCGGCCGAGAATTCGTGCTCGACATTCAGGTTCGCTCGGTGCGACATGTTGTCGGTCACTTGTTCGCTGGCTTCCTGTGTTTGTGACGACAAGGATGATCCGAGCAGTTGCTGCTGCTGCACACTTCGCGTTTGGGTGTTGTCAAGGCTGCTGAGGAAGTAGGAACTCCTTATCGAAGTCTTATCGCCGAAATCATGGCTGGCGTTGAGACCAATCGAAAGCGTCTCGGAAAAGCCGTCGCTCAAGTCAGTCCCAATCTGGACGCCGCCCGTGGAAAGTCCTCCGCGGCCGATATCCATTCCACCCATGCCACCAGCAAAACTCAGGTAGTCCTGGAATCCGAAGCCCTGCCGATTCACATTGTTGATATTGGCCAAGAGGGCGAGCTGCGTGGTCGGAGTGAACCTGTTGATAGTGGCCTGCCCGTCGTACCGCTCGATGTCGCCGAAGCCGCCCGTGATGTTGCCAAACATCCCTTTCTTGGCCTCTTCGGTGAGCTCAAGATTTATGGTCAACTGTTCCTGACCATCGTCCACGCCAGTGAACTCCGCCATGTCACTCTGCTTGTCGTAGACCTCGACCTTGTCAACAGCATCGGACGGAAGGTTCTTGGTAGCTACCTGATAGTCGCCGCCAAAGAACTCCTTGCCGTCAACGAGGACGTTCTGCACGTCTTCGCCCTGCGCCTTTATGGAGCCGTCGTCCGCCACCTCGATTCCTGGAAGCCGTCGCAGAAGATCTTCTACTGTCGCGTTGGGACGCGAACCGAACGCCGCGGCATTGTACGTGAGCGTGTCGCCACGAAGCATCATCGGGATGTGGTCTGAGCTGACCACCAGTTCGCCCAATTCCGAAACAGACTCGGTCAGCACAATCGTACCTGCATCCAGCTCTGCTGCCACAGTGATGTCCTGTCTCTGGCTGACAAACCCGACAAACGTCACCTGCAGGACGTAATCAGCCTCGGCGACCCGCCGCAGATGGAAAGCACCATTGCCGTCGGAGATGGCAAACCGGGCAATGACGGAGTCCGGCTTGGTCAACGCCACCACGGTCGCGCCGGGGATGCCCACTCCGGATGTGTCTACCACGACACCCGTGATACTGTGGCGGCTCTGCGCCTGAACCGGGGACTGAGCCAAAAGGAGCAGCCCGAATACTGCGAGTACAATTCGCATGAAGATGGGGGTGAGTTGAATGAGAAAACGGCTATTGCCGACTGTGGGAGGGTCTGGACTAGTTGTGGATCATCACCCGCTTGTTGCCGCCGCGACCACGTGTGGCGCCCATCTCCTTCATTTTCTCCTCGACAATGTTGTCGTATTCCTCGCGCGATACCTCTTTGCCTCCCGTTGGAGGCGTAATCATGCCAGCAATCTCGGTCTCGAGATCTACTTCGGTAGCAGTGTAGGTCCGCTGGCCATTATCAAAATTGGCCACCAGGATCATGCCCGGAAGTCCTGTGAGCCCTGCGGGTCCTGCAGAGACCGGGATTTCTGTCGTGAACCAGGCGTCCACCGTTGAACTGTCGTGCTCAGCGATCGCCCTCTGGCACTTGAAGCCCAGGTACTCGCTGTGATCGCCGGTGAGACGCCATTGGAATTCCTCCATTTCGCCATTGATTCTGAACGTTCGACCCAGGAAGTCCGTCTTCTCGACTACCTGACCAGAGTCAAAATCGTAAAAGGTCTCCTCTTCCGGCTGGCTGCCGGCCATTCTGAAGGCAAACCCGTCTCCGTGAAGATTGACGGCGCCGGCCTCGTCCGTCTCTGCCTTCGGAGCGTCCTTGATCAGGGCCGCCGCATCCGTGAAGTAGAGCAGCCGGCCCGATGTCCTGGAATCCGGAATCTGATCCGCCATGTGCTCCATGCCCGGCGGCAGTTGGATATCAATCTTGACTGTCGCGTCATACCTGATAGTCCCTTGCTGCGCAAAAGCTGCAATCGGGAGCAAAAAGAGAACGAGCGCGGGCAGTAGCTTTTTCATCATCTGGAGCCAGACTTTGGGGGAATGGAGGCCAATCGCCTCCGGACATCCCACCAACGAAGCTGGGAAGGTGGTTATTGTGCGCTAGGGCTAACGGAAGGTTTACCATCCGGTCGATGCCGGGTTTCGAAACCGCGGCATGGGTACCATTCAGATAATCCCGCTTCTCGGTGGCCACTTCCATGCAAACATCGGATACGCGGCTCCTTGTTTCCGGCGTCATGAGCGCGGTCGCGGCCATCGCCATCAGTACCTGGGTGATGGGACCGGCTGTCGTGGGGATTGACGTGATGATTCTGGTCTCGCTGCTCTTCTGGTGGCCTCGGCGGAACCTGGACGCCTTCCCAAGCCTGTTCATCTGGCTGGCGGTCGGTCTCCAGTCGTTTCATTTTGCGGAGGAATATGCCACGGGCTTCTACATGGACTTCCCTGGGCTCCTTGGGTATATATGGAGCCCGATCAGATTCGCGGCCTTCAATCTGGTGTGGCTTGGCCTCTTCGCGCTCGGAGGGGCGCTGGGAGCCCGGTTCCGCCTCGCGCGGCTTCCTGTTTGGCTTCTGGCGGTGGCTAGCGTCGTCAACGGAGTCGTCCATCCGTTGATGGCTTAAGGCGGGTGGGTACTTTCCTGGCCTCTGGACGTCTTTTCTGTGCCTTCCGGTTGGCGTGCTGTTGATTCGCGGCCTGCGGACAGAAGGAGACGCATGAGCCGTCCAGCCCCGACCCCCAGTCTGATTGGCTTAGGGCAACCTGTCATCGTAATCCCGGGAGGCCCTGGCTTTGGATTTCAGGACGTGATGTCGCTGGGCGAATTGCTTCGCGGCGAGTTGCAGGCGGTGTTTTTCCAACCCGTTGGTCCTCTGATGGCGGACTACGTGCGGGAAGTCGAAATCCTCCGCGAGGCGCAGGGCCATGTATCCGTGACCCTGCTCGGGCACTCTTTCGGGGGGCTTGTGGCGCTCCTCTATATGTTGGCCCACCCGGGCCAAGTCCAGAAATTCGTCCTCCTTGAGCCTGACCCGCTCACGCACGCGGAGTGGGTTTCTTTCCGCCCATTGGTCGCGGCCCGGCAAGATCCGGTTGTGCGAGACCGTATGGAGCGAATAGCGGCCTCTGCGGATTGGCATAGAACTCCTGCCGCCGTCGAAAGCTATTTCCGTTTGGCGCTTCGCCCCTACTTCCATGACCCCGAACTTACCGAGAGCCTGGATTTCGGTTTTGACTCAGGCTCCTTCGACCGACTCCAGAAAATGACTCGGGGGGCTCGCGAGGACCTGGGAGAGTGGGATTTGTCTGGGCGAGTTTTTCAAACGCCGACCCTTCTGATTCACGGCGACGCCTCCATCTTCCCAGCCGGAGCCGTTGAAACCGCGCGGGTGGCCTTCCCCGGCGGTCAGAGTCACGTTCTCGCCGGCGTTGGCCACTTCCCCCATATCGAAGCACCAGATGAGACCGGGCGGCTGATTCGGGATTTCTTGTCTCCGCCAGCTGTCTCTTGAGTCTGCGCAGTTCGGCCCATATTCCCCCTGGCGTGACCGAGACCGGTCAGTCCGAGTAGGAGGCCCCGAGGTAGTCGCCCTGGTCCGTGAACATGTACAACATCGACGATTTTTCGTAAATGAAGATATCCCGGACGCAGGCAGATCCCAGAACCGCTCGATTCCCGCATCGTCAACGATCGAATAGGCGCCCGGCATTGCAACGCGAAGGCCCGCTCCCACACAGCAGCCCTCCACCTGGCCCTGCTCCTCTAACTCAACAGTTTCGAATCCGCCGTCCGTGGCGTGCAGTGCATAGACTGTCACCTCCCCGTCGGGGCCGACGGCGAAGACGGCGAAGTCGTCCCGACCGTCGCCGTTAAAATCAGCTTGGACGAAGACATCGTTCTCGTACACCGCCTGCCATTCGGGATCCTTGCCCTGGTTGTGCTCGGTGATGTAGTCTGACGACGGCCACTCCTTCGAGTCGATGACTCGCCAGCCGGGCAGCGCCTGATCAATCGCCTCAATGAGCGCCAAGGGTAGGCCGGTCATCGGATCAACTCCAGCCGCAATGGCCTCGTCCGCCCCGTGCTCGGGGATTTCGATCATATCTGTCTGCTGAGCCTCGGGCTCGGAAGCAGCGGACGTGCCTTCAGTCTCCCTTGCGCACCCGGGGAGTAGGCACAACACAACGAAAAGGAATAACACCCGCTTCATCGACAGCTCTGGTAGTGAGAGAGGTGGACTACCGCCGCTTGCGGGCGCCGTCGCGGCAAAGTAGCTGGTTTGGCCGGTAGGTCGTGGCGGTCTACTACGTTTTGGCCACAAGCCAATTGGCCCGCAGGCTCCCTCGCCGACGCCGTCACCACCGCCTCGGTCGTAATGCGTCTTGGCCAGAAGGCACTGGTAATGATTCTCGTTCCATCATCGGACAGGTCGAGGGGCCAATCCCCGCACCGAGCATCTGGAAACCAGGCGCACCGTCCTGTGTAGCCACGCCATGAACAGAAGAGACTTTACCCGTCTTTGCGGCTTGTTGGGGATCTCAGCTGCACTCCCGCATTCCCGCCTGAGGTGCGATAGCGGACCCACTCCACCGGCGTCGCTGCCGGACTCTGTCCTCATCATCGGCGCCGGACCGGCTGGGATGAGTTCGGGGTACCTCCTCGGCCAACGAGGGATCAACTACCGCATCCTCGAGGCCACTACTACTTACGGTGGTCGGATCAAGCGAACCACGACGTTCGCGGATTTTCCCATACCGCTGGGTGCGGAATGGCTGCACGTCCCCGACTCAGAATTGCGCAGCATCGTGAACAACCCAGCGGTTGAGGTCACCACACGAACGGTAGGCTACAAGGCTGAGGACTCCCTCGGATACTTCGAGAACGGCGTCTTGACCACGCGTACGATGAGCGACTGGGGAGAGATAGATCCCGACCTGAAGTTCGTTGGCTCTACTTGGTTCGATTTCTTCCGGGAGTTCATCGTGCCCCACGTCGAACCAAGAATGACATTCGACACTCCAGTGGTGGCGATAGACTATGAGGGCGACGGCGTCTCACTGACGGACGCTTATGGTGTCGTCCACCAGGCAGATGCGGTCATTGTGACCGCCCCACTCCGGATTCTGCAACTAGGTGAGATCGCGTTCTCACCGCCGCTCCCCGACGACCGACAGGAGGCGTTGGCCGACGCCGTTGTTTGGGGTGGAATCAAAGTGTTTTTCGAGTTCTCAGAGCAGTTCTTCCCGACGATTCTGAACTTCTCGGACACAATGACCAATCAGGGTCAGCGACTCTACTATGACGCCGCCTACGGACAGAACTCCTCCTCGAGTGTCCTGGGCCTCTTTGCCGTCGGAGCCCAGGCACTGCCGTATCAGGCGCTTTCTGGGAATGCGCAGCGAGACTACATCCTGGCCGAACTCGATCAGGTATTCGGGGGCCTGGCATCGCGAACCTATGTGAAGCACCTGGTTCAGAACTGGAACGACGAGCCTTTTGCCAAGGGCGCCTACCTGGCCGACGAGGCTCCCTCGCGCATCTCGCAGGTCCTGTCTGGATCTATAGCCGGAAAGGTTTTTTTCGCCGGCGACGCCTACACGAAAGAGGACGACTGGAGCGCCGTACATAACGCTGCACGGTCAGCACGGGATGTGGTACAGGAGATGGTCGGGTAGATCATTCTTCCAGCGGGCACTCCACCCACCTCAAGGTGTCCCCAGATCGCAAGGATTGCGATGACTGAGTAGCTGGATTCAAAGACTTGGCGCGAGGCTGGAATCAGACCTACTTCAACGATGCTGAACTACAAGGGATGTGCGGGACGCGCTGAATACGACGACGAATCGGGACTTCTGCATGGGGAAGTCCTGGATCTGCGCGACGTCGTCACCTTTCAGGATAGAAGTGTCGACGATCTTGAGACGGCATTTCGCGACTCCATCGACGACTACCTCGATTTCTGTGCTGACCGCGGCGAAGTGCCGGACAAGCCGTTCTCTGGGAGATTGATGCTCCGGCTTCCTCCGGGGTTGCACAGAAAGGTCTACGTGAGGGCTCAGCACGAAGGCAAGAGCTTAAGTCAATGGATCTCGGAATGGCTGGAGAAGGCCGGCTAATGAACGCTGGCGGCACTACCGCGGCGGTCTCCCTCGGGTCGCCGCTGAACGCCGACCGCAACGCCAAGAGAATCAAGCTTCATGCCTGAAACCGATCCAGCCAGAATCCTGACGTTTGTAGCGCCGGAAGATCTCGGCCAGTGGCTCAAGGTGAATCACGACACCGAAAGTGAGCTGTGGGTGAAGATGTTCAAGAAAAAGACCGGGATTCCGAGCGTGACTTGGGACGATGTCGTGATTGAGTCGCTGTGCTGGGGCTGGATCGACGGCGTTAAGAAGTCAATCGACGACCAAGCCTATTTGCAGCGAATTACTCCCAGAAGAGCGCGAAGCAACTGGTCGAAAAGGAACAGAGAGCATGTGGAGCGCCTGACAAGTGAGTGCCGGATGACGGAGTCAGGGCTTGTGCATGTTCGTGCCGCCAAAGCGGACGGCCGGTGGGAGAACGCGTATGCGGTAAGTGAAATGGAAGTGCCCGCGGATTTCCTGGCAGCACTGGAGAGCAATCCGAAGGTGAAACAGTTCTTTGAAACGCTCAAGAAATCCAGTCATCACTCCATCGCGTACGGTTTGACGTCTGCGAAGAAGCCCGAAACCAGACAGAGGCGATTTGCGAAATTCATGGACATGCTTGTCCGGAAAGAAAAGCCTGGCTTTGGTCTTGCTAAGACCAAAAAAGCATAACAATCAGAACCAGACCGACATGCTCGAATTGCGACCCAACTGTGAATGCTGTGACCGGGACCTGCCCTACGATTCACCTGATGCGATGATCTGCACCTTCGAATGCACGTTCTGCCGGGAGTGTGTGGAGGGGGTCCTTGAATCAGTGTGTCCAAACTGCGGCGGAAATTTCGCGGCGCGACCAGTCCGCCCCGCAAGGCACATTGAGAAGCATCCCCCCTCTCGAAAACGCGTATTGAAGGAGGCAGGGTGCATGCCAGCCTGAACGAGGGCAGGCGGTAAATAACATCGGCCTCTACCGCCGCACCAGTCGTCGCTTGCGTGCTCGCTGACGCCCCTTTTTCGAAGGCACAGCCACATACCAAGGACTGATCAGGACTTCGAGTTCGGGAGTCTTGACCTTGTGAGGATTCTTGATCTGGCCGAAGGAGAACCCGCGGTCGCCCAGGTCCCGCGCACGGAGAGCGGGATCCACGTCATCGCTTCGCATGGATGTGCCGATCCCGTTACGCAAGAGGACCTGCGCAACCGAGCCACTCGACACGCCGAAAGCCTCGGCGATCTCGTCAAGGTTCATGCCCTCCCCGAGGGCGGCCCGGTACTGCTCTGCCTTGTCGGTCATCACGGAATCAAATCCGAGGTTGGAAGCGAAGCGGCAACGTCTCTCGTACCTCAATCTGATTTGGCACGTCTGCTCCCTGGCCATAGTCTGGCCCCGGAATCAGGGTGCCAATTGACATGTCTGTCGCATACCAAAGAATGAAGACGTCCGTGAACAGGTGCGCGTTTGCTAAGACGGCCGCCATTGGGGTTGTTCTTCTATCGTTCGGAGCATTCGCGCGTCCTGCCGCAGCGCAGCAGGTCGAGGCGGAGACGACGGCCCGGCTTGCCGTCTTTCTGGACTGCAGTTTCTGCCCCGAGACCTTCATTCGGCAGAAAATGACTTACGTGGACCACGTCCGCGACCGCGAGGTGGCCGACGTCCATGTCCTGGTCATGCACGTGAACACGGGCTCTGGCGGTACCGCTCACACGTTCGACCTGATCGGCCTCGGCGCGCTCCAGGAGATGGCGTTCTCAACGGTCTACACGACGAGCGCGGACGCCACCGAGGCCGAGCAGCGGTCCTACGACACGAAATACGGCGTGTATGTCAGCCGCGTGACGGAAGAGTGGACGCTTCAGCTCCGGCCTTTCTTCAACTACAATTACCACCGCTTCGACAGAGGAGACCAGACCATCGAGAGTTCGGCCCGACGGGATCTATCGGGACACGACCATCTACAACGAGATTGAGCAGGTGCTTCCTCAGCACCTGCTCAACGCGGGCTACGAAGTGATCCAGCCCTGGGGGCAAATCGAAATGGGCGTCAACGCGTCCCAGTATCTGCACGATGTTTGGCTACTCAGTCTGCAGTTTGACGCAGAAGTCGAGGTTCGCATCACGCGAGGGCTTTCCGTGGAAATAGGGGGCTCGCTGGAGTTCATCCACGATCAGATCAACCTGCAGAAGGGTGATGCAGACCTCGAAGAGGTCCTGCTGCGGCGCAGAGAACTCGAGACCAACTACGAGGCGGGTCTTAGCGTCGGTTTCCGCTACCGGTTCGGTTCGATCTACAACAACGTCGTCAACACACGCTTCGGTGGAATAGGGAATCGGGATCGATTCTGAGGGCAGTGCCACGCGGCTGGCCCGTCGCGACGGTTGCCCTGCTGGCCCTCGTCGTGTCGACCGAGCGGCCCGGGTACTGCTCCGCCCGGGCCATTGTCGGAAACACGAATCACCACATGCTCCTCATCTTGAAGCGTGGAGATCGTGACCTTCCCGCTCTCCAGGCCGCGAATTGCGTCGAATGCGTTGCCCAGTAGATTGACTAAAACGCGCCCGAGTTCCTGAGGGAGACACAAGACAGACCCAACTTCAGGTGCCAGGTCTCGGACCAACTCGGCCTGAAATCCGTGATCTCGCGCGCGCATGCCATGCCACGCAAGCGCCGCGTATTCATCGACGAACGTGTTTACGTCGATGGACTCCCTCTCCGACGTCCGGAGGTCTCTATGATTCCGGCAAATGCTCAAGGTCGTTCAGATCCTTGAGCCGTCCGGTACTGGTCTTGTTCCTCCGCAAGCAGTCAAGGCCGATCGTAGCCGCTTCGACTCCCCCGAAATCGGCCCGGACGCGATTCTGGTAACGATCTCCAAAGGTGACGCCGGGGATTTGCGTCATGAACTCTACTCGCAGGGGCGGATAACCCAACCTTACCACACGGTCGGCACGGGAGAAGTTGGAGGGTCGTAGTGAGGGCAGGTCGAAACCGAATTCGACAACTGCGGCGTGGACCCATATTGAGTTCCCAGCCTCGGCATCTATCCATATGTCGATGTCCCCTGTCGCACGTGGAAACCCGTGAAAAGCCACCGCGAAGCCTCCAATCACGAGATACCGAGCCTCATGGGCGTTCAACAATCTCAAGATGTCGCTGAACGCGGGCGGTAGCTGGATCGTGTCCATAGTTCATACGACGGAGGAATTCGAGTGCGAGGAGGCGCTCCGAAGGCGACTTGGAATGCCAGTAGCGACGGTCTTCTGCCTGGGCTTCTTTGAACGATATGACAGAAAGAGCTTTCTTATCCACGGGTTCTCAAGGTCTAGGCGCTGCGTCTAACGACACAAGGAGCGATGCGGTCCAAAGAACGGTCCCAAGCCCTGGCCACTGCGCCGCCTCGTTGGAGTTCTCTAGTAGAACTACTTAGACGCGATACCGGTAGCTCAGCTTGAGGAAAAACCCATCGTTAAGCCGCGAAAAATCTGAAAAGCGGTATGTGGACGGCTCTGTCATTGTCGAGCCATACCCAACAAAGACAACCGTCCCCGGAGTTGGCCGGAAGGACACCAGCCAATCGACTTGCAAGACGTTGCGTCTTTGAGCCAGAATCGGGGAGAACTCGCCTGTCTCCCCGTCCTGAACGACGATGGGGCGTTCCGTCCTGGAAGCGTCCCGCAAGTCGTCGACATAGTTGGAGTCGTACTGCCCCACCACCCGCAGGAAGAGCGAGGACGTCACCTGATACTCCACTTTCAGCCGGGGCACTCGGTGTAGACCCACATTGGATCTATCCGACAACCTTACAAATTGCTGGTGATTGTAGAGAAAACTGACCCTGACCTGATCGGTTGGGTCCCAGTTGAGTCCCGCTGTCAAAAACAGTACGTCCGCGGACGCCCACTCGAAGAAATTGTCATCCCGGGCAGCCGCTATGAATATGGATCCCGAGAACTGTTTCCACTGCGGCGTCCTCGACGTACTCCAGAACCCGAGATTGGTCAGTCTATCTTCACCTACATAGGGAGTTGGGGCGCCTCCGGCCGCGGCCGGAGCCACGAAGTATCCCTGATAAAGCTCGGCCGGATACTTGAACGACTCGTAAAAGACAGTCGTATTGCCGCCCCATCCGCCGCGAAATTCGTAGGCCGTATTAAAATGCAGCTTGCGATCATTGGGCCCGGTGCCCTGGGTGAATCGCTGGTAGTCCCATGTTCCGTCAAAGGTCAATCCGGCCGTGAATGATTCCCACAAGCCTCCTTCCTGGCCAAACCAGGTTACCCGAGGCACCAGCGTCACCTGCACAATCCCCGTCCGAGTGATGAAGCCCGATTCTGCGTTGAAGTCGTCGTGGAACCCAGAGGCGGTAAAGGTAGCCCCATATTTTCGCCCGGAGGCAGAGGTGGCGAGGCGCCACATGGGCGCCACAACGGTCTCGCCGGCGCCTCCCGTAAAGCTGCCTCCAATCTGATACGTCGCCGCGTAGATGCCCGCTACCATGCGGCCGTCGGCGGCCAGAACCCGGTTCCAATGGTCCCCGTCGATCTTGTCCGTATAGGTCAGTCCGACGCTGTTCTGCCCGGACAAGTCTCTTCCCAAGCGCACCGCGTGAAAGTACCTCGGGGCCAAATCAGCCAGGGATTCGGCGGTATTGTCCACCGCGCTGAGGACCGCCACGTTGGTCGAACCTGTCTTTCCCGTCAGCTTGATCGCGGACAGCGGGTTGGCTATTCGACGCGTGTAGACCAGGTTTGTCGGAGACTGGAAGAGCTCGATCCCGTCAAGGAAGAACGGTCGTTTCTCTGGGAAGAAGAGCGCTTGCCGGGGATCGAATTGAATCTGAGCGACGTCCGCCTCGACTTGCGAGAAGTCCGGATTCACCGTGCCGTTGAGGGTCAGATTATTGGTGACGCCCCAGCGCACATTCACTCCCAGGGGGTCCCGCAACTCCTCGTCCCAGGAAGCGTCGCCAGAACCTCTATTCAACGAGCCCGTGACCTCTGGGCTGATGTCCAACACCAGTCCACGCTTCAGGTCGGTCAAGTCTTCCAGCGTCCCATTCTGACTCAAGAACGAGGCATTGGCCTGAAGCACTGGTGTCCAGGTGGTGGAATAACCCGAGTGCGCCACATTCCGGACTACGTTGAAGCCCCACGACTGGGTAGGGTCCGACTGAAATCTCAGGCTTTGAAACGGAATACTAATCTCCACCTCGTACCCAAAATCCGTCTCTCGGCCTTTGGATTCGAAAACGTAGTCGGGGCTCAGGTCCACCGTGTAGGGCGAGGTGTTGCCTGAAAAAAAGCTGGACCCGGAGCGTTGGGTGTCCTTCAGGATTCCGTCCGCCTGCTGGCCTAGTGGATTCACCGCGACGACCACAGCCTGACGCTGGTCGTTGTAGGTATCCAATATTAGCATCACATGGTCATCCCCCGAGATCTTGTCTCGGTCTGCGAGGGTGGCACGGATCTGAGCGTGGGTCTCAAACGCGCGTATTCCAAAGTGAATGGCCGTGGCTTCATACCACACAAAGACGTGGGTCGAATCCACCGCGGGCCTTCCGTCAACCGGCTGGTACTGCGAGAACCCCGTCAGTCGTGAAGCTTGCGACCAGACCTCGTCGTCCAGAACGCCGTCCACTATGTGCGATACGCCGCTGAGGCGGGGCAAGGTCACTTGCAGGGCATCTCCTTCGGGCTGACCTGTACGCTCCGGGCGGTCCGCCTGAGCCGAAACATCAACGGGCAGGGCAAGGACGAGTACGCAAAGCAAGCGAAGGAAGGTCATAATCTGGCTAGCAGTGGATGAGGGCTTGGGGCCTGGTATCTGGGCTACCGAACACGAAGTCCAGTGGGACGGCATGCCTTCCAGTTGGGTCGTCCGCCGGGCCAAAGCAGGACCCGTTGCGTCGAATATTGAACCGGGCGAGGGGGGGGGACAAGTACCTAGCCGGGCGCTGGATTAGGATACGGCAGCCGGGAGGAAGGTTTCGTGGGCATCTCTGCGGGGCCAGACGGAGGACGTGAGTGTTCGGTGTTCCTATGCCGGACCGGACCTACATTCCGATCAGTTCCAATCGCTTTTCCCCGATTGGCCCTCGGAATCCTGGCTTGCCCTGCTGATGCGACATCTCCAGACCACGCTCGCAATTTTCCTCTTGACCTGCTCGACCGCCCAGGGCCGACAGGTCGAGGTGGACTCGACGGCGTTCGGACGATGCAGTCCCGGGCAGGCATCTGCCGTACTGGATCCCGGTAACGTGCGGGTCAGCGTGCGAAACAACGGCTGGCTCTACGACCGGGATTTCGAGGTGCCGAAAGGATCCGGCATCAACGCCTCGGCCTACACCTCATTCAGCATGGTCGGTGAGGTCGGGGGGGAGCGATTGGCCGTCAACGCCACCCGCCGCAACGAATTCTTTCCAGGCCCGGTAGCCCTCGGCGTCATTCCGCCCTCGGATTGCACGCCATTCGACCGGATTTGGACGGTTGGCCGCGACGACGTCAGGCACCATCCAGGCGCCCTCACTGACTGGCCCGTCGCAATCGACGCCCCCTACGTCGAAAGAGGGGGCGGCCCGGGCTACCAGCCGATGAAAGGGGACGTCCCCCTGATGTTCGGCGACCGTCAGGCCTGGTGGATCGTCAATGATGCAGGAAACCTGCATCCCCGGTCAGAATCGCCCCGGCCGCTGGGGGTGGAAGCTCGCGTCTCCGCCTTCGCCTTCGACCTGCCGGGCGTGCTAGGAAACAGTACGTTCTTCCGCATCGTGGTGCGTAACAAGAACACCCTACCCATCCGGCAGGCGCACTTCGGCTTTCAAATCAACGGCGATCTCGGCAATTTCACGGATGACTATGTCGGGACTGATACCTCGGCCGGGATGGTGTTCATCTACAACGCCGACAATGTCGACGAGGCCGGCTATGGCGAGGGCCCGCCCAGCGTCGGGTACTTTCTGATCGAGGCCCCAGGCCGCGAGATCGAAGCCCCCGACTGCACTGCGGGCCCGCCGGACTGGCACTTCGATACCACAATGGAGCGCATCGGCTCAGCGGGGGTCCGCGGTGGGGCGTACGGCGTGGACGGCATCCTCAAGGCCATGACGGCTCGCTGGACGCAGGGCGCACCACTTGTTGAGGGCGGTTGGGGCCACGAGAGCTATGGTGGCGACCCGACAGCCCCGATCAGCTACATGTACCCCGGTGATCCTGTCACTCATTCCTACTGGTCTGAACTGAACACCGACCGCCAAAACAGCGCCAATCCGGCTTCCTGGCGACGCATTTGGGCGAGTCTCGGCCCCTTCTGCCTCAACTCGCTGGAGGAGGCCGCCTTCACGCTGGCCATCGTCTGGTCCAGGGGGTCGGATCATCTTGACTCGGTGCGTCAGTTGCGGGACGACGTGGCCTTTGTCCGGTCCATCTCAGACACGATCCTGACTCCGGCGCCTGGCGGCGACGTGCCCGTGTCACCCCCCTCGGAGCTTGCCTTCAACCTCTACCCGTCCCCGGCGACCCTCCAGGTGCACCTGGAGGCCTCCGTTCCGATCGAGGTCAACCTCGGCGTTGATGTGTTTGACGCCCTGGGCCGCCCCGTCTGGAGTCGACCGAAGAGTGACGTTGGGCCCGGCGTTTGGTCCAGAGCGCTTGACGTCACGACGTGGGCACCCGGGCTGTACATTATGCGGGTGACGATGGCAGGCCGGATCTTCACGAAGAAGTTGATCGTTTTGCGTTAGGCCTGCTCCTCGAGCGTCCGCGCGCCGCGGCGCTGAACTTGAGGTATTCCCCACAGCCCCATGCCCATGAAACGATTTGCCGCCGCCCTCGCCCTGGTTTGTGCCACTCTGCTGCCGCCAACATCCTGGGCACAGCCGGTACACCTCGCCGGCCTCGGGACCCTGGACTTCCCCAACTCAGGGGCTCCCAGCGCGCAGGACCCGTTCCTCCGGGGCGTACTGCTGCTCCACAGTTTTGAGTTCGGCCCGGCCGCGACGGCGTTCCGCGAGGCGCAGGATGCGGACCCAGCCTTCGCACTGGCCTATTGGGGCGAGGCCATGACCTACAACCACCCCTTGTGGCGTGCAAGGGACATGGAGGCGGGCAGGCTGGCGCTGGGCAGACTCGCGGACACACCTGCCGCCCGCCGCCAACTGGCCGGCGCGGAACGAGAGGCCGGTTACATGGATGCCGTGGAGATCCTCTATGGCGATGGCGCGAAGGAGGAACAGGACCTCGCCTACATGGACGCCATGGCCAGCCTGCACAATGCCTACCCCAAAGACGACGAGGCTCGGACGTTTTACGCGCTTTCGATCCTGGGCTCCACAAACGGAGAACGGGACTTTGCCACCTACATGCGCGGCGCCGCCGTCGCGATGCCGGTCTTTGAGGGTAATCCGGATCATCCCGGCGCGGCCCACTACCTGATCCATTCGTTCGACGATCCCATTCACGCTCCGTTGGGCCTGGCGGCCGCGGACGCATACGCTGAAATCGCTCCGGATGCGGCGCACGCCCAACACATGACCACCCACATCTTTGTGGCGCTGGGACTTTGGGAACGCGTGGTACAGGCCAATATTCGGGCCATGCGCGTGCAGGACGCCGCACGGGCCGCCGACGGGACTGGGCCAAACACCTGCGGCCACTACGCCTCTTGGCGCCACTACGGACACCTGATGCTGGGGCAACTCGAAGAGGCCGGGCAGCTGATGGATGCCTGCCACGCTGATGTCGTTGCGGGACGCGGAAACTGGTTCTACTTCACCGTGATGCGCGCCCGCCACATAATGGATTCCGAGGACTGGACCCTGGCCGGGCGCTGGGTTGCGGAGCCGCCGGTTGCGCGATCCCTGGATGACAACGCCAGCGTCTTCGGCGGTCCGGGTTTTACCTACCAACTCACCAATGCCATGGCCGGGATCATGGCAGGTTCGACAGACCTTGCCGAAGCCATGCTTGTGGAGGATTGGCCGGATCACCCGGGCAGGACGCTTCAACTTGACCAGCTGAGGGGACTGATGATGACGAGAGGATCTGATCTGCAGGGCGGTCTTGATCTGCTGCGGACGGCCGCCGAAGCCGATGCGGCGCTTCCCTTTGAATTCGGACCTCCTGGCATTGTGAAGCCTGGTTATGAGCTCCTGGCCTCGGAATTACATCGGGCCGGCAGAAATGCAGCCGATGCCTATCGCCAGGCCTCGCTCCGGACACCGGGGCGCCCCCTGGCTGCTATGCCTGCCACACCCCATGGAAGCCACTGAATGAGCCAAGTGCACGACGCGGAAGCCATCTCCGAGTTCTTTGATGGTTGGGACCTCTACCTCAGGGTGATTGAACATGACTACATGTTCCATCGCGACATACACGATGCCTTGCGTTTGGCGGCGGCACCGTTTGGGCGGGTCCTGGACATCGGATGTGGAGACGCCTCTACCATTGCTCACACCCTGACGGGCCTTCCGGCGATTGTCTACACCGGCGTTGACCTGTCTCCCGTAGCGCTTGAAGCGGCTGCAAAGAACCTCGGCGCCGCCGGCGTGGCCGCTCGCCTGGAGGAGGCCGACTACATGTCCTTTTTGGAACGCGCGGATAGTGGCTCCTTCGATACCCTGGTGGCCGGTTTCACGGTCCATCATCTGATCGGGGATGACATCGCCCGCTTCTTCCGTCTGGCACGCAACGTTCTCTGTCCCGGGGGACGTCTTTTGCTCTATGACGTCTTTCGCGAGGAACACGAAGAGAGGATGGCCCATCTGGCCAGGTCACACGCTTGGCGGGTTCAGGCTTGGAAAGAGATGTCATCGGATGATCTGGCCGCATTATGGCGGCACGTGTCCACCGCCGATTATCCGAAGTCCGAGTCCGAACTCTTGGCCCATGCAGAGCAGGCCGGGTTTCCTCCTCCGTCTGGCCCTCTGTTCACTGCGCCAACGGGGATACACAGGCTTTATGCCTTTTCCTGAAGACTAGTGGAGACCTACGCAAAGGCCCTTCTTGTCGCCATCCCCCTCTTCTCCCTGCTCCTGCTGGGGGAAGCCGTGGTTGCCGCGCGAAGGGGTATCAAGACCCTGAACAGCATGGATACCATTTCCAGCCTGAGCTCAGGCGTTACGAATGTGATCAAGGACTCCCTCGGTGTGGTGCTCGTGATTCTCTCCTATCCGTTCGTGACGGGTCAGGTCGCCCTGATGGAGCTGCCGGCCACGTGGCCGGTGTATGTGATCGCGTTTGTGGCACTCGATTTTGCGGGGTACTGGTCACACCGGCTGAACCACAGCATCAATTTCTTCTGGAACACCCACGTCATTCATCATTCCAGCGAGGAGTTCAATCTGGCCTGTGCCCTTCGCCAGAGCATCTCCAACCTGCTGGGGTATTACGCCATTTTCCTGCTCCCCGCCGCCGTAATCGGGGTGCCCGCCGGAGTGATCAACATCCTGGCTCCGCTCCATCTGTTCCTTCAGTTCTGGTACCACACGCGGCTGATTCCCAAACTGGGCCTCCTGGAATATGCGATCATCACGCCCTCACAGCATCGCGTCCACCACGCCATCAATCCCGAGTATCTGGACAAGAACCTGGGCCAGATCTTCCCGTGGTGGGATCACCTGTTCGGGACGTATCAGGAAGAGCTGGATGACGTCGAGCCCGTCTACGGAATCACTCGGCCGGCCCACACCTGGAACCCGATTCGCATCAACTTCCAGCATCTCTGGCTTCTGACCAAAGATGCCTGGCGAGCCGAACGCCTGTGGGACAAGGCGCGCATCTGGTTCATGCCGACGGGCTGGCGTCCACCGGACGTCGAGGCCCGATTCCCGGTCGCCAAGATTGAGGATCCATACAACTTCGAGAAGTATCGGACCGAGGCCTCGCGGGTACTCCTGGTCTGGTCCTGGGCACAGTTCATCGCGACCACTGTGCTCCTCTTTGTGATGCTCGGAAGTTTTGGGAGCCTGGAACGGGATGAGCTTCTGCTTTACGGCGGATTTATCTTTCTGGCTGTCTTCGGGTACACGTCCATGATGGACCGGGCTTCCTGGGCCCCGTGGATGGAGGTAGCTCGCGGGCTTCTGGGAGTGGGGTTTGTCTTCCTCAGCGGCGGCTGGTTCGAAATCGGTGAACCCCTGATCGCGTGGTTCGTGACGGCGTACTTTCTGGTGACTGCAATCGGATCTCCGTGGGTTGCGCGGATAGACCAGCAAACGACATGAAACGTCTCCTCCTGATTTTAGCGATGGCGGCCCCGTTCTGGGCAAACCTGTCAACCACTGCGGCCCAGCATTCTGTAGCTCGAGAGTGGAATGATGTCCTGCTTCAGCACATCAGAAAGGACTTCGCCAGACCCACGGTCCACTCGCGGAATCTGTTTCACACATCGGTTGCCATGTACGATGTCTGGGCGCTTCTGGACGACGAGGCTGGCCCATATTTGGTTGGCTCCTCCGACTGCCCCATCAACCTGGGTTTCCCAGTTCCGCCTCCAGGTGCGGGCCGAGCCGCATTCCTGGACGAGGCAATCAGTTTTGCGGCCTACGGGCTTATAAATCACCGGTTCGCCGAGTCTCCGGGCGAAGATGAGACAGGCCCCGTGGCGGACTCCCTCATGGATGCGCTTGGTTTCGACCGCTCGTTCATGGGTTCAGACTACGCAAGCGGCAATCCAGGCGCGCTTGGCAACTATGTGGCACAGTGCCTGATCGCGTACGGGTTGACCGACGGTGCCAACGAAGCTGGCGGATACGAACCCCTGTTCTATAAGCCTGTCAATCATCCTCTGCGGCCGGACAGACCTGGAACCCCGGAGCTGGTAGACCCCAACCGATGGCAGCCGCTTCAGCTGGAGGTATTCATCGATCAGGGCAACAATACCATTGATGAGAACACGCCGGCATTCCTTGGGCCAGAGTGGGGATCGGTTGCTCCTTTCTCCCTCCAGACGGAAGATTTGAACATCTTCAGTAGGGAGGGCAACGACTACTGGGTGTATCACAATCCTCCGCGCCCCCCACATTTGGAAGATGCGCCACTCACGCCTGACTACAATGCGTACCAATGGGGGTTTGCCCTGGTGGCCGCGTGGTCGTCCCATCTGGACCCGACCGATGGCGTTATGTGGGATATTTCGCCTGGATCGATCGGGAACGTCCTTTATTTCCCCCGAACATACCAGGAGTATCCCGGCTTCTACGATTTCCTCCACGGAGGTGACCCGAGCCTTGGCCACGCCACCAACCCCTACACGGGACAGCCGTACGAGCCTCAGATCGTCCCGCGCGCCGACTATGCCCGGGTCCTGGCTGAGTTCTGGGCCGATGGCCCCGAGTCTGAGACGCCTCCCGGGCACTGGTTCACCATCTTGAACTACGTCAACGATCACCCGCTCTTCGAGAAGCGCTATCGGGGGGCAGGTCCCATTCTGGATGAACTTGAGTGGGACGTCAAGGCCTATCTGGCGCTGGCCGGCACCATGCATGACGCCGCAGTGACGGCCTGGGGCATCAAGGGCTGGCACGACTACCTGCGCCCCATTTCTGCCATCAGAAGCATGGCAGACCGGGGCCAGAGTTCGGATCCCTCCCGCGCCAACTTCCATCCGAAGGGTCTTCCTCTTTTCCCCGGTCTAATCGAAGTCGTCGAACCGGGGGATCCTCTGGAAGGCGTTCTTGGACAACACCGGGGCAAGATCAAACTTTTTGCCTGGCGAGGCCCACATTTCGTTCTCGATCCAGACACCGATGACGCGGGTGTGGGGTGGATTCTGGCGGAGAACTGGTGGCCTTACCAACGTCCATCTTTTGTCACGCCGCCCTTCGCCGGTTTCGTCTCGGGTCACTCTACATTTTCCCGGGCGGCGGCAGAGGTAATGACGCTTCTGACGGGCGATGAGTTTTTCCCTGGCGGCCTTGGAGAGTTTCTGGCGCCAAAGAACGAGTTTCTGGTGTTTGAGGAGGGCCCAAGCGTGGATGTGGTACTCCAGTGGGCCACGTACCGCGACGCGTCGGACCAGACCAGCCTGTCCCGCATCTGGGGAGGGATTCACCCTCCGGCGGACGACCTTCCGGGGCGCATCATTGGCGAGCGGCTAGGTTTAAGCGCATTCGCGCACGCCGAGCGCTATTTCCAGGGAGACCTGGTCGCTGGCCTGGAGGAGACCCGGCCCCTGGAGGCAGAACTGCAGGTTTATCCAAACCCGGTGAGATCCGGTGAGGCGCTCCGAGTGGTTGGTGCGGATGGGCCCTTCGTTCTGGTGAATGTCCTTGGCCAGACCGTCCGGACCGGGCTGACGCTGGGTACTTCAGACCTGGCACCCGGCCTGTACTTCGTCCGAAAAGACAGCAAGGCCGTCCCGGTGGTCGTCACGCGCTGATTCGTCCGCGGCGCCGGTCGGTCGCCGCTTTATCTACTCAATAATCCGCGCACGAACGATGTAGTCCAGGAGTGGAAAATGCTCCCGCATGTACTCCCACCCTCCTTCCTCCATCGGTCCCTGATTTCCTGCCCGCATTCCGCCGCCCGCGTCCTCGGCGTAGAGGGAATAGAGCCGTTGTACCACGTCCATTCCGTCCACAACTTCGCCGAAGGGCGCAAAGCCGCCCGCATCCAGACGCGCGTTGTCTCCGGTGCTGATGAAGACCTGCGTGGACCGGGTGTCCGGATCCGTCATCGCGAAGGCCACCCGACCCATCGTGTTGCTTTCCACGACGGGGTCGTCGGGGATGGTCCGGGACTTCCAGGCCGCCGCAACCGCAGGATCCCCGGAGACACCAAACTGCGCGATGAATCCGTCGACCACGCGGTTGATGTGCACGCCGTCGTAGTAACCACCGCGAACAAGATTGTAGAAGCGGTCGGCACCCTCGGGTGCCCACGTTCGGACAACTTCAATCTGAAACGCCCCTTCGGTCGTTTCAAAAGCCGCCCGGAATGACGCCGGCGCCCGCGTACTCCAGCTTGGATCGCCTGGAGGAGCGAGGGCGGAGGAGGATCCGGATTCCGGGAACCCGCCCAACAGCAATTCCCCCAAATACGGCCCCCATATCGACGGCTGGGAATGTGTGCCGTGCCCGCGCGTCATTTCGGTGATCGGCAGGACCACGGCACGGCCGTTCTGTACGCGCGCAGTCTCGGCCTCAAGGATGCCCAACTCCGGGGGGTTGACCTGATCATCCGCCGAGTTTATGGCCAGGAGAGGAGCCTTGATGTCTTTCAGATGCGGCGCTGGATCATAAAAGCGCGACGCGTCAAACGCATAAATAAGGTCGTTGGCATCCAGTCTCGATCTGTAGCGCTCGACCAGATTGTCCATAAATGCCTCCGCCTCCACGCGGGTCGGCGCGGACAGTTGATACTGGAGCGGGCTCGAAACCATAAAAACCAGCCCATAAAGGGCCGCTTTCAGACCCTCCGGCTGCTGATCGTAGTCTCCTCCATTCCAGGCCGGATCATCCTTGATCGGGTCGATGATCATCTTCCGCATCATCCGGTTGCGCCCCGCAATTTCCACTGGGAGGCTGGCCAGGGGAAGCAGCGCGTCCATGTAGTCCGGGTAGGTGTATCCCCAGACCCAGGAGTGCATCCCGCCCATCGAGGTTCCGGTTACCAGGCGCAGGTGATTGACTCCCAGGTGCTCCGTCAGGAGTTGGTACTGGGCCCGCACCATGTCGTCGTACGTGTACTGGGGGAAACGCCCCTTCAGGTCGTCGCTCGGTTTGCTGGAACTACCGTGACCGATTCCGTCCGGCAAGATTATATAGTACCGAGCGGAGTCCAAGAGAGCGCCGCTCCCAAAAAGAACTCCGGCGAATCGGCCGCTCAAGAAGCCTCTGCCGCTTCCTGTCGTCCCGTGCCCGATGAGTACTGCGTTTCGAACGACGCCGTTTTCGTCTCGCCTCGGCACGCCCAGCGTCGTGTAGTGCTGGCGGAGATCCATGGTTTCTCCTGAGTCAAACACGAATCCCTGGACCACGAAATCTCCCTCAATTTCAGTGGAGACGTTCTGAGCAGATGCTGTGAACGTCGCTGAGGCGAACAGAATGAGGATCAGTCGCATGGTTTGAGGAGTTAACCCGCCTGAATCTAGCTATTTATTTGCCTGTGTCTATCCCGAGCATCGCCTTCACCCTCCCCGATCTCCACGCGGGTTTTACGGAAATGGAGGGAGCCGTATACCTGGATGCGGAGTTTATAGTGTTGAATATGAACCTGCCCACTCTCGGCGGCCTTCGAAAGAAGGAAAGGATCATCAAGATTGAGCCCAGGGCATTGTCGTCCGTTTCCCTTCTGAGGGGACTCGCGGTTGACAAGATTTGCTTACGGCCCAAGAAGGAGGATCTCCTGGACGCCATACCTGGAAAGCACCTGGGCGAGGTTCAACTGAGGGTCTGGCGAACGCGTCGTCTTGACTCAAAGCTTTTTGTGCAAGAGGTACGTCGCCGCATGGCAATGGCAGACGCCCTGGAAGCCGACAATCCTATTACCGATGAGGGATCGCTCTGAGCGACACTAAAATCATCTTCTCCATGCAGGGCGTGGGGAAGATCTACCGTTCGACCAACAAGCAGGTCCTGAAGGACATTTACCTGTCCTTCTATCACGGCGCCAAAATCGGTGTACTCGGTCTCAACGGATCCGGAAAGAGTACCCTCCTCAAGATAATCGCCGGCTTGGACCAGGATTATCTGGGTACCATCGAGTCCCATAAGGGCGTCACGTTTGGTTATCTCTCGCAAGAGCCTGAGATGGACGATGACAAGACGGTGATGGAGGTCGTCGAGGAAGGCGTGCACGAGACGGTTGCGCTCCTGGCCCGGTTCAACGAAGTCAGCGAGCAGTTTGCGGATCCCGACGCGGATTTCGACGCCCTGATGGCAGAGCAGGCCAAACTCCAGGATCGCATCGAGGCGGCTGGCGCCTGGGACCTTGAGTCCAAGCTTGAAATGGCCATGGACGCGCTGCGCTGCCCTCCGTCGGACGCGCTCGTCAAGACCCTCTCCGGTGGTGAAAGGCGCCGTGTGGCCATGGTCCGACTGCTCCTCAGGGAGCCGGACGTCCTCCTTCTTGATGAGCCCACCAACCACCTGGACGCCGAATCCGTAGGCTGGCTTGAACAACATCTGGCCCGGTACGAAGGCACGGTAATCGCCGTGACACACGACAGGTACTTCCTGGACAACGTGGCCGGTTGGATCCTGGAACTGGACCGCGGAAGCGGGATCCCGTTTGAAGGCAACTACTCGTCGTGGCTGCAGCAGAAAGCCGCTCGGCTGAAGCTGGAGGAGAAGCAGCAATCCAGGCGCCAAAAAGCGCTCGAGCGCGAGTTGGAATGGGTGCGCATGTCTCCCAAGGGACGTCGTGCCAAGAACAAGGCCAGGATCACTGCCTACGAAAAGATGGTGGACGACCAGGAGGAGGCACGTGATGAGAGCATGGAGATCCCCATCGCTCCTGGTCCCCGACTCGGTGGGAACGTCATAGACGCCTCTGGCCTGGCGAAAGCCTATGACAACCGGCTCATCTTCGAGAATATGACTTTCTCGCTCCCTCCTGGAGGAATTGTGGGCGTCATCGGCCCGAACGGCGCCGGTAAAACCACCCTCTTTCGGATGATTGCGGGCATGGAGACCCCGGACGAAGGGTCCATCAAAGTCGGGTCCACCGTGAAACTCGGCTACGTGAATCAGAACCGAGACCTGGATCCCTTAAAGACCGTCTGGGAAGAAATATCGGACGGCTCGGAAGTCATCCAGGTGGGTAAACGAGAAATGAACTCGCGGGCCTACGTGGGTCGTTTTAACTTCGGCGGCCAAGAACAGCAGAAGCTGACGTCAGAGTTATCGGGCGGAGAACGAAACCGGGTGCACCTGGCCAAGGTGATGAAGGAGGGTGCCAATGTGCTCCTTCTGGATGAGCCTACCAATGATCTGGACGTCAATACGGTGCGAGCGCTGGAGCAGGCGCTGATGTCCTACGCGGGCTGCGCGGTGATCATCTCGCATGATCGCTGGTTCCTGGACAGACTGGCCACTCATATTCTGGCTTTCGAAGGCAACAGCCAGGTGGCATGGTTCGAGGGTAACTACTCCGATTATGAGGAGAAGCGGCACGAGTTGCTCGGGACCGACGCGGATCAGCCCCATCGCATCAGGTACAAGCCGCTGACCCGATAACCTGTATCTGTCGACCCGGCGCGTTGCGCTTGCCACGCCGGAGTCGTTCGTATACTGGGCTAAAGCCCTCCCAGCTTGCAAAGATGAATACAGCACCTTCCCACCCGGCTTACTCCGAGTTCCTGGAGACGTACAAAGGCAAGCTCAAGCAGCTCTTTCACGAGCGGTCTGACGTCGATCGCCTGGCGCTGAAACGTGGGCTCCCGCCCTTCATCATGCGGGAGATCCGTGGTTGCGATCCGCTGACCGTCTGGATTCCGGAGGAGTACGGCGGAAGAGGCGGGAAGACGCCAGAATGTCTTGCCATGCTCGCGGCTTCATCCTACGAATCCCTGGGACTCGCGCTGACCTTTGGTATCAATGGCGCGCTGTTCCTCCAGCCGCTGGCCCGCTACGGGCAGGAGGCCACGAAACGTCGGGTTTATGACCGCGTGGTTAAGGACAAGGCCATGGGAGGACTCATGATCACCGAGCCCGACTACGGCTCGGACGCCCTCGCCATGAAAACATCACACGTCCCGGAAGGTGATGGACACCGCATCAAGGGCGTCAAACATTGGGGCGGATTGACGGGATGGGCAGACTTCTGGCTGGTGACGGCAAGGCCCAAGGGCGCGGATGGTCAACTGGGGCGAGATATCGACTTCTTCGTTTGTGACGTCAACGGGCCTGACCAAAACATCGTGGTAGAGGAGTTCTTCGAGAACCTCGGGCTGTACATGATTCCTTACGGCCGGAACCGCCTTGACATTCGTGTGCCCGCCAATCAGCGCCTCCTGCCTGAAAGCACCGGCATCACCATGATGCTTGATATCCTCCACCGGAGCCGCATCGAGTTTCCGGGCATGGCGATGGGCTTTCTGCACCGGATAATGGACGAGGGCATCCGCCATTGCAAGGAGCGCATGGTGGGCGGCAGCAGCCTCTTTGGTTACGACCAGGTGCAGGAGAGGCTGGCGCAGATGCAGGCCTATTTCACCAGTGCCTCGGCCATGTGCGCCTACACCGGCGCCAACGTTTCCCTGGCCGACAACATGTCGCGCCATTCTATCCTGGCCAACAGCATCAAGACGGTCGCGACGGACATGATGCAGGACGCCTCCCAGTCGCTCCTGCAACTGTTCGGGGGGAAGGGATACCGTCTGGACAGCTATGCAGGGCGTGCGACGGTAGACAGCCGTCCTTTCCAGATTTTCGAAGGCTCAAACGACATCCTGTATCAGCAGATTGCAGAAGCCGTCCTGAAGACCATGCGACGGTTGAAGGAGCCCAATCTGGGTCAATTCCTGAAGGGATTTGAGTCTTCCAAGCGGGTGGCCGGGCTTGTTCACAGCCTCGTGGACTTCCAGGTAGACACCAGTCTACCCCAGCGCAAGCTCGTGGAACTGGGCAAGGCGTTGGGACGCATTTTCACCATGGAGCTTACGATTGATCTGGGTGAGCGCGGATTCCGCAAAGACCTGATCGACAACTCCCTGGCCGTCCTTCATGCCGAGGTTGACCGAATCATGAACGGCTTTCGAAGCCCTGGAGGCGTGATGGTCCAAGTCGATTATCAGGACGGCCCGAGTTGGCTGGATCTGGTTTACCCGTCAGCCACCTAGAATCAACTGCCCGTCGGCAGTAATTCGGGCTTCCAGGCCGGTCTGTATAGTTTCAAACTCCTGGCGCGAGACCGCCAGGATGGGGAAACTCTTCTGGTACATCTCATCCGCAACGACCGAGGCCAGGGCCAGAAAGAGGTCCGGTCTGTCCGTGACCAGCCCGGCCGGCGCCACCCCGGCCCGGACCGACTCAAGCAGGATGGCCGTCGAGGTACTGGATCCCCTTGTGTACGGCAGAACCAGGATTCGCCCTGCAGACATCTCGCCCGAAAGCGGGTGCCTTCGATCGATGATCTCACCTGTTTTCTGATCGTAGCCGCCCCAGAAACTCAGGGGTTCCATGCTCACCAGCGTGATACCGCTCGCGGAGCCAGAGACCACCAGATCACCGGATATCACGCGCGCCATAAGCTCTCGTCACGTTCAATCCTGCCGGCGATGGCCGACGTCACACAGTCACCCAGACGACCGTACGTCACGTCCACGCCCAGAAGGCCCGGCGAGTAATAGGCGTACTTGGCCGAATTCGTCATCAGGTGCTTGATACGCGCGGGTAACATGGGCGACGTCAGCGGACACGTGTCGACCGTCAGGCGTCCCCCAAATTCGCGGATCGGGTCCAGCAGCCCGACGTGGTCTGCGATCATGCGGACAGACCGGCTGCAAGTAACCACGAAGTCCACGTCGTCATGTTTGCGCTTTCCCGTCACCAGCGGAGCCAGGGCCCGAAACTCATTGATCGAAAAATGGGGACTCCCCATCACGACCAGGTCCAGCTTTTGGCCGGACGCCGTTGACAACTCTGAGTACGCTCCCAGCAGGTCGGACATGGCAAGCGGAATTGCCTCCGGGATCGGACCGCCGCCAAAGGCATCCTGAACGGTCGCTGCCTCGGGCGTAATCCCGACGAGGTGAAAAAGGGCGATGGCACCGGCGGACGCACCGCCCGCACAGACGGCCTTCAGTTGATCCTCGTTCGGCTGTACCGACAGGCCTTCAACAACCGGGACCCCGTCGGACGCCTGCCGTCCCAGGAAATGCCCCAAGACCGGATAGAAGGAATCGTCCTCCTGCAGGGCAGACGATACGCCCGACAGCCGGAAGAGCTTGGTGCCTCTGCGCCCCTCGTCCAAATGCAGTCCTGCCGCAGGTACACGGCCCGTAATGGCGGCGCAAATGTCCAACAGGTCCGGGTATCTTTCCGTCCGGGCTCCGATAACCGAATTGTAGAAGCCGATGACGTTGGACTCCCCGGCTGCGATTTGTTGTCCGAACGTGGGGCGGTGTTCTGTCTGGTAGGGCGCGCAAGTCCAGGTCTGTATGCAGCCCATAGACTCGTAGGCCCTCATCTGCCGAATAGCATTGGCGGCCACATCGGCCGGGACATCCCACTCCTGCCACCCGTGCTCGTCTACGCCCGCGACGTTCAGGGTCGACGGCACGACCACCTTGGCGCCAAGTGCCGCCAGACGTTCCGCATATTCCATCGTGGCAATGCCCATGTAGACCGTCGAGTCTATATGGGCTGCCTCGACATCCATAAACCGGTCCACGCCGAACACCGGAAGCATCCGGTGCAGGATTGACATGGCCATCGCCGCGGCGGGACCCTTCTCGCCCTCCAGGAGGGCACGGTCATACGAACTCAGTTGGGGCTTCACGCACCAATCTTACGGATCGCAACGCCGGGAATCGCCAATCACCCGCGCATTAGCGCCGAAAGAACTCTGCCTCGATCTCCCGAGGAGCCCACGGTCTCAGCTGCATCCATGAATGCTTCTTCCACGGCCTCTCCCTCTACGTGGCTGGTGGCCGCAATGAGCACCCGGGCCTTGTCGCCGCTGGATGAGATCGTCCGGGCAACGGTGAATAGCGTGATCATAGACTGATCGTCCAAATCTGCCCTCCTCAATGTGGCGATCAGGACCCGCGAAAGGTCTCCGTCGGATGAAACGGTTTCGGCGGCTTTAAAGAATGCCCGTCGAACCTCGCTGTCGTTCCGGTATTGGCCCGTGGCGGTTATGAGAACCCGCGATTTGTCGCCTGAGGACGAGACTGTCTTGATGACATCGAGAATGGCGGTCAAGGAGGCTGCATCCAGTTCTACCTGAAGGGCACTGATCAGCACGCGCGACTTGTCGCCTGAAGATGAAACACCGCGAACGGCTGCGGTCCAGGCCGACATTGCGCCGGGGTCTCCGACATAGTATTCGGAAATCCCGATCAGGAGGCGCGAACGATCTCCACTTGAAGCGATCCTCGGCTCGGCGACTTTGATCACTTCGACCAGATTGGCACGATTCAATTCCCCTTGTGCCACCAGTTCCCGGAGATACCTGGACGTCGTCCCGCCTGATTTGATCTGCCCGATCTCCCTCAAGACGGCCTCTGGACCCCCATGCGCCAGTATCCGAGCCACCCGACGGTCTGCGTGGACACCGGTCTGACGAATCACCATGAGAAGCAGGTCGCCAATTTGGGAACCGGCAGATGCGGTCGACATTTTCTTGCCGTCCTCCCGGAAGTCATAGACGATCTCGCCACCAGAGCGCTCCACGTCAAGCCGGACGTCTTTCCGCCCTTCTTCCCAGCGAATCTGAATGACCGCGTTTCTGGACATCGTTCTTACCGAGGCGTCGTCATCCGCGAACTCGATGTCCCCCTTCATTTTGACGGACCACTTCTGATCATCGTCGTTGTGTCGCCAGTTCATGTCCAGGGACTGCGCGGATGCGCTGACAGGCAATAGAACCAAGAGGGCCAGGACGGTCGAAAGAATGTGTTTCATGACCAGATTAGAAAATGGAATGTGGGTGTTCTTGGGCGCATCAGCGCATCAGGGCTCTAAGGACTCTCTCCCGGTCGCCGGATGACGAGATGGCCTCCACTGCGTCCATAAAGGCCTCTTCGACCGCTTCATTGGCGGGCAGTTTGTCCGTCATCGCTATGAAAACTCGGGCTCGATCTCCACTGGACGAAATCGATTTCGCGGCATTTATGAGCCTGACGTACGTGCCCGGAGCAATGTCCTCGATACGGATGAAGGCCAGGAAAGCCCTCGTTCGATCCCCCGAAGAACTCATCGACGCCGCTGCGTCCAGAAACGCCGCCTGCACGTCGGGATCTGCAGGCATCCGCTGAGTCGCCGCCACCAGAACCTTGGCCTGATCTCCTGAGGAGGAGACTCCCTGCACGACACGGAAGAGTCGAATCCAGCCTGCACTAGTCAAGTCAGCCTGGCCTGGGCGATCAGCCCTCGGCCCCGCCTGGGCAACTACGGCAGTCCGAAGGGCTCGAACCTGGCCATTCGGCACGGTTTGGGCATCCAGGACTGAAGTGTTCACCAGTGGTGCGATGGCCGTTCTGACAGGCGTATGCGGGGGAAGAGGTTCGGCCTGAGCCGGTGCAGATACCGAAGACGGTGCGGATACCGGCGTCGGCGCGAGTACCGAAGACGGTGCGGTTGGAACCCTCGTCAAGAGGACTGGCCGTGTCGGCTTGTCCGGATGCGTCCACAGCCTCAACGGAGCGGTTTGCATCACGCCCCTCGAATGATCGGCCTCGGTCAGTCGGAAGTGGTCTCTCTGCACGGAAATGGTAGGCGCGCCAAAGACCGCGACCGCCGCGACAAGCGCGATCAGGCCGGCAGCTACGGCCACCTTTTCCCTAGCCAGGTTCGAGGAGACGGTTCGCCCTTGCTCAAGCAGTCGTCTGACACGTGAGACGATCTCGCTTTCTTTGGCTGCCAACCCCGGGCTGGCGAAGAGCGAACCATCCAGTCGGAGTTCGATAATCCGTCCGAGCGAGCGCGCATAGGTCTCGGGCTGTTGGGTCACCGAAACCACCCATTCGTCGCACGCGGCCTCTCGCTCCCGGCGCAGTTCCTTCGCCATCAACCAGACGGCAGGGTTGAACCACAGGACCACCTGAACCAGGCGCTGGATGAGCAGCGTCCAGTCGTCCCAGCGCTCCAGATGAGCGACCTCGTGCAGCAAGAGTGGGTCCAGCGTTTCGGCATCGGTGGTCTCGACCAGCTTCTCCGGTACCAGGACCTGTGGACGCGCAAAACCGGCCGCGACGGGCGATGAAATGTCGCTACTTGTGAGCCCGAATCGTCTGCGAGCAAAGGGGACGCGCTGTCGAATCCGCTGTTGGATATCGGAGGCAAGCGGTCTGGAGCCAGACTTGAGCGACCGCACCCGAACTAGCGCCCGTGCCAGCATCCCAAAACCGACGAGGAGCCCCATCAGCCAGAGCAGGCCGAGTCCGGAGAGGAACGGTCTTACCATTGCCGGAAGGGTGATTCCCGGTTTGGCGGATGGGCCTTGGAGGCCGGCTGCAAGGTCCGCCACGGGCGGGGCAGTTGAACCTGGCTCGGCGGCTGTGTATATGGGCGCCGTTTCCACCCCCGTGGCTGGCGGTGCATCCGTCGGATTGGGCGCGGTGATCCCGCCGTTCGATGGCGCGATCGTCTGGACCGTTGGAACCACGACAGCGGGCACGACGGCCACTGTCTGCCGGGATTCCATCAATCCGGCCCCAGACAGGACCAACGCCAGATGAAGCACAACGGTGGCTACAAGGGCGGCCGTCCACACGCTGAAGCGCGTGGCGGCATTGAGCAGGCCGCGGCGGTTCATGAGATCAATGGTGGCGTACGCGGCCAGGAGAATCAGTGCTCCTCCCCATAGACCGTGGCCAAATACGGTGGCCAAAATTGATGTTGCGGTGTCCATCATCCCTCCGAAGACTTGTCTTGCCCCGCACCGTCCTGCAGCAGGCGGCGAATTTCTGAGGCGTTGTCCAGATCCAGATCAACGTCATCTATCACGTTCATCAGGAGCAACTCCGGAGAGTTGTTAAAGAAACGGCCCAAGACGTACTTCAGGGCACTTTGCCGAGCTTGACCAGCGCCCACGATGGCACTGTAAACGAAGGCCCTCCCCTCCTTCCGGTGGATCAGATATCCCTTCTCCTCCAGGATTCTAAGAAACGTCTGGACGGTGGAATAGGCGACGCGGTCATCGCCGCGCAGGGCGTCCACGACGTCTGAAACGGTGGAAGCGCCGCGCTGCCAGATCACGCGCATGAGCTTGAGTTCGGCGTCTGTCAGGGTTGGCGATTGAGAACGGGCCATCAGGCGGCTAAGTTTTAATTCGTTAATGGCACTATACGGGGGCCTCCTCGATAGTTGCAATTAATTAATTAAAAGATTAGCCAAACGCCGCCCGCGGAAAGCCTCCAGTGGTCTTCGTCAACTGGCGGGCACCACCGTAAAGGACACCGATGTCCCCGCAAAGGCACTGAACACGCCAAGGCCACCCTGGATATTCGTCGCCGGTTCGTTCAGGTCCCTCGAGTCCTGTTCCCGGTTCTCGTAGAGGTCAGCGTATTCCTTGTTGATGCGGTAGACCACCACGCGGTGGTCGCCAAAAACCTCGAGTTGCCTCGCGTTGACATCATGCACGTTGAGGTTGGTTGGCTCGTTGACCTGTCTGAAGCCGGCGAAACGGTCCCGGATAAAGTCGGGTAGTATGTACTCCGGATCACCGGTGAGTTGGCTCTCCACGATCACGAAGAAGAGATCTCCGTTCGGGTTCTCCCAATTTACCGTAGTCGCCGCGTCCTGGACCTGACCGGGGCCGCCGGGGGGGCCGCCCGGGCGTCCGCCGCCCGGCTGAAATACCGCTACTTCAAGCGTGCTGCGGGACAGACCAACGTCTTCGGGGAAGGCAGGTACGGTGGTCTGGGCCGTAATCGACTCGCCGCCACGCTCCACCTCAAGTACAAAGGTCTCCCCGACCCCGACCACCAGATCGCCGTCCGGATAGTGGTAATTCCCATCCCCATCAGAGCTCACCAATTGGAAGACTTCGGCGCCTCGCCGGAGCCGCATTGTTGCATCGTTGACCGGGATCTCCAGCGAGTCCCCTTCCACCAGACTCGAGAGCGGGATGGCTTCGGTCACGCGAACGTTGTTGACCGGCTCGCCGGTAAACAGGAACGCTTCCACCACAAGTTGCTGCTCAGCTTCACTCGAGCCCGCGGAATCGCACCCGATCAGAAGAAACGCAGCAAGAAGGCAGGTATAAATCAGCTTGTTCATGTCAGTTTCGGCTAAAAGTCTACGCGGACGGACAGGTTGGGTGTAACCCCCAGAAAAGAAACGTCCGTTGTGACCAGCGGCGTCTGACTCAGGTCGAACTCGCGATACCACACGTTCTTTCGGTTGTACAGATTGAACACCGAGAACCCGATATCCATGGTGGAGGCCTTGACGGGGAATCGGTAGTGCACCGACGCGTCCATGCGGTGATAGGCGGGCAGCCTCTCGGAATTTTTGTCGCCGACATGGATGTAGCTCTGCTCCGTTCCGTCCAGCAGTGTGATCGCGTACTCGGATTCGGGCGAGGTGAAGGGTTTCCCGGTGGCCAGTGTCCACGTTGCGGAGGCCGTCCAACGACGCCCAATCCGTGTGCTCTGTACCAACTTCAACTCGTGCCGCTGGTCGTGTAGCGCCGAGAACGCCTCCCCTCCATTGAGGCCTGGAAATGTGTGTTCGACCGAGGCCAGGGTGTAGGCAATCCAGCCGGTTGTCCGCCCGAACTTCTTCTGGACCAGCATGTCGATGCCCCGCGCCACACCGGTGCCTCCGTAGAACAGGTTGCTGGCTTCGAAATCCGCCTCGGTTCGCTGAAACCTCAGCGTGAATTCAGACAGACCGGTCAAGTCCTTGTGGTAGGCTTCGATGTCGAAGAGCCAGGAGGGCGTCTCGTAGGCCGCGCCCAACACGTAGTGCGTCGAACTCTGCACGCCAACGCTTTCCCCATCGGCGACAAGCCAGAAATCCCGGGCGCCTTCGGTGACATTTTCGTTCACCACACGCGCGATGAACTGGTTGTAGTGCCCGAATCCCGCCTTGATTTGAAGCCGGTCGGTCACGTCAAGACGCATGGAGGCGCGCGGCTCCAGGAAAGTCTCCTCGGTCAGGTCATAGTAGACCGCGCGCAGGCCGACGGTGAGGCTCAAACGCGAATTGGGCTTCCAGGTATCCTGGAGGAAGAGCGCCGACAGGTTTGACTGGGCCTGGGAATTCAGAATGCTCAGCGTGTCGTTGCGGGTGAACTCGTACTGCGTTTCGGTGGAGGTAAACTGACCGCCGAACGCCAATTTGTGCGCCTGGTTGAGCTGGAGCTCGTTGTCCAGCCGGACCGTAAAATCAGACAGTGCGTTGTCTTCCAGGCTGCCCAGCGCGCGCGAAAAGGTGGCGGTGTCCGCGCCGACGGCGTAGCGCTCGTTGAGCGAGTTCCGGGTGCTCTCCGAGTAGTATTCCGAATAGGCGACGATCGCGTTCGAAAAGAACGTGGGCGTCCAGAGTCGAGACCACTTGCCGCTCACGCCCAGATTCCCCCACCCCGTCACGTCGTAGATGTCGTTGACTATGGTGGCCCCGCCGGCACCGCCCGCGTTGACCTCATTGGACACGAAGCGCGATTCGTCGAGATTGTCCTGACCGTTGTACAGACTCATCGCAATTACATCCGTGGACGTTGGCCGATAGGTCAGCTTCCCGTTCAGGTCGTAGAAGTAGAAGTCGGGCTGTACGACCACTTGACCCGGACCCGTGAACGCGGCCCCAAACGCGCCACCTCGGCCGCCACCCGGCCCGCCCCCGCCGGGGCGTCCGCCCGCGGCGGCTTCGGGCGTAATGTCTTCCCCGGTGAGAGATTCGTAAATCGAATTGTATAGCCCGGTTCTCAGGATGTCTGTGTAGGACCGCCTGGCGCTCAGAAGGAACGACGCCTTCTCTCCCAGAGGCGCCTCAATTACCGACGATGCGCTCAGCAGGTTTACGCCAAAACCGGCCTGAAACTCGTCCGCTCCGCCCTTGCCCGTCAAGTCTACCACACTGGACGTGCGACCTCCGTAGACGGCCGGGAAGCCCCCCTTGTACACCTGCACGTCCTTGATTGCGTCCGCATTGAATGCGCTGAAGAAGCCGAAGAAGTGGTCCACATTGTAGACCGTCATGCCATCCAGAAGCACGAGGTTCTGGTCTGGCGTGCCTCCACGTACATAGAGCCCCGAGGAGCCTTCGTTCGTTCCGCTGATCCCCGGGAGGAGTTGCAGGGATCGGAAGATGTCCACTTCGCCGATACTGGGTAGCGCAGCCAGATCCTTGGGCGACAACGTGATCTGGCTGATACTCTCGGCCGTTCGCATCATCTCGTAGTGGTCCGCCACAACGAGCACCTCGTCCAACTCCGTCGAACTGGGGTCCAGACGAACCGCGTACGGTCCCGGCTCTACCCGCGTGTCGATGGCCAGCAGCGTTGGTCGAAAGCCGATATAGCTGATAGTCAGCGTGTGCCTGCCCACGGGCACGCCCAGCAGGGCAAAATACCCGTCGATGTTGGAGGCGGCGCCAATCTGAAGGCTGTCGATTCTGACCGTGGCGTACGGCAGCGTCTCGCCGGTCTTCGCGTCCACGACGCTGCCTGAGACCACGGTGACCGCCTGCCGAGCACTCGCCGACTCGGTCAGCCCAAGCGTCAGGAGAAGAACAAGGAAGCCGAAGCTCCGGCGATAGAAAAGGGGTCGCATAGTGTCGGACTGATTACACGCGTTGGGCCGTGGGAAGACCGACCTGGATGGATTGCTCCTGCCCACTACACGCCAGGGGCTGGAGCACCCCCAACCCAAGTCTGAGAACGTCCCGAGGGCCCGGCTGCCCCAATCTTAGGCATCGGCCGGCTTCTGGGTTGTCACGGATCTGTGTCGCTCTCACGACAATCCGACCAAAGCGTATTATGGCTGCGCTCACCAAGCCAGCACCAAATCTCGACCCGCCATGGCACGTCTTCGTTATCTGAATGTGGCCCTCATCCTGTTTTTCGTCTCAGGCGCGGCTGTCGCCCAGGAGGCCCCGACCGAAAATCCGGACGCCGCGACCTACATCCAGCCGCCACCTGCCATCGCCCAGGCTCTGGAAACCGACAAGAACTACACGACCCTCCGCTACCTGAGCCCCGACGGCGATCATTTCCTGGTCCCGCATGCCACGGAGTTGTCTTCGCTGGAGCTGATGTCACGCACTACCTACCGGCTTGCTGAGCTCGAGATTCGCCCGGCTACCGACCGACTCTGGCATCTGGACACGTATGGGATTGACGGATTTCGGTTTTTCTCGTTGGCGGATCGGGGGTACACCGACGTCGTCCTGGCGGACGGCTCGTTCGCCAGCGACTTCACGTGGTCACCGGACGGTGGCCAGATTGCGTTCCTGGCGCATCTCCCCTCCCACACGGAGGTCTGGACGGCTGACGCCGCGACGGGCAAGACAAGAAGCTGGAGCCGTTCCCGTGTTTTGGCCACGCTGGGGACGAATGCGCGCGGGCAGGGCTCGCAACCATCCCGCATGCTCCAGTGGACACCGGAGGGTTCGATCATCACGCTGCTGGTTCCGCCGGACCGCGGCGTTGAGCCCCGGGAAAACAGGGTGCCCTCCAGTCCGGTCGTTCGGCGAACCCGGGACAAGCCAGTTTCTACACCCACGTATCCAAATCTCCTAAAGGATGCGCACGATGAAACGCTCTTTCAGCACTACACCACCAGCCAGATCACCGAGATCCGCTCCAATGGGCGGTTGCGAGCCATCGGCTCACCTGGCATGTACGAGTCTGTTTCTCTAAGTCCCGATGGCGCGCACCTTCTGGTTTCGCGCATTGAGCGCCCGTTCTCTTTCCGCACGAGCTACGGCGGCTTTCCCCGGCGGACGCTCGTCCTGAATGTCGCGAACGGCCAGGAAGCAGAACTCAATTCTCGCGTGCTCCGCGAAGGGCGCGGGGGCAACGGCGACGGCGACGGCGGGGACGGACCGAGAGACTTCGCATGGATCCCCGATGGTTCGGGTTTGGCGTTCCTCAGCAAGGCAAAGGAGGACAAGGACAATCCAGACGCGCCCCGGCCAGATCGTGTCATGCGCGCGAATGCCCCGTTTGACCTGGAAGCCGCCGAAACGATTGCCGCCAGCGAGGACGCCATTCGGGGCGCCACGTATTCGCAGGATGCATCGCTCGTTTTTGCGACAGCCTCCAAAGACGGAGAAACCGCCATCGCCTTCTGGAATCTGTCAGATCAGAACCCGGAGCGGCACGTCCTCCTGGACTTCCACAAGACAAGCGACCCGCTGAAACTGCCCGGGAGTTTGTTGACGGCTGAGAGCGGCAACGGCCTTCCGTATGCGGTTGTGAGTGAGCGGGCAGAGGCGGCCTACCTCCAGGGTGCCGGATACCAGGCCGATTTTCGGCCCCGGCCCTTCGTCGATCGCGTGTCCCTGGCAGACACCGTCGCGACGCGTGTTTTTGAGGGTGCTACGGATTCGTTTGACCGGCTGCTCGTGGGCCTCGACGCAGACATGACCCGGATGATCGTGCAGCGTGAATCCATCTCCGACTTCCCCGACTCCTATTTGGTTGAGGGTGGGTCGTGGACCAACCTGACCAATAACGTGGACCCGTTCCCGGAGGTGACGGCTGCGCGACGAATCGATTTCGAGTTTGGGCGTCGGGATGGACTGAAGGTGCAAGGCCGCGTCTCCCTGCCCATCGATTACGTGGAGGGTCAGAAGGTCCCCGCCATCTTCTGGACCTACCCGCGTGAGTACACCGAGGCCTCCGGTTATGAGCATGCCGCCGTCCGGTCACGAAACAAGAACGCCTTCACCCACATGAGTTGGCTACGGTGGAGCGACCTCTGGCTGACCCAGGGCTATGCGCTGGTCTATCCGGACATTCCGATTGTCGGAGAGAACTACAACGACACGTACATCGGCAATCTGGTCGATGCCATGTACGGTGCCATTCGAGCGGTCGACGCACTGGACGTCGTCGACATCGACCGGATAGGGCACGGAGGGCACAGCTATGGCGCCTTCGCCACGGCCAACATCCTGGCCAACTCGCCCTTCTTCAAGGCCGGCATCGCGGGCGATGGCGCCTACAACCGGTCCCTGACTCCAGCCGGCTTCCAGTCGGAGCGGCGGTCCATCTGGGAGGCGCCGCACACCTACATCGAAATGTCGCCCTTCTTCAAGGCGGACCAAATCGATACCCCGATGCTGATGTATCACGGGGGCGATGACAACAATACGGGGACGTTTCCCATGCAGTCGCGCCGGATGATCCAGGCACTAACAGAACACGGCAAGACGGCCGTCCTCTATGAGTATCCCTACGAGTCGCACACGCCTCGGTCCATCGAGAACAAGTACGACATGTGGGGTAGATTCATTGACTGGTTTGACACCTACGTCAAAGGTTCAGATGCCGATGCTGCGCCCGCGGAAAGCTCAGACAGTTGACGAAGAAGACCGGCCCAGCCTTCCCAGCACCAGGTAACCAACCACACCGGCCAGGAAGGACGCGGCCAGGATGCCGGTCTTGGCCCGGTCCAGGGCTTCGGGGTCCGCGAAGGACAGGTTTGCGATGAAGAGGGACATGGTGAAGCCTACTCCCGTTAGTATGGCCACGCCATATATCTGTCCCCACGAAACGCCCTTCGGAAGATCTGCAAGGCCCAGTCGTACCGCCAGCCAGGAAAAGGCGGCAACCCCGACCTGCTTTCCAATGAAGAGGCCGGCCATGATCCCGAGCGAGATTGGATGCATCAGCGCCTCGCCGATCGGCACCGCCCCGAGCGCAACCCCTGCGTTGGCCAGCGCAAAAACGGGCATGATGAAATAGGCCACCCAGGGATGAAGGGCATGCTCCATCCTGGCCAAGGGAGTCTCCGCGCCCTTTGCCAGCACCTCCATGGCGTGAACGGCGTCACGCGCGTCATCCGGATTCTCGGCTGAGGCGCCAGGAGCCAGCTTCTTGAGATAGGAGGAGGCCTTTTCGCGGAATTGGTCTTGATCCAACCGGGAGCGAGCGGGCACCATGAGTGCCAGCAGCACGCCCGCGACGGTCGCGTGAACACCTGACTTCAGGAGGGCCAGCCAGAGTACCGCGCCAAGAATCACGTAAAAGAACGTTCTCTGCACACCAAACCAATTGCCAAGGGCGAGTACAGCCAGGGCAACGCCTCCAAGCGCCAACGCGGCGAGATTGAGCTCTGCGGTATAGAACAGGGCAATCACGATGACGGCCCCCAGATCGTCGATGATCGCAAGGGCGGTCAGGAATATCTTCAGCACCGTGGGGGCTCTGGAGCCCAGAAGCGCCAGGATTCCAAGTGCGAAAGCGATATCCGTCGCCATAGGGATGCCCCATCCCGAAACGAAAGACGTACCGCCCGTAACCAGTACGTAGAGCCCGGCAGGCACGACCATACCGCCAATCGCCGCCAGAATCGGCAACATCGCCGCTCGGGGCGACTGTAGCTCCCCGGTCAGCACCTCTCGCTTGATCTCAAGGCCGACCAGGAAGAAGAATATGGCCATGAGGCCATCGTTGATCCACAGCAGGAGCGGCTTGGCGATGAGGAAGTCGCCCGCCCCCATCGTGACTTTTACACTCCAAAGTTCGAAGTAGGCCGCCGACCACGGCGAGTTTGCCCATACCAGGGCGACAGCTGCCATCACCATCAGGATGATTCCCGAAGCCGCTTCGAGGCGGAGAAAGCTCTGAATTGGACGAAGGAGGCCGTCTACAGGACGGTTCGCGGGCAGTAAATCGTGATTTGAGGCCATGGCTGGGTTGCGGCTTTTCGATGCTCTTCGACACATCTCCACCCGGGGTGGGGAAACGTCGGGACGGTTTGGAGGGCCTGTGTGTCTTGTTGCATCTCACCTTCGGAGATACGGGCACTCAGGGGCGCTTCGGGGAGACGCACCGCGGTTATTCGCAGTGCAGAGTGACACCTTTTTCGGTTAGCTGCCCGGTTCTAGCGGGGTGCACAGCGCCAACCAGCGGCAGCGGCCGCGGCAATGGCAATCGACGAAATGGCGCAATCGAATCACTTCTCGAGCTGTCTTGCGTTAACAGGCATTGCAACGGACGAGGGGTCTCGTGGGGTTCGCTCCGAGGCATGAAATCGACTTCATGATGGGACGCACCCAGGAGTATCTTGCCGTCTGATCGGCGCAAAGAAACAAGAGAACCTCCCCGATGATGCGATTCTTTTTCTGTCTCCTCCCAACGCTTCTCCTTTGCGCTTCCGTTTCGGGCCAGCACTACGGACCGGCGAAGGGCTCACTGGTAATCGCCGGCGGCGGTCCCATGGATGGCTCAGGCATCATTGAGCGTTTCATTGAGCTTGGCGGCGGCGCCGAGGCGGGCCGCTTCGTCATCGTGCCGACGGCGGGAGGCAACTACGACAGGGACGGAAACCCGAGCGTCTTCGACGAGGAGCGGATTCTGCGGGGCTGGCGCGCACGCGGCCTGCAACACGTGACCATGCTCCACACGCACGACAAGGTGGTCGCCGACACGCCCACCTTCGTTGGCGATCTGACCGAGGCCACTGCCGTCTGGTTCAATGGAGGCCGGCAGTGGAACATCGTGGACTCCTATGCCGGCACGTGCACCTATGATGAGTTCCACAAGGTACTGGAGCGCGGCGGCGTCATCGGCGGCAGTTCAGCCGGGGCAACCATTCAGGGTGAGTACCTGGTCCGCGGCGACACCAAAGGCTCTGAGATCGTCATGACCGACGAGGAAAATCACCAACTCGGCTTCGAATTCCTGCGTCACGTGGCCATCGATCAGCACATCAACACGCGGAATCGCTGGGATCACATTATCCCGGTCATCGAGGCGCAGCCGTACCTCCTGGGCATAGGGCTTTCTGAAAGCACGGCCATCATCGTCTCCGCAGATACGCTGGAGGTCTTGGGCAAGTGGATGGTGGCCATCCATGACAACACCCGCGCGTATCAGCCGTGGGAAAAGCCTTACTTCGTGCTGGCGCCGGGAGACCGCTTCCACATGGAAACGCGTCAGGTGATCCATGACTGAGGCATTGGCAATACCTGGACGCCGTCTGGACTCGCTGGACGTGCTGCGAGGGCTGACCATCGCGGCAATGCTGATGGTCAATAATCCGGGATCTTGGGGCCACATTTACTGGCCTCTCGAACATGCGGCATGGAACGGGTGGACGCTGACGGATCTTGTCTTCCCGTTCTTTTTGTTCATGGTCGGGATGTCCATGATGTACTCCTTTCCGAAGCGGCTGGAGGCGGGTGACTCGCGCCGTGCGCTGTTCGGCCACGTGGCGCGCAGAGCGGCGGCTCTCGTGCTTCTGGGCTGGTGGGGCGGGACTTGGTCCCGTGTTTTCTGGCCCGGAGACGGCGCTGCATTTCTGGCTGGCGGGTCCGCGGACCTCTTTGCGGGCCTTATGCTTCGCATCGGATTTATCGGGGCGGTCGTGACCGCAGCCGTGCTTCTGGTTGGCACGCAGCGAAAGGTCTTCTGGAGGCGGCTACTTTGGAGTTCTTTCCTCGTGTTCGCGCTCGGAGCTGCCAAACTTGGGCTGGACGACCCGCTTCTGGCTCGCCTCGCCGGCATGCGATACCCCGGGGTGTTGGTGCGCATTGGGGTCTGCTATTTGTTGGCGTCGGGCATCTACTTCTGGACCCCGGATCCGCGGAAAATAGGCTATTGGATAATAGGCTTGCTCGGCTTCTACGGGGTCTGGATGATGCTCATCCCCATCCCGGGATTCGGTCTGCCCGACCTGAGCCGAGGATTCCCAACCGACGAGACCCGGATCAGCGAACTCTTTTCCAACTGGGCCTTCTACATCGACTATCACGTTCTGGGCGCTCACACCTGGAGCGCGCGCCAACTGTACGATCCGGCGGGTAGCCTGATCTGGTCCTTCGACCCGGAAGGCCTGATCAGCACGATCTCCGCCGTTGGCTCGGTCCTCTTCGGGATCCTGGCGGGCGTCTGGATGCAGCGCAAGGATCTGGACGACTCTGCCAGGCTCAACGGCCTGTTCGTTGGGGCCGCGTGGCTGATGGGCATCGGCCTGGTGATGAGCATCTGGATGCCGATAAACAAACGGCTCTGGACGAGTTCCTACACCGTGTTCACGTCCGGGATGGCCCTGCTGGTTCTCGCCACGCTCTTCCATCTCGTCGACATCAAGGGGATCCGGCGATGGGCGCAGCCCTTCCGCGCCTACGGTCGAAACGCCATCTTTGCCTTCGTCGCGTCCGGCATGATGGCCACCGCCATGGGCAGCATTCGGCTGGGCGACACCCCCGTAAAGACGGCCGCCTATGACGCACTGCTGCAGCTGACGGGAAATCCGAAACTGGGCTCCTTCCTCTTCGCCGTTTTGTTCGTGGCCCTCTGGGCTGGCATTGCCATGTGGATGGACCGCCGGAAGATCTATTTCAAGGTTTAAGACCCGGCTGGCCCCCCAGTTTGGTGAGATCCGCCAGGACCCCGGCCCAGTGCCCCTCAAACCCCCGTACCCAACGTTGGTAGATCTGCTGGATGGGCACCGGATTCAAAGAGTTGATCCTGCGACGACCGTCCTCCCTGGTCAGCACCAGGCTTGCTTGACGAAGCACCTCAATGTGCTTGATCACGCCTACCCGCGACAGGCTTGGAAAGCGCGCCACGAGTTCGCCCGTTTGCTGGGGCCCCTCTCTGAGAACGTCCAGGATTTCCCTCCGGGTCGGGTCAGAAAGCGCCTTCCAGACGTTGTCCAGATCGTCAGGCACCCGCTTCGCAGTCCGTTTTCACGTCTGCAAGCCACTTCGCCCAACCCTCGCTGACACCGTCGGCCCATCCGTCTTGGACTGGACCGTGAGCCGTGTGCTTCAGCACCACGCTTACACCTTCATCGGTTTCGGTCAGGCGGATGAGGAGGTTGTTCGACACCGGGGCCGATATGAATAGCGGTCCGTAGATTTCCAGAAGCGTGGGCGGCCGGATGCTCTGGACATGGCCCCACAGGTGTCCGGCATCTTCCCCTAGGTCCCTGAACCAGCGTCCGCCGGGGCGTCTTTCCAGGACCATCGGCATGGCAGAGTCCTCTGGGCCCTTGTTGCCTTCGGCCATTCTGAAGAGCAAGCCATCGTAAACTTGCTGGATTGGCGCGGACACCACCACTTCCTGGGTGATGTCGATGGCCAGGTCAGATTTTTCCGTAATCATTGCTATTTGTATTATGTTACCAATTGGTAACGTAACTATTTGTATACACGATTGCAAGGCGCCCGGGATACCTATACTTCGACGCACCCCCACCCTGCGCCCTTGGACACTCTCCTTTTCATACCTGATATCAGTGGGTTCACCACTTTTGTCAACGAGACCGAGGTCGAGCACAGTCGACACATTATCTCGGAATTGCTGCAACTCATCATCGACGCCGATGAGTTGGGATTGACCGTCGCCGAGGTTGAAGGCGATGCCGTTTTTTTCCATTCAAAGTCCGACGCGCCGGCAATCGAGGATATCCTCCATCAAGCCAGACGCACGTTCGTCCGGTTTCACAACCATCTCAAACTGTATGAGAGCCGCCGAATCTGCGACTGCGGGGCCTGTCTTTCCGCGAATCGGCTATCTCTCAAGTTCGTGGCTCACCGGGGCCCAATCGGTTTCGTCGAGGTAAACGGACAGCGCAAACCACACGGCCCGGACGTGATATTGGCGCACCGACTGCTGAAGAATGATGTCCCTTCGGATGAATACTTCTTGGCCACGGACAACCTCCTGGAGGGCGAAGTCTCCGCGCCGGAATGGGGCCACTGGGAAAAGGCCGCCTCGGAGTACGATTCCTATGGCTCGGTGCAGTACGGCCACTTGTCCATGGCTCCCCTTCTCAGCGAAGTCGTGGTCCCGCCCCCGCTAACCGAGTACCCGCTCATGGAGCGGCCCGTGGTTATTGAAGCGGTTATCGCGGCCCCGCACCGGAGGACGTTCGAACTCGTCTCCAACCTGAATCTGCGGCACCTCTGGAACGATGAGGCCATTGAACTTCTGTTTACGGAGGAGCGCGTAAACCGCGCCGGGACCCAGCATCAGTGCATCGTCAAGGGGAATCCGATTGACTTCGAGACCATCAAAGCTGACTTTGGCGGCGACGCTCTGGTGCTTGGCGAGCGGGTGGACAAGGTCCCCCTCGTAAAGTCTTTCGCTACGTTCTGGATTGTGCGACCACAGGGAGATGAAACCCACGTGCGGGTCGAACTGCACTACGAGACCCACGGCCTGGCTCCGGCTCTGACCGGTCTCGCGTTTCGGCTCTTCGCAAAGAGAATCACCAAGAAAGCGCTGGCCAAGGTCCGACGGGCGGCAGAACATCCTGACAGCTGAGCCCACCACATGAGACTTTTCGAACGAGGGACATCCCTCAGATTTGCCCTGCCACTCTGTCTTCTTGGTCTCACGGCCGGCTGTGAGGTCTTTGGGCCCGACTCCCCCGACGCATCGATTCGTGTCCTGGAGTCCTTCGAGAAGATCGAGCGGCTCAGCCAGGCCGACATCGCTGCTTTCGATCTGCCAGTTGATATCGATTTCGAGGTAGACCTCTACAGGTTGTCCTACCAGACGCCGGCCCCGGACGGCTCGCCGACGCAGGCCTCGGGGCTAGTTGCGATTCCGGTCGGGACAGGCGCGGCACCGCTGGTTTCGTACCAGCACGGGACGGAAGTCAGAAAGGCCGGCGTGGCTTCTGTCAGCGGGACCGATGCGGGCGAAACGCTCCTGGCGGTTGCCTACGCCGCGACGGGCTACGTGGCCGCGATGCCCGACTACCTGGGTTTGGGCACCTCGCCCGGTCTCCATCCGTTTGTGCATTCTGCTTCCCTGGCTACTTCCACGGTAGACATGCTGAGGGCCACCCGAAATCTGGTTGCGGACCTTGGAATCCCGCTTACCGGGCAGGTCTTCCTGGTAGGATACTCCGAGGGCGGCAATGCCACGGCCGCGGCGCAACGCCTGATTGAGGCGGAGTACGCGTCGGAATTTGACCTTATTGCCTCTGCCCCGATGGCCGGCGCCTATGACCTCTCGGGTACGATGGTGGACCTCATGAAGAACGACCAAGCGTACCCCTCGCCCTATTACCTCCCCTTCCAGCTTCTGGCCTACAACGAGATTTACTCTCTGTTCGGTGATCCGTCGGAGATTTTTGTGGCTCCCCTGAATACGCTCTTGCCGGGCCTTTACGACGGTAGCATTGGATCTGGCGAGATCGACCGCCAGATTCCGACTACGCCGATCGACATGATTCGCGCGGACTACCTGGCCGCCTTCGACGCCTCGGACCAGCACCCGCTACGGGTAGCGCTACGGGACAACGACCTTTTTAACTGGTCGCCCCAAACTCCGACCCGGTTGTACCACTGCCTTGAGGATGACCTCATCCCCTTCGGCAACTCACAGGTGACCTACGACGCCTTTTTGGCGAACGGCGCACCTGATGTCACCCTGGTCGCGCTCGAATTCGGCGGCCACGGCGACTGCGCGGCCCCGGCGATGCTGTTGTCCAAGTTGTGGTTCGACTCGCTGCGGTGAGATCGACCGAACCGGTGGAAACGCTGTACCTTTCGGGATAAGCCAGCCGAGAACAACACATGACCCGCCCCCTCCTTCTCCTTCTCGCCCTTCCCCTGGTTTCCGCAAGCGCTCAGGACGTTGACGCCGTCTTCCAGCGCTTCGACTCCACACATGGCCCCGGATGTGCGGTCGCCGTGAGTCGGGACGGAACCGAGGTCTTCGCCAGCGCCTACGGCATGGCAGACCTTGAGCACGACGTCGCAAACACCGCTCGGACCGTGTTCGAGCCGGGTTCGGTTTCTAAGCAGTTCACGGCGGCTGCGACAATCCTGCTTGCCCTCGAAGGCAAACTTTCGCTTGACGATGACATCCGGAAGTACATCCCGGAACTGCCCGATTACGGCGATGTGGTGACAATCCGCCACCTGCTCAACCACACGAGCGGACTCAGGGATTGGGGTGCCGTCGCCGGAATCGAAGGATGGCCGCGAACCACGCGCGTCCATACGCACAAACACATGCTGGACATCGCGAGTCGGCAGCTCTCCCTGAACTATCCGCCCGGCGAATACTATTCGTACACCAACACCGGATACAACCTTCAGGCTGTTCTGGTTGAGCGGGTGAGCGGGATGTCTTTCGCGGAGTTCACCAAGCAAGAAATCTTCGAGCCACTCGGAATGAACCGAACCGAATGGCGCGACGACTATCGTCGGGTGGTAAAAGACCGGGCCATCGCCTACGGGCCGCTCAGTGGCGAAGGCTATGCCATGAACATGCCTTTTGAGAACGTCCACGGAAATGGAGGCCTGCTCACCACGGTCGGAGATCTTCTCCTGTTCACGCATAACCTGGAGACCGGCGCCCTCTGGGGACCGGAATTCATCCGTGAGATGCACACGCAGGGCGTCCTTAATTCCGGCCGAACGATTGCATACGCCAGCGGACTTTTTGTAGGTGAATACCGGGGCGTTCGTGAGGTACAGCACAGCGGCTCTACCGCAGGGTACCGGGGATACCTCGCCCGCTACCCCGACCAGGGCGTTGCAGTGGCCGTCATGTGCAACGTTTCCAGTGCCCGCGCCGGCCAGTTGGCTCATGGCGTGGCTGACCTGTATTTGACCGTCGAAGAACCCGCGGACACCGAAACGGAACCTGCCTACGCGGTCTCCGAGGATCGCCTCGACCAACTGGTCGGCCGTTATGTAAACCAGCGAACCCACACGCTCGTCTTTGTCACAGCGCACGACGGCACAATGAGACTATCGGGGACAGCTCTGCAGCCAACCTCCGAGACGCGGTTTGTGGTCGGCGCCAACTCGATTGAGTTTGATCCCGCAGAGGGTCAAGGGCGCGTCGGTGCCGTGCTGACGGACGAGAGTGGAGACTTCGTCCGGCTTGAACCCGCTGAGCCGTTTGCCCCGTCGGGCGCGGCGCTATCGGCCTTCGAGGGTTCCTTCCGGAGCGATGAAGCTGAGGTGACCTATCAGATGGTGGTCGAAGACGGAGTGCTCGTCGCCAAAGACCGGTACGGCGACACCGACCCCCTGTCCCCACTCTACCCGGACGCTTTTCGCAACTCCATGGGCACCATCCTCTTTCGCCGTGACCGCGGGGGCAAGGTGACTGGGCTGAGCCTGGTGCAAGGCCGCGTTTGGGATCTGAGGTTCCGAAGGCTTCGCTGACTTCGCTTGCCTCGAATCATCAGCGAACCAGAGTCATGGTCCGCGTCTGGACGGTTTGCCCGGCCGTCACCGCGTAGACATATACCCCGGAAGGAAGGTCTGACGCGTTGAAATCCACTTGATGGACGCCGGCTGGCAGGTTGCGGCGAAGCACCGTTTCGACCTCTCGACCAAGGATGTCAAAAACGGTCAATTCCACGTTGGACGGCGAGGAAAGCAGAAAGGCGATCCGGGTGGAGGGGTTGAAAGGATTCGGGTAGTTCTGGTCCAGGATGAATGACTCCGGTACGCCAGCAGGCATTGGCTGGGACGCGGTTGCGGCGGGGATACCGGAGAAGTCGAGCGTGTAAATTGTGGAATCGACGCCATTCTCCGCATGGCCGCTGCCGATATCGTCGAAGATCTCGTGGGCGAAGGTCACTGAGTCTCCCGGCACAACCTGAAAATCGTGTTCCGTGCCGGAATACGCGCGCCTGAATTCGACGGTCCAGAAGCCGTCCTTCCATTTACCCGCAGCCTGGACCGATGCACGGTCGCCGCTCGGTGCCCGGAGAACGTAGCCGGGTATCGTGGCCCCTTCTAGATACATGAGCCGAAACCGCCAGTAGGGCCGTCGAAGCTGCATTGTCTCCTAGAAAGACGGCATTAAGACCTGGATCGCCCGCCGCCATGAACGTCGGTCGCCCCAGCAGGTCAAGAGCGTTGGTGGAGTAGGAACCGGTGCCGGCGTCGCTGTGGCGGTCGTCGACATCCCAATACTTGTCGTCGGCATACCCGAGCATGCCCCCCTAGCCGCCTTCCAATGCCAGACATCCACGATCCCGTTGTTGGTCCGTATGAGACCGTCGTTATGGCACATGGAGGCGCAGGAAGCCCCGTTCATGCCCAGATCCCAGATGAACCCGATACGGTCCTCGTCACCGGACTTGGCCCAGGATGCACCATTGAAGGTCCACGCGCTCTTGGCAATGCTCTCCGTGGAGTCCGCCCATTAGTCGGCGATGTAGAGATACTGACCATCAGCCATCGCCCGGAGTGTCACGTTGGCAAGCGTCACCAGTGGGGTCGCCGTCCACTCGTTCGCATCCACCACCGCGTCGAGTGTGGCGGCGCCCGATCCAACCACCAGCGACTGCGCCGACGCGCTAAAGCCATATCCCCAGCCCAAACCCAGAATCGCGATCAGCCTGATCTTCTTCATCTTGCCGCCTCTGTTGGAGTGTTCCGCAGGATGGTATCGGCTGCGTAGCGTCCTTCTCAAGCCAATCAGGTAGTGCCAGACCGCGGGCACAAACAGAAGTCGCTTGCCTCCTCCCCCTCCCGTTCGATACGTTCAGTCTCTTCCACCCAGGCCCGAGAACAATGCCCACGTATACTCTAACCGTCAACGGCGAGCATCACACGGTAGATGCCGAACCGGACATGCCGCTCCTCTGGGTCCTTCGTGACCTCATGGGGCTGACAGGCACCAAATATGGATGCGGAAGCTCGTTCTGCGGCGCCTGCGAGGTCCACGTGGATGGCGCGGCCGTCCGTTCTTGTGGGGCTCCCATCTCCGGGGTCGCGGGCTCTGAGATTACCACCATCGAAGGTCTGTCGGAGGATGGCACCCATCCCCTTCAACTGGCCTGGAACGAAGTCAACGTTCCCCAATGCGGGTACTGCCAGTCCGGACAGATCATGCGCGCGGCGGCGTGGATGAAAGACACCCCCAACCCAACGCCTGAAGACATAGACCTAAACCAGCCTAATTTGTGCCGGTGCGGCACCTATCAACGCATCAAGGAGGCCATTCTCCTTGCAGCCGAAAAAGGGGCCTAGATATGTATGCACTCGAAATGGCGGGCATCCAGACTCCCCGCAGCACAACCTCCGAGCCCTTGCAGGTTCTGAACGTCTCCCGCAGACGTTTCCTGAAGACGACTGCTCTCGGAACCGGGTCGGTCTTCGTGCTCGGCGTATTCAGTGGATGCAGAACGGAAAACAGAAACGCTTGGCCCGATGGTGCCGAACCGGTCGGTGCACTGGCCGACGCCGCCTTCAAGCCCAACGTCTTCATCGGACTGAACGAGAACGGCGACGTTTTCATCGTCTGCTCCCGCTCCGAGATGGGACAGGGCATCCGATCCACCGTGCCCGCCATCATCGCGGACGAGATGGGAGCGGATTGGGACCGTTGTTCCATCCTCCAGGCCGAGGGCCATCCCCGGTTTGGCAATCAGAACACAGATGGTTCGCGCTCCATCCGCGGCCACTTCAACGATTGGTTGAATGCCGGCGCCGCCGCGCGCATGATGCTGGTTTCCGCCGCCGCCCAGGCCTGGGGCGTGCCGGTTGAAGAGTGCACGATGGGTGTTCATGCGGTGGTCCATTCCGATGGCAGATCCTTGTCGTTCGGAGAACTGGCCGCGACTGCAGCCACCCTTCCTGCCCCGGAAGCGCCAACGTTTCGCCCCCGAGAGGAATGGCGATATATCGGAACCGCCATTAACGGCCGAGACAACAAGGCCTTCGTCACCGGCTCGGCTAGGTACGGCATCGACGTGCAGGTTGACGGAATGGTCTATGCGGCCATCCAGCGCAGTCCCGTCCTGGGCGGCTGCGTTGCCTCATTCGATGACACGGCCGCCCGCGCCGTACCTGGCGTTCTGGACGTGATCCAATTGGCCGACGCCACCCTGCCGCCGGTTTTCCAGGCTCTTGGCGGCGTGGCCGTGATCGCAGACAACACGTGGGCGGCATTCAAGGGCCGCGAAGCGCTGGAAATTGCCTGGGCATCTGCCCCCAACGACTCCTGGTCAACTGATGGCCAGCGGACTGAAATGGAGGCCTCGGTACTTGCCGCGGGGACCAGTGCCCGTGAGGAAGGAGATCCAGACGCTGCCATGGCAGCCTCGGCGCAGACGGTCGAGGCCACGTACCACATCGCCATGCTTCCCCACGCACCCATGGAACCACCGAATGCCGTCGCGTGGGTGAAAGGCGATGGTACCTGCGAGCTCTGGGCGCCCACGCAAGATCCTCAGACCGCCCGCCAGTCCGTCGCAGAGACCCTTGGCGTGGACGCCGAGGCGGTGACCGTCCATGTGACATTCCTGGGCGGAGGGTTCGGGCGCAAGTCCAAGCCCGACTATTGCGTCGAGGCGGCGCTCCTCTCCCAAAAGGTCGGCGCACCGGTCAAGGTGACCTGGAGCCGCGAGGACGACCTGCGGCACGACTATTTCCACCCTCCGTCTGCCCAATACATGCGTGCGGGGTTGGACGCCGGCGGAAACGCCATCTCCTGGCTGCACCGTTCGTCCTTCCCAACCATCAACTCGACGTTCGCGAACGGCGTCACCGGGCCAGGCGCCGGCGATCTTCGGTCCGGCGTCTCCAACAACCCTTATGTGATCCCGAACGTGCGCATGGAGGCGTGCGGGGCAGTGGCACATCAGCGCATCGGTTGGCTCCGGTCCGTGTACAACATCCATCACGGGTTTTCGGTCAACGCCTTTGCTGCTGAAATGGCGCATGCGGCGGGCAGGGATGCGAGGGATTACCTCCTGGAGTTGATCGGTCCGGATCGGATGCTGAACGATCTCTTCCCGCGTCCGCCGGTCCTGGACACGGCCCGCTTGAAGGGTGTCATTCGGCGTGCGGCTGACGAGGCCGGTTGGGGCAGGCAATTACCCGCGGGGCACGGGATGGGAATAGCCGGCCACTTCAGTTTCTCCAGCTACGTGGCCCACGTGGTTCACGCATCGGTGGAGAACGGAAAGATCGTTGTGCATCGGGTGGACTGCGCCGTGGATTGCGGGACGGCTGTCAATCTGGACCGCATCAGGAGTCAGATGGAAGGCGCCACCGTATTCGGGCTGACCATCGCGCTGAAGGACGGCATCCAGGCGTCGGACGGGGCAGTCACGACCGGCAACTTCGACACCTACCGGCTGCTGGCCATGAACGAAACTCCGGAGACCCACGTCCACATCATCGACTCCATGGAAGCACCGGGGGGTGTCGGCGAACCTGGAGTGCCGCCTTTGGCACCGGCGTTGGCTGGCGCCATCCTTCAGGCTACCGGACGGCCGGTGCGCACGTTGCCGATTCGGCTCTCGTAGGCCTGCCTAAGGGACCCTGTAGGCCTCAACGTTCGAAATCACGACGCTGGCCTTGGCATCAAACGTGATGCGAAGCCTTGTAGTTGTGACGGGGTCGAAGCGCACAATCCGGCGGTTGCCAATCGTCGTGCCCGTGGCTACGCGTTGCCACTCACCCAGGATATCCGCCTCTACGGTAAACGAACGAACGCGCTGGCCAAGGGCGATGTACTCCTGAAGCAGTACGGCATTGGCCTCGGATTCTTCCGCAAACGTCACCGTCAGCGATGCGGTGTTCACCGCGTCATCGGTGGCCCAGTAGGTCCCCAGGTCCCCGTCCACCGCGCCTGCGGCGGGATAACCTGACCGCTCTTCCACCGCGGAAGCCCCCACTACCAGATTGTCCGAGAAGGCCTCGTCCAGGTAGGCCTTCAGCTCCATTAGTCGGGCTACCTCGTTCTCGTGGATGAGGCCACGGCCATCGACCGGGAGGTTCAAGAGGAAGTTGCCGTTCATGCCGACGGAGTGGTACCAATTGTCGATCAACTGGTCAAGCGACTTCACCTTGCCGTCCTGATCCCGGTGATAAAACCAGCCTGGGCGAATGGACGTGTTGACCTCCGTGGGAAGCCAGGTGTCGCCGTCCTCGTGGCCGTGCTGAAGCTGATCATTCACGCCCGGAATACCGGGATAGAAGGCACCATCGCGGACGGTGCTCCAATTGGTCTCGTCGGCGTAACCGTTCTCGTTCCCGACCCACCGGATGTCTGGCCCGGCATCGCTGAAGATCACCGCCATCGGCTGGTGCTCCCGGACTACGGCTGCGAATCCGGGGAAGTCGTAGACCTGTCGTTTGCCGTTTGGTCCTTCGCCATTTGCGCCGTCAAACCAGACTTCGGCGAAACGTAGACGCCGAACTTGATCCCGAACTCGGCGCAGGCCGCCGCCAGTTCTGCGAGCACGTCTCCCTGGCCGTCCTTCCATGCGCTCTCCCTGACGGTGTGGGTTGAATACTCGGATGGCCACAGCGCGAACCCGTCGTGGTGTTTTGCCGTGATCACGACTCCCTCCATCCCGGCATCTCTGATGACACGGGCCCATTGCCGGGCATCAAGCTCCCGGGGGTTGAATACCTCCGGATTTTCGTCGCCCTGCCCCCACTCAACGTCGGTGAAGGTGTTGGGGCCAAAGTGGATGAAGGCGTAGTACTTGAGCTTGTGCCACTCCAGTTGCCGCTCGCTCGGAATGGCGCCAAACGGCTCAGGCGGGATGGGCTCCGAGGTGCACGCGGAAAGCGCCATGGCCAGAATCAGCACAACGGACAGATACCTCACGAGCATTCCCGGCTATTTCAGTCCCTGCCAGCGCTCGACCAGTCGCCTCTCCAGGCCTTCCAGTTCCGTGAGGCCGTTGAGAGACTGCCTGGTGGGACGGACCTCCGCGCTCTGGTAGATGGCCAGCAGGAACAGGAGTCCGCGCTCCGTGCCGACGATCGTCTCCTGACCGGCAGGCTCGGACGTGAAACTGCCGTAGAGGAGGTCCGGCGCGGAGGGCATACCGTTGCCGCGAAGGGCGGAAGCCAGATTAGCCTTCCCGCGGGATGGTGACCCAGCCAGGTACGCATCAATCTCCGCACGGAGGGCTGCCAGGCGGTGCTGGGCCTCGAGAGCCCTTAGACTCACGTCGTGTTGCATCTGCAGGTCGCCGCTCGATATTTCGACGCGGGGGTCGATGCGAACGGTCACCGGTTGCTCCCGGGTCTGGCCACCAGCGGTGAGCCGAATCGTGTAGGTCCCCGGCATCACGTATGGACCCTCTCCGTCCGCAGGTGTGTCCCCGCGGACGGCCGAAATGGTATACCCACGACTAACCCCCCGCGGCGACTCGTGGCGCAAGTCCCAGATCCACCTGTGAAGTCCGGCTGCCGCAGACACAGACCGCTCCGGCCTGATCCAGTAGGTGGGATGGGGAAGGGCGGTCGAGTCAGCCACGAAGACCGGATCGGCACTGGAATAGCTCCGGACCGTGTGCCCATTGGCGTCTATGATTTGGATGATTGCCTCGCCGGAGCCGGTCTTGAGGTAGTAGTCAATCTCGATCCCGTCGGGTGGGTTCTGACCCGCCGGCTCCTCAGGCGGCAGCGGCGTGTCGCTGAACATGTTGTGCCTGACCCGCGTGGCCAGGCCTGGCTCAAACACTCGCACATCGTCCATGGCGGCAGTGGCCAGTCCGCGCAGCGCACCGATGCCGTCCAGAATCCAGATTGATCTTCCGTGGGTTCCGAGCACAATGTCGTCCTCTTTGATCACGAGGTCCCGCATGGACGAGGCCGGCATATTGAGACGCAGCGAGAACCAGGAGGCGCCGTCGTCAATGCTGGCGTACACGGCCCGCTCCGTCCCGGCAAAAAGCAGCCCTTTGGCCTCGGGATCCTCGCGGACCACGTTCACTGGTCCGGATTCTCCGAGCCCGGAGACAATGCGTGTCCAACTCTGGCCGAAATCATGGGTCCGGTAAATGTGCGGTCGCTGATCATCACGGCGAATGGCGTTGACTGCGATGTAGGCTGTGCCTTCGCCAAAGTGGCCCGCATCAATCTGCGAGATTTTTTCCCAGGCCTGCACCGCCGGCGGCGTCACGTCTGACCACGACCGACCCCCGTCCCTGGTGACATGGACCAGGCCGTCGTCCGTACCCGCCCAGATCACATCGGTGCTGAGGGGCGAAGGCCCGACGGCGTAGATGACACCCATGCGCGGCATGGAGGCCAACTCCGGAGTCGCGAAATCGCCAATGGACTCCGGCACTTCCGGCTGCTCCCGGCTCAGGTCCGGGCTGATGATCTCCCATCCGTCCCCGCCGTTGGTGGTCTTCCACAGGACATTGGTGGCAAACAGCAGCGTGCGCGGATCGGCCGGGTGAAAGAGCAACGGCATGGTCCTCTTGATACGGTACTTGCCGGACCGCAGGGCCTCGGGAGCCACGTTTTGAGACTGCCCGGTCCGTTTGTTGAATCGCATGACCCGACCGCCATAGATGATGTCGGGATCCAGCGGATCGGGCGCCACATAGGCGTACTCGTCGGCTCCGATGCCCACCCAGTCGCGAAACGAAATCTGGCCGCCGTTGCCGCGACTTGCTGTGCCAATCGCCCCACTCTCCTGCTGACCACCGTAGACCCAGTACGGAAAGGCGTTGTCGGTTGTCACATGGTACAGTTGGGAGGTAGGCTGGTTGTACCACGAACTCCAGGTGCGCCCGCCGTTGACCGTGATGGTTGCCCCCTGGTCGGCTGCGAACAACATGATGTCCGGGTGCAGCGGGTTGATCCAGATTCGGTGGTAGTCGTCCCCACCTGGAGCGCCCTTGATGGAGCTCCAGGACACCCCGCCGTCGTCAGAACGATAGGACGCGATGTTTCCCACGAATACCACATCGGGGTTGTCGGGCCGCACGCGGATCTCACCGAAATCGCCACCGCGGCCCCACAGCCGCCGTTGTGTGGCGACCAACTCCCAGCTTTCGCCGGCGTCTGAAGAGCGGTAGATGCCGCCGCCTTCTCGAGCATCCACGGTAGCGTACATCCGGTTGGGATTACTTGGGGCGATGCCCACTCCGATTCGGCCCAGCCCATCATCTGCATCGGGGAGTCCTTCCGTGAGTTGCCGCCAGGTACTCCCGCCGTCGGTGGACTTGTAGAGCCCGCTGTTCCGACCGGAAAAGGCCGCGTTCTCCCAGGGGCCCTCCCGGTGCTCCCACATGTCTGCGAACAGGATATCCGGGTTCGTGGGGTCGAACTCTACTTGGATGGCTCCAGTGTTATGGTCGATGTAGAGGACTTTTTCCCAGGTCTCGCCACCGTCCCGTGTCCGGAATACGCCCCGTTCTTCGTTGGCGCCGTAGGGATGTCCCAGTCCCGCCACAAAGGCCACGTCCGGGTTTGTTGGATGCACAATGATGCGAGCTACCTGCTGCACATCGCTCAGTCCCACGTGCTGCCAGGTCTTGCCGGTGTCCGTGGATTTGAACACGCCGTCGCCCACACCCAGGTCCGGCCGATGAAGTCCTTCGCCCGTGCCGACGTAGATCACATTGGGGTGCGATGGGGATACCGCAATGTCTCCAATCGAACCGGTCGGCGCGTCATCGAAGATGGGATCCCATGTTCTGCCGTAGTCATCCGTGCGCCAGACGCCGCCGCCGTTGACGACAACGTAGAAGAGGTTGGGCTGACTCGGAACACCCATGCCTCCCACCGTCCGGCTGGCCCTGAACGGTCCAATGCTGCGCCAGGACAACTCCTGAAACAGGGACGGGTCCGGGGTCTGCGCCGTGGCGGTTGACGTGGCAAAAACGGCGAGGAGAATGAGTAACAGGGAGGTCCGCATGGCTGGAGGCTTTTGTGCTCCGGGTACGGTAGGTGATCGCAGACTCAGGTGCCACCCCGGATACGAATGGATGCGTTTCTTACGTTTCAGCGGAAAGCGGCCGCTCATGAATCGCTTCCTAGCCGTTCTCGCCTTGGTGCTCGCTGCCTCTGCACAGGCCCAGCCCACCCATCTTGACGCGACGCGTCTTTTTGAGGCAGCGGCTACCATCGCGCGTGAAGACGGAGGTAGGCTCTGGGGCATTTCTCTCCAGGGACCGGTGATTCTGGCTGACCCTGGAAATGCGGGCACTGGCCGCGGCATTGCAGAGTCCGGCGGATTACCGGCCTCTCCAGGACGCCCTGGACTTCCGAAGCGAGCGCCACCGGCTCTTCCCCGAGGCCGCCGATGAAGAACGCCTTCTGATGATGCACGAGGGCCTGGCGCAGTACACTGGCTTCGCGTTGTCCGGCCAGACGCCTGCCGAGAACCGAGCCCGGGCCGCGGAAGACCTTGGGGCGGCGCAGTTGGCCACCTCCTTCGTGCGATCCTTCGCCTACCCCCTGGGTGGTGCTTACGGGCTGCTCCTGGATGTCCAACGTCCCGGGTGGACTGCCGATGCGTCTCCCGAAACCGACCTTGCTGACATGCTGCCACTCGAGCCGGAGGTCGCGGCAGGGGCCGCCGAAGCCGCGGAGGCGAAGGCCGACGCAGAGGCGAGCGCAGAGGCAACGGCAACGGCAACGGCAACGGCAACGGCAACGGCAACGGCAACGGCAACGGCAACGGCAACGGCAACGGCAACGGCAACGGCAACGGCAACGGCAACGGCAACGGCAACGGCAACGGCAACGGCAACG